>JABSOI010000006.1 GCA_013216015.1 Alteromonadaceae bacterium | reverse complement strand
AAGTCATCGTATCAAAAAATAAACAAAAGATGTACCCAAAACAAACAAAAGGGATAAAATTAAATTATTAGCTAAATGGTTAAAAAGATTAAGAATCATTTGCATCCACAAGCTCTGAAAAGGTTCGAACAGATCCGTTTACACTTATTCACCCATTCCGTTAATTATTTATCTTCTCTTGGCTCAGCAAACATATCCTAACCTGCTCCGCATGTGGAATTATCTCCTAACATGGTTTTCTGTTCCGTTGCACCTTAGACCCCAACCCGAACCGGTTTACCCCTGTAACTTAAAAATATTCGTTAGAGGGTAATGTTTATAAGCTATAATGGCTTAAATAAATCAAAAAACTGTTTGGCAGTGAAAAAACTCCATATGACGCCCTGTAAGACGCCTAAACGCTATGTGGTCATCATCGCCACATGAGTCAAAACAAATCGATATTAGCGCTTCTCAGTGGCTAGCGTGGCTATAAAGTATGCTTATGTTTGATATTTTTTCTTGAATAAATATTAAATTTTTAAATTGGCACGGATCCCAACAGAAATGTGACAACAAATTACACGTATAACGTACTGATCTTAAATTTATAGTTTAATGTGGACAAATTTATGGTCTTTATGAAAACGGGTGTGATTTCCCGCAACAAGGTTTTTGGTTCAGTTGAACTTATAGCCCAAGAGCTAGTTTTTAAATGATGATCGAAAAAGGATCAGAACCAAAATACCGATCCGTTTTTTCGATCCTTTCCTACCAAACTTCTTTTTTCAAAATCAAAAAAATAAATATCGCCTAAATATTTTAAATTATCTAGTTAGCCTCAGGTTTGTTTTTCTTTGGTTTCAGCCACGTATAATACGAAATGTGATCTAATAAATATCAGCGAATGCTAGGTCACATCGTAGATATAAATGATTTGTTTGTCAGTGGCTCTCTGAGCGAAGCGGATCACTTAAGTTGCTAATTGTTTAACGATCAAAAATATTGGGTACTGTCGAAATGGGATCATTAAACTTTGATTTTTAGATCCTATCACATTAAATAAAAATAAATTTCTCCGTCCTGCAAAACTTCTTTTGATTTTTGTTAAAAAAGGGCTGAAATTATTGTAAAGACTTTGGAGCTTGCCAAAGACTCGGACTCTTGCTTGCAAGAGGTTCCCCCTGGAAGGGGGCGGAGGGGGTTGATCTCGCCCCTAGCGAAGCTAGGAAATGGCGAGGCATTTTTGGGGGTGTGCCGGAAAGAGCGAAGCGAGGGAAGGGCCGGCAGGGGGGAACCCCCTGAGAGGGGTATGATCTTAACTTTTTTGAGTGCGTTTTTATCTGTTTTTAAAAGTTATTCTAGTTATTCACAGGCTAGATCCAATAATAGATCCTATATAGTTCCTAATAGAACCAAAATAAAGATCCTAAGAGATCCTATAAAAAAAATATAAAGATAACATTTTGATATTTAAATAGAAAAGTAGCATTTATTTAAGTTGTGGTGTAGTCTAATCAGGCAACTAGTGTAGTTTAAACGGGAAAGGGTGTAGTCTAATCAGGCAACCAGTGTAGTTTAAACGGGAAAAGGTGTAGTCTAATCAGGTTATCTGGTGTAGCCTAAGCAGGAACAATTCTTTTTCTTTGTTGGTAAGTAAATAATCATGGAAACTCAGCAATTACAGCTATTAGAGACTGGTACGCCATTAACTGAACAAATAAACGTTAACAGTTTAACCACAGCGCAATCGTTAGCGATTTTACGACTTGGTTTATTTACTCCAACGGTTAGAAATGCCGCTGAAAATGTAAAAACATCTCGGGGAATTGATGTTTCAGAGGAATTTAGAACCCTTGAAATTTGTAAACGCGAAGGATTTACTGACATTAGTATTATTGGGTTAAAACTTAATATTGAAACTGATTTTAGGGTCTGGTGCGGTATTATTAGAGCTTTCAATGCTCATGGATATTATGACAAAGGAATAGCGTTCAAATTTACAGAGTTTGCTAAATTATGTGGATTTAAAAGCAAACAATTGGATACAAAATTAAGAAAACGTATAGAAAATTCTTTAGTAAGATTACGTAGTCAGACTATTAAATTTTCAAAATATGATATAGATAAATCCCATATTGGGGGGCTCATATCAAGTGCTTCATTTGATATGAGCAAAGACTCAATACATATTGTACCTGATGCTAGCTTATGGGAACTCTATCAGATAGACCATGTTGTTTTATTGAAATTAGAAGCGATAAATAAATTGCCGCGTATGGAAGCTGCACAATGTCTGTATTTATTTATATCAGCTTTACCACAAAACCCTTTCCCTATATCTTTTAAACGCTTACGAGAACGTATGCTCTTGACTACACCGATAATTAAAGAACAAAATAGAACAATAACTAACGCAATTAAAAAACTTATTGATATAGGTTATTTAAAAGGTCAAATTGTGACAAAAGAATCTAATATGGGAATAAAAGAAAGGTATTTACTTATTGAAGAACGTAGCCAGAAATTATTATTAAACTAACTAAATAAGCTTTTTACCCGATTAAACTACACCGCCATATGGATACACTTAATCTATTGTTATTTATGTGTTTTTATTTACTCACATTTAAAATGTGGGGTTTATAGGGGGGGAGCGCTAGCGGGAAACATTCTAATGTTATCGGAGCAGAGACTCACTAGTACTAATATGCGGTGCAGCATATTCATTGGTGCTCGAACCCCAACTTCTAAAAAATGAATTTGAGTCTTCATATTTAGCTTGAATCTTTAATTGCGTCTAATAATTTATCATTATTTATTTTATTTTTAATGTGAACTAATCCTCTAATAAGTTTTGCTAACGATATTCTTTTTCCTGCTAGATCACTTAATTCATTAAGCCATATATCAATATTTGCTTTGTCATTAGGTGACAATCTTATGGGTATTGGTGAAGTACCTGTTGTGGTATTTCTTCTACTTGAAACAGTAGTTATTTTTTCTTTTTTTTCTTTATTTCTTCTGCTTAGTGCAGACTTAGTCGATAGTTTATTCATTATTTGTATAGCACCTTGTTATACATTTATTAATTCTAAGACTTCTTTTGCAAGGTCTTTGTAATCATTAATAGCGTTAGATGTTTTTTGATAAGACAGTAATGGCTGAGTTGTGACGCTTGCTTGCCCAATAGCTTCACTACGGCGTATTTTTGTTTTCAAGTACGTTCCATCTATATCTGCTAGTTCACTATCAATATAGTTATTAATAAGCCTGTTTGATAATGCATATTCATTACGAAACACTGCATAATTTAGCTCTTCATTTTCTTTTACTTCTTCTAATGCATCAAGAAGATCTGCAAGACCGTTAAGGGAGAATGAACCTCCATCAATAGGTATTAAAAAGAAACTGCTGGCTACCATTGCATTTACACTCGTGAGCGACATATTTGGGGGACAATCAAGAATGACAATATCAAAGTCATTTTTTAATGGTTCAAGTTGTTTAAGCAAAATTTGTTCACGCTGAAATTTAGTAAGTGATTGCTCGATAACTTTACTTAAATGTATATCTGATGGACAAAAAAATAAATTTTCTATTACTCCACTTTCTCCTGTTTTAGCAGGAATGATAGATTTAATCAGAGAATGAGTTTTTGGCGTATCAAATACATTAGCAATAGTGCTGTTAAACTCGAATTGACCACCACTTAACACAATAGTTAAATTTGCTTGAGGATCTAAATCGATAACTAACACTTTCTTTTTATATGTTTTAGCTAGCTGAGCTGATAAGTTTATTGCTGTTGTTGTTTTACCCACGCCACCTTTTTGATTTATAATTGAAATGATTTTCATCTAGAACAATACCCTACAGTTAAGTTATGTATTACAAATTGTAATACATTAATAAGTAAAAAACAATAAAAATGTATTACATTACATTATACATTTACACGTAGGCCCAATAACAATTGTATTACATTATGTTATACATCCTTATAACTATACGCATAACAAAAATAATAAATAGAAGTACCCACCTTCAGCATAAGTTATCTAATATAGAGTCAGTATGAACTTTATTTTGAGTATAAATACTAACTGCCATTTATTCATCAATGACACAACCCACTAAGTTAGAGGGTAACTTTTACAGCAAAACACTATTGTGTTACCCTGTAACACTTACTAAGCAAAGAGGGTTTTAACATGGCACGACCTAAGAAAAAATACAGCTTTGATGATGTTCATCTTGTTCATGCCTATATCGATAAAATGATTGATACACTTTGCATTAAAGATATTTTGAATGAGGACGATTACGACTATGAAGGACATGCAAAACTAGCATATGAAAATATTTCAACCTATAAATATTGCACGGTTCCTTTCCATGGAAAACCCAACCCCTACGAATATACAACCACTGATCCTGATGAATTGACCACTTGGGTATATACCTGGTTATCGGAAACGGGGCAGAAAAGATTGAACTCAAATATGCGGCAGGGCAAGTATAGAAAAATAAACAAGATGAAAACTTTAAAATTGCCGAATGTTCTTTTACTGGAGATCACTAACGAAGCAAAACTTCAAAATAAAACCATCGAAGTGTTTTTAAGTGATGTCATGAAGGAGGCCAGAAAGCAAAGACGTATAGACGGTGAATTCATTGGAGGGTAACGCATTCTGTTTTGTACAAAATGCACGAGGTGCTTTATTAATCACCGGTCATCATAATACCCCAATTAAAACCGGCGATAAACGATATTATCGACGGTTTTTGGGTTTAACTAGGGAATGAACCATTAACGCATCTAAAAAAAATAAGTGTGATTCACTGACTAATCATTTGTTTTTCTGCGTATCTAAATTATTTAAGAGCTCATATAGAAGAGGAGTAACTACCACATTGCGGACATAAAGCATTTAGCTTGTAACGTTGATTCGGATTAGGTTTTTTATCGACATACCCTGTGCGGAACGCATTCAGGGTGGTGTGGGGGCTGGAGGTTAGATACCTCCGGCTACCAGATTAGCATTATGTGTAACTTAACACTGTACAAAAAAATAAATCACCAAAACCCCAAATCAGTGTACCCAGTATAAATACATAACCTTGAAATTTTATAAGATTATCTCTAAAGTCTTGTTCTAATTTCCAATGAATTTGAAACGCCTTTTCTCCGTTTCTGTTTTCAATGTGTTTCTGAATATTCGAATACTCTTCATCTGAAAGGTATTCCTTTGAATCAAGAGTGCCAAAATCGAAAAAATTAATTAACGTACCTAGAATAACAATTAAAGCTCCTGAACGCGCAAAGAAAGTACCATTAGGTTCGTCTAAGAAATAAAATTCAGCAATGCTACATAAAAATAATGAACATGCAGAAGCTATGGTAAGTAATATGTGTTTTTTTGTCATAGGTAATAATGCTAACGCCGTTTTAAGCGGCAAATTGCAGTTGGCTAAAATAAGTGAGGTACGAACAAAAAGCCAACTGTAATTTGTCCGTCTTGAAAACCCTTGTTAGGTATTTTTATTTATAGAAGTGAACTAAATTTCCACGTATTAAATATTCACTTTTAGCAAAAAAATCATCTTCTGACTCCGTTGCAATTATAAATGGATACGAATCTAATGCATTATCTGGAGTAATATCAACAAGAGTATTTTCAGGTGTAAGCATTACAGAATGCGACTGAAACCAAACGAAATTAAGTTCATAATCAAATGCATAAAAAAGCCAACCTCTAACTGGTTTGTATTCAGGGTTAACTCTACACCAAAAATCTACATTATTATGGCATTCATTGAATGCAGGCTTCCACTCACACTCTTTAAATTCTACCTGTTGTATCAGAGTACCTTTGTTTCTGCGTTCGAATAACCCTATAATATATTTTTGAATTTCTTCGGGATACAAATGCCAAACTCCTAAATATGCCTAACAGCTTATTAGACTGATACAATCCGCCTTTTTTGGCTAATTGAATAAGGTCTGTGATTAATATTTAATAATATTATCGTTAAATTACCTTATCATCAACAAGTTATTGTTATTTCAATCCGGCTTTCCCCCGTAAATATTGATCTATTCTGTATTTATGGACTAAATCAGGATTATCGTTCAACATGTGATTATATACAGTTATTTTTAGAGGGAGTGAAAATAAAATCACCTTTTGGCTATCAGTTGACCTAAAGAATAGCCAGTAGCTAACGTCAGCAAAGCGAACAGAGAAGTCCTTTGAATAAAATTTCAAAGCATTAGTAATCATAAATATGAAAACTACTTAATATAGTTATAAATAGTCCCTCTTGAAACCCCATATTCAGCCGCTAACACTGGTATTTTTTCGCCCTGAACAGCACGATTTTTTATTTCTTCTCGTTTACTTTTGGTGACTTTTGGAGGCTGACCAAGCCGTATACCTTTGCTTTTAAGGGTCGATTAAATAAAAGAACGGTTTGTCGATAGACTTCTTTACAGCCCTTATATAATGGGACTTTCAAGCGAAACATCTATTCTTGTATACTTTACCTGTTATTAAATAACCAATTGAACACTATAGGTTTTATGTTTCTTGTTAATTTCATAATTGAAGTTTAGCTTTCCATAGCCAAATATCGATAGAAAGTTGCACGGGATATTGCAAGTGATTCACAGATAGATTCTACTGACAGGGAGTTATTCAAGTGCATCTGCTTTGCCATCTGAACTTTTGGATTGTTGATACCCGTTTTAGGGCGACCACCATTTCGGCCTCTTGCTCTTGCCGCTGCCAACCCAGCGTTTGTGCGTTCTTGTATTAACCGTCTTTCAAACTGAGAAAGTGCACTGAAAATATTAAACATCAGTTCACCTGAAGCAGTAGTTGTATCTATTGCCCCGTCTTGGATAGATTTGAAACCAATCTTCTTTTCAATCAGGGATTCAATCAAATTTATAAGATGAGACATGGAACGGCCAAGTCTGTCGAGCCGCCAAACTATCAATTGGTCACCCGGAGACAAAATTTCCAGACATTTATCTAAACCAGGCCGAGATGATTTTGCACCGGAAACCTGATCGGTGAATATTAAAGATCGTTCACACCCTTCCTTTAATAAAGCATCAATTTGTAAATTGAGGTCTTGCTGAATTGTCGACACCCTGGCATAACCAATTTTCTTACTCATATTCTCATATTCTCATATTTCACTGCTTTTATGACTTATTGAGAGTATGATAAATGAGATGGGTAAATAAGACAAATAATTCCAGAACTTAAAGGTATGAGACACATTAAAAATTTAGTCTTATAAAACGGTCGTTTTATGAGATATGTAGAAACTACTATTTTGGATAATACAGGTCAAGAAAAGGTAAAGAAGATCAGTCGATTACCCCTAGAGGAAGGCAACACCTTAGTTTTATTGGAAGATATGAATTTTAGAATAGAGAAAATTTATCTTATATTCAAATGCTTACTGAATTATTGCTTGCTGATTTAAAATCTATTTTTAGGCTATTAACTAATGATACCAATGGATGCGCGAGAAGTTAGTGACAGATCGGGGCGTTAGTTAATTAACCCCTAATTCGAACCTCCGTTTCAACGTTGAGTCTTTTTGTATTCTTAGTGGTAAAAACAACGCTTGTTATAGCTCGCTAACGCCCCTAAGCGACTTAGGCAGTCAAAATTGAGTTTGTTAGATTTTTAATTTTTGTGATATATTTTCTTATCTAAACTACGTTGAAAATTGCCACGTTCACAATAAGCTTGATAAAAAAATTGTTGAGCACTAAGGTCAGCAAAGTTCGCTTTGCTGACGTTAGCTACTGGCTATTCTTTAGGTCAACTGATAGCCAAAAGCTGACATGGTTGGAATAATTTTAAACTCTAAAAATTGCTATAAAACCACCATTTAATTTTCACATCATAACGGCAACTGTGAGCACATTGCTGACCTTAGCAAGGGTAAATCATGGGCGGATTTTTCAGTCACTTTGTGCCAAGAGCAGCCATTGGTAGAAATAAAAAAAGCCCCCACCAAACTGGCAGATGCTTATTTTTTTATAGAAAATATTTAGATTGTGAAACTAGGTTAAGCTTGTTTCTTAAAACGACGCGATGCTAAACCCATTATTCCTAATGCGAAAATAGCAAGTGTCGATGGTTCTGGTACCGGCGCTGCGCCAGTTAAACTAACATTGTCCAGATAATAGGAACGATCCGATCTCACGCTAACTCCTAAGGTACGGGCATCCAGTTCAGCAGCAAACCCCAATACATGGGTTGTGCTAGTTGCCATAAAACTCAATGAGCGATTAACGAAGCTGGATGTAAAGTGCTCGGAGAGATCTAATACCGCGCCGTCGAGGAATACACCAAAACTTGTACCCGCTCCGCCACCGCCGCCATGGTCAAACCTATAATCCCAACTAAGTTCATAGAGTGCGCCAATGGTGAGACCTGATACGGTCTGTTGCGCTAGAGGGTCAGAGTTAATCTCGCCACAGGAGTTCAATAACAACGAAGGTCCCGGATTTCCTACTGCTGCACCACCGCTAATCATATAAGCTGCATCGTGACAGCCGCCAGTGATGGTCCAGTTAGTTCCTCCAGCAGAAAAATCACCGTTTGTGATCAGTTCTGCCTGTGCTGTCATTGGCAGGATCATTGCTGTCAGCATAAGAGGCTTTAAGTAGCTTTTTGATAATTTAGCTTTTATGTACCGTAAATTCATTGAAATTCTCCAATCTATGTTGTTACAATTAAAAAAAATTGGCGTAAAACCGTACTGTATATGGTTAAGCATAAACCACACCAAAAACATACCTCTATGTTTTTTAAGTATATATTCCGTTGAGTGCACGTTCATTGTGATACAGTGTAAAAAAACTCAACACTAGGTAGCCTTTTTTATGCATTAAATTGGGGGACTTTGTTGGTTTAAGGCATCGACTGCTGTCCGCTCGAAGCCGTCAAAAAGTTATAACTGATGTTAACGGCAGCAATGCCGGATCAGTTGCCGTTAGAAAAACAAACTGAATCACCAAAAATCAGCACTGAGCATTCCGAAAATCAAATACCTGAGATGTCAGCTATCGTATCTAAGTGAACATAAACTTGCCTAATTTTCAAGAATTAACTGTGCCACGCACCGTTAAATTTTATAATGAATATCTGACCACAAAGGCTTCACAGCTGTCTAAGAATGCAGGGGTAAACGAAGTTTACTTGGTAATAGAGAGAGATAAATAACTAGGGTTTTTAGATTATATTTCGATCAAAGTGTTAGTAGCAAACGATTGCAAAGATGGAAAACTGAGATTTTAATACGCGGGGTCAGGTCTTTCATTTTGCACAAGTGCAAGAAACTAAGACCTGACCCCCCAGCTTCATATTATTATGATATGCTGAGAATATTCCCACCAGAAATACGGAATGTTACCGGCTAATATAGCTGTTATGTGTTTGCCTAGAACATCAAATTAAACTGGAGCAATATGACAAATATACAAACTGAAAGAAAGGATATTTGGAACCTTAGATTACAGTTCTTGAAAATTGAAAAAGGGGTCACCTATTAATCAGCTTTGTCAAGTAGGCAATAAAAAATTATCACCTGTGATTTTACAAATGTTGGCTAACT
>JABSOI010000058.1 GCA_013216015.1 Alteromonadaceae bacterium | reverse complement strand
GGCTTGCCACGCTTGAACAGTGCAGTACGAAAGGCATCACACATATTGACGGTGTTATCAGCGTAAAAGAATTCTCCGTGAGTGATCAAACGGCTAGCATCATCAATAAAGGCAATAAGAAAGGTCTTACGCCACTTACCATCGGCTTGTTTAATGCTGGGTCCGTACATCGACCGTTCCTGTGCATCCATGCACCCACGGCATTAGTGCATCCATGCACGTCTATCAGCCTGCCAAAGTTCATTGGCAAACTGCATAGCAAAAGACTGTCTGAGCTTTTTACTTTGCTCAAGGTTAAGCAACTCATTCTCTCGCACCATGCGATAGAAGGAGGTTTGTGAGAGTTGACTGCGTTGTACATAACCTTGTTTTATTAATTGACGGTACACTTGGGTATGTTGCCGTTTTTACAGCGACCGAGCGTGGGTAATACTTCATTTATTGCTTCACCCAATTCATTGGGCTGAATTTTACGGTAACTGTTTTTATCCCGGCGAGTTTTATTATCGAGCGTAGTAATGCCATCTTTTTTATAGCGATAAAGCCAGGTGCTGACCGTTCGCCAGGTAAACTGGTAACTGATATTGGTTTCAGCATCGGTAAAGGGTTGGCTGGCAACGTGTTTAATACGCTGCCTGATAGAATCACCGGGTGCATAATCGATGGCAATAAGCACACGCAAGCGCATTTCCAGTGATGGTTTTTTAGTGATGGTGGTCATATTTTTTCCTCATTAAAAACATCATAAGGGTAACCAAAAGTTAGTCAGGCTAATACTGACGGGAACTGTGGGGGATAAAACAGACGGTGTTTCAGGTTTAAATAATATGACGATATGACAAGAGTTTGGCTCGATGAATGATATTGTTGGTGTAAAAACTATGCTTCTAGCGCAGTAATTTAGAGAAAAGCGAGTTGTTGCTGAGTTTGAAAATTCGCACATGAGGTAAATTGCTTAGCGGAAAACAATTGCGCTAAGGTGTTGAAAACAGGATGGGCTCTTCGTTTTGTTTGAATAAAGTTCGAAGGCATTTTTTTATCAGGTTGAAACAAGCCAAGTTTAACGATATAACCACGATAATCCATTAACTTACTTTTCAACTGTTTCAACCAACGCCAGGCATGACGGGTGCTCTCTTGCCCTGTTGCTTGTTGCTTGTTGCTTGTTGCTAGGCAGAGCAAACAGACAGATGAGAAAGTAACAATAAAATAAACACATTCAATTAAAGTATGAATGATGATGATTCCGCCGCTTAGCGGCTTCGTTCAACAAGCCAATAGAGGGACTGCTAACCGTTTGCCCGGTTGAGCTTCGCTACACATTTTAGCCAACTATTTTAAGTCCCTTATTGGTAAGTTGGTATTGAGATCACTATGAGGCATCATGCTTAAATTATTACAATCATTAATATTTACTTTGAGCGTAGTGTTTGTGGTTATATTTATTCTGGGTTATCAAACTAAAATTGCTCATTCACCAGCGGGGTGGGATGGTGCATTATTAATATCTTCAACAGCGACAATTATTATTGGTATTACTCTTTTAGTTTTTGGGTTGCCGCTTCACTTAACACTCAAACATTTAAATAAAGTAAAACTGTCATATTATTTGTTGGCCGGGGCTTTACCTGGTTTTATTATTGTGTTTTTATTTAAACCACTAGGTCATGATGCGTTTGCAACTTTATTATTACAGGGAACTGCTTTCAGTATAATAGGGGCTTTTACTGCGGGATTGTTTTGGTTTTTTAATCGTAAATTAAATGGCTAACAAATAATTAAGGATCAAAGGGGTCAATATAATTGATTATTATGTTGTAGTGATTTATATCCGATTTAGGTCAGTATCTAATATCAAGTTACACTGACCCTTCTGATCCATTGGCATTAAGATCAAACATGATACTGGGCAATACGCGAATAACATTGCTGAAATATCACATCAAAAAACACGACAACAGCAAAGACAGATGAGAAACTTTAAGTCAGTTAAACACGCTCAAAAGTTTCTAGCGAATCATGGTTTAATAAACAATCTATTTCGTCATCAGCGTCATTTAGCTAAAGCCAGTACTTATCGATTATTGCGGGAAGAATCATTTAATACATGGTCACAAATCAGTTGTGTCCAAAACTTAGTGATTGCTTAATTATTCAACAATCATCGATCTTTCTATAGTTGTAAGAAGTTAAGTTGACAGTGCCCCTGAATGTGAATTAACGGTCTAAATTGACGAAAAAATGTCCTAAATAGGCCATAACGATAATCTCTGCTTCTGTTTTATATTCTTCTCTGATTTCACCGTGCAAACTTAAACTACGAATATAAACCCCTTTCATGACTTCAATACAAATCGCTATTTTTTCAGATAAGGGGTCAAGCTCTGATTTTTTATATAAGATGGCATATTTTTCTACAAACAAGTCGCCTAAGCGTGTTAAACGAATTGCCATTGATTCTCTAACTCCTGGGGCAACAAACTCACTTAAGAACATAATTTCACTTATTTTATCTTTAGTATAAAAATCATAAGCAACATCGATTAAAATTTTTGTTAAATCTTGCCAACTAGAAATATTTTTTTCTGCAATATTATCTTCAAGCATATCGAAAGCTTTAACAAAGTGTACTTCAGCCATAGTCGAAAATAATACTCCAATATTTGGAAAGTATTGATATACCGATGCGGGTGGTATACCTGCAAGTTTAGCAATTTGATGCGGACTAACCTTATCAATACCAAACTCAATAACTAGTTGAACCGCTGCATTTAAAATTTCATTAAAACGTTTTTTACTTCTAGCTTGTACTGGTATTTTCGCAGTATATCTTACATCTACTTCTTGCATATTATTATCTAATTATTGTTAGTTCGTTATTTTTATAGCCAAACATTGATATTTTTGCACAATCATTTATTAAATAAGGCTTTATTCGTGTTTAACATTTAATCAAAAACGACTTGTTTATCATTGAAACATGATATATGTTACGTTTCAACCATTAAAACATAACAAAAGAAATATTTTAATGGGCTAATAATAATTTTTAACAACAATATAAACATGGGGGATTTATGAATAAGGTAATAAGAGTATTTTCATTAAGTATATTGGCATCATCGCTGTCGCTAGCCTTGCACGCCGAAGAGGCACAAAAAACTGAACAAAAAAGTTCTGGTTTAGAAGTGATTCAAGTCACAGCACAAAAGCGTTCTGAAGACGCGCAAAAAACGCCAATATCATTAAATGTGTTAAGCAGCGCTGACTTAAGAGAAAAAGGCATTGAAAAAATTGACGATTTACAGTATGCAGTCCCTAACCTGCACCTGACAGAAACGGGTATTTCTACGCAAATATACATACGTGGCATTGGTACTGGTAATAACCAGGGTTTTGAACAGTCTGTTGGGCAATATATCGATGGTATTTATTATGGTCGCCAACAACTATTACGTATGCCTTTTCTTGATTTAGAGCGGGTTGAAGTATTAAAAGGTCCGCAATCTATCATGTTTGGTAAAAACTCAGTTGCTGGTGCTTTGAATTTGACTTCAGCTAAGCCAACACAGGATTTCGAAGCCCATATTGACGCATCCTATCAACCCGAATTTGGCGCCACTGAAATCAACGGTATGGTATCTGGTGGTTTAACCGATACGCTCTCTGCACGTATTGCCGTACGTGATTACCAAGAAGACGGATATATTAACAATACCACCAAATCACGAGATGAAACGGTACGTGATGAGCAAGCGTACCGCTTAAGCTTATTGTGGGAGCCAAGCGATGACATGAATTTTTTATTAAAAGTAGAGCATGATGAATTTAGTGGCGAAGGACGACAAATTGAAATTGTTCAAGACGAGCCTAATCTAGCAACAGGTTTGGTTTTCTCACAATATTTAGGGTTATTTGGTTATCCCGAAGGTATTACTGACAGCGAACTAAATTATGTTCGCCAAACCGATAACGCTGAATTTAGTCATAATGAGGTGGACAATGTTACCTTCACCGCTAATATTATGTTTGGTGATTATACCTTTACTGCCATTACCGGCCTAGTGAGCTACGAGTTTACCGAAGAATGTGATTGTGACTATGTAGCAGCGCCGGTATTTAATGTTGATATTAATGAAGAATACCAACAAGTCAGTCAAGAGTTACGTATTGTTTCTCCGTTAAGTGATTCCTTTGACTGGATTGGCGGTTTGTATTATCAAAGCAGTGAAACTGATTTTGATGATAGAATTAAAGTACCATTAAACAGCATTTTACCACTGGCAAATCCAGATCTTGCACCTATTGCTAGTACCAGTGCCGGTCGTAATTACACTTCAGATAGCGAAATGTGGTCGGTATTTTTCCAAGGTAACATTCATTTCACCGACGATTTAACACTAACCCTCGGCGCTCGTTACACCGATGAGAAAAAAGATGGCCATAGAGAAATCAATATTAGAGAGTTGGCCAATAGCACCATTGGCTCAGGTGACCTAGCAACCAACCCTATGGCCTCGATTTTATTTGATGTAGGTTTTGCCATTCAAAATGAGCAAAGCCCATTATCACCAGAAGGCCATAATTTAACGAACTCTCGTGATGAGTCAGCATTTACGCCCCTAGTGAATTTACAATATAAACTAAGTGATGATGTAATGACCTATGTCTCGGCCACCACAGGTTTTAAAGCGGGAGGCTTTGATGCCAGAGGTAATAATACTGCCTCTTGGGAGTTTGAAAATGAAGACGCGACCTCCTATGAAGCGGGTATCAAATCGTCATTACTCGATAATACCTTAGAAGTTAATTTCGCTGTTTATCGTACCAATTATGAAAATCTTCAAGTCAGTCAATTTGATGGTACTTTAGGTTTTAATGTCGGCAATGCAAAAGAGACTGTGGTACAGGGTGTAGAGGTTGATGGACGTTGGCTGTTAATGGATGATGACTCAGGCACATTAACCATGAATTATGCCATTGCTTATTTGGATCATGAATTTACCGACTTTAAAAATGGTAACTGTTATAACCGGCAAATACCTGATGGCGACATAGGACCTGGTGGAACGCAACTATGTGATTACATGGGAAAATCAGGGCAGTACACACCAAAGGTAACGGGAACTTTAGGCTTCGATTATTTTAAATCGATCTCTTTTCTAGGTTTTGAATATTTCCGAGCTAACTTAGGTCTTTACCATGCTGGCAAACAAAATGTGCAGCCTAATTTAGATCCACTTTATGAAGTTGATGCTTATACCAAAATAGATGCTCGCATTGCTTTAGAGGCTGAAAATTGGAGCATTGCTTTATTTGGTAAAAACTTAACGGACGAGAAAGTTTTAACCTACGCAGGCAACGTACCGCTATCGGGTAGCAGCTTTGGCACCAATACTTTCTATGGTTTTGTTGACCGTCCAGCGACTATTGGTATTCAAGTTGAATATAACTTCTCTGATTAGCTAAACGCAGCCCTTGTTGTAGTAAATATACTTCGATCAAAGGGGTCAATGTAATTGATTATTAAGTTGTAGTGACTTATATCCGATTTAGATCAGTATCTAATATCAAGTTACACTGACCCTTCTGATTGGTGGGGATCCCTCAGGGTCAATGTAATTGATTATTAAGTTGTAGTGATTTATATCCGATTTAGGTCAGTATCTAATATCAAGTTACACTGACCCTTCTGATCCAGGCGTGGATAAATCCACGTGCTACGGGGGTTACAATATCATTGTAGATAGCATCTTCAATTGCCTCTCAGCGGTTCCAAAAGAAAGACCCACAGGGGGTCTCACCTCACAATAAAGGCAAACACTTTTTACAAAGAAAGCGTGATGCTTTAGCTTTTTTTGCTATTAACTTTTTATTCCCATTGACACAAGATGCAAATTCCATTAAAGAGCGGTCTATTATGCTTATTGCATCTTTTCTTCTGTACCTGTACCTGTTGTTGTCCAGACCTTATAAAGTCTCTTTTATAGCGAGCATCTATCTCATTGAATGAGAGGGTTTTATCATTTCTATTACCGCAAGGTATAAATTTGGCACTACGGTAGCCTGCCGGAAAAGGATCTTTCATTACATCAAAGTATGATTTGTAGTGAAAATCTGCCACCTGCGGTAGCATAGATGTGTCTTTAAACTCGACGGTAATACGTAGAATGAACTGCGTTCTCAAGGCGTATGGAAAGTGAATAAGTCGCGTCGCGGTAAGGCCAGGCTCATCACTAATCACAAAGCCCATATCCCCGTTACTTGTGACATCCGACGGACTCTTAGGACCATCATCTTGCCATTGGGCCGAAGCAATTCGAGTCTGGGTCCAGGCACTCGGCTGGTTTCCCTGAGGAACCGCTAGATCACTCCCGTAACTCATATACGATCCTTGTGTTACCTTTGATGTCGTCCCTGTGATTTGGGCGGCCTTCACCAAGCGTTGTATTGCAAGAGTTGCAATACTCTCATCAATGTTGTGGGCTACCTTGACAATGTGCTCCTCTGAGACACCACACAAAGCGTTGTACTGACCGCCCAATGTCGCTAAAAATTGTGCTTTAAGAAACAAATTACTATTCTTGAGATCGATTTTCCCTGGCGAGGTTGTTATATCTACTGGTCTCATTACGATGCTTCCAGGTGGTGTTTTTGTTTTTAGGTTCCCTGGCTTGACTTTTCCTGGCCTTAACTCGTATTTTTGTGGCATTTCATACTCCCTTAATTAGCACAATTTATTCCATGTACATGGTTATGATTTCATAAGAAAACCCATAAAATCATAACCATGATAGGAAAATGTAAACAATATAACAAGGTTAATTTAACTGCCTATTCGATAAATTCAATTTAGGACATATATGAAAGCGGGACGATTGCGCTATCGTGATCACTCTAGTCATGAAGGAGTGCCTGAAGCCGGAGATGTTCTTTTTAATTTTCATAAGTTATTTTAATATAAGATAAATTTTACTGATTTAACTTAAGAAAGATTGATGGATAAAATTCAATCTAACTATGTAAATACGTCTATGATTATCATGGCCAAAACGGTTGCCACAAAGATTGATCAAAGGGGTCAATGTAATTGATTATTAAGTTGTAGTGACTTATATCCGATTTAGATCAGTATCTAATATCAAGTTACACTGACCCTTCTGATTCCTTCTGATTCACAAGAACTGAAACCTCAGTTTAACTTTGAAGGTAACTTTGTAGCTGGAATCAATAACGATGCTATGGGACTTGAAGTTCCAGCATGGGGACCGGCTAACATCCACCATTTCGAGACTACAATCAAGAAAGAATTCGCGCGCTTACGTGGAACCAAAGACCTGATAATTAGAACGCTGTCATATTACCGCCTTGGCATGATAATGCGCAATTACAGAGATTACTTATTACAAGCTCAAGTGAATGAAAAAGTAAAAGCTAAACACCTTATCTTTATAAATAATCATGAATCCAAAACCACTTCTGTATTAGATGAAAAACCTATTGTATCTAACTTTGATGATCGGGAACATTGTAGGTTATGGGTGTATAAACACAAAAAAAACTTTAAGGTATCATTTAGAAAAGCAAAGCAAAGCAAAAGACACAGGAAAGCATACGTTGTCGGCCGATGACACTCGAAGACTTGAATGAGTAATTACTTTCGTGTAAGTAAAGTATGTGTGTACATTGCATTACACAAAGACCTAATATGTGTGCCCAATGAATGTTCCATTCCTAGAACACCTAATAAAAATAGAATAATTTTAACAATTCCAACTGGCATGGTAATTTCAGAATGTCTGATGTATTTGTTTGGCACTTTAGTCGTTAATGGTATCGTGTATTGCATTATGCTTTATAAACTAAAAAATCGGTATTTATTGCTTTAAACATCAATAAAATGTTTTTCAAAATTAAGTTTCCTTCGAAGTTGCCCCCTAAATAACTTAGAACAACGTAACCCAAATTATAATCAAAAAAATCAAAATCACTATATATCACAAATAGGTTATACCCTTAACAGCTCTTCTGCGAAATAATACCCATTGAACTAATTAATTGATCATATTCAAACGGTCTAAATCACCAGTAGCTGCATTGCGCTGCTATTGGTAATTTATCTTCATTGAATATTTATCAATTTATTATTGCAAATGGTATTAGTGTTCTATTATTAAAATTAATATTCACACTACTTGCAACAACCAAATTTAATAATTAGGATTAAGTGAATATCCAATATACGACAACAATAAATCAGCTTAGAACAAGTTCTAAAACAATGGTTGATAGTATTAATTTATCTTGCTTGCTAAATTATGCATCAATTGAAAATTAGTATATCTTATTGAATTAAATACTTTGTTCGCTTTAAGCTACAATAATAAAAAACTAATAAATTGAGATTATTTATGAGCGCAATTACATCGGCCGATATCGACAAAATAAACGATATCCTACAAAAAAATAAAACATTGCCGGGCGCTATGCTGCCAATTCTCCATGCCATTCAAGATGAATTAGGGTTCGTGCCCGACGAGTCGGTTCCTATGATTGCCTCTGCCCTTAACCAGTCTCGTGCTGAAGTACACGGGGTGATCAGCTTTTATCACCATTTTTTAACTAAAAAGCCAGGACAACACCAAATATCCATTTGCCGCGCTGAATCTTGCCAGTCAATGGGCTCAGGCGCATTAGAAAGTAAAATCAAACAACGGTTAAAGCTTGATTACCATCAAACCTCTGCAGACGGTCAGTATAGTTTATCGCCTGTTTACTGTTTAGGTAACTGCGCTTGTTCGCCGGCAATTCGTATTAACGATGATATTCATGGTGAAATGACGATGGAAAAATTTGAAAATCTACTCGACTCAATGGTCACTTTTAATTTGGAGCTCAAATGAATACAAAAAGCCCGGTAAATCAAAAACGCATTTTTGTATCACTTGATACCACCGCGATATCCAAAGGCAGCAATAAAATAGCAGCGCATATATCTCATTTATTAAGTGAAGAAACAGAGATTTGTGCAACACTGGTTAGAAATGGTTCCCGTGGCATGTTTTGGCTAGAGCCTCTGGTAGAAATTGAAACCCCGCTTGGCCGTGTTGCTTATGGCCCAGTGACCGAAAAAGATGTTGTTGATATTATTACAGCTGAATCATTGAACGGCATTACCGACCACCCGCTTTGTTTAGGGTTAACCGAAGAATTACCCTGGATGAAAAGTCAACAACGTCTTACTTTTGCCCGCGTTGGACTTATTGATCCTATTGATGTTGACAGCTATATCAGCCATCAAGGGTTTGACGGATTAAAAAATGCTTTAACTCAAACACCACAGGAAATCGTCAGCCAAATTAAAGACTCTGGTTTACGTGGTCGTGGCGGTGCTGCTTTTCCTACGGGAATTAAATGGCAAACTGTACTCGATACGCCAGACCAACAAAAATATATTGTGTGTAATGCAGATGAAGGTGACTCTGGCACCTTTGCTGATCGTATGTTAATGGAAGGCGATCCTCTGGTATTAATCGAAGGCATGATCATCGCCGGTATTGCCGTAGGTGCCACGCAAGGTTACATTTATCTGCGCAGTGAATATCCGCAGGCACATAAAATTTTAAATCAGGCCATTGCCCAGGCAAAAACGGCTGGATATCTTGGTAAAAACATTTGCGATAGTCAACATAGTTTTGAGTTAGAAGTACGTTTAGGTGCCGGTGCCTACATTTGTGGTGAAGAAACCTCATTGCTGGAAAGTTTAGAAGGCAAACGTGGTTTAGTGCGGGCTAAACCCCCCTTACCCGCCATTGAAGGTTTATTCGGTCAACCCACTGTCGTTAACAATGTTATTTCTCTTGCTTCTGTACCCATTATTTTAAGCCGTGGCAGCGAATATTACCGCGATTTTGGTATCGGCCGTTCTCGCGGAACGTTACCTATTCAGCTAGCGGGCAATGTTGCACGGGCTGGATTATTAGAGCTCGCATTTGGAATTAGTCTGAAAGAACTTTTAAACGATTATGCTGGTGGCTGTAAAACTAAAAAACCTATTCGCAGCGTACAAGTCGGTGGCCCGTTGGGCGCTTATTTACCCGCTTCGCAATGGGACACACAACTTGATTACGAAGCATTTTCAAAAATTGGTGCTGTGCTTGGTCATGGAGGTATTGTCGTTTTTGACGATAGCGTGAATATGGCAGCACAAGCACGTTTTGCCATGGAATTCTGTGTCGTGGAATCCTGCGGTAAATGTACCCCTTGTCGTATTGGCTCAGTACGCGGTGTGGAAGTTATCGATAAAATTATTGAAGCGGATGCAAATAGCGATCAGAAACAACAATCCCGCATCTTACTTCATGACTTATGCGACACCATGGAATTTGGCTCCTTGTGCGCAATGGGCGGCATGACGCCTTTTCCGGTAAGAAGCGCAATAAATTATTTTCCGGAAGATTTTGGTTTCAGCGCAACAGGCCAACCATCCGACAAGCAATCAGCCAATGAGGAGTGTGACAAATGATAAACTATTTTGATCCAAAAACGCAATTGAACTCCAATACTATTACCAGTGATTTAAACACCCGTGATCTTGGCACACCGGAGATATTTTCAGACACACAAGTCACATTGGACATTGACGGAGTTTCAGTCACCGTAGCCGAAGGCACTTCCGTACTGCGTGCAGCGGCGCTAGTCGATATCAATATTCCAAAACTATGTGCCAGTGATAATCTGGAGGCTTTCGGCTCTTGTAGACTCTGCACAGTAAGTATTGAAGGTATGCGTGGCATGCCAGCTTCATGTACTACGCCGGTCAGAGAAGGTATGAAAGTTCAAACCCAAAATGCTGAACTGGCCAAATTACGCCGTAACGTAATGGAGCTTTACATTTCAGATCACCCGCTCGACTGTTTAACCTGCCCGGCGAATGGCGATTGTGAATTACAAGACATGGCTGGGGTCGTCGGCTTACGTGATGTCCGTTATGGTTTTGAGGGTGAAAATCATCTCGATGCTCCAACCGACAGCTCCAATCCTTATTTTTCATTCGATGCATCAAAATGTATTGTCTGCTCACGTTGTGTTCGTGCCTGTGAAGAAGTACAGGGAACCTTTGCTTTAACCGTTGATGGCAGAGGTTTTGATTCAAAAATTTCAGCAGGACAAAATAACGACTTTATTGACTCTGACTGCGTTTCTTGCGGTGCCTGTGTACAAGCCTGCCCTACAGCAACGTTGATGGAAAAATCGGTAATAGAACAAGGGTTGCCTGATCACAGCATCATTACCACTTGTGCTTATTGCGGTGTTGGCTGCTCTTTCCGTGCCGACATGCAGGGGGAAAAAGTTATCCGCATGGTGCCAGATAAAAATGGTCAGGCAAATCAGGGGCATTCTTGTGTCAAAGGACGTTTTGCTTTTGGCTATGCCACCCACAAAGATCGTATAACTTCACCGATGATCCGGGAAAGTATTGATGACCCATGGCAGGAAGTAAGCTGGCAGGAAGCACTGGATTTTGCCGCCAATAAATTACGTAGCATTCAAAAAAACCATGGCCGTAACAGCATAGGAGCAATCACCTCTTCTCGTTGTACAAACGAAGAAACCTATTTAGTTCAAAAACTGGTGCGGGCTGCATTTAACAATAATAACGTCGATACCTGTGCCCGTGTTTGCCACTCACCAACAGGTTACGGATTAAAAGCAACATTAAACGAATCTGCCGGTACTCAAACGTTTGCCTCGGTACTTGAAGCAGATGTTATTCTGGTGATTGGTGCTAACCCGACCGACGCGCATCCTGTATTTGCTTCTTTGCTTAAACGTCGTTTACGTCAGGGGGCAAAATTAATCATCGTTGATCCCCGTAATATTGATTTAGTCGACAGTCCTCATACCAAGGCAGATTATCATCTGAAATTACGTCCCGGTACCAATGTCGCAGTGCTCAACGCCATGGCGAATGTTATCGTAAGTGAAAATTTACTGGATCAAAACTTTATTGAAAGTCGCTGTGATGACGCAGCTTTTCAACAGTGGAAAACTCATATTGAAGACCCTCGTCATTCTCCTGAAAATACCGCTGAAATAACAGGTGTTGATGCAACGCAGCTAAGAGCGTCAGCGCGTCTTTATGCAAAAGCCAATAATGGCGCTATCTATTATGGATTGGGTGTAACCGAGCATTCTCAAGGTTCATCAAGCGTGATGGGCATAGCTAATTTAGCGCTGGCAACAGGCAATATTGGCCGCGAAGGTGTCGGTGTTAACCCGTTACGCGGGCAAAACAATGTGCAAGGTGCCTGTGATATGGGCTCTTTCCCACACGAATTACCAGGTTACCGCCATATTAGCGATCAGGTTACCCGTCATTTATTCGAAAAGGAATGGAATGTTGAATTAGATCACGAACCAGGTTTACGTATTCCGAACATGTTTGAAAGTGCTATCCACGGGCACTTTAAAGGGCTTTATTGTCAGGGAGAAGACATCGCACAGTCTGATCCCAATACCCAGCACGTTCAACAGGCATTAACTTCAATGGAATGTATTATCGTTCAGGATATCTTCCTGAACGAAACAGCGAAATATGCTCATGTGTTTTTACCAGGCTCTTCATTTATGGAAAAAAATGGGACTTTTACCAATGCCGAACGCCGCATTTCACGGGTTCGAAAATTAATGCAACCTCTGGCAGGTAAAGAAGACTGGCAAGTCACCGTTGCACTGGCAAAAACCCTTGGGTACGAAATGGATTACCAACACCCTTCAGAAATTATGGATGAAATTGCCAGACTAACGCCAACCTTCCACGGTGTCAGTTATGAAAAACTTGATCAACTTGGCAGTATTCAATGGCCGTGTAACGAACAGTCACCCGAAGGTACACCGATAATGCACACCCATGATTTTGTTGGCAACCTGGGTAAGTTTGCACTCACTGAATATATTGCTACACCAGAAAAGGTCAATAAACGCTTCCCGCTGTTATTAACCACCGGACGCATCTTAAGCCAATATAACGTTGGTGCACAAACACGTCGAACAGACAATCAAATTTGGCACGATGAAGATAAACTTGAGATCCACCCGAATGACGCTGAAGATCGCGGTATTAAAACGGGTGATTGGGTTGGTATTGCCAGCCGTGCAGGCACAACCGCATTGCGGGCTTTAGTAAGTGAGCGCATGCAGCCGGGTGTGGTTTACACGACTTTCCACCACCCTTTAAGTGGTGCTAATGTCGTAACAACGAATAATTCAGATTGGGCAACAAATTGCCCCGAATATAAAGTAACAGCGGTACAGGCAAGTTTAGTCACTGAACCGTCACAATGGCAAGCAGATTATCGACGCTTTAGTGACCGTCAGCATAAATTTTTAAGTGAAGCTTCAAGCACTCGGGATAATACAAAATAATGGAAATAATGACGGTACAAAATTGTATTACTCCCTTCCCCATAGCGCTTATTAAAACATGAGTGCTCTGAAAGGAAATGAGCTTTGACTACAAACACCAAGATCAAAGACTCAGAGCTAACTAGCTCTGACGAAAGCAATTGCGACGAAATAACGTATCGTACGCCGCCGATGACCATCAGTCAAAAGGTGCAATTCTGGTCGGAAGATACTGTAATAACTCGTACGGATGAAATAGCCCAGGAAGTTGCCATAGCTTTGGTATATAACGGAATTTCTCATGTCGTAATGATGGCCAGCCCCTTTGATTTGAGTGATTTAGCACTTGGCTTTAGTTTAAGTGAAGGCATCATTAAACACACACGCGAAATACACGATATCTGTATCACTCATCAGCCTTTGGGTATTGAAGTCAATATTGAAATTGCTTCAGGTCCAATGTCTGCCCTAAAACTACAAAGACGTAACATGACCGGGCGTACTGGCTGTGGTCTTTGTGGCGCTGAATCATTACAGCAAGCAGTTAGACCACTCGCTAAAATGGATGTCAGCAAAGCACCTCGCATTAATCATAAAGCAATACAAACTGCTGTCATCAACCTGAATAAACACCAGCCATTACAACAAATAACGGGTGCAGTACATGGAGCAGCCTGGTGTGATCTACAAGGTAATATACTAAAAATTAAAGAAGATGTTGGCCGACATAATGCCCTTGATAAACTCATTGGTGCCATGTACGACCAAGCCAAAAGCGGTAAAGAATCAAGCAACACACTGCCAGTTGATTTATCTCAGGGCTTTGCCCTGATTTCCAGCCGGGCAAGTTATGAAATGGTGACCAAAGCAAGTCGTGCAGGCATTACCTTATTAGTGGCTGTGTCTGCCCCAACTGCCCTGGCAATTAATTTAGCTAAACAGGCAAATCTTACCTTGGTGGGTTTTGCTCGTAATGGTCGTCATACAATTTATACTTAACCTTGTATGTTGAACCATATTGATACATCAATATTTGTTAACCATATTTATATAACCTTATTTAAATAACAACAATGCCAAACAAGAGAAATTTAAATGTCAGATAATCCATCAACAAACGTAGTCGAAATGGCTAACCAAATTGCCATTAATTTATCACATGGCAAAGCACAAAGTCAGTGCGTGATTGATATCGCTTCACATATTCAACGTTTTTGGGCACCAAGCATGCGTCAGCAATTAATCACTGCGGTAGCACAAGGGGAACTTCAAATACATGATTTGGTTTTAATCGCTGTGACGCAATTGACCGATTATCCAAAATAACTTAGTTCGGTTAGTGCTCGCACAATAAACAAGCATAAAAAGTGAGCTTTAGTGCCAACACTTGAGTTGCCTGAACTGTCTCGGTTCAAATCTGATCTTGGTGTTTAAAATTGTATTAGATCAGATTGAACAATCTAATATTCCCTTTTACCACAAGGGGCCACAAATTTAGATTAAAAACACCTATAAACTATTACCACTTTTTCAAAGATAGCTGACTCAATAGTGCTACTTATCTATCTCGCTTTCGCCCCAAAGCGAGTTAGAAAAGCAAAGTTGATCTGGCTGAATCATTTATTTTTGATATACTTTTTCTTATGCGATTAAGGTTACAATGTTCGAATTTAAATCAGTCCGTTTTTAATCGAGCCATCTAATTTCTGTACTTCCACCGTAAATTCTGAAATTATCAGCCTTTCTACAGCAAAAAATTGCGCAGTATAAATGTAAATCATTGATTATAACTCAATAAAAGCGTATTGTTTTTGTCGCTATTTAAATTTCCTGAAAATATTTCATCCGTAAATACGGAAATTTCCCGGCTAATAGAGCAGTTAGCCTTCTAGGGATAAATGTCAGATGTGTTCAATTGAATTTACTACCAAAAATGATTTACCTTGCAAGATAGAAATTGATGAGGATGGTCAAGAGATCATCGTAAAAATAAATGGCACAAAAAAAGGCTCTATAAGCCTTACCATGTATGATTGGCCGCAAGATTATTTTTATATAACCAATTTATCGTTAGATAATTGCCGTAGAATGGGCATAGGAAGAAAATGTCTACAATTTCACAAGAAAGTTTTTGATGCTCCTATAACCGCCGCATCACCCTACTCACAAGATAAACTTTCAGATGGTAGTCATCTTACTGGTGATGGCGTTCCATTTATAACACAAATGAGAGAAGAAAATTTAGTTTGTAGGCATAAAGATGAGTCTGACGAAGGCTAATAAGCACATCAACTAGATTCACAACAAGGTCGTATATCTTGTAAAAAAGACCGCTAAATAATAGGGGTCAAAAATAATTGGGTTCAGGTTAAACTTAAATTAAAGGTATGTTTTCAGGACAACAAACAGTTGGCTTTTGCTCCTTCGTTGCTTATTTTAGCCAACAATATTTGCCTCTTAATGAGGCGTTAGTTTAATTATCAATATAGGTGTTTCATGATAAAGAGGGATTTTGAGTTTATCGTAGAACTTGCAACTGAGTTTTTTACTCAAGAACACATAGTTCAGCGTATGGCATTAATTCAGAGTAAAGATATTTCAGGTTGGGAAGTATGGCTTCAAGTTGAATTTGCTATGTTCCTTGAAGAACATATAGACGTGGTTGAATGGATTCGTGAATTTCAATATTCAATGGATATGCGTTCTTCGAAAAACCAAAAATATATGGCCATTGATTTTTTAGTGCGTAAAAGACGTGCTAGGTTGGGTCAATATATAGCTATTGAAATCAAACAAAATAAAAGTGCCGCATCATGTATTAGGGGCATGATGAAAGATGTATGCAAGATTGGCTTGGTCAAAGGTTCGGAGGATGACATTCGAACTATGTGGTCGTTGGGTATACATCAATTTTTACCTCAGGAAGAATTAAAAAGCCTTGTAAAGAGTTATGCTGACGAATATGAGGTTCAATTAGCACCTAATTGTATTAAAACTAAGTCCATTGAAAATACCAATTTTTCGTTCACAGTATTTTAAACTAACAAGTTGTTAAACAATGACAAAATACAGTTGGCTTTTGCTCCTTCGTTACTTATTCTAGCCAACTATATTTAGTCTGTTAACAAAGCGTTATCAATACAAAATAACTAATCCAAAAAACAACATTGGCATAATATTTTCTATCTCACTTTGTGCCCTTAACCAGATAGAACATTCACACATTATGTGTATAAGAATTAATTGTTACATCTGCTCTAATTCATTAAGCATTTCTCAGGCTTTTTCAATGACTTCATCCAAGGCATTCATTAACTCAAGCTTACTTTCTGTTGTTTTCTTTCCTGCGGTGTCAATGAGTATTCGCTCTGTCGTCCAAACGTGATATTCACGCTCAACAACTTCATTCCATGATGGTAATTTCAATGATGATATATCTGACACCCGTGTTTCCACTCGTTGCTTGTGTTCTACAGAATCAGAGCAGGTAACTTCAATTTCGTAATATGCTACACCAGCAGAAATAGCAATTTCACGCCATGCTTTCCTTGAAATTTCAACCGGGTTAGTTGAATCAGCAACCACTGACATACCCAGTTTTAAGTTGTCAATGGCAAGGCTGAAAGCCACTTGATAGCCTTCATCGACAATATTTTCAATACCGCTGTTTTTCATCGTCTGCTCTATGGTATCAATGCGCAAATAAACAGCACCGATACGTTTAGCAAGATATTTTGATAACTCAGACTTACCTGTCCCGGGCAAACCTCCAAATATATACAGCAATGAATATCCTCTCAATAAATTATTTTATTACCATTGTGAAGCCAGCAAACCATAGTCATATTGATCTGTCCATTCATCACCCATTAAATAATGACCTTTAAAAAATGCTTCCCTTTTAAAACCAAGTTTTTCCATAACCCGGTAAGATGCCGTTTTTCTGGGATCACACTTTGCCACCAATTTATATAAACCAATCTCAGTAAATAAATAGTCAATAAGTAATTTAGCCGCTTGTGTACATACACCCCGCCCCGCAACAGTTTCACTAATACGACAACCAATTTCTGCTCGCTGATCCTCACAATTTTCAATGTTAAAAACAATCTCACCAATCACTGTATCTTCGCCTGTTAAACAAATAACCAGACCATTCCACATGCCTTGTTCAAATTTCCATGGTTTAGTTAAGTTTTCAACTATTTCCATGGTTTTTTTATCGTTTTCAGCAGGTCTGATATAACGGCAATTTTCAACATTTTGACGATAACTTTTTATGGCCGGAAAATCTGATAACTTGGCTACTCTAAGATAAATATTGTCTGTTTTTAAAGCAGGAGCCTGCAACTCTGAATCTTGTTCTACTTTCATTATTATTCTCTTTTTTTATTTTTCGTATGTTTATTTTTAATTATTACTCGAATACTTATATAACCACTTAGCACCAAAGCCAATATACATATTATGTTTTAACCACTATAAAGGCCCCTGTAGATACCATAATTGTTCCCGCTGTTTTGTTAATAACAGTCGACGCATTAGGGCTTTTAAATAACCTTTTAGCTTTTACAGCCATAAATGAATAAAAAAGATTAACACTGCCAAAAGCTAGTGTCGCCGCAGCCATAATCATTAGTACATCAAAATTTGATATGTCTGATACATTAATGAAAGCGGGAAAAAACCAACATAAAATAAAATGGCTTTAGGATTTCCTAAGGTAATTAATAAGCCTGCGATAAAGTTTGAACTTTTTGATGATTCTACCGAGTTTTGAATTTCGATCATGCTAGCTTTTGCTTTTAAGAGTTTAATTCCAAGCCATATAAGATAAATTGCACTAAGGTATTTTATGATAAAAAATGTTGTCCCCATTATTTCTGAAAGCGCAGTAAGCCCAAATAATGCCAGAAGAATAAAAACATAGTCACCTAAAACAATACCCATTGTCATATACCCCTCGAAGGAACCCTGACGAAAAGGAACGGGCTATAATAACGAATACTGCAGGACCGGGAATAATAGCAAGTAAAAACATTGCTCCAAACAATGCAATAAGACTACTGATTGACATGTTGACTTCTCCTTGAGGTATAACGAAATTATAGAGCTTTATACAGAATGATATTAGACAACGCTAAACGCCTCATTTGCAACATTCCCTTCACCAATTTTACATACTCCGCCTTTAATTGTTGCATAAAAATTACTATCCAGGCTAATTTCTATTACACCAGGCATATGGACTGAAATTTGTGGTTCACATAATCCCAGAGCATGAATTACCGCAGCAGCAGTCGTACTACTACTGCCGATTTTTCATTCAGGATACAAAAAAACCGCTTACGCGGTTTTTTATAAAATTTACTAGTGTTCGTTCGCAGTAGACATCCGTTTCTCAATGGACACTAATTTTGACCAAGCGGTCTAATTATAATTTATCAGCGTTTTCAGCTAAGTAAGATGCTACGCCTTCTGGTGATGCAGTCATACCTGTATCGCCTTTATTCCAACCAGCAGGACAAACTTCACCGTGCTCTTGATGGAATTGCAATGCGTCAACCATACGGATCATTTCATCAACGTTACGACCTAAAGGCAAATCGTTAACAACTTGATGACGTACATTACCTTCTTCATCAATTAAGAATGAACCACGAAATGCAACACCAGCTTCAGGATGCTCAACATCATAAGCTTTACAGATTTCATGCTTAACATCAGCAACTAAAGTGTATTGTACCGGACCAATACCACCTTCATTAACTGGAGTGTTACGCCATGCATTATGAGAAAATTGAGAATCAATTGAAACACCAATAACTTCAACACCACGACTTTTGAATTCTTCCATACGGTGATCAAAAGCAAGTAATTCAGATGGACAAACAAAAGTAAAATCTAAAGGATAGAAAAACACTACCGCTTTTTTACCTTTAATTGCTGCACTTAAATTAAAGCTATCTACAATTTCGCCACTTCCAAGTACTGCCGCAGCAGTGAAATCTGGTGCTGCACGACCTACTAATACACTCATATTATTCTCCGTTGTTATTGTTTATCAGGCAAAACTATACAATTATAATTTTGCAGAAAGATTACACCACCAAGTATTGTGGCATATTTCAAAATATCAATTATTGTTTAGACTTATTTTTCGCTGCGCTTTCTTTAATTAAAGTTTGCAATTCTCCCTGCTGAAACATTTCCAGAATAATGTCACAGCCGCCAACTAACTCACCGTCTATCCATAATTGTGGAAACGTTGGCCAATTAGCATATTTTGGCAGCTCAGCACGAATATCTGGGTTTTGCAAAATATCTATATAAGCAAATTTTTCTTCACATGAAATTAGCGCTTGAGACGCTTGTGATGAAAAACCACAGCTTGGTAATTTAGGAGAACCCTTCATATATAATAAAATTGAATTCTCAGCAATTTGTTCTTTAATTCGTTCAATTGTATCCATGGTAACCTCTTGTGTAATACTTATTTCATTACTTATTGTAATTCCATTATTAATAGAATTGCTATAAATAAGCTCTTGTAATCTCATACTGCTAACCGATATATGTGCCCCAATACAGTAATGCAATAGATACTAATAAAAACAACTATAATAAAACAAACAATACTTGATAAATAGCATTATAAGCCTCATAAACCTGCTTAGATTGTGTTAAATTACGCAACCTTGAAAATACCCGACTATTTTACTAAGTTTTTAGTAAAAACAAAGTTTTCTTTCTAATATGTACAAGAACAATTTTATATTTAATTCCCTGGAGAATAAAATGGCTATCGAATTACCTGCACTACCCTATGAACAAAATGCTTTAGAGCCGCATATTTCAGCTGAAACTTTAGAATACCACTATGGAAAACATCATAATACATATGTTGTTAAACTTAACGGTTTAATTAAAGGTACTGAATTTGAAGGAAAAACGTTAGAAGAAATTATCAAAACTTCATCTGCCGGCGTATTCAATAATGCCGCTCAAATATGGAACCACACTTTTTACTGGAACAGCCTAAGCCCTAACGCTGGTGGTGAACCAACTGGCGCTTTAGCTGATGCTATTAATGCAAGTTTCGGCTCTTTTGCCCAATTCCAGGCAAAATTTACTGACAGCGCAATAAATAACTTTGGTTCAAGCTGGACATGGTTAGTTAAAAAAGCTGATGGAAGCCTCGAAATAGTGAACACTTCAAACGCTGCAACACCATTAACAGACGAAAGTGTAACACCTGTTATCACTGTCGATTTATGGGAACATGCTTACTACATTGATTACCGTAACTTACGTCCTAAATATATGGAAGCATTCTGGGCTTTAGCTAACTGGGAATTTGCCAGCGCAAACTTTAATGGCTAAGTACGAACAACATATTCGGGTCACTCTTTATTAATTTATAAGTGTGATATTAAAAAAGCGAGCTCAGCTCGCTTTTTTTATTCTCACAAATATTGTTTTCAACTTTACTCTTCAACGCAAGTAATGACTTTACCATGCCTGAAATAGGCATTTTCAACTTTAAAACACTATTCACTTAACGATGAAAAGCCATAAATAATCGTTCGCTGATATTGCTGGTCTGGCGTTAAGACATTACCTGGAAAGTGCTTAATGTTATCCGCATCTACATAATTTTGTGCCTCTAAGCACACACCTTGATATGATTTAAATTTGCCATTTAAATAGAAACCACTATAAATCTGTATTGTAGGCTGATCGGTATAAACAGATAAACTTACCCGGTTCTTTATCGAGGTTAGAACCGCTTTAGGATGCTCAAGCGGTGTATCATCCAAAACAAAGCAATGATCATAGCCATTCTTTTCTTTAAGAGATTTATCTAATGTATTCTGCTGTCGAGAACCGATACACACAGGCTCTGCGAAATCATAATCACTGTTAGCAACACAAATGAGCTTACCTGTGGGTAAGTTGTCAGCTGTACTTTCAAGGAATTTTGATGATTTAATTTGTAAATGCAATGATTGGCAATCTTCTTCGCCCAAATTAAAATAAGCATGGTTGGTCAAATTAACAGGTGTGACTCTGTCAGTGTTAGCCAAGTACTTTATGGTCAGTTTATTATCATCACTTAATTGGTAAGTAACAGATAGTTTTAAATTACCAGGAAAGCCCTGATCACCATCAACGGAAACAAGCGACAAAGTTACTGAAGAAGTAGTAAGGGTTTGCCTGTCTATTTGCCAATAACGAAAAGAAAAATTATTCTCGCCGCCGTGTAAACAATTTTCACCATCATTTAAGGGTAACTGATAGTTGCGACCTTCAAGCTCAAACTTACCACCTGAAATGCGATTACACACTCTGCCACAGGTTGCCCCTAAATAAAATTCATCATTGGGATACTCTGCTGCCAATGAATAGCCCAGTGTCATTTCCGTAGGTTTGGAATTTACCGGGAATTTAATCGATTTAATTCTTGCACCAAAATTAATGATTTCAACTGACATGCTATTGTCATTGATCAGTAATACCGTTTCCAGTTGATTCATTCAGCTATATACCCATCAGGATTGTTTGACTGCCAGCGCCAGGTATCCGTCATCATTTGCTCCAGACTTCTCTTGGCTTGCCAGTTAAATTCCTTATTGGCCTTAGTTGCATTAGCCCAGAAAGCAGGAAGATCCCCGGTTCTTCTTGGTGATACTTCAAATGGGATAGGTTTGTTAATGGCTTTCTCAAATGCTTTTACAATAGCAAACACTGAAACTGCATCACCAGTACCTAAATTAAACGCTTCAACACCAGTGAACTCACTATTGCGATTCAACCAGTTTAATGCCTCAACGTGTCCTTGGGCTAAATCCATAACATGTAAATAATCTCTTTCGCAGCTACCATCAGCGGTAGGATAATCGTCGCCAAAAATACTGAGCTTTTCACGTTTACCGACAGCAACTTGCGCTACATAAGGTAAGAGGTTATTAGGAATACCTTTTGGATCCTCTCCTATTTCACCGCTTTCGTGGGCACCAATAGGATTAAAATACCGTAATGATACCCCTCTGAAGTTTGTTTCAGAGTTTGCAAAATCAGCCAGCACACGTTCAACCATCACTTTACTTGCACCATAAGGGCTGGAAGGCGTACCTAACTTCATTGTTTCAACGTAAGGAACGTCATTTTCTTCGCCATAAACTGTGGCTGACGAACTAAAAATAAAGTTATACGTTTTGTATTCCTGCATAACTTCAAGCAAACAAATAGAGCCATAAACATTATTTTGATAGTAACTTAAGGGGATTTGAGCTGACTCACCAACGGCTTTCAATGCGGCAAAGTGAATAACCGCATCTATATTAAATTGTGTGAATACGCTGCTTAACTTCTCTTTATCGCAGATATCACCTTCAACAAACTCAACAGTCTTGCCGGTCAGCTTTTGCACTCTTTCAATTGATTCAATACTTGAATTACATAAATTGTCATAAACAACTACGTCATAGTTATTATTTAACAATGATAAAACCGTATGGGAGCCTATATATCCAGCACCACCTGTTACCAATACTTGCATTTTAGTTCCTAATAAAAAAGAAAGCTCAATAAATTGAGCTTTTTTTTGGTTTAATAATTGTTACCACCAAGTGGCGTATAATGCACAGAGAATAAGCACCACACCAACTGCAGCTACGTTAAATGCCTTAGTGGTAGTGAAGCTCACTTGATCTAAACTTACACTGCTGTCGGTTGTAATTGGTTTTCCTGCAATAGATACAAAATAACAAACCGCTAAACAAAGTAAGAAAACTACTCCCACTCGATCCATGAAAGGTAATTCAGGCCATAAGAACTTAAGTAACAGAGAAAAAACGGCTGAACCTATTGCTGCAGATAACGCACCCGCTGAAGTTGCTCGTTTCCAAAACATACCCATCATAAATATAACAACAATGCCTGGTGTGAAAAAGCCAGTAAACTCCTGGATATATTGAAATGCCTGATCAAACTTACCTAGTAGTGGCTCTGCTACCATTAAGGCAATACATAGAGAAACTAAGGCAGCAATTCGACCAATATGAACATAATGACGTTGGCTTTCATTTGGTTTGAAGCGAGTATAGATATCCATAGTGAAAATAGTTGAAATACTGTTTGTCATCGAAGCAAGTGAAGAAACAATGGCAGCTACTAAAGCAGCAAAGACTAAACCTTTTATGCCTGCTGGCATTAATGCCATCATAGACGGATAGGCTTGATCAGGAGATGTTAATGTTGGATATAATACAACTGCAGCAATACCCGGTAACACCACAATAACTGGCATTAACAGTTTAAGGTAAGCAGCAAAGGCGATACCTTTTTGTGCTTCTTTAAGATCTTTAGCGGCTAAAGCGCGTTGGATGATGTATTGATTAAAGCCCCAATAGCTAAAATTCATTATCCACATTCCGCCAATAAGAACGGAAATACCGGGAAGGCTCATATAATGTTCATTTTCAGGGCTTAAAATCATATCAAAATGCTCTGGCATTTGCTCGGTAAGCACGCCAAAACCAGCTAACACACCTTGGCCATCAGAAACGGCATCTAGTGCTAGATAACTTAAAAGCAAACCACCAAAAACTAACAATACCACTTGTAATATATCGGTATAAGCAACCGCTTTTAAGCCTCCGTATAAAGAGTAAGCAACAGAAAAAACTGCTAGGAATATCATCCCGAACATCCAGTCTACGCCTGCTACAGATTCAATAGCTAAACCACCTAACCATAACACTGCGGTTAAATTAACAAAGATGTAAACGGCTAACCAGAATATTGCCAAAGTAATTTTTACTTTGGTGTCAAAACGTTGTTCCAAGTATTGCGGCATGGTAAAGATTTTGTTTTCCAGAAAAATAGGTAGCATATATTTGCCAACTAAAATTAAGGTAAGGGCTGCCATCCATTCATACGATGCGATAGCCAGACCAATAGCATACCCAGATCCAGACATACCAATAATTTGCTCTGCTGATATATTAGATGCAATTAAAGAGGCACCTATAGCCCACCATGGTAATGCTTTACTCGCTAAAAAATAGTCTTCCGTGTTAGCTCCTTCTTTTTTCTCATTACGAGAAATCCATAAAGCCAGGCACAAAAGCCCTATAACGTAGACAATAAAAATAGTACTGTCTAGCGTCCCCAATTTGTTTGTAAAATCCATACTTTTCTTACCTTTTAGTTATAATTGTTTTTTCTAATAATTATTTTTTCTAATTATTTTTTCTAATTATTTTTTCTAATTATTTTTTTTCTAATTACCTAAACGCACCTTGCGTTGCCTTACATAAATAAATGCTCGGTGTTAAACCAAATTGTTGCGGATAGACTTTATTAACTATACCTGTCAGCTCTGTAACCATAGATTCAGGTACTAAGGCAACTACACAACCACCAAAACCGCCTCCCGTCATACGTACGCCTCCATGCGAACCTACAGCTTCATCAATGATGTCGACTAGGCCATCCATCTCTTTTGTGGTCACTTCAAAGTCATCACGTAAGGAAATATGCGATGCTTTCATTACTTCGCTTATAGTTGCTATATCATTTATTTTTAATGCCTGTAGCATTTTTATTGCCCGGGAATTTTCACTGATCACATGCCGGGCACGTTTAAACAATACAGGTTCAAGCTCGTCCTCAGCACAATTAAGCTGCTCGATAGTAACACCTCGCAATGCAGATTGGCCAAAATATTTGGCGACTTTTTCACATTGCTCGCGCCTTAAATTGTATTCACTGTCTACCAAACCCCGTTTTACATTTGAATTAACAATAAACAAAGCTAAGTCATCCGGAATTGGTGCATCTTCAAATGTCAGGTCCTGGCAATCAAGTAACATTGCATGATTTTTCTGCCCCATAGCAGAAATAAGCTGATCCATGATGCCGCAATTACAGCCAACAAAATCATTTTCTGCCTGCTGCCCCATAAGTGCTGCGCTGATACCATCTAGGTTTATCTGATAAAGCTGTGCAAAAGATTTTAATATGGCTATCTCAAAACTTGCTGAAGAACTTAGCCCAGCACCTTGTGGTACATTACCGGTAACAACAAGATTAGCCCCCTTGATATCAGGGTATTTATTCATTAATGCGAGCAACGTGCCTCTAACATAGTTGCTCCACATCATGTCTTTATCGAAAATTATACTATCGAGGTCAAAGATATTAATCTGTTGTTCACAGTCATGCGCATAAACTTTCACGAGTCTGTCTTCTCGACCGGAAATGGCAATGGTTGTACCAAAATTAATCGCTGCAGGTAAAACAAAACCATCGTTATAATCTGTATGATCGCCAATTAAGTTAACTCTGCCGGGAGCATGACACACCAATTGGGGCGATTGTTGAAAGTGTTGGTCAAATAAATCTTCAGCAAGCTGTTTAAGTCTCATTATTTGGTTTCCTTATAATGGACGTTCGATAAATTACGTAGTCTGTCTGCTGCCTGTTCCGCAGTAAGGTCACGCTGAGCCTCTGCCATCATCTCGTAACCAACCATGAATTTACGCACGGTTGCAGATCGTAATAACGGCGGGAAAAAGCTGGCATGCAAAGTCCATTCATCATGTTTTTCATTATCGAAAGGTGCTCCGTGCCATCCCATAGAATAAGGAAATGAGCAAGAAAACAAGTTGTCATATTTAACGGTTATTTGCTTCAAGATATCAGCTAAATTTAATTTTTGAGACCCATTAAGGTCCGTCATTCTTGAAACAGGAAACATCGGCAACACTAAGGTTTCGAACGGCCAGGAAGCCCAATATGGAACCACTACCAGCCAGTCATCGTTAATAACAACAATCCGCTCTTTGTTTTCCACCTCTTTAGCAACATAATCTTGCAACAAATTAGTACCGTACTGTTCAAAATACGCTTTTTGCGCCTGTTGCTTTCTCATGACCAAAGAAGGTAATTGTTGTTGTGCCCAAATTTGTCCATGCGGATGAGGGTTTGAACACCCCATTACACTGCCTTTATTTTCAAACACTTGCACCCAGGTATATTTTTCTCCCAACTCTTTATATTGGCTCTGCCAAGTATCAACGATTGTCAAAATTTCACTATTTGATAATTGTGGCAGCGTTTTGCTGTGATCTGGTGAAAAACAAATCACTCGGCTTTCACCTTGTTCAGTTGCCATTTTAAATAAAGGGTCATCACTATTTACGACTGGTGTATCTTGTTTTATGGCAGCAAAGTCATTAGTAAAAACAAAGGTATCTACATAATCTTCATTTATTTCGCCATTGATTCTTTTGTTTCCAGGACATAAAAAGCATTCATTATCATAAACCGGTCTTTCTTCATTATCAGGTGTCTCCATCTGACCCTGCCAGGGACGCTTGGCGCGATGAGGTGAAACTAAAATCCATTCATTTAATAAAGGGTTATATCTACGGTGAGGATGTTCTGTCGGGTCAAATTCTGTAGTCATGATACTTACAATTATTATAAAATTACCATCAAAGGGTAATCGTTTACCCCTTTGTGTGCAAGTACTAATTATTAGAAAACATTAATTTGATGTATTACTAACAACTAGTGTATATTTAACTTATATTGAAATTAAAAATAAAAATGTAAACATTTACCTCTATGGCAACTATTAAAGACGTAGCTCGTATCGCTGGTGTTTCAGTAGCATCCGTATCACGTGTATTAAATAAAGGACCTAAAGTCAGTCAAAAAACCATTGATAAAGTATCAAAGGTAATGAAAGACTTGAACTATACGCCAGATGCAAATGCCCGTGCTTTAGTAACTCAAAAAAGTACTACGCTGGGTGTCGTTATTCCTGATCTCGTCGATCCGTTTTTCGCTTCTTTAGCTAATGGTGTTGAGCTAGTGGCCAGACAAAAGAATATGCAATTACTATTAAGTACAGGATTAGTCAGTGCAGAATCTGAAATGCAAGCCATCAACTTACTTATTGAAAGAAGATGCAAAGTTATGGTGGTCCATAGCAAAAAGTTATCTGATGAAACACTGATTGAATTAGTAAACAAAATTTCAGGCCTGGTGCTTATTGATCGCTTTATTGAAGAAATAGCTCATCGCTGTGTCTGGTTAGATAACCTTGAAGGTGGAAAAATTGCGGCCCGACATTTATTGGCATTAAATCACCAAAATTTCGCCTGCATATCGAGTAAATATCGAATAGATGATCCACGTTTAAGATTACAAGGTTTTCAGCATGTACTGAAGTCAGCTGGCGTTGATATTGCTCCCGAATTAATTGAATATGATGAACCAACTCTTCAAGGAGGAGAGCTTGCCACTCAAAGACTTTTAGCAGCAGGAAAAGAGTTTTCGGCCATATTTGTCTATAATGACGCTATGGCAATTGGAGCAATTTCTACATTAGAAGATAACGGATTTAAAGTACCATATGATATTTCGGTACTCGGCTTCGATGATGTTTTACTTTCAAGATATTCAAGACCCAAATTGAGTACACTCAATTACCCTATCGAACAAATGGCAATGCAAGCCGCCAATATCGCGCTTGAGTTAACAGCCAAAGATTCAAAACCCAATATAGGTATGAGTTTTAAACATATTCCTAGACTTGTTAAACGAGAATCTACTAGCTTTAAGACAAGTTAAAGTACCGCCGGCATAGCCGGAGGCTTATTAGATGACGCCCTAAAAGGGCTAAAGTAAGCGCCCGAGGCGCAGTAAATATCAAACTTTAGGCGATCCAAATCGTCATACTTCTTTTCTGGACTTTGTCCGTTTAGCCTTATGATCTAACCCAGCGGATTGATACAAAAAATCTCTGCTCCAAGTAACTGGTTCACATAGTCATAAGCTATTTCATTGATTCGTCAAATTTAATACAAAAACATCTATACCACGGTATAGGTAAAACCTTCGCGAGTCGCCCCAGCATAGCTGGGGGTTTACCTTTACTGATAAATTACATCCTGTTTGATTAAATTAAATAAAAGGAAAGAACTATTTTTAAACTTTCCAGATATTACTCTACGCTAGATATTAAAATAAGTAGATTAACTTCATCTTTTTTATCCAAGAGCTCTTTTTTCCAAGAGCTCTTTTTTTAAAATGTAAAAATATTTTAAAAAAATTAGAGGGTAACAGTTGTCCCATTCATCCATTCCCTCCAAACTTTAAACATAAGTACACAACTCAATGTCAAAAGTACAGTTGTATAACTCCAACCTTCATAATGACGGTTTAAGGATAATAATTTTGCCAAAAGCTGTCTATTGAAATATTGGTTGTTTTTTAAACTCTTTTCGTATGGCTTATAATTTTTTTGTGGAAATAGAACCGCTTATTTAGAGAACAAAAAACATAACCTGCTAGCCAAGTACAAATATGTAATAGAAAACCTTCTAAAATACCACTTGCTAATTAATCATTAATATCAAAACCCCTTTAAAACAAAGGGCTTCAAGAGGGATTCCCTAGGTAAAATAAAAATTGAAAACGCCTTATTTCGACACCATTGGGTGTCATTAAACATTTGCGGAGAAATATTCATAGAGTGTTTAATTACTAAATTTAGAGGACCAATCCATCGGGGTATCAATAAGAGTAAAATAATCTAAGGAGAAAACACAAAAATAGTCGACAATTAATTGTTCGAAAAACAATCAAAGATTTTTAATCTGTCAATTTTAAAGCAAACATCGTTTAATCCCTCAGACAAACGCCATCTTCTCTTAAATTCACTCTGTATATTACACATCCGTTGGAGTTAAAATGAGGTTATAATGATAATATTTAAAGCTTTTATGTTCAAAAATATTACTTAACGGCGTTTAAAAAATTATTTATTATCTACACCGATTATCTACACCCTAGTATTCTTTTTAGTCTAGAACAGATTCAAAAAAGACAATTCTTACTTACATTTTATTTTCAATATCAACTTAAAATTGAGACTTTATTACACTTGCTTAATGGTGTATGAAAACATACACTACACATAGGTTATATGTTTTCATACACAGGCTTAATGTGTTTAGTAAAAATACATCAATTAACAATCCCCCAATAAAATATTTAATACTTTGCTTAGGTTTATTATCTTTAGTTATTAATTTTTTAACCAAAAATCTAGTTCTAGTTATGACCCCCTCAATACATCCAATCATTTTATGGAAAACAGAAGGTTCCCCACAAGATAAAGAATACGTAACTTTCCTGTTTCAGCATGATTTCATTAATAAATCTAAATTCACCGTAACTAAAAAAATAGGTTGTTTTGAAAACCATCAACTATCAATTATTGAATCCATCTACTTTTATTGTGACGGAGCATTAATAGGTCAAGCAAAAACAACAGCAACTGACGGGAGACAATTACCTTTATTCAAGTGGAAAGACGAAAAAGTCCCTAAAGGAAAAGCTTTTTTAATAGGTTCACATCCAGATTCATTTGATAGCCGGTATTGGGGATTTATCGATTTGAATAACGTTCAACGCTTAAAGGTAATTCTATAATGAGCAATTTAACTCGAAATAAATTTATTGCTTCAACCATTTTTATTACGTTATTTTTCTCCTTTTCTTTATCTGCACAAAAAAATCAAACCACTAATCAAACAGGCTATTGGTGGGGTGAGAACGTAGACATTAAAAAAGAAGAAGAAAAAGAGAAATATCTTATACCTCCCCCAAACCCAAAAACTGCTGATTTAATGAAAATGCACCCTCAAAAAATCAAACAACTTGAGGAAGATTACAGAGAATATGCCATTTGGAAAAAAACGAAAGAATCAGTAAAAGATTATTGGACAGTTGTTGACGCAGCTCGGCGACATGCCAGAGCCTTTACTGCTTTAACCGGATATACCATGTTAGAAAATCCGCTGCTTAATGTTCGAGCACAAAACCCTATTACCAATGCAGGTCGTGATGCAACAAAACGCATTAAAAAGAAAGAAATTGAGAAATTATTATTAGAAAACAGAGATAAATTCGCCATTGTTATGTTCACTCAAAAAAGTTGCCCTTATTGTGATCTACAGCGCAATTCTTTGAAGTATTTTACCAATAAACATTATTGGCCATATAAAGAAATTGACATAAATGACAATCCGGCAATCGCGCAAAGATTCAATGTTCAGATGACGCCTATTACAATTTTGATTGAAAAAGGAAGTGAACAATGGATGAATATTGCAGTAGGCGCAGAAACCATTCCCAATATAGAAAACAACACCTATCGAGCCGTAAGAATGTTACAAGGGAAGTCAAAACCAGAGCAATTTTACACACCTAAGCATTTAGAAGGTGGTTTATTTGATCCTACACTACCAACGACACAATAAAATGAATAAATACTTTAATATAATGAAATGCATTCCCCTTTTATTATTAGTTTTATCCGTTAGCACCAATGCAGATGATTGGGTTGCTGATTGGTTTGATAATGCAACTTCAGGCGGTGCTGCATCGTTTAAGAACCAAAAAAGAGGTTTTTATTCGATGGGAAATTTCACCGGTAGGATCAATACTTCCGTCGATAATCCTATCTCAATATCCTTACCCAAACTGTCTAGCGGTTGTGGCGGGGTTAACTTGTTTGCCGGTGGTTTATCATTATTAGATGAAGAATATTTAGTTCAAAAAATGGAAAACATGATGCAAGCGGCTCCTGCAATAGCCTTTGATATGGCTATAAAAACCGTGACTAAAGAATTCTCAGAATCATTGAAAGGGTTCGAAAACATAGCGAATTCATTAAATAGTCTTCAACTTGACGATTGTGCTATTGCAAAAGCGGCGGTTACAACAGTTATTGACAGTCGGTACAGCAACGTCGGTGAAGAGGTTTGGAGTACCATCACTAATGATAAAGCATTAACTGATAATATCGCGAATAGTTGGACGCAGGCAATGGAAAATACCAGTGCGGCAAACGGAGCACCTACCGTAGATTTAAGCGATCAAGTAGCAGGATGCCAAAGTGATTTTAAAGATATTTTCGCGACTTCTGGATCAGTTATTGAAAAATCAATGGTCAAGTATGGCATGTCGGCGTACTCAGATATCGTGAGGGGATATATTGGAGATATAGTGATCAATATCTCTGTTGAAGGGAAAATCCCTGTTGGCACTGAAATTTTACCCTGCGATGAAAATGCTGATGCAAATATGGAAGATTTTGTTTATGGAACCGCTAAAGGAAAAAATGCTGCCGGCATTTGTAACAATATAATTGGTGAAGGGCTTATAGAGATAATCGAAAATAATTTAGCCGCCATTGCAGATGCTATCGCGACTAAATCGCCACTATCAACAAATTTAGAACATTGGATAAATGCAACGCCATTACCGGTATATAGAATAATGTACCGCGCGAGTATCGACGGAACGGTTGATGATACAATTATTGAAACCTCTGAATTACTTGCATTTGCTTATGCAGAAAGATTAATTGATGATTTATATAGAAATACTCGGCTCTTACTTTTAAAAACATCTAAAACAGCGAGAGAGTCAGGACAGGGGTCAAATAGATCAAAAATTTGTAATAAAGATCTTTTTGTAGAAGTCACCCCTTTATTACCCGTTTTGCAAGAAAGACTTAGAAACGTACGACATGACATGCGCCAGGGATATATTGCAAAATTAAATGAATATCAAAAAATGTCGACCTTTATTGATAGAAACGAACGAATTGAAAAAGCCCGTTTATTCAAATCATCCAGAGAAACCTTAAGCCTAGGCAAAGGTTCAAATGAATAATCGCATTATCAAAATAAACTTCTCGTTATTCTTGATTTTCTTTCCATTCATTGCCAATGCTATCGATATGGATTTTTATATTTATGGTGGTTTTGACGCAACATTAAACGCATTCACAAGAGTAGCCCTCATTTTTAATGATGGTGAGTATATCGTTATGTTTTTTGTTGCGACTATGTTTGGGATCATTTTTGGAGGAATTATTACCACTGGCAAAAGTTTAATAGGTGGTGGTGGAAATAATGCCAGCATATTTAACTTTATTATTTTGGTTATGATTGGAGTTGCACTATTTAAAGCGCTCATTATCCCTAAAGGCACTATTCATATTTACGATCCCGTTGTAAACAGATATCAAGCGGTTTACAACGTTCCGGATCTGATCGTATTAACCGCAGGAATAACCAATAAAGCCGAACGTGTTTTAACTGAAATACTCGATAACGGATCAGCACATCCAAGAACACTTCAGGGAGACGGTATTGGATTAGAAATGTTATTAAATTCAATAGGTGGTGAAGTATTATCAGATAAAGCTTACATTCAAAAAAGTATTCATCAGTATATTTCAGATTGTTTGCCTCCGGCTGAAACATTAGACGGTTATACCTTTAACTTAAAAGATATAAAAAGCCAAACCTCTAATTTAAAAAATGAGTTAGCAAAATTAAAAAGCCCAGCTGTTTACACCACAATGTATAGCGAAGAAAATAAGCAAGGCATTGTAATGACTTGCACAGAGGCCTGGGATACTCAGTTGAATATCGATTTGTCTGGTGCAACACTTTACGATGAATATATAAAAGAAGTATGTGGGAAATCAGGTTTTAAAGTACAAGATCCCGCCATAGGAGCTGCACAATTGGCTCGCTGTAAAATCGTATTAGAAGATGCTCAAGATTTAGTTTTTAACGCCGCGGCTACAGGTTCAACGCATAAACTAATGGAAGGTATCATGATATCTAAATCATTAGTGCAAAGCCTTGCCAGCAATCCATATGATTCACTGCATAAATTATCAAATACCAAAACAATGATCACAGGGCTTGCTTCAAATACCGTTGCTGATACCTGGCTACCGACAATCAAAGCAATTGTATATGGTGTTGTATTGGGCTTGATGCCGATTCTAGCACTTTTTATTGTAACCCCGCTTGTGTTCAAAAGTATTCATATCATGATCGGATTAACCCTGTGGCTGGCATTATGGGGAGTTACTGATGCAGTTGTGCATGGCTTAGCAATGGATCAAGTTATTAATGCCTCCGCAGGTGTGATGAATAAGAATTTATCTTTAACCGCAATTTTAATGGCTCCTGAAAATGCAATGAAAGGGCTTGCCATCCTCGGAAAAGCTAAAAGCATGGGAATAATTTTAGCAACCTTTATTTCTGGCGTATTCTTTAAAATTAGCAGTTACGCATTTGCCGGGTTTTCTGAAAAATGGCAGGGCGATATTGACAGAATAAGTAATGACATTGGCGAAAGAACCTTAGATCCACTAGGACGCATGCATGAAACTAAACAACAAATACAATTTCAATCTGACTCAATGGCGTTTGAAAACTTAGGAATAGAAGGGTATAGCTCAGCGAACCAAATGCTGACAAATGAACCGATAAATAGGGCACATGCTAATGTTTCAGGTTTATCTGATTCAGGAATGGAACACCATCAAATTATACGTGGAAGCGGCGTTTTTGAAGGTTCAGAAGAAGCTGGAGGACGTATATCACAACAAAATTATTCCGACAAAAAAACCGGAGGTGATATCTCTGCTGCGGGTATGTCTTTTGGTGAGAACACAAAAACATTACGCTTAAATTCAACTGATGGTGAAATGCAAGGGTATCAATCAAGAGCAAATAAAAATGGCGATATTGTGGGTGATGTAATTGCAAGTGATCACCAAATAACAACAGCGCGTCACAATGCTGAAAATGAAAACTTCAGACATGATGTTATTGCCAATAATCCAAATATGTCTGAAATTGATGCGATCGATAAACATACCTCTTTCGATACTTTACAAAGTACTGCACACAATAGAATAGGTAACGAAAGAAATGTTCAAAAACAAGCCATAAGTGGCAGCGACAGAGTCCTTGCAGAGCAACAAAGTCAAATGATTAACACCGCTGAGGATTATGGTAAATTTAGAGCCGTAGAGGGTATCTCATCAACTTATAGTGATAAAAGTGAATTCAATACAAGAAAAGATATTGCTGGATTTAACACAGAAAAAGCCGAGCTTGCACAACGTAACAAAACCGCTGAAGATCTGGGCGCAGCAGAAACCAGACCTAAAGTATTAGATGCATTAAGTACTGCTTCAGCGATAAATACAGTAGGCGAAGACAAATATATGCAAGGACATATGGTATCAGAAGTAGACAAGGCAATTAAAGGCAGCATTGAAATTGACTCTGCTCAACGAAGAGGAGAAGGTTTAGAAGAACAATTAACTGGCAAAGCAATAACCAGCGAAGTACATGAACAAGCCAGAACTTCAACACGAGAAAACAGAGAAAATAACTTATGGCTATCTTCAGATGAACTCGCAAATGCCCAAGCAGCCGCTGAAAATACATATTTAGTTTTAAATGCCGAACAAGGTGAAAGAGTAAGAAATTCAACAGGCATCACAAATATTCCTGATAACCAAAGCTCACTTACCGATATTAAAATGGCCAACGACGGAACCATTGCTTCATCTAGAGTATTTACCGGCGATTCAAGATCTGATGACAACAGTTATAAATCAGACAGTTCAATCGCATATGATAGCGGAGTTCACATACAAGCCCAGTCGATAGCCTCAGTAGATTCAGATGGCATGAGTGTATTAGCATCCCAAGCAAGAGGCTCTGAACAGGGTAAACAAGAATTTGTCTCTAATTGGGCTGCGATGATGGATGAATACCGTAGTAATAATTTATCTATAAGTGACTCTAGATTTGGACAAATTGAGTCAAACATTTCAGGATACGGATATATTGAAGGTGGGGTAGATTTATTGGGTCAAGAGGCTAAACTAGGTGCTAGGGCAGAGTTTTCAGGAACTGCTGGAGGCAGAACAGACCAAACAGATAATGAATTTGTAAATGGTAATAAACTTGCCGCCAGGGAAATTTTTAATAACGCAGAAACACAAGCGATTGATTATGTAGAGCAAACTTACCCTAATCATAGTGTTTCTGATAAGCAAGAATATATAAATCAATTTATGGGCTCTGCACTAACAAAAGAAAGAGACACCGCACGGCAAGTTATGCTGGTAGATAATCAGGACAGATTTGACTTTGGCAATGAGGGCAAAGATCTTTATGAAAAAGCTCACGCAATGACGAAAGGATCTAACGACTTATTGTCTAGGTAAATACCTAGATCCTTATAATAATATTATACCCGTGGTCATTCAAGATGCAGGAATTTGAGGTGAATTTAAAAGTTTATCTAAAAGGCGCTTGATTGAGCAATAGCTGGCTATTGGGAATGAAAGCAACGCAGTAGATAATCTTTTAAAACGCTTCAAAACCTGCATATTGAATGATTACGGGTATACCTATAAAAGAAGAAGATATATGACTATTTATGATTTTGTAGATTGGTTTTTTACTTATGGTTTTCCTATATATATAATTGCATTTATCAGCTTAATTATTTTTGGGTTATCTCGTTCTAAAAATAAATCATCGCCTACGGGTAGTAAAAGAGCACGTGCTTTCAAAGAAACACGCCCTTCAAATCCGTATGGACCGGGGAGTACAATGCATGAGTATCAGCGGTTTAATCGTGGTAATAATTATGATAAGTGAGGAACTGAAATTAAATTTTTTATCATCAAAAATAAATTTATTGATAGTTTGGCACCAATCAATCGATAACGGTTCCAGATTTTTGGTTTAACCTTAAAGAGAGGAAATTCTTAAATCCTGGATTCAAGTAATAATATGATTGAAGTTTCTAATTTGTGTCGAATGGTCCATTTTTTGAGATCATCATAGAGTATTGACAGCATGATGTTGTTTAATTGACTATAATATTAAGATTTTTATTTTTCAGGAAAATTATAGGTAAAATGAAGTGAACTACTCAGAAGTAATTGATGCATTGAATAATGCGACAGGTTTTGATTTATTCAGAATTAAAACCGCTATAGAACAGATGTTGGACGATCCTAAACGCATTGCCGAACTTAAAAATAACCTTACCGTAGGGCAGGAAATTGAGTACTTTGAACCCGATGAAAACAGGATCATTAAAGCATCGGTGACCAAATTTAATAGAACCAGAGTATCAGTCAAAAATATTGTCGACGAAGCCTGTTGGACTATTCCCTATTACTTTATCAACATAAATGAAATCGATACCAATATATCTAACACTAACAAAAATGCGGGACTGGGAAGGAATGAGGTAAAGGTGAAAGATAAAGTTGGTTTTATAGATAGAAATAACGTAGAGCGTTATGGTGAGGTCGTTCGATTGAACCAACAAACGGTCACCTTAAACTGCCACGGCGATAAATGGCGTGTGAATTATGCTTTCCTTTTTAAAATCGTTAGTCCTGACATATACCCGTAATCATTCAAAATGCAGGTTTTGAAGCGTTTTAAAAGATTATCTACTGCGTTGCTTTCAATCGCAATAGCCCGCTATTACTCAATCAAGCGCCTTTTAGATAAACTTTTAAATTCACCTCAAATTCCTGTATTTCGAATGACCACGGGTATAGATGCATTACCGGGATAATAATCTGTTGGAGGATAATATTCATTATTTCTCAACTTTTGTAAAACAAGTTAAATTGTATATTTTGCAATAAAAATTATAAACTTATATAAAATTAATTTAAAAATAAAGATCCTAATTAAATTTTATATCAAGTGATTAAACATAATTTTATTGGGAAGGAGAGCGACTGACTTTAATTAAACAATAGTAAAGATTAGCGAGATCCACCAAAGCCAGCCTTATTAACAACTAATTAAACAAGGTTTAGTTAGCCAATTAACCATCCGATAAATCGAATACGTCGAGTATAACAACATGCGTATATTATGCAAAAAAATAATGACACCAGATCAATATGGATTACTTACATGTGAGGTTACAGATTCTGTAACCTTTTATAATAAATAATGTGCAATAAATATTTATCAATTTATTGCACATTATTTATGTGTAGGTAGGTTTTTATAAAATACAAAGTGTATATTTGAATAAAATAAAACATAAACTGACCAAAAATCAACCAAATTTTAAGCTAAGGAATACCCGATAACCAAAACCAAATAAATAGTTACTTCACCAATATTGAATTTTTTAGCCAGTTTTCCTTCATTTCTCACAATAATCCGTTAAAATAACATTATTACGGATTTTATAAAATTAATAAGTACCCCACTATGTCAAAAAAATCGGGTCAAGCCAGAGTACCCAAACCTGAAGATTGGGATCGTCTTTATCGAGAAATCGCCAATCATCGGCACCCTGAAAAAAATAGCGCGATAATGCAAATCAGCCAAAAGCTTGGTTTACGTGTACAAGAAATAGCTTTGTTAGAACTCAAAGAAGTGTGCAAACTTTTTGGTCAACCCGGCACGCCTAATCGAACTTTTAAACTTTTTGAAATAATGTCATTGCCCGCTTCATACACAAAAGGCTCTAATGCTATGCAACGTTCGACATCAAAATATGTTAGACGGCGAGTGAGTTTTAAAGTTGAAGAGTTTGATCAAATCATTAAACAAGTCACTAAACTTGCACATGTCGGAGCAGAAATAAATCCAGAAGATTTCTATCCCGTTATTTCAAAGCATAAAGGTATTGCAAGAGATCTGCCTCTGGTAAACGTGGAATTAAGAGAAGCGTTGATCTGTTATATTCAACATAGACTAAATAAAGATCCGACCATCAAACCATCAGATCCGTTATTTATCACTCAAAAAGGTGGTGCATACTCCCCTAACACACTACAAGAACACATGTCATTAATGCTTCGAGATTGGGCAAACATTGAGAAAGCATCGTCACATAGTGGTCGTCGAGCGCTGATTACAAACGTGATTCATGATCAAAAGAAATCATTAAAAGTTGCTCAAAAAATTGCGGGTCATAAAACCCCATCAACAACTGTCATTTATGAACAGCCCCCAGAAGAAGAAATATCTGATGCTTTGGCGAATGTAGGTAATACAGGCAAAAATCAAAAGTGATCTGAAAATAGACTTAAACCTTAAAAAACGACGTTTCTTTTTCCTGCGATGTCGCTAAACGAGCAAGTTTATAGTTTGATTCAGATTTACACTGATAATAATGATTGTTGGCATTTTCACATAAATATCTTCATTATTAACCATACATAACAAACCTTTTATATAAATGGTG
>JABSOI010000057.1 GCA_013216015.1 Alteromonadaceae bacterium | reverse complement strand
TTTTGTCATTTTTATTAAAAACTAGAAGAATATCGTAAGGTAAATATAGACCAAAAACTTAATCCAATTGGTATAACAATACAAGCGAGGTAAGGTTCTTTTATTATTATTCAAATATATAAGGGGGGTCGCTCAGTTCAGATTTATTTCATGAACATTAATTGATAAATTTTTCTAATACAATTTTTCCCATTCGTGCTTAATATTAAATTACAGGTAAAATAAAGTGAACTACTCAGAAGTAATTGATGCCCTAAATAATGCAACCGGTTTTGATTTATTCAGGATTAAAACAGCTATTGATAGGATGTTGGACGATCCCAAACGTATTATCGAACTTAAAAATAACCTTACCGTAGGACAAGAAATTCAATACTTTGAACCCGATGAAAACAGGATCATTAAAGCGTCTGTTACCAAATTCAATAGAACCAGAGTGTCAGTAAAAAATCTTTCCGATGGAGCCCATTGGACAATCCCCTATTACTTTATCAACATTAATGAAATCGATACCAATATATCGAACACTAACAAAAAAGCTGGACTGGGAAGAAACGAAGTGAAGGTGAAAGATAAAGTTGGTTTTATCGATAGAAACAACGTAGAACGCTATGGTGTGATCGTTCGGTTGAACCAACAAACGGTCACCTTAAACTGTCATGGCGATAAATGGCGTGTGCATTATTCTTTTCTTTTTAAAATCATTAATCCAGACATAGACGTACTACCGGGATAATGATTGTTAACCCATCCATTAAGAAACAATAATAAATCCACTTCATTACATTGATATCAAATCAATCAATCAAGTGGATTGGCTATGTCCCAGTTAAGTGTGACTACGACCGTAATTCACTGTTTTATTGATATTTATTTGTCAGGTCAAGATTTCAGCGCATAGGATGGGTTAGCCGAAGGCGTAACCCACCAAAATACCAGCTTTTATAATATTATTAAATAGTTACATGCTAAAAAGTGATGGCTACGCCGTTGGCTAACCCTCCTACATCTTTGTTTAGTATCAATTAACTGGGACATAGACAATTTATTAATGTAACTGGTATTACATATGATCAATTATACAATCACCAAACTCAGAACAAGTCACTAAAGTGGCGCCTTCCATTAAGCGCTCAAAATCATAAGTAACTGTTTTTGCATTGATAGCACCAGACATACCAGTTAATAATAAATCAGCAGCTTCGATCCAGCCCATATGTCGTAACATCATTTCCGCCGATAATATTACCGAACCTGGATTAACCTTATTAAGTCCGGCATATTTTGGCGCTGTTCCGTGAGTTGCTTCAAAAATAGCTACTTCATCGCTTATATTTGCTCCGGGAGCAATGCCTATGCCACCTACCTGGGCAGCCAACGCATCAGACAAATAATCACCATTCAAATTTAATGTCGCGATAACACTATATTCTGCCGGTCTTAATAATATTTGCTGTAACATTGCATCAGCAATTACATCTTTTATTATTATTTCTTTACCTGTATTCGGATTTTTAAAGCTACACCAAGGACCACCGTCAATTAAATCAGCACCAAACTCTTCTTTGGCTAACTCATAACCCCAATCTCTAAATGCACCTTCAGTAAATTTCATGATATTACCTTTATGTACCAAGGTAACTGATTCTCTGTCATTATCTACTGCATATTGTATTGCTTTACGTACAAGGCGCTGAGTACCTTCTTTAGAAACAGGTTTAATACCAATACCGCAATTATCTGTAAAGCGTATTTGAGTCACACCCATTTCCTGCGTTAAAAATGAAATAACTTTTTTAGCATCATCACTGCCAGCCTGATATTCAATACCCGCATAAATATCTTCTGTGTTTTCACGAAAAATAACCATATCAACTTCAGCAGGTTTTTTTACCGGACTAGGTACACCAGTAAACCACTGCACAGGACGTTGACACACATATAAATCAAGAATTTGACGCAACGCGACATTCAGCGAACGCATACCACCACCAACAGGTGTTGTTAAAGGTCCTTTAATACCCACTTTATATTCTTTAAATAACGCTAAAGTTTCTTCCGGCAGCCATGTTTCTGAATCATAAAATTCTGTCGCTTTTTCTCCGGCATACACTTCCATCCAATGAACCTTACGATCGCCACCGTAAGCTTTGCTAACGGCAGCATCAACGACTTTTATCATAGGGGGTGTAACATCAACACCAATACCATCACCTTCAATAAAAGGGATAATAGGATTATTGGGTACCGATAATTTACCATCCACAATTGTGATTTTATCACCTGAACCTGGTATTAAAACTTTTGACGACATATAGCGCTCTCCTGCATGAATGGTTATGCCAGTATAAAACTGGATTAAACGTTAAGTAGTTTTAGTATAAACATAACGCCTTACAACTAAATTAAACTAAAAAGAGTAATTACCCTAATCAATTAAATGTAATAGTGAACATTCAGGTGATGAATACGGGTTATTTATCATTACCTGAAGATAATTCATTACTTTGTTCTTTCAATTTTAGTTGTGCTTCCAGCTCAATCCTTTCCCTTTCTGCCTTTGAAACATATTTAGGTTTATTGGTGGTATGAAATTTGGCATTTGCTTTTTTTGCTTTCTTTTTCAAAATACTGTTAATTTTTTTCTTTCTATTCATCTGTTTTCACTTAAATAACACTTATTCAATAGCTATTGGTTTAAGTAGCTAATTTTACAAAATTCTTTAACTTCGAAAGCTACTTATACCAAAAGCTGTTATTCCAAAAGCTATCAATCCGCAAGCAATGGATGTCCTTCAGGTAACTTTTTAGCGATCCATAATGCTAATTTGTGCTTCATATTCGGTTGATCTTCAAAATCAACTGCCAGTGGTTGAATTTGTTTATCACTCACTAATAAACGATATAAACTTTCAACTTTATCTTTTGCCGAATTAGTTGAAGCAAATCCTTTAAAACCACGATTGATGGCATATTTCTCACCAATTTCTACTGCTTTTTTTAATAATGCTGCTTCATGTTTAAGCTTTTTCATTAGCTATTCCTATTAAATTTTTTATATTAAAAAAGATGAGGTACAACACCTATAATTACAAGGGCCATTGTCACTTATTTATTCACCCGGCACTTTATATTTCGCTCTTCTTATTTTTATTGATATTATTATTGATTTAATAAAGTATTCTTATAGCTTTATTTAAAAGCATCTAACAGTGTTTTATCAAATTGTTCTACACAAAGCTGTATATTATCTTTCTGTAAAATTTCGTTCAATGCAGAAATATCTTTTTCTACTTTAGCAATCACCAACGTATTGTCATCCAGCAAATAAACTTGTCTGGTACTTTGATAATAAAAATTTAAAATTATTAATGCATTTACATCACCTGTTAATGAGGCTGATTTTATTTTTTTCAATCGACGGTATATTGAATTATGAATTTGCTTTAATTGCCATACGTAATAAATTTCTTTAAAATAACCACTTTTTTTAAGCTTATTCAATACGGTTAAACAACACAATAACCCTAAAATGACACCAAACAGATTAAAACGAAAATTCGAACTTTGACCATCAGAAAAAGCCGCAATTAAACCAGCGCCAAAAATTAGTGATAATACGATAAAACAACTGACAAATACCAAAATAACAATATTCAAATGTTTTCTATAAACAGCTTTTTCTACTTCAATTAAATTCATTTTATCTTCTATTCTTTCTGGATTTTTGTTACTGATAATTCAATTACAACGTTAACAAATCACAGGGTTAACTAAAGAAATTTAGGTTTAAGCAATGCTAAAACCTGAATCTCGCTGTACTTTTGCTTCAACACCATGATGCCATACGCCGGAATTGCTTGAAATACTCAACATTTTTTTTGCTCTGGTAATACCCGTATATAATAACTCACGAGAAAGCAGTTTGTTATCTGTTTGTGTAGGCAATATCATCGCAACATGTTCAAATTCACTGCCTTGTGTTTTATGAATGGTCATTGCGTAAACACTTTCATAGGAAGGTAAACGTGACGGCATTATCCACTTATATGATTGTTCATTTGTTTGTATATTTGCTGGTTCAGCATTTTGATTTTTTATTGATTTATTAGACATATCTTCAAACACCGCCATTAAATGTCCGGCATCATTACGCCAAATCAACCCTATATCGCCATTATATAAACCTAACCGATAATCATTTTCACTGATCATTATTGGTTTTGCATGATATAAATTTGCAGAAGAAGAAATAAGTCCTTGCTCAACAAAATAATTTTTGACTAACTCATTGATATTTTCAACACCATAGTCACCTTTTCGGGTGGCACACAAAATTCTGAACCGACTCAATAATTTAAAAGCATTTCCAACATCAGAAGAAGAAAACAAAGGTAAGTAATAGCGGTTCACTAATGGAGGTAACCAACTAACAGGCTCTGAGGTTAGCAATGATAATTGATCCTGTTCATCAAAAGCCTTGCTTATGCTAATATCACTTTCAATTACTGTACTTTCAACATCTGTACTTTTTGCATCAACTAACAACTGCCAACTTTCGCTACTCTGTCCTTTAATTACTGCATTGGCTATTTTTCCAATACCACCGTGATCATCAAAACGACGACTTTTTGTTAAATAGGTAATGTGATCAGCTGGCGCCTGTTTAGCATTCTTTTTCGCTTCCAGTTGCTTTCTGGCAAATATTTCACACTTTGATACCTCTGCTAAATACTGAGTGTTTTCACGACTATATCCCGGATGTGGTCTGGGTGCTATATCAGACAAAACACTCCCTGCAGCAACCGAAGGCAATTGATCCGCATCACCTAACAATATTACCTTGCAATGTGCTGGCAAAGCCCTGAAAACCCTTGTTAACAAAGCTAAATCAACCATAGAAACTTCATCAATAAGCAATACATCTACCGCCAATAAATTATCTTGATGATGTCTAAAATTAGGATTATTGGGAATAACGCCTAACAAGCGATGAATAGTTTGCGCCTGTGTCGGAATATCATCCAGTACAATATCGGGTATCAAGGACCTAAATTGTTGAACCGTATTACCAATTGATTCAGATAAACGTTGCGCCGCTTTTCCTGTTGGTGCGACTAAAGCTATATTTAATTGCTGACCTTTTTGTTCCTGATGATGTTGTTCCTGATGATGCTCTTGCTGATGAAGCAAAACCAGTGCTGCTAATAATTTAGTTACCGTGTAGGTTTTACCGGTTCCTGGCCCTCCGGCAATAACGGAAAAATTTTTATTTAAAGCATTGGCAACCGCTATTTTTTGCCAGTCAATCTCTTTAACTTCAGCTTTAACATTAGCTTGAGCAGAGTCTTGAACAGCAGTTTGCGGAAATAACTGCTGTACACAATTTGTGATAGTTTGTACTGATAAAGCAGACGTTTGCGTTAATCTATTATTAATGGCCAAAGACAATTCATATTCAAAATTGAAATAACGACGCAGGTATAATTTATCTTGATGAAATACAATCGCTTCAAGTTTTTCTGGGCTAAGATCGACAGAAGCAAACATGCCAGTCAATTGTTCAAGATCAGAAAAAGTAAAACCGTGATGCGTGATAACATTATCAATATCACAGGCAAATCCAAAACAACGATCCGCAAGGCTTTTTAAAGGCAAACAACTATGACCTTCTCGTAAACTCTCACTCAGCGCAAGTAATAAATGAAAAAATGACTCTTGATTAAAATCATCACTGGTTTGGCTTAACCTAATGGTTTTACTCAGCTCTTTGGCAAAATAGTAATCAATCGCCAAAATTCCAGCTATTTGCTGACGGGCACGATTAAAATTAGCGTAAGGTAATTTTACTGCCTGAATTCCACTGGCTAAAGTTTGTTTAGTAGGCGTATGATCAGCTTTGGTATGGCCTGCTTTAACATGATCAGTGATAAATTGCTCAGTCATGAAGTTTTTCTCCATTTTCTATGTTTGTTACAACACCTGCCTCTTCACTATTTGTTGCAAGTGAATTTGTTGCCAGTGAACTTGTTGCCAGTGAACTTGTTGAAACAGAACCTGTACTAGTAGCTCCCGAAAATAAATCATCTAAACAATTCAATTCATTCTCACTGATATGACGATAATATACCCCGGCTCCGCGATGCTGTGCTTCATCAGTCATACCGCGTAAATACAGATAATAAACACCACCAAAATGTTGTTCCGCATTATAATCACTTAAGGAGTTTTTTAAATGTCGATGCAGTGCTAAACAATAAATAAGATATTGCAGATCATAGTAATTTTTCTCAATATTCAACAATAAATCTTGCTTTGAATAATACTTAAAATGATCCCCTAAATGACTGGATTTATAATCACAAACGTAATATTTACCTTCATGTTCAAAGACCAAATCTATAAAACCGTGCATCATTCCCTTTAGCTTTTGATAAGCAGGCAATTTAACCTGATATTGACTACGAACCTCACGATGGGCAGTGCTCAATATTTGCGCAGATTTGTTTCTGTGATCGGTCAACAATTTAGCCAACGCGCTACTGTTAGCTGAATTCATAGGAAAATAAAACTCACTTTCCCGTAATGTTTTGGCTAATACTATATCTTTCAGACAAAAATTATGGCCCGTTTGTTCTTTACTTTCTAACGGAGTACTTTCTAACGGATTACCAACTAATGGAGTATTAATAACTTGTTGCAACCACTTTTGTAGATCTTCTTCATGGTAACTTTGACCCAAGTCTCCATGCCTTAACTCTGTGCACTTTAACTCTCCATATTTTAACAAAGGCCATTGCATTGAACTTTGCCAATCAGGCTCGGCAAAATCGGTATGTTCCAAAATATCGTGTAATAAATTACCCGTATGTGCTCCTTTAGTAATATTAAAACGTATTAAGCTACTGGGTATAACTGTTTCGCTTTGATCAATGATTAAAGTACTTTCATTATCCCGATCCGGTGTTGAAACCCCACCATGTCGCAAGTTTTTACTTAATGCTGAAAATGAACTAAGCCACCAATCCCTTTCAATTTTACCTTTAAAAATAGCTACTTCAGCTAAGGCAGAATTTTTCTGGGAGAAATAATGACTTTGGGAAACATTTGTTTCGAACTCGCTTGTTTCATCAGCTGTTACTTCCAAAACACCAATCGCATCAGGGTTTTCACTTGCTAATTGTTGTAAACTGATAAAAATCTGCTCACCAGTCTGTCCCTTCTGCCATTTTAACGTTCGCCCTAAAGGAGAATTATGGCAATGCTCAAACGCAGTACTAAAAACATAACAACGTTGTTCTGCCCGGGTAATAGCAACATAGAGCAATCGAATAGCTTCAGCATAAGCTTCGTCTGCCATTGATTGTTTAGCTTCATCAGAACCATCTAGGCTGAGATGAAGTTTACCCTGTTGATCATGGTATTCAATAAATGATACTGAACGTGTTCCAAAACGTAACGGATCTTTATGCCTTGTAGCAAATGGCACAAAGACAATAGGATATTCCATGCCTTTAGAACCATGTTGGGTAATAATACGGATCAAATTATCATCACTTTCTAATCTTAATTCAGCTTCTGAATCTGGATTGTCCTGGGAAATTTGCTGTTCGAACCAATAAATTAATTCTTGCGGTTGCCGGTGACGTTGACTGGCTGATTGCAATAATTCAAATAAATGCAATAAGTTAGTTACACTACGATCAAAACTTGTATCTTCTGATATGCTTTGATTTAGACCTTGCCCTTGAACTTCACTTGGAGAATCAAGGTTTTGGGATGATCCCTCATCATAAATAGACAAATTAAAATGTTCGTGCATTAACTTTAATGCCATCGATATATAGCCTTTATAAAGCCATTCATCCCGCAAGGCTAAAAAAATAAATTTATGCTCTTGCCATGCTAATTCATCTTGTTGCAATAAATAAAGTTTCTCCGCAGTAAACCCTAATAAACCACAAGCTAAACCCGCAGTAAATAAACGTTCATTTTCAACAAACAAAATTCCTTTTAACAACACTAATAATTGCTGGGCTTGTTTTGAGTGTAATAAATTGGCTCTGTTACTTAAAAATACTGATGACAAATTCTGCTCTTGCAGCGCTAATTTTATTGCAGCGGCTTCACTGCCATCCCGCACTAAAATCGCAATATTTTGAGCCGTTAAATTAGCACCATTTGTACTTTTACTTGCATTGCTATTAGTACTGGCATTAGTACGGCTACCGCTGAGTAATCTACTGATTTCACTAGCACACCAATTTGCCATAACAGGCCGAAAGCTTTGTTTTACCGTTTTATCATCTGCATTAGCAGTAAAATGTATAAATTGTAATGCGCTGAAATTATTATCTTCACAAATTGAACTTTTCTTTGGTGAAGCTTTTACCGGTAAATACTCAATATTATAACCAAATACTTCACGTGCTGTCGAAGCCAGGTTATTGCCATAAAACAGACGGTTATACCCTTCAATCATCATAGGTGTTGAACGCCAGTTAGTGTCCATTAACCACTGGTGGTCACAATCTTCGCGGGCCGACAAGTAAGCAAAAACATCTCCCCCCCGAAAACCATAAATAGCCTGTTTAGGATCACCAATCATATACAAAGCAGCGCTTTTTTGAGAATAATAAATAGCGCTTAATATTTCAAACTGTAAGGGATCAGTATCTTGAAATTCATCAACCAGAGCAACGGGATATTGCTGAAACAAAATGTTCGCCAGTTCACTTTTTTCATCTTGAACTGCACTTAAGGTATTCGCTAAAGTCGAGATAAGATCGTCGAAATTAAGCATATTAAGATTTTGCTTTTTACTTTCAATATCCAGACGAATTTTATATATGCCTTCCCTGACAATTAAAAATGCCTTCGCTTTATTAATGAGTTTATTTATATTTTTATTCAGGCTTTTTACTTCATTAACGGGTGTAAATATTTCAACTAGTTCAGCTTTATTTTTAGCTCTTGAAAAACGTCGACCGTCAATAAATGAATCAGGCATAGCTGAAGGCGTAGGTGAAGGAATAGATGAAGACTTAGTTTCGTCTCCATTTACTTCATTGCTATTATCCAGATCATCAGACCCAGAGATATTTTCTAACCAAGTAAGCAAAGCATTAAGTTCATCAAAACGAACTTGCTGGGCAGATCCTGATTTAACCTCAACCAAACTATCAAGCAATACTTGATGATTACACCTAAGCGAGTTTAAAGCCTGTTGTGCCAAATGTTGAAAATTAAGTTCAATATCTTTCGGGCTAACAAGATCCAGGGCATTATTTTTGGAAATAGCTTTAGAAAATTGACTTAAAAACGTTTGTGGCTCAGCCCAAAATTCAGCAACCAGTAAAAAGTTATCCGGCGATTGTCTAGCAAGTACCCGATACCAATCCTGACAAGCTTCAAGCTCTAAATCTTGACTATTTGCTTCCATTAGCGCATTAAAAGAAACACCACTGGCAAAAGCATGTTGATTTAATACCCGTTTACAAAAACCATGAATAGTGAAGATTGCCGCTTCATCTATAAATAATAAGGCTGTTTTTAATAACGTTAGCGCTTCAATTTCATCTATTTGTGAGGCAATTGCGGTAAAATATTCGTCTTCAACAATCAAACTAGACCAGTTATTGATGGCCTCGCGAATAAAACTGTCAATTCGACCTCTAAGTTCCTCAGTCGCATCTTTAGTAAATGTCATCACCAGAATCTGTTGAACCGTCAAACGTCGTTCCAGTAACAAACGTAAATATATACGGGTAATATTGTAAGTTTTACCTGTACCGGCACTAGCTTCGATTAAATGCTTACCTGTTAACCCAATTTCATGAGCAACTAAATTTTTTGGCTGATTCATGACACACTCCCTTTATTGCTTTGTGTAGCATGAACAGCTGGAGCTTTTACATTAATTTTTTCTAAAGCCTGATACATAGATTGGTAAACTTGTGCAAATTGCTGATGGTAATGTTCAAATAACGGACACTTTGGCCAGAAATATTGAATATATTCATCTGAGCCTAATGGTTTAAAACTATTTGGATCATTCCATAATTTTTCAAAGCTTTCCTGATCAAACTCTTTCGTTTTGCTTGATCTACTTGTTTTATGAAAAGCCTTTTCAGCTATATCTCCATTAAGCAATAACGCCTGGCGCTGTCCTTGTAGATAAGTTTGCAATAAAAATGTTAGTTGCGCATTCGCATTAACTAAATGACCAAATTGATATTGAGTCACTTTTTGACTTTTAGTATCAAAGAATAATCCCGTTGTGCCACTCACATTAGCTAGCGCCTGTTCTTTAAGCGTCTGTTCGTTAAATCCCGGCTCTTTGGAAGATTCATTTTGTTCAACGTACACTTGCAAAATCAACTGGTGTACAAAAAGGGTGAAAAAATCTTTTGCTTTAGCGCTACTGCTGCGATTAAACACCAATTGCCCTGCTTTAACCGGCAAGCGTGCATGCAAATGAATTGGCTGGCTTGCATTGTCAACACACGCTATTTCAAGAACGATCTTACAGTCAAAATACTCAGGACCATTCATCGACTGTCCGATAATGATTTGACTAAAACTTTCGCTGTCTTGCTGCCAGCGATTAAAAACGTGTTCAGTTGTAGGTAAATCAGGAAAATAACCCGACAAATGAGCTGTTTTTAACGTTAACTCAACTTGTTCAAGCAATGTTAGCTGTTGAGTATTTTCAAAGCACCTATCCGCTTCTGCGTCAGCTGATTGCGCTTTAACATCATGCTGTAAATACACATCAAGCAATTGCTGGCGTAGTAAATAACTCTGTAAATGATCATTGCTGAAAGGCTCTGCATCGTCTAATTCAACATTGTTTTGCTCAAAATATAAATTAAGTTGCTGTTGGGCAAATACTTTTGACGGGTGTTGAAAAAATGAAATCAGTTGATTCGCGTCTAATTCAAGCAGTGGTTCAACTTCAATATCGATCACTAACTTTTTAACGGTTTGTCTGCCAATAGCCTGCTCGCCCAGTAATAACCAATTTTTGTCAAAACTAGCATGTTTCCCCTGATAATTTTTTACACTGTAAGGTTGCATGGGTAATTGACGAATGTTAATTGGTTTATTCTGTCCTCCACTTTCTTGAGCTTTTGCTTCTTCCTCAGAAAAGTTCCAACCATAACCAAGACTTAAGTATTCCATTAACTCTTTAAGTACCAGTGAAGCTTCTTTGGGTTTATTCGTTCTGATATTTTTGCCTTGATAACTTAAATACAAAGCCTGACGAGCTGAAATTATCGCTTCTAAAAATAAATATCTGTCATCACCCCGACGAGATCTGTCACCTAATTTTGCCGGTGTGCACGACATTAAATCAAAGCCTAATGGCTGACGTTGTCTGGGAAATTCTCCGTCATTCAATCCCAGAACTGCGATAATTTTAAATGGAATACTACGCATCGGCAGCATTGAACAAAAAGTGATCTGCCCGACCATAAATTGACGACCCGGATCGGGTTGACTGAAATGACTATTAAGAAAATCTCGTATTACGGCTAATTCAATTCCTTGTTTATAATCAGCATATTCACAATACTCAACCAATGATTCAATAGCCTGATTTATAATGCCAAAGCTTTGTTCACTTTGTGTATCAAACAATTCTTCCATTATTTCAAGTAAGAAACTATGCCAATGTACCGCGTCACGCACTTGAGTTAATTCCAAAGCAAATGTCTGTAATTGGTCAATAATCAACATTAATTTACCCAGTAAAATTGCATCGTCACCTTCTACATTAGGTAATAACAATTGTTCCTGATAAATCACTTCGCTGTCGCCGTAGGCAAAACCTTGCAGTAAACGTGATAAACCTTGCTGCCAGGTGAAGTTATTGCTAAAGGCTTCAGAATTTTCACTGGAAGCACTTTCACTATATGATGATCCTAATATTTGCTGTTTATGATTTTGATCCAGGCCCCAATGAATAGCCGCTAAATCCAGCCAATGAACAATTTTATCAATCTCTTCAATATTAATTTCAAATTTAAGCTGCATTGCGGGTAAACGTAATAAACTAATCAGCCCAGAAATTTGAAAACGACTGTCTGGTAAATTTAATAATTCAATAAATGCAGCAACAACCGGCTCGGCATCTTTAGCTACGCGATCAGCAATAGAACAAGGCAACGGTGGTATTTCATCACCTAAATCCTGCCAACCCCGAGTAAAAACCGCATTAACATAAGGCGCATAATTTTCCACCTGCGGACACATTACAATAATATCTTTCGGGGTTAATGTCTGATCTTTATTAAACTGATGCAATAACCAGTCGTGTAAACCTTGCACTTCACGCAAAGCGCTATGACAACTGGTAATAACGATTGAATCATCCTGGAGTTCAACGCCCTGTTGACGAGCATCAAACAACGTTAATATATCGTCCTGCACCTTAGCCAATACACTTGGGGTTTCAATTGCAATTACCCCTTCTGATGCTGTAGTTTCAAGTACAACCTGCTCAGCTACATCTTTAAGGGCTGAATCAAAAACATCTATATCTATTGTGCTGTACCCGTGCAACATAGCCATAAATTCACGACCTTGCTGGCCTAAATTAGCCAACAACGGGTTACCGATCAAGTGACTGGTGTCATCATAACCTTCCCCCCCTTCAACACCTTCAACCCATTGGCTAATAGATTTTATAGCCTGCTTCTCGGTTAAAATATCCCCCCAATAATCATAACAAGGGTTTAAATGGAAAAAATGAATATCAATATGTTCACTAAGTGCATGGATAAATTCCAGCCACATTGGTGCCATAGAATTAAGACCAAAAAATGAAATACGCTTTGGTAAATCACTTTTTTTCGTCTTTATATTCGCTATGGCTTTCTTCAATAAGGTTAAAGGGTTATAGGCGTGTTCACTAATAAGATGCTGCCACAACTTTGCCTGCCACAAAGCGGTATCTTTAATGTTTTCATCTTCGATGAATTCTTCAAAAGCAGATAAGTTTGAATCATGCAGGTTAGAGTCGTGCCAGGCATCAATCCATTCTGGTCGGAAAATTAAATATTGTTCATATAAATCGGCAAGCTGGCAAGCTAACTGATAACGTTTGGTTGCTGCTTTTTCTTGATTTTGACTTTGCTGGTCATTTTTTTGCAAGTCGCTTTTTTGTAGGTCATTGTACCAATAATTTGTCGCGCTCTTAAAAACAGGATCGTTTATAACGACTTCACTGGCTAATAATGCATAAATACGCCATGAAAGCACTTCTCGGGAATAAGGAGATTGTTCCGGTATAACATCATCGCTGGCAAGTTCTCTGATCAACTTCCAAAGATATTGCGCAGGCAAAGCGTAACTCATATTCATACTAATGCCGCGTTGTTTCGCTAAGGAAAGATTCAACCAATGTTGAATTCCTTTGTTTTGTACCACGACTATGTCTTGGCTAAACACGGGCAAGGGAGAAATAGATTGAATTTTCTCTAACAATACCAATAAATTTTCCATTTTATTGGCGGGGTAAAGATAGATCAAAATAATGCCTTTATATTGTTTTTGTTGATGATATTAAGTAAATTTAATCACATGACTAAGCTGAACACTAGTAATAATTTAGTCCAATTGATATAACACCAATTCCTCATCTTCCCAGAAAGCCTGAAAATAAAGATTTTTAAGAGTAAATTTGAATTTTATGAAATGAAATCTAAGTGTTCCTGATAAAAATCACCAAGCAACGGCAAGGGGGTTTTATGCCCGCACAACGCTGAATAAACGCCTATGCACCAGCCAATAAAAACACCAATATTTAGTAACCATCCGATAAGGGGAATAAACGATAACAATGCCGCAGTTATTGTTAAACCAAGGGATTGCCGCAGGTGATGTCTCGCCAGAGGTGACTTATGATTGCCATACAGAAAAAGAGCTATTAACCAACCGAAAATAGTTAAATACCCTAACACAGCAACAACTTTAGCTATATCATCATGCTTTTTTCCAATGATTTGATGCTTTGTATCTGATTGAAAGTGAGTCATATTTTTCCCAAATAAACTCTAGTTATTATTCTAAAATTTAGTCGTAAAAATTCTTTAAAACAAGGTTTAATTAGGTAAAATAGTCATACCTGATTTACTTTAGTACTAAAAATGAACAAAAATTATCCTTCAATAAATATTAAAGCCCAAGCAAATCATCATGCTATGTTTATTATACTTACTGGCTTTACATTATTAATTACAACGATAATATTTTCTTCTTTTTTTTGGCAACAATTTAGATTAATACTCATATTTTTTCTTCTACTTTCATTAATTGTTATCATCACTGGATTATGTAAAAAACTGGAGCCAAACTTCAGTTTCAAGTTAACACCCGACAACATTCAATATTACCACCGCTACGGCTCGTGGTTTATAAAATGGGATCAAATTGTGTTTATTAATTCGGTTAAAGAAACTCACGGTTTAACAACTGAACAACTGCCGTATATTGGTATTAAATTTAAGAATTTGGACGATATTGCTGAACAAATATCACCTCGACTGGCAAACAGACTTATTCACGAACAAAGACCTTTATTAGTTTTTGCGGTTTTACACCAATTACTTTCATTGGAAGAATCTCAACTTAATTTCAGCAGTTTCAAACTAAAATCAGGTAAGATAATTAAAGGACCGTTAGCCGCTTTTCTGCATCACAGTCAAAGTTTATTTAAAGGATTTGGCTATCATTTATTTATTCCAAACGCGAGTATGGACCGAGGAAATGGCGAATTCTGTCAATTACTGCTTCAATGTAAAAAAGCATCGAAACATTACCCGAATAATTTATAGTATAAATTCCGAGTAACAATCACTATTAAGTGATAACTGTTAAATAATCGCTATTACCTAACCTTTATCAAATAATCGCTATTACCTAATAAATTCAGAACCTCAAAAAATGTCGTCATAAATTCTAAATCATTCAAAAAACAATTCATATTATTGTTAACATTTATTCATGTTAATGCTAGTGTTAGCAGGCTATTAAGAATCCCCACCAAAGAATAAGTTATAACTTTACTCTAGCGTTTTGTACAAGTTATTCTTCTGTGCTGGCGTGTGTATTTTTTTCGCATTTTACAAGACTGATTTAGCAATATTAACCGTGGAATTAAATTAGCTGAGTGTCGAACAAAGGATGTCGTAAGGCTTTGAATTTAACCCACAGTCCCCATGACACGTACAAAAACAGTACAACAACCTAAATAGGCATCCTAAAAGTGGAACAAGCATTTACAAACATTATCGAAGCAATCGGTGAAGATCCACAACGTGAAGGTTTAAAAGATACTCCTGAACGCGCAGCAAAAGCACTCAAATTTCTAACCCATGGGTATTATCAAGATTTAGACTCTGTTATCAACGGAGCCTTGTTCAACTCAGATTGTGATTCAATGGTAGTCGTTAATGACATTGAATTATACTCGTTATGTGAACACCACATGCTACCCTTTACAGGACGTTGTCACATTGGTTATATCCCAAATGGCAAAGTGTTGGGGCTATCTAAATTAGCGCGTATTGTCGATATGTTCGCACGGCGTTTACAAATTCAAGAAAAGCTGACACACGAAATTGCCCATGCAATTATGGATGTAACGGGTGCGAAAGGCGTTGGAGTGGTTATGTCAGCATCACATTTATGCATGCGTATGCGTGGCGTTGAAAAACAAAACTCAGAAATGAAAACGTCTTGCATGCTTGGTTCATTTTTAAAATGCAAAGACACCCGCTTTGAATTTTTACAATTAATTAAAGAATAATAATGAATGATGCTTGGGTATTAGTTACAGGTGGCGCACAGCGTATCGGTGCGTTTTTCAATCAACAGCTTGCTAAAAGCGGGAAGAATATTGTTTTGCATTATAATCAATCACAAACCGCTGCATTAGCCTTAAAAACACAATTGGAACAAGAAAATGTTAAAGTTGTGTTATGGCAGGCAAATTTAAATGATCCTAATACAATTTTGCAACGATTTTCAGAATTGCAGGCACAGGTTTCTCATATTGAATTGTTAATCAATAACGCTTCGGTATTTGAACAGGGATCCTTGCTTGAATCATCTTTAGAACAGATTCAAAGTAACCTTAATATTCATCTGACCAGCCCATGGTTATTAATTCAGGCATTGGTAAAACAAAAGTGGCCCTGCCAGATTATCAATGTGTTAGACGCAAATTTGTCACACCTTTACACCAATAAGTCAGCTTATTTTATCGCTAAAAAAGCTTTAGAAACCCTAACTGAACTGGCAGCTGTAGAATGTGCCCCAAAAATAAGAGTTAACGCTATTGCACCGGGGTTTGTATTAGACGCAATAGATACATCTAATATCTCACTACCTGATGCGCCAATACCTGATAAGCCAATGCCTGATACACCAATACCTGATACACCAATACCTGATACACAAGTTGAAAATAAAGACATCAATATTTTACAGCGTAAAGTGCCGTTAGATGACTTATATTCAGCGATTGAATTTTTAATAAAAAATCAATCGATCACAGGACAAACAATACAAATAGACGGAGGGAGTCACCTACAATGTCCACCATATATGTTGAAAAATTAGAAATTTATACCATTCTCGGGATCAATAAAGAAGAGCGTGAAAATAAACAAAAGCTTATTATTGATTATTGGATTGACGCAGATATAACCAAAGCAATGCTGTCTGATAACATAGAAGACTGCGTTAATTATCGCACCATCAATAAAGAAATTTTATCTTTGGTGGTAAATTCCAGCTATAACACTATTGAACGTTTATTGGGGGTATTGCTAGACTTGATTCTTTCATATGACGGGGTATTAAACGCGAAGTTAAAAATAGCCAAACCCGGCGCCTTGCGTTACGCAGAAAGTGTATCTATTACTGCTGAACGTTCAGCCTGATGCCCTTTTATATTGTAGCTGCCGGCTCAAACATTGATGCCAAAAAGCATATTCAACAAGCGTTTGAGCTGATTAAACAGATTGATCAAAAAGCAAATATCGCATCAATACTACACACCAAACCTGTGGGTTTTACTGCGCAGGCAGATTTTATCAATACTGCATTTTCATTTAACTGCGAGCTGAATGCAACTAACCTTAAAGCCCATTTAAAAAGCATAGAAGATCAACTGGGTCGGGTTCGAACAAAAAACAAAAATGGCCCGCGTACTATTGATTTAGATATTGTAAAAATAGATAACGAAATTGTTGATGACGATTATTATAAATACGATTTTGTTAAAAAATCTGTTGATGAGTTAGTTAAATCAGTAAAAAATTGATAAACACTCCCCGACTTGTGACTAATCTTTTCAAACTATAATTCAACTAGGGGTTAAAAAACTAATGATTTAAATATTGAACCATTGGTCCACCCTCGTTAGGGCCCTGTTTCTAAACGAACACTAATAAGTTAGTATTAATTAATAGAAGACATTTTCTAATCAAGCACTATTTAATTTCGTTATCTAGTAGCGTTCATTCTGGACCTTTAAATCGCCCCGCCGCCCCTTTTTCTGAATGGATATTAGCCGAAATCCAAGTTAAAAAAACAATAAAACCAATGCTTGACCACTTAACATTTAACGATAATACTCAGGATATCCATCAAAACAAGATATGTTGTAGGCAGACGCCGGTGGTCACCTTCTTTGTTGGTAAATTAGAGTGCACAATATACAGCTCCATACCTGCAACTAACTGATAAATAGTAAATTATAAATTCAGAACAGAGCAAATAAATAATATGGAGATTAACAATGAGCAAAGAAGAAAACTTATCGAGTGAATATAATTGGGGACCATTTGATACCCCTCCTAATATTCTTATCATAATGTCTGATCAACAACGAACTACACAAAATTTTCCTGAGCATTGGGCAAAAAAAAATCTACCAGCACTACAATGGTTAACTGACAACGGCCTGTCTTTTCCTAACCACTTCTGTTCTTCAGCCCCCTGCGGACCCAGTAGAGGTATTATTTACAGCGGAAAATATCAAACTAAAACTGGTGTTTGGAATAACAACGGTACACTTCCTGCTGGCTCATCCCTCGGCAATATGATGGACTCGCTGGGTTACGATGTCACTTACAAAGGAAAGTGGGATCTAACCCAAAGTTTCTCTAAGCAAGCAGAAACAAGACCCAATCTTTCAGAAAAAATTCAACACGAAAATGACACTATGAAAAACGACTACTGTTTTTCAGGCTATACCTCTCCCGACATGGGCGATGCTTTAAGTTTTGACACAGTAACAGTTCCACCTGATTATGACATCGATGACAGCTATATTTATACCATGGGTGGTTCCACAAGCCCCTACAAAAATCGTCTCCCAAATGACAATACCATCGTTAATGGCCCTCTTGAAAACAATGAACAATGTGCGGTGGAATACATAAATAGTCGCAGAGGAAAGGAACAACCATTTTTTATGGTGGTTTCAATGGTAAATCCACACGATGTATTTTCTTATCCCAACAATTTTGAAGCAGCAGGTTACCAAGAAAAAAACTGGACGGGTAACAAATTCAAAGGTTTCGAATTACCACCCAGTCACCATGAATTATTAAAAAATAAACCAATGGTACAACAAGGTTATTTAAATGGTGTTAAACAACTAGTAACCTTTGATGAACCCAAAAAATACATTCAATTTTACGCCTATCTGCAAACATTAACTGATAGCCTGTCACAAGATCTGATCGATGCACTCAAGCATAATAAACTACTTGATAATACCATCATCGTTCGTATTTCTGATCACGGAGAATTAGGGCTTTCTCATGGAGGCATGGTTCAAAAAACTTACAACATGTATCAAGAAACTGTGAATGTTCCCCTAATATTCTCAAACCCGAAACTGCAGGAATACTATAAAAAAGAGAATACCGAACAAAAAGGAAAAAGCAAACACAAACCATTTACCCATAATGGTGTAGTCACCCTTGCCGATCTGGCGCCAACTCTTGCCAGAATTGGTGGTGCAAAGCATCATGATATCCATGCTGCAGGATTTCAGGGTGTAGATATATCTGCAACAGTAGCTGATCCAAATTTAAAAACACAAGACAATATATTGTTTACCTTTTGGGGCGGTACACATTATCCAAATACAACGATTAATGATCAAAAACTAAAAATAACGCTACGACAAAATGATGTATCCCTTGAAAATTTAGAATTATTTTCAACTATCAATGAATGTAATAATATCTGCGCAGTATTTGACGGAGTTTGGAAATATGCCATTTATTTTACCTTTGATCATAATGGCGCAAGCACCCCTGTGTACGAAATGTATAATGTGAAAAATGATCCCCATGAACGAAATAACTTACTTTATAATCCGAGTAAAAAATCGCTAAAAAAAGCTGAATCCTTGTTTAAGAACCTCTGTGACCAATTAACAGAAAAAGGCTTTGAAATCGAGGGTTGGAGTGAGTTTCATTCATATGATGCTTGGGAAGCTACTTTCCAAAAGTAACGTGTTCCATCATTCTGGCGTATTTAACTTTTAATTTAGATAAACTAAAGTTGAAATTTTTTCACAGGATGGACTAGACTAAAGCCTAACCCATACCACCTACATTGCTATTGTTTTATAGTATAAAAACAAAAGGTTATTTAGGTGGTATGAAGAACTATAACCCTACTGTTTTACTGTTATATTTATTTACTTACCTTGCCTATTCTTGCTTCTCAGCAAATACTGGCAAATTATCTCTAAATCCCAAAGCGCGTTTTATCATCATATTTTTAACTGGTTTAAAATTATTAAGTAACGACAAACCAATACCACGAATTAGTTTACTGGCTTCATTTTGAGGGCTGAATGTTTGCTTGATCGCTTCCATGGCCGCCACCATTTCAGTTGCATCACTTTTGCGCCACCGGGCATAACTCTTTAATGATTTGTTATTTAACCATGCTGTCGGGGCCAACTCAAATTGCTTTTGTAAAGGTTCTACTAAAGTTTGTGCCAATGCTACCGCATCTAATAAACCTAAATTAACGCCTTGTCCTGCCAAGGGATGTATTGTATGAGCGGCATCACCAACTAAAACTACCCGTTCTTTTACAAAATCCTGTACTAAACGCATAGTTAAAGGATAGCTTGTACAGTCACTTTCAAGGTGTATTGTCCCTAATTTCCCATCGCTTGCCGCAGTAATTTCTTTACCAAAATCAACCGCTGATAATTGGGTTAATCGTTTTGCTTCCTGAGGTGAAGTTGACCAGACAATTGAGCATAAATCTTTTTGAAATAATGGTAGAAAGGCCAAAGGACCCGTGGGTAAAAAAACTTGCCACGCCGTATTTTGATGACCTTGTGTACAACGGACGGTAGCTACAATGGCGTGATGATCATAATCCCGAAAGCTCATTGCCATATCCATTTGTTTGCGTACCCATGAATTGGCGCCGTCTGCACCAACAACCAATTTTGTTATAATGGGTAAAGAAGGTGGTACTTGAGATGCGTCCCTTGTTGTCGAAAATGGTGGATTAAAACTCACGAAAACTTCACTGTCACCAATGCCAATATTTGAGATAATTTCATCAGTAAAAAATGTGATCCCTTCATCAACCATCGCTTTTTGCCATAAGGCATTACGGATCACTTTATTTTCGATTATCCAACCTAATTGTGCAGATTGTTCCGAACTTGTATTTTCATGCTTGTCATCAAGGCTAAAGTCTAAGTGGCCATAACCAGCCTTGTCCCAAATGTGCATATGTTGATAGGCTTGTATACGTTGGTTTTGTATCAAAGGCCACACATCTAAATTATTGAAAATATTGTAACTGGCAATATTAATTGCACTTACACGAACCTCTGGCGCAGTATTTAGCTCAGAAATTGGTGAAGGTTCAGCAATAGCCACAGTTAATGAACTCTGCTTACGTATTGCCAAGGCGAGTGTTAAACCCACCATTCCTCCACCGACAATTAATATATCAAATTTTTGCATTTTACTTCAGACTCAACGTTTATATTTTTTAACTATTTATTACTACTAATTATTGTTTACAGAGGATTAAACCTAATTTTCTCTTATAGTGCATTCAAAAAAAAAAGATCAATACCCCAATGTTTTATTCACCAGCGCGCTTTTGAGTGGTGAAAAATAATTAAACACCTTCAAACCAATATTCCTTCCGGCAACCAGCGGTGGTAACGAATTCGAAAACAAAGTTACTAACGAGTCAGTTAACATAATTACCTGCTGATGATCGGTTTTTCTTTGCTGGGCATATTGTGATAATAATGAAAATTGTCCAATATCATTGACTCTGTCTTGCCCGGTTTCAATTTTCTGCTTTTTCTGTGATGCCAGATGTGACGCTATTAATTGCGCCATTTGCTGAACATCTCGTACACCCAGGTTAAAACCTTGTCCGGCAATAGGATGAATAGTATGAGAAGCATTACCAATAAGTGCCATACGGTGGTAAATCTGCTCTTGTGCCTGTACCAGACTCAACGGATAAATATCTCGTTTACCCACATCAGTAATAGCACCAAGCCAACTACCAAAAGATATTTCTAACTGGTGTTTAAAAGCAACATCATCCAGTTCCCGCATTTGTCTTGCCAATTCAGGTGTTAACGTCCAAACAAGTGAACATCGTCCGTGAGAAAGAGGCAGCATTGCAATAGGCCCTGTTTCGGTAAAGCGCTCATAAGCAATGTTGTTGTGAGGTTGTTCGGTAGTGACATTGGTGATCAGCGCACATTGTCCGTACTCACATTTTTCAACTTGAATATTGGCAAATTCTCTGCAGGCTGACTGTGCTCCATCGCAACCCAACAATAAATTTGTAGAAAGACTTTCCCCTGATGACAAATGAATGTTTACTTCCTTTTTCTGCCATTCAATGTCAGCAATAGTATCAGGAGCAAACCATTGAACATTTTGTTTATTCGCTAAAGCATTTTTTTCATTTAATGCACGCTGCAAAGATTGACCAATAAGTGTCATTTCCACAACATAACCCAGAGCTGAAACTTTATGCTCCCGGGCATCAATTCGTGCTTTACCGTAATGACCACGATCAGAAACATGTATCTGTTTAATTGGCTGAGCAGACGATGATAAAAACTGCCAGGCTCCGACTTCTTCAAGATAACCAGCAGTGCCATGAGACAATGCCAGTACGCGATCATCATAAGTTAAAGATGCATTTTTTAAAACAGGACTAGCTTCAATAATAGCTATGGTTAAAGCACTGCCATCCGCTTTTGTCAGTTCAGCAAGGCTCAAAGCCATCAGGGTACCAGACAAACCACCACCGGAAATGACAACATCAAAAAAATGTTTGTTGGTCTTCACTATATTTTCGTTTTTCATTCGCTATTTTTTCGCTGTGCTTTTTCGCTGTTATTTATTGCTGCTTTTTATTTGTCGATGAATTCATTGTCATGTTGTTAGGTTCCAACTAAACCTGACAAAGTTTACTTGATTTTATCAAAATAGGGATAAACTTATATTGCTGCTGCCATGAGCGTCTCAATTTCAGCTATAGTTTTTGGCGCATTTACTGTCAGGTTTTCAAAACCTTGTTCTGTAACCAAAACGTTATCTTCAATACGCACAGCAATGCCGAGCCATTTTTCATCAACATTTTCATCACCTATTTCAGGAGACAAAGGAATATATATTCCTGGTTCGATAGTCATGACCATTCCGGGTTCAAATTTTCGATGTTGCTGTCGCTGCTTATCTGAATGGTAATCACCAACATCATGAACATCTAGTCCCAACCAGTGACCTAATCCGTGAATAAAATACTTCTTACATGCTTTGTCTTTAATCAACTGCGGTAATTCACCAGACAAAATTCCCAGTTTGTGTAATCCTACCGTTAAAAATTCATTCACTATTGCATTCAAATGCGCAAGGGTATTATCAGGCTTTATTTCATTTATCGCGAGCATTTGTGCGTCAAGCACCAGTTGATAAATAGCGCTTTGCTCTGCATTAAATTTACCATTCACCGGAAACGTTCGCGTTATATCAGCCGCATAACCCGCAAGTTCTCCACCAGCATCAATCAATAACAAATCGCCATTATTCAACAAATCAAAGTTATCGGTGTAATGTAAAATATTAGCATTATCGCCGCCAGCCACAATAGAAGCATATGCAGGATGTCTGGCACCATGACGGGCAAATTCATGCAATATTTCAGCTTCTATTTGATATTCAAATAATCCTTCAGCATTTCGCACTGCACATTGCTGCATTGCTCGTGTATGCGCCAAGCCGCTGATATGATTTACCTTGCGCATAATATTTAGTTCATTGTCACTTTTATACAACCGCATATCAGCAAGCATATCTGTGCAATCGACCAAAATTTTAGGCGCTTTATCTCCTTGTCTAGCTGACTTTCTAAGATCACCTATCCAAGCATAAATTTTTTGGTCACAACTTTTATCGACACCCTGGCAAAACAACAATTGTGATTTAGCGTTCAAATATGGAAGGATCAAATCTTCAAGTTCATCAAGGGGAAATACAGCGTCGAAGCCATAAGTTTGTTGTGCTTTATCTGGCCCGACACGTCGACCATGCCAGATTTCGTGCAGTGGATCTTTTGCATGACAAAACAGAACGCTTCGTACCTGCTCTGCTTCAGTTCCAGATTTTCCATTTTCCTGATCCTTATTTTGCTCTGGACCTTTTACCAAAACCAACAGAGCATCCGCTTCATTAAATCCTGTTAAATAGAAAAAATTCTTATTTTGACAAAAAGCATATTCGGTATCATTGCTGCGGGTAACTTCTTTAGCCGCCGGAAATAACGCAACACTGTTTTCAGGCATATTCGCCATAAATTTATTACGTCGGGCAACAAATTCATCAACTGTAGTTAATGTTTGCGGTAATACAGTCTGAGACGGAATATCAGACTGGGCTTTTTCTTGAACTTTTGACTTAACTTTTAAATTAGACATAAAACCATTTCTTAAGTGATACTTTCTTTACCAATAACTTCTTTCCAATAAACAAGCTGTCACTATTTTCATATTGACGAAAATGGAAATGAAAGCACTATTTAAAAATACTAATGTAACGTTTCAACTTTATTGCTTTGTGCAGGAGGAGGAGAGCCTAATTCAGTAAAACACAATAACGCTGAAATACGAACATATTCTGCAATTTCAAAATAAGCTTGCTCTGTTACTTCATCTTCTTCCATTTCGTCAGACAAATTAGCAATTTCAGCAAAATCGCTAATAAGCTCTTTTATGTCTTCAGATAAAATAGCTTTGTCTTTCTGTTGTAAACCAAAACCTAAATTAAATCCCTGTACCCACATGCTTAATGCATGACCACGTTCAACAATAGAGTCATCATCATCAGGCAACATTAATTGAAAACCGTATGAGTCATCCAGAATTCCGTACCAAACTTCAACAAACATTTGTTTTACTGTTTGTTTTAATGGAATTGGCAAACCTTCACCATTATTGAACAAGTCATTTATCATTGCTAAATAATCATTATTTTCAAACTCAAATCCAGCGCAAACTAATCCAGTTAAAACACCGTGCAGTTCAGCACCATGAACTTCCACACTTTCTGCAGTAATTATTGCTTGCACACTAGAAAAATCCAGTACGTTATCATCAGCCATGAACAGTTATTTCTCGTTATTTATATTATCTTTATAATATCATTGGCTAATACCAATGCAAATAAGTTTATTCCCCGCAGCTATAATTAAAGGATATATACCCAAACCACTTGGAAATACAGGATTGTGCAAGTAGAGAAACGGCTATATTCCAGGCATTAAATTTTGTAAATGGTTTTTCTCGGCTCGGGCATCCTGCTTCGCCCTACCTACAGCATTTATGCTTTCGCCTTTTAAAATTCAATAACGCAGGAGATAGCCGTTTATTGCCTTGCCAGAAGGGAGCTAAGCTAGAACATCAGTACCGCGTTGCATACATGGATGTATGTACTTAGGTTTTGTCTGGAACTAAAAACCTGTGCATACATGGATGTATGTACTTAGGTTTTGTCTGGAACTAAAAACCTGTGCAACACTTTATAAGGGAATAACCATTAGATTATAAGGGAATAACCCTTATATTCGTGTTGCGCCTTGCTCTGACGTCCTAGCTTAGCTCTGAATCTGCATTTCCAAGTGGCTTGGGCATTTACCCAAGACTTTATGCATTGCGTTAAAAATACGCTTAATCTGAGCAAGGATCGCCATGTTGTGCTAATGTTTACCTCATTTAGTGACTTTTAAAACAAATAAACAGTATATAATAAAATCATTCACTATTTAGTACGTGAAAGCTTGCATACTTTTATCTGCACCGTTATAGTTCAACAAATTAAAGGCTATGCTAAATATTTAATTATTATTGGAAAATCAGATAAACCATGAGTCATCAAACGATTGAAATTAAAGTTATTGACAGAAAACTAAAAATTTCTTGCCCAACCGGACAAGAAACAGCTTTAGTAGCTTCTGCAACAGAGCTTAATTCTCGTTTAGAAAAAGCCAGTAGTGGTAAAACAATTAGCACACCAGAACAAGCTTTGTTGTTAACCGCTCTAAATTTAGCGAATGATTTACTTAAATCACAGCAAGAATTACTCAAAGAACGTGAAGAAAATAAAAATAAAATTGAGTTACTGCAATCAACTATTGAACATGCTTTGATTCACCAGAAAAACAAACAGGCATAAGCGTTTACTTCTAAACCACTAGTTGACGTAAACTTCACCACACCGCTCAAATAATCTGCTGTCAGTCATTTTATGTTAAAAATAACTTAATAACTCTTATAATTTTAGTTATACTAAATATGTCTTCTGGGGTGTTTGTATGTGAACTATGTCCCTGAGCCGATAAGTTTTATTTTAGGAAGTCCAGCAATAGCTATTGAGCAAGCCCGGCTCGTATCGGGAAGCCTACGGATGTTGTGCGATTTCCGCCCTGAACACACGGTGTTCAGGACTAAAGTTGACTGCGGCATTCTGGAAGTACTCTCCAATCCTCCGTTCTATTTAATTATCCCAAATTCCTAAAACACTTTTCCTGATATCGGTAATTGCTTTAGTAGCAGTCTTAATCTCTTTTTGATCAAAATAACATTTAGGGTAATGCGTTAAATCCATCAACTCAGTTATATTCTCTGTGAAAAATCGACTTTTCCCGCCATAAACATGCTTATCACCCCAGCTTTGTTGTTCAGGCACCCAATATTTCATTGGTTGAATTAAATGCAACTCGTCTTTAGCGCGAGTAATAGCAACATTCAAAAGCCGACGTTCTTCTTCAATTAAACGTTTATCGCCAGTAGCATACTCATTAGGAAAATTTCCATCTGCAACATTCAATATAAAAACATTCTGCCATTCCTGGCCCTTGGCGCTATGAACAGTAGACAATATTAAAAAGTCATCATCAATCAACGGTGCACCCGCCAAGTCACCTGATGATTGCGGTGGATCTAATGTTAATTCTGTTAAAAATCGTTCACGGGAAGGAAACTGTTGTGATATTTGAATTAATTGTTCAATATCTCCCCACCTGACAAAATGATCATCGTAATTAATTTCCAATAATTCCTTATATGCAGCAGCTGCCTGACTGACTTGATCGCTCCATTTAATGGTATTGTCATGAATACCAACGATCACTTTAACCAATGCGTTATATTGTTTAACAGCTGCTTGTGGAACAGTAAAATCGCATAATTTACTTAAATCGTTTTGGTGTAATGCCAAATGATTAATCGCTTTTTCAGCGATTTTTGGCCCTACCCCCGGCAGTAACTTGAGTAATCTGAATGCTGATATTTTATGTTTTGGATTATCGGCCCAGCGAAGAAGAGACAACAAATCTTTTACATGACCAGCCTCTAAAAATTTCAAGCCACCATGTTTTACATAAGGAATATTACGTCTGGTCAGCTCAAGTTCTAAACGATCGCTATGATAGCTTGTTCTAAACAATACCGCTTGTTTCTTCAATTCAACACCGCATTCTCTAGAGGCAAGTACTTGATTTACAATATACTCAGCCTGCTTTGCATCATCTTCAACAGTGACTAATTTTGGTTTAGTACCCGTTTTTTTATCGCTGTACAACTCTACTTTATATCCTTCGCTCCCCTCTTTAAGTAATGCATTAGATAAATCTAAAATATTCTGATGTGACCGATAATTCCTTTTTAACGAAATAACCTCAGCATTTGGCGTAAATTGCTTGGGGAAATTCAAGATATTATCTACGGTGGCAGATCTAAATCCATAAATAGACTGGGCGTCATCACCAACAACAGTCAGCCCTCTGCCCGTGGGAAAAAAACCTGTCAATATGCCAGATTGCAACACGTTGGTATCTTGATATTCATCTACTAAAATGAAATCGAATTGCTCACGAATTTGTTTGGCAATTTCCGGCACCTGAGCCATGTGGAAGCAATACAGTAATAAATCATCGTAATCCAGACAAAATTGATCTCCCTTGGTTTTAGCATATGCAACAAAAAGCGCGGTTAATTCTTTCTCCCAATCACGGCAATACTGAAAATGTTCATCGAGTATTTCATCAACCTTTTTTCTGCTATTTACACAACGGGAATAAATATCTAGACAAGTCTTTTTCTTGGGAAAACGTCTATGGGTACTACTGTAATTTAGCTCATGACGAAGCATGTCGATCATATCAGCAGCATCATTTCTGTCCATAATAGTAAAATCAGTTTCAAGACCAATAGCATTTGAATGCTCACGCAACAAACGTGCGGCTATAGAGTGAAAGGTACCCATCCAACTAATTTTCACTGGCTGATAATGCTTGTTGTTCTTTCTTAAATGTTGCTCAACAATACTATTTGCCCGGGAAGACAACTCCCCTGCGGCTCTTCTGGCAAAAGTCATTAAAAGAATTCTGTCTGGTGACACGCCATTTAGAATAAGCTGAGCGGTTTTATGAGCAAGCGTATTGGTTTTACCTGTGCCAGCACCTGCAATAATCAATAATGGCGTAGAGGAAACAGTATTCGGTTTCGATAAACCAAAATTAACCGCTCTTTGTTGTTCTTCATTCAGCTTCATTGTGTCAAGCATTGAAAATTACCTGGTTCGTTTGGATGAAGATAATATAAACGATCCTTAAGGCACTGTATATAACAACAGTGCACATTAAATAATAATGATGTTGTAAATTTGACCGATTTCATCATTGGTATTAATTTAATTTTAAACTATATATTATCAAGTACTTGTAGTACCTATTATCATAATTAACAAGTCAATTTCACAATGATTGATTTAAGAGTACAAATTCACTCCATTTCATACCATCAACCTCCAATTATTAACCTTGCTAATTAACGTTGCCATTCAATATGAATTTTTTGGATTGTATTTTGATAAGTTATACGACGAAATTAGTAACTAATGATACTAATTCATCATATTAATTTGTGTCACAATGGAAATTACTAAAAATAATTAATAAACGGTGTAAACATGAAACTAGGCTTAGTCGCAGCATTATGCTCGCTAACGAGTTTTACGATCCAAGCTAATACATTGTCGTTTGATCAAAAAACAGACCAGTTACTGCAACCTGTTGCAGACCTTTTTACCCGTATTATTTTTTATAGTATTGATATTGCGGGTACGCAGTTTCCGCTTATTGTTGGCTGGTTAATTCTGGCGGCGTTCATTTTCACTTTCTATTTTGGTTTTATCAATATTCGCGGTTTTCGCCATTCCTGTAAGGTAATTCGTGGTGACTATTCTGATCCCAACGACCCCGGCGAAGTGAGTCATTTTCAGGCTCTTACTACGGCACTTTCCGGTACCGTTGGTTTAGGGAATATTGCCGGTGTTGCTATTGCCGTATCTATCGGTGGCCCCGGGGCAACATTTTGGATGATAATTGCTGGATTCATGGGTATGTCGACCAAATTTCTGGAATGTAGCTTAGGCCTGAAATACCGCCGTATTAATGCCCAGGGGCAAGTACATGGCGGCCCGATGTATTATCTCAAAGACGGTTTAGCTGAACTTGGCTTTAAAAAGTTAGGTAAAGTATTGGCAAGTTTTTTTGCGGTCTGCTGTGTTTTCGCCTCGCTATGTGGCAGCAACATGTTGCAATCAAATCAGGCCTATCAACAATTTGTTATTGCAATGGGCGGCGAAACAAGTTTTTGGGTTGATAAAGGCTGGCTGTTTGGCAGTGTGCTGGCACTGGTTATTGGCGTTGTTATTATCGGTGGCATCAAAAGTATCGCCAAAGTCACTGAAAAAGTGGTGCCATTAATGGCTGGTTTGTATCTTGCTGCGGCCTTGTTTGTCTTAGCTTATCATTACGCAGAAATTCCGAATGCAGTTAGTTTGATCATCAACGGAGCCTTCAATCCCAGCGGTGTTGCAGGTGGCATTATCGGCGTATTGATCCAGGGTTTTAAACGTTCTACTTTTTCCAGCGAAGCCGGTGTTGGCGCTGCGTCAATTGCCCACGCAACGGCGTCAACCAAAGAGCCTATTCGCGAAGGTTATGTGGCTTTACTTGAGCCCTTTATTGACACCGTTGTTATTTGCACAATTACAGCATTGGTTATTGTTATCACCGGTACTTACCAAAGTGCTGAAGGCATTGATGGCGTAGCATTAACCTCCAGAGCCTTTGCCAGTGTAATTTGGTGGTTTCCCTATGTTTTAAGTGTGGCTGTATTGATGTTTGCCATATCGACTATGATTTCATGGGCTTATTATGGATCTATTGCCTGGAGCTATCTGGTTGGCGAATCAAAACTACTAGATTTAGCCTATAAGGTTGTTTTTTGCTTTTTCACCATCGTTGGTGCTTCGGTGAGTTTGGATGCGGTTATTGCCATTTCTGACTCGATGTTTTTCTCTATGGCAATAGCCAATATTATTGGCTTGTATTTGCTGGCGCCAGGTATTAAAAGAGACTTAAAACGCTATCAGCAAAGTTATTGTCAGTAGGTGGCATTTTATTTATTAAAGACGATATAAATAGCAAGGTAGCTTAAGGGGTAGCCACAACCTTTACTCATTAGTATGGTGTAGCAGTATGACTGATTTGCTGACTTCCAAGTTTAGGCTAGTTGTTCCCCTACTTGAGTATATTCATTGTTCGATTATATTTCTATTTTGAACGTGGGTATTGTTATATTTCCAATTTAGGATGGATAGCCTGACAAATTTTATCAGGCCATCACCCTTATACCAATCGCACTAAATAAGTGATCATCTTCAAATGGTCTGAATCACCACTAGCTGCGTTGCCGACATGGCAGCTCTTAGGCATCCATGCCTTCGCTGCATTAGTGCATCCATGCACTAATCATTGAATATTGATTATTTATTTAATGCGAATGGTATTAATTTCCCGAAATGCGTGTTCGGTTCGAGCCGAAGCAAGAAAAATTAAATATTTGCCGTAAAACGCAATTATTTATTCAGTTTCATAAATAAATAGTTGTTCACAATAACTAAAACTAAACTAAAAAAGCCATCCTCTTATTTCATTTTACGATGGATGGCTTAATTAAATTTAAACGACGCCATCCCGATTTTTCAGGATGAATTTATAGATAAAATTGGTACATTATTAATGCCCAAGAAAACCTTTTTATTAACCGTGAATGATAAACACAATGATGGACAAAGCCATGCGGGCGATTTTGGGTCAGAGCATGCACAAGGTAATGATTATTTGCCCCATGTTAACGCTAATAGCGCCTTTAAAGCGGCAATAGCACATAAAATTGACAATAAACCATTATTTAATCCCCTTAAACTTACCGTTGAGCAAGTCATAAATAGAGCTACGGCAATGACATGTGGCGGTTGCCATCAGCCATCGGCATTTCAATTGACAAAGGCCCTTAGCATTGGCCAGAAAGTTGAAGGTGAGGGTGAGTGCGGTGACGATGACGATGATGGGAGCTGGCCAGACTCAATGGGCTTCGTACACATAGATGAAAGGTTGGTTGGTCAACAGCCAGAATTCACACTCTCTCCGGCCCTAAGATGTCTCTTTTTACCCACACGAAAAACAGACTTTGAGTCTGTAATACAGAAGCTATTTTTTGACTCTTCACTTGGTGAAAGAACATTTATCACGGGTAAACGTTCAGGATAACAACAAGGTACTGTGGATACCTTAGATTTTGTCTGGGTATCCACAAAGGTAGCCTTTTATCATAAATGCCCAAACGCGTTTCAAAACGATTATCACAAAATTCAGCAAATAATTAGAAATAAAAAACCGTATAACGCCACAAATGTCGCTACAATATTGATTTACATATTAATAATCATTAACCAAGTGCCATTCAGGTCAGACACAATCTGACCTAATTCGAAAACAAAACCTGAGCAGCACTACTTACCTGAGCTACTTAACTTTCTCAGCCTGCTGCCTCTTGGCTATTTTTTCCTGACGGCGTTGATTTAAAATCTCTTTCATATCACCACCAATATGATCTTCACCTCGTTGCTTAGCTAACTGAATTTGACGTTCACGTTCGGCAAAACGGCTGCGTTGCTCATCAGTGACTTTATCAAAACAAAGGTGACAACTTACCCCTTTTATATAATGAGGGCTTAGTTTATCTTCTTCAGTGATAGGATAACGACAGGCGAAGCATTGGTCATATTGTCCTTGCTCTAAATCATGGTTAACGGCAACACGGCCATCGAATACAAAACATTCACCTTGCCACATAGTTTCTGTTGCCGGTACTTCTTCCAGATATTTTAAAATACCGCCTTCCAGATGATAAACATCTTCAAAACCTTGCTCTTTTAAATAAGCAGTAGACTTCTCACAACGAATGCCACCAGTACAAAACATAGCTACTTTTTTATGTTTATTTTTATCCAGGTTTTGTTTCACGTATTCAGGAAATTCACGGAAATTTGTCGTGTTTGGATTAATTGCGTTCTCAAAAGTACCAATTTCAACTTCATAATCGTTACGGGTATCAACCAATAATACTTGTGGATCAGAAATCAGTGCATTCCAATCCTCAGGCTTAACATAAGTACCAACAACATTATTGGGATCAATACCTTCCACACCCATAGTAACAATTTCTTTTTTAAGCTTAACTTTCGTGCGTTGAAACGGGTTTTCCTGATGAAATGATTCTTTGTGGGAAATATTAGCTAATCGGGGATCTTGACGAATATAATCTAAAACATTATCTATGCTTTCTTTTGTACCCGCTATAGTGCCGTTAATACCTTCCAGAGCTAATAACAAAGTTCCTTTTACACCATTGCTTTCCATAAACGTTAATAATGGTTCTTTTAAAGCTTCAAAATTTTCTAAACGAACAAATCTATACAAAGCACAAACAGTAATTTGAGTCATATTTTTTCCTAGTGAACTAACCAGAGCGTAAATCTGGTGCTGTAATTTTTTTTAAATAATGCTTATTAAATAACGTCAAAATCAAGAGGCTCTGACGAAAGCGCGCGCATTTTAACAAATTTTTTACTTATAGCCTAATTATTATTTATCTTATATCCCTAGATATATTGAGTCTTGAATTTAACTAATACCAACTAACATCAACTAAAAAGCACAGTTAAAGTTCATTCTTCTGTGTTACTAAAAGTGATATGATCCTGCAATGAATGTGTTTTATCACTCACCTTAATAATATTAATGATAAAAAGTAAAATAGGAAGACAAAGTAATTATGAAATTCTCTAACACTTACATCCAACTCAGTGATGCTTTTTATCAGCGTATATTACCTTCCACCGTACCCGAACCTAGTTTATTGCTTTGGAACGAAAGCCTTGGAGATAGGCTTAAAATTGACCAATCTATTAGTCAGGATCCATTATTATTAGCGCAATATTTTTCAGGAAATAAATTGCCGGAGGGAGCCGAATCAATAGCATTGGCTTATGCTGGTCATCAGTTTGGAGGTTTTAGCCCTCAGTTAGGTGACGGGCGTGCTCATTTAATTGGTGAAATCATCGACATTGAAGGTATCCGACAAGATATCCAGCTTAAAGGATCTGGTCCCACCCGTTTTTCAAGACGGGGAGATGGAAAATGTGCGATAGGGCCGGCAATTCGAGAATACATAATGAGTGAAGCTATGCACGCACTTGGTGTACCAACATCACGATGTTTAGCGGTGGTTGCTACAGGAGAAGATGTATACCGGGAAAGGGCCTTGCCCGGGGCAGTCGTCACCCGGGTTGCATCAAGCCACATTAGGGTTGGAACCTTTCAATATTTTGCGGCTAAAGGCGACATGGCATCTTTGCAAATGTTGACTGATTATACAATTTCCCGCCATTTTCCGGAAATTGACCTTATAGCTAAAAACAAAACGACCGAGAACAAGTCAACTGAAGACAAAACCTCTACCTCAATTGATAATGAGCCTAAACATAGAATTGTTGATTTCCTGGAACATGTTATCAATAAACAAATAGAATTAATTGTTCAATGGATGCGCGTAGGTTTTATTCACGGTGTAATGAACACAGACAACACTGCAATTTCGGGTGAAACGATTGATTTCGGACCTTGTGCCATGATGGGAACTTATCACCCTGGCACCGTTTACAGCTCTATAGACTCACAAGGTCGATATGCTTTTGCCAATCAACCCAATATAGTGCAATGGAATATGGCAAGGTTAGCTGAGTGCCTGTTACCACTGGTAGATGAAAACGACGAAAAAGCGCTAAAAAAAATAGAACCACTCATTTCACAATTTTCCAAGAATTTTGAACAGGCCTATTTCAAGATGTGTTCGAAGAAAATTGGGTTTACTCTTGATGTTCATACTGATGCAGATAATGCAGAAGAAAAAACGGCTAATGAAGTAAACAACGAAGTAAAAGATATCATTAAAAACTTATTAAATATTATGCAAACACAGGAACTGGATTATACAGAAACGTTTGCCCTACTGACTCAATCACTTGATGACGAAACTGCTGCTGAAGCGCTAAAATCTGCACTTGGCGACAAAAATAGTAACTGGGTCGACACATGGATTACTTATCTGCAGTCACACAAAATAGATTTCAATTCTGCTAAAAAGCTAATGGAACAAAACAACCCGGTTGTTATCCCCAGAAATCATCATGTCGAAGCTATTTTAAAAGAATGTGAAAACACTGGGAAAATGGATAAAGTTGAAGAATTCCTGCATGTTCTACGTTCACCTTACACGACCCTTCCTGAAACAAAAGCATTTCAAGATCTTCCAGAAGACGGTGATCGTTACTATCGTACTTTTTGTGGTACTTGATCCCACAATTACTCTCACATTCACTCTCACATAAAAAACGCAGCAATTAAAAGACAAGAAGTAGAGGCATTCACTAGCGTGCCTCGCTATCAATCCACAAACTATTCACCCATTTTTTATTGATTGTTTACCAACTTTTCACTAAATTATTACCGACTTTTTACAGAGTAATATAACCACTTTAAAATGAAATCATATTTATACTAAATTAATCTAAAGTATCTATTTTCCCTGCTACACTTATATAGCAATTTAGATGGCTATGTCACAGTTAATTGATGCTAAATAAACAGGTGGGATGGGTTAGCCGACGACGTAACCCATCACATTTGATCGCCACCTAACTATTTAACCACCTGATAAAGCTATGATTTGATGGGTTACGCCTGCGGCTAACCCATCCTACACAATAAAATTTCGATTTTAAAATTTTGATATAGTGTGTAGCTAATAAGGATAAAAAAAACAACATGTTGTTGTCTTAGGCACAGTTAAATGCAACATAGCCAATTTCGTTAATAGCACAATTGATAGAATACCAATCGGTATATTACCGATAATATGGATAGCCACACAGTTACAGCGAACATTGATAATACATACAACGTCAAACTCTGCTGAAGTAGCCCATTAAAGATCAGGATTTTAGCTGTAAAACTATGTCCACTCTTATTTATAAAACAAAGCCTTCACGACAAAAATATAAATGGCTGGCAGGACTGAAACAACAAGGTCCCCTACTCGTCCAAAAGACATTTTACACTGAAGGTAAAGATTATACCCACATATATCTGCTTCATCCTTCTTCTGGTTTAGCTGGCTTACCTGTGTTTGGAACATTCATCATTTTTGTTCCTGAAATAATCAACAACACCCCATTAAGAAAAATATCGATAGAAAAAACTCGAGCAATAACCAAAGAAAATGAGACCGACTATTTAGTCAGTCTAACCAGCTTGAATGGCATGTTGATTGCCCACTACTTAAGTAAACATGCTCAAAATTTTTATACAAATATGGCAACTATTGAGACCTGTCTCAATAGTAAAACAATCATCATAACCAAGAATTTGGTTCACTTAACCATTGTTAAAAAAACATGGTTAAAAAGTGGTAACCATTCACAGAAATTGAGAAAAGTATGGATTTATTACCTAGAGAAAAAGACAAATTACTCATATTCACTGCGGCATTATTGGCAGAGCGGCGCATGAATCGTGGCGTTAAACTAAATTATCCTGAAGCAATAGCATTTATAACCATGGAGATTATTGAAGGTGCACGCGATGGAAAAACAGTTGCAGAGCTGATGGATTTCGGTCGGACGTTAATATCCAGAGAACAGGTCATGGATGGTATTGCCGAAATTATCCACGATGTTCAAGTTGAAGCAACATTTCCAGACGGCACTAAGCTGGTTACTGTTCATAACCCTATTTTTTAATCAATGCAGTTAATTATTCCAGATTTTAGAGGCAATGATGATCCTCGGTGAAATCATGTCTGAGCTGAACATCCGCGCTAATGAGCAAGTAAAAAGACCAAATAAAATGGCTAAAATACATATAAATTCTTATGCCTATATATTTGGCCCTATAACTGGAGATAAGGTTCGTTTAGGTGACACAGAATTATGGATTGAAGTTGCAAATACCATGACGAGATTTAATTTAACTAATACGCTATTTAACAAAACCAATTTATCTAAAACAAAAGATAATTCTAATGAAAATTATATTTTTAATGATGACATTCATAGTAACACTGTCGCCAAGTATGAATGTGTTAGCGCATGAAGGTCATGGTTTAGGCGAAGGCATACTACACAATATTTATCATGTTGTAATGACGGCAATTGCTGTAGCAGTATTCGTATTCGTAAAAACCCTTTTATGGATAACAAAACGACATTAGAAATAATAAAAAACGACTTTAGGATATTTATTCATTTAGTGCCCATCCCGAAACGGTCTGGACACTAATTAATACAAAACTTCATATCAATTGCCCGAATTAAAATATCAGACACAATTTGACAAATATTCAAATATGTTTGATAGTGATTTTTGTAGGATTAAAACTATCCCAGAAATAACAATAAACTAGGCAACGGACAAAAAATAAGGGAGATAAAAAATGTTAGGGATCAAATCAACATTTATATCAATTGGTGTTGGATTATTGGCTACTTTATTTTGTTATAGTCAATGGCAAGCGGCTAAAAATGAAACTGCGATGATGCTAGTACAATTACAGGCATCTGAACAGTTGGTAACAAGCCAAAAAGAGGCTCTAAAAGAGCAAGGAAACACTTTAGAAACATTTAAACAATTTTCAAAAACAATGCAGCAACAAAACGATAATCTATCAAAAAAAAGGGATGACGCTGATGCTAAAACAGAACAGGCACTTCAAATTATCGCAGATCTTAGAGCTTCAGAAAAATCAGCTGCTCTCCAAAATCCGTACCTTCGTGGTAACTTCGCTCGTGATCGCCTTGTCTCAAGCATGCAGCGTATTACCGGTGAAACACATTCAAACAGTCAGGATCCAGACAATACCCGTATTACCGGAGCCAGTACTAATAAAAAGTGAAGAAGCGCCAAAATTAAAATTACCTCCCGTTATTGTAATTAATAGTAATGAAGCATCGTTTTATTTTGAAGCATGTGAAGATTTCAAGCAAGCAGGCCAAGAAGATGCATATTCACTGGAAGAGTTAAAAGAAATGTATAAAGGACTCACACAAGACGATGCTTGCAATTTCAATATTTATGGCTTTACATTACAGGGATGGCTAAGTTTTGAATCAGAGATGACAAAAATTGCCGGATATGTAGAGAACTTGCGTAATCATATTTCTTATTTAGAAAATGTAATTAAAGAACGCCAGAAGATTATTCAGCAGAGAAACAAAATATTAAAACAGACAAAAGAAGAAACAAAAACTGAGTCATATAACTAAATAATATCCATCCAGAAACGGATGTCTGCTGCGGACATCCCTCTGGCTCAATCTGAATACCGCTATATAATGCTATTTAGAGTGACTAACAAAACCAGATTAATCACCATTTAATATATAGGGCTCAAAATTGTGTTTTAATCAAAGTGGATACAAGATTAATTATACCAAAATTTCAAAAATCGTTGACTATGACCACCTATAAATCGTGATAATTAAATAGTAATTATTTACTCATAAGATCTTTTGCTGCGACCACTTTTATTAAAATATATATAATAAAGTTGTAAACTAAAGTGTGTTTATATTTAGCTTTAAAGAATATGGAAACTAAAATGAAAATGGAAGAGAGAAGAGAGAAGAGAAATAAATAATGCCCCACATAGTTACTGCCGCTTGATGCAACAAAATATCGATTCTGGCGTTAATTTGATAAGACATTATGTAAAATTAAAAAAAGACGAGGTACCCACTAACATTAATGCCCCTTCTATAAACGGTGCTATTAATACCTGGACTACTTCCTCTAATGCACTTGCAGACCAAAAGTCACCTTACAAAGGAATTTTCAAAGAAGACATAGTAACAATTTATGAAAAAGTCCAGGAAGTATGTACTAGGATAGTGGCTTTAAATGAACTTGTACGGGCGAAGCCTCAGACGACGGATAATCAGACAATGCTAGATGTCCTTAAACTAGCTGATAATGTTCTAGAAAGATGTACATCAAACATACATTTCTTTAACGCTATAACCCCCCAAGCACAGTCTGTAATACTTTCACGCTCGCGATCAATCATACGATTACGATCCAAGCGGCAACATTTAATGATAGAAAGTCGCGACAGCACACCAGATAAAGTAATAATGGTGAAATCAAAGAAACCACATCGTCAGGAACCTGAACCTATATAAAATAGATAGTCCAATGTTTATTCAATTCAAATCAAGCTTCGCGGTGATGTTTGTCAAGCGCAACTTAACTACTTGCGTGAAAGATCAGGTAAATATGCAAGAATTAAAGAGAAATTGGTAAAAAATAATTTTACTCCTTGAAAAATGATGTCATGCAAACCAGTGTAATTCGTTTTACGGGCTTTTTTGTTTTTAGAGCGTACCCTATCCGTACCCTTATACAGTAGTTTGTTTTTAGTTAAATTCAGTAGAAGCTGGGGAGTCAGGTTTTTCATTTTGCATCAAGTGCAAAAAACAAGACTTAACCCTACACAGAAATACTATTTAAAGTAAAAAAAACATTCCCTTTGATTTCTCTAACAATAGAATTTACATTGAATTTCAGCTTTAAATAATTTTATTCTTGTCAATTATTGTGGATCAAAGGGGGTCAGAGTACTTGGTTGTATAAATAATGCTTTCATCACCGAAAAAGAAGGGTGATATAAAATCGAAAATATAGAAAAGGATTGATAAATCATTATATATGGGGCCGATTTGATTTATCAATTACTCTGACCTTTGATCAACCCCTTTGATCACTGCAAATCTAATTAGCTTAGTTAGTGCCCGAACGGAAAAGCCACAACCCTGTGATATATGGGCTGTAGCCATTAATTCAAAACGAAGATTTAAGCTAACCAGTCGATATTGATGGAAATGTAACCGTTTT
>JABSOI010000056.1 GCA_013216015.1 Alteromonadaceae bacterium | reverse complement strand
TCAATCAAGCGCCTTTTAGATAAACTTTCAAATTCACCTCAAATTCCCGCATCTTGAATGACCACGGGTATATAACCTTCAAAATCACCATTGGCTACTGTACTGGCTAAATTTGCCCAAGCGGCATCTAACTCTTTGACCGTTTTGTCATTTGCCAGAACCGCTGTGGAGAATATAATATATAAGCAGAACGATGTAATGTATTTCCCTAATTTCATAAATAGCATAACTTTTCTTCCCATTTTAAAAAGCACCTATTGGCAGATGCTTTATCCTGTAAGACAGATTAACTTGAATAATGGGTATTAGTCTTCATTTTGAAGGATAAATTTAACTTTATATCCGGAATTACTTTGTTCACCTTCTTCAATCAGCATAAATAAATCGCGACTGTCAGATGAAAGGCTAAGTTGATCAAAAGCTAGCAATAATTCACTTACATTTTCCTTAACCAAAATACTAACGTCGTAGCTGTTATTGGGCAAATTGATAATTTGCCCGGGTACTTTTCAAGTGGTAATCGGCACTCGAAACTGTTTCACTACTTCTGACAAAATAGATATCGAGTATAGAAAAATCGTCAACTAAATTGATCACATTTATTTGATGATCAAATAGACTGATTCTATGACTGTTTTTCACTGATAAAGTATTAACATAAAGAGAAATTTCTTCTTCAGTATTAGAATTATCGTCATCTTCCTCCTCCTCCTCGCTAAGGTATAGAAAAACGGTTTTATCACTGTTAGCGGCTAAACTTACAAAATGATTTTTAGCAAATTGGGTTTCGTTATCAGTAGGGGTAATGTTTAATGAATAATCGCCAAAAGAAAATTCGACAGTATTGCTGAATTGGCCTTTGGCTACAGATGATATTTTTTTGTTTCCATTCACACCCGTCAGGAAAATATCAATTTCATCCTGAAATTCAGGTAATAGTGCATGTTGTGATAAGCCATTATATACTCTTAATTCAGCTCTGGAATCTTTGTCTGGTTTGTTAAATTAGCTGGATTCGATATTAGTCAGATTGTTCAGATTCTAACTTTTTGATAATCTCAACGGCGTTGGTATTGTTTGGATCTAATTGTAATGATTTTTTATAGCTTTTCAGTGAGAGTGTTTTTTGGTTGTTGGCCAGATAAACCTCACCCAAACTGTCGAAAGCATTGCTTGATTCAGGATGTTCCAATGTATTCAATTTCATAATTTCAATGGCTTCAGCAATCTTGTTTAATTCCAGTAACTGGTAACCAAAGGTATTTAGCTGTCTTTCTCCAAATATATATTCATTAGGTTTTGATTCTTTCAAATGATGATAAAGCGAAATAGCAGCGCTAATATCTTTTTCTGTCATGGTGTCATATAAAACATTAACAATAGATTTCTTGGGCGGATCAAACGTTTCCCCATATAAAATTTTAGTGATGGCGTTACGCATTTCATTAAGTGCAGCTCCCCCTGTATTATTAAGTTGTACTATCATGTGTCTGTCTTGGGTTAATCGAGTGATCAGTGCCTTAAACCCATTAATAACTCCACCATGACCGAGTGCTTTAATTTTATTTGTCGGATCATTTAATTCAATATCCGTTACTCTCCAACCGTAAGCATAGTTTGATAAAAATGGTGTAAACATTAATGCTTTGTTTTTCTTATTAAGTAGTTTGTCGGTATAAAGTGCTTGATCCCACAAATATAAATCTTCAACGGTAGAGTAGATTGAGCCGGCGGCGTAAGGTAATGACATGTCTAAATAATTTGCATTTACATATCCTTCCAATGATTTACTATATCCACTGGCTCTATTTGAAATTATTGGCTTTCCTTTCCATGTTGGCTAAGCCATAACCCTTTTTAAATATGACCTTTGCATTGTCTGAAACTAATATCGAGCCGGAAAACTTTCCGTAATCATAGTATTTCTGTACCAGGCTTTCGATTTGAGATTTTTTGTCTTGTGCAATTACACTGTTTGAACATAGTAGAAATATAAGTGTAAAAGTAAAAAGTATCCGAAATGTTAATGTTGATTGTGTTTTTATCATTTTCATCCTTATTGATTTAAATTTGCCCTTGTAATTTGATTGTTGAATTTAGGCAAAGGTTAATTAATCTAACAAAAAAATCAAATGATTGTCATTGTGATAATACCGCGACCTAAAAAAGTTAATAGTATATGTTTCAGTCAGCTACGACCCCGTTTCAGGACAAGCACTAATGAGCTTCATTCATCGCATTACTTACCAGCGTAATGGCTATAGATTTCGCTAATTTAGCTCCTTGTTTATTGCTACTGACATGAGCTTCAACAATGGCACCTTCAAGTAACAGATTAAGTTGTTGTGCCAGTAAATCAGGATCAAGCACATTGGCTTGTTCAGCTAATTCTTTAAGATAATTGCGAATGAGTCGCTTATGCTCAGTGCAAAGCATATGAATAGGATTTTGCTGTTCTGAAAATTCTGCAGAGGCATTAATAAACATACACCCAGAGAATTTTTTACTATTAAACCAGGTGTCATGCGCATCAAAAATAGTTAACAATCTCTCTTTTGCTGTAGTCCCCAACTTTTCTGTTTCTCTCATTATATTATTTCGAAACAGCTCATCTCGTTTACGTAATGTCGCTAATATCAATTCATCTTTTGATTTAAAATGATTGTATAAGGTCTTTTTAGAAACCCCCGCTTCAGAAATAATTTTATCAATACCAGTGGCATTAAAGCCATGCTGGTAAAACAACTCCAGTGCTTTGGAAACGATTTGATCTCTTTTTGACAGGGCGGGCAATTTGTTGACCTTTTATTTATAGTATACAGATTGGTATACCATAACATGATTAATTAAATCCGTCCAAAACTCGCCCTTATTACCTATAAATATAAGGTGAAAACATGTTACTACATTGATTAACGTTTTGGGTAATGTTTTAAAAATCTTGACAAGGTAGACAGACTTGTCTATCTTTTAATTCAAGGTATACAGATCGGTTTACATTTTACTGATTGTTTAACATAACTTTTTAAATTAACTGTTTTAAATTAACTGTTTTAAATTAACTGTTTTAAATTATCCGTTTCATAAAAACTGTTTCAAAATAACTGCTGGAGATTACTAATGACAAAGCAAATTAAACCACCATTTACGCTAGAAACTGCAAAGTTGAAAGTTCAGAGAGCCGAGGATTTATGGAATGATAAAAATCCTGAAAAGGTTGCTCTTGCCTATACCGAAGATTCTCAATGGAGAAATCGAGGTGAATTTGTAAAAGGCCGTGAAAACATTGCTCAACTATTAACCAGAAAATGGGAGCGAGAACTTGATTATAAGTTGAAAAAAGAACTATTTACTTTTTCTGATAACCGAATTGCTGTTCATTTTCAATACGAATACCACGATGACAGTGGTCAATGGTTTAGAGCTTATGGCAATGAACATTGGCAATTTGATGAAGAAGGCTTAATGCATACCAGAGATGCCAGTATCAATGAAATAGCTATAGATGAAAGTGAACGGAAGGTTAGCTTATACCAATCGCACTAAATAAGTGATTGGTATTAAGCAACAGGAACTTTATATTATGACAACACTAATCAATAAACCCAAAAAGTTCGCTTTGTATTATTACGACAGCTGCCCGTATTGTGCCTTTACTCGACAATCAATAAATGAGTTAGGTCAGGCTAAAAATATTGAATTGAGAAATATTCAATTACAACCCGAGTATAGAACTGAGTTGATCAAAAATGGAGGCAAGGCTCAAGTACCCTGTTTACGTATTGATAATGTAAACGGTGAAAGTGAGTGGCTTTATGAATCTGACGACATCATAAAATATCTGCAATGCGCCTGATTTATGCTAATTGGTATTATTCTTATTGGCATTATTAGGAGTGGTATTAGTCGTCGTATAATTGATTTATTTAAAAGGAAATAAAGATCATGACCAAAAAAGCTAGCCTTGTTGCCTTGGTGGTCGGCACAATTTTATTAATGACAAACCAATTTGATGCGTTATTTGGTCATGCTCAGTTACGAATAGTGCCAGCAATCCTAACCTATTGTGTACCGTATGTTGTTTTTATTTTAGGGAATAAAAGTTAGCATTCGGTGCCAGTTAAAAGCCATACTAAGACCCTTTATTTAGAGTCAGAGTAAGAACAACAATGTATCACAATAAAAGAAGGTTACTTTTTAAATTGTAAAAGCCATTCTTTTGGGGAAAAGCCTGTTTTCTTCCTGAAAACTCTCGCTAACGCTGAGCCATGTTCATAACCTACTTTATTAGCAATGTAACCGACTGATTTATCTTTTTTTAGTAAGCCTTGTGCGACAGCAACGCGTAAATCAGTTAAATAATCATTGGGAGCTTGCCCCACCGTTGCTTTAAATAATGCAGCGAATTTTGCTCTGGACATATTTGTTTTTTCAGCCATAGACTCTACTGACCACTGAACATCAGGCTGCTTGTGCAGTTCTGTCATTAAACCCGCAAGGCGGGGGTGTGATAAGGCGGCAAGCATACCTTGAATAACAAGTCCTTCTTCAAGTACGTGCCGTAAAATTTGCACCAGGAAAATATCACACAATCTGTCAATTATTACATGACTGCCAGACTGTTTATTTGTTGCTTCATTAAAAAGCCAATTTGCTGTTTTTCCAATATCATTGTTTTGAGATATATCAAAGTGGATGAGTTTAGGTAAAGTATTAATAAGTGGTGCGCCACTGCCCGCGAAAAATTCAATATCAACGCAAACAAGCTCTGCTTCATTAGATTCACTGACAACGATTTGGTGTTTGCTGGGGCCGGGCATAAAAAGCACGGAGGGCTTATCGAGTACGACTTTAAGACCATCTTCACACACTAAGGTAAGCACACCTGATTTTAACAGATGTAAATGGCCTTTATTGGTATCGGCCCCGCCTAGCGTTTGAATTCCGCACATATTTCCACTGAAAAACATATCCGCGCTAAAAGATAAGTTATCAAGTATTTCATTCAAATTATCCAAAACTTCCCCATTAAAGCTTTTTTATTAAAAATTTAGCCATTTAAAGACGATTGGTTTCAAGTTACAGACGAACAGGTGCCGTAGCCAGTTTTTATTCCGATAAAGTAACACTTAGATTCGAAGTCGTCTTTAAAGCCGAATTAAACTATTTTTATTAAAATAATCGGTTTTAATAAAATCGATAGCAAACAATCGGTTTCGACTTCAAGCTGAAAACATAACCCATAAACACAACTAGTATTTATAACACAGAGAGTTAAGGAATTAATATGAAAATATCAATGATAATCAAGTCATTTACAATAGCAGCAACATTGTTATTAAGTAGTTTAAGTTTTGCCGGCAATATAGACGTAAATTCCGGTGAAAATGATCTAGCCATTCATGGTTATGATCCAGTTGCATATTTTACTCAACATAAACCCGTTAAAGGCAGCCATCGTTTTACTGCTACCCATGACAGTGTCATTTATCAATTTAGTACAGAAAGCAATCGTGATGCTTTTAGTCATAACCCTGAAAAATATGCTCCACAGTTTGGTGGATTTTGTGCGATGGGTGTTGCTTTAAATAAAAAGTTAGATATCGATCCTATGGCATGGCGTGTAGTTGAAGGTAAGTTGTACCTAAATTTAAACAAAGCAGTGCAAAAAAAATGGCTGTCTGATGTAGAAGGTCATTTAGCAACGGCAAACCGCAACTGGTATGGCATTCAAGGTGTTTCAACAGCTGTACTTTTTGCACAATAAAAAGTTATTTTAGATTTAGTGCAAGTTAAAGATGAAATAAAATTTGGGTTAGCGAGGTCAACTTTACCAGCTGAACTGATCAGTTTAATGTTTTAAATTTTAAATAGACAAGGAATAACATCATGGAAAATAAAAAATTAATCGCAAGTGCAGCATTGGCTGTTGTTATCGCTACAAGTGTTGCGGCTCCGGCTCATGCTGGTGGTAAAGAAAAATGTTACGGCGTTGCAGCTGTTGGTCAAAACGACTGTGCTAACTTGGCTGGTACTCATTCATGTGCAGGTCAATCGGAAGTTGATAAAGATCAGGGTGAGTGGAAATTAGTTGCTAAAGGTACCTGTGAAGATTTAGGTGGAATGTTAAAAGCAGCAGCTAAAAAACGCTTTGAAGCATCTAAGTCTTAGTGATTGTAGTATAGGTTCTAATTTATTGGAGTTGTCATGGAACAGTTAGCGCAAATGAATAAACTTGAAGTATATGCCAATGTGCCTATTGGTGTTGGTTTACGTCATCAACACTTTTCAGAAGCGCTAACCAGTTCCTCAACGATTGATTTTGTTGAGGTACATTCCGAAAATTTTTTTGCTCAAGGCGGAGCCAGTAAAGCTGTACTGGAACAAATAACACAAAAGTATGAGATAAGTTTACATTCTACTGCCATGGGATTAGGTTCGGCACAAGGAGTTCCTAGTCAATACCTTGATAAGTTGAAGGCACTTGCGAAACGTAGCAATCCTTTTTTAATGTCAGATCATGCATGTTTTACCTGGAGCCAGCTAAGCGGGCAACAAGTGCATGCAGGTGATTTATTACCATTAGCTTACAATGAACAATCTTTGTTGGTTTTGGCTAATAACCTTAACCGAGTGCAGCAGGCGTTAGGTCGTTCGATATTGGTTGAAAACCTTTCGGCTTATATTAAGTTTCCAGACAACAGTATGTTGGAAACCGAGTTTTTGGTTGGTCTTACCGAGCTGAGTGGCTGTAAACTGCTTATCGATTTGAATAATATATTAGTTACCGCCAGAAATATAAATGCAGCTGATCCTGTTGAGTACGCTTTGCAATGGTTAGCCCAAATTCCTGCGAACTTGGTTGGTGAGATTCATTTAGCAGGATACACCCAAGTGGCAGCAGGGCAGTTGGTTATTGATGATCATAGTAAACCAGTGTCTGACGACGGTTGGTTTTTATATCAAAAAGCACTGGAACGATTTGGTAAAGTGCCAACATTAATTGAATGGGATAACGAGCTGCCAAGTTGGCAAACACTGTTAGACCAAGCTGATAAAGCGCGACAAGTTGCCAGCAATGTTTTTAACAACCTGGAGTTGGCCGATGAAGCTTGATCCTAAACTTAAAGCGGCATTTGCCCAGGTTAATCAACAGCAACAGACTTTGATTGCAGAAATATTTAGTCAAGATGGTCAAAGTACATTGTTTGATCAACGCGGTATGGAAATTTATCGCCGAAACTTACGCGCAACAGCACAGCAGGTATTAGCTATTAGTTTTCCTACCGTGTTCGAGCTTATTGGTGAGACGCTTTTTAATTATGCTTGTGGTGAACTATTACAATCTTCACCACCATGTGAAGGCGACTGGGGACTGTGGGGCGAAGATTTTGCTGATTCTCTGGCAAGTATGCCTGCGTTGGAGGAATATCCTTTTGTAGCCGATATTGCCAGGTTAGATTTTATTATCCATCAAAGTCAGCGTGCGAAAGATACCCAGCTTGATCAAGAAAGTATTCAATTACTGAGTAACACTGAATTAGATAATCTACAGCTGGTACTTAGTGAAAGTTGTTATTTAATGAGCTCTGACTATCCCGTTATTGAGTTTAGACAAGCTCATCATCAAATAAATGATGAAGAAGGAGTGTTAGCTAAACAACAACTTGAAATAGCAGAACAAAAACTGTTTCAACCGAATTTTAAGCAATATGTTTTAGTTTACAGAACTGAATTCAAAGCTCAATTGATGGATCTTGAGGCCGAAGAATTTACTTGGTTAACGTTACTGTTACGAGGCGAAACGGTAGGGAAGGCATTAGACGAAATGTCTGAAAGTCGTTTTGATTTTGCACAGTGGTTAGGTAAAGCTATTGAAAATAACCTGGTTCACTTTTTTAATGAAAAAGAGCATGTAAAAACAGGTCATAAATAAATTGGCATTTAAACAGGCGATCATTAAAGCATCGTTTTAGTATCAAAATAATGAGAAAAGGAACACAAAAATGTCAACATTCAGTCAACGTATTGTAAAACCATATTATCGAACAACGTCATTGTTAGATCACCTGCAACCACTGGTATTGTTAGGTGCAAGATTCTACGTTGCCTGGGTATTTTATGCCGCAGGACTGACCAAGTTGAGAGATTGGGATTCAACTTTGTTTTTATTTGAAGAAGAATACAATGTTCCGCTTTTCCCATTTGAACTAGCGGCATATTTAGGCACCGCAGGCGAATTGATTTTACCTGTATTACTCGTGTTAGGTCTTGCGAGTCGTTTTGGCGCTTTGGGATTAACAATAGTGAATATTGTTGCAGTGATCAGTTTGGAAGAAATTGCACCGGCAGCTTTATACTCGCATGTTATCTGGGGTATATTACTGGCACAAGTGGTATTTTTTGGTCCGGGTAAAATAGCATTAGACCACTGGTTACAGGATAAATTAAAGAAGGGTTAGAGGATAATCTGGATTTTTTAGTTGAAATCGTAACAATGGTAGACAATAGTGGTTATATACCCAATCTACTTGGAATTATCGGCTCATCAAATGAGTTAGTAACCAAGCACTAATCGCTAAGCATTAATAACGACTGAGACATTCTATAGTGAAGTTAAAAATAAATATTATTGATACATTTACCGACGTAATTTTTAAAGGTAATTCTGCTGCTGTGATCATCATACAAGACTGGCTTACAGATGATCTTATGCAGTCAATTGCTATTGAAAATAATCTTTCTGAAACGGCCTATGTTAAAAAAATCGGCACTCAAGATTTTGAAATTCGTTGGTTTTCACCTATTACCGAAATTGATTTCTGCGGTCATGCTACTTTAGCATCGGCGTTTGTTCTTTTTTCAGATAACCCAGATTTTTCAAACATTACATTTTTTGCTGAAGCGGTAGGAAAGTTGTCGGTAACTAAAAAAGATAACGGTTATATTCAAATGAGCTTTCCTAATCAAGCGCCTGAGCCTGTTACTGATATTCCTTCAGATTTATTGAAAGGGTTATCTATAGCACCCGCTGAAGTGCTGATGAACAGGCAAGCATATTTTGTTGTGTACTCAAGTGAAAAAGATGTACTTTCTGTAGTTCAATATAAGGAGTTTTTAAAAAAACTTACTCCTTACGATGTTGTTGTTACGGCAAAATCAGAAGAGTATGATTTCGTTTCAAGGTATTTCTGGCCAGCTAATGGTGGCGATGAAGATCCTGCTACCGGTTCAATACATACAGGTTTAGCTCCCTATTGGTCAGAAAAACTGGGTAAGACAGAGTTGAACGCTTTTCAGGCATCTACACGTGGCGGCGTTTTGCACTGCCGTGTTGAGGGCGACAGAGTTTATATTTCAGGTAAAGCTGTTCAATATTTGGAAGGTCATATTACGGTATAATATCGGTTTTGTTGATCCGTTGCGGATCTGTTGTTGGTCATTCGTAGTTAAACCCGTCAATTTGATTAATTTACATAGTTTTTTAACGGTGATAACATGATTTCTTATCAAGTTGAGCGCAATAGTTTAATGTGGAGTTGAAAAGTGGCAAAGGGAATTGAAGATATTTTCGAGAAAGACTCGGTGATAAAAACATTAATATTGTGTGTTTTAACTTTAGGCATTTACCTTATATACGTGCTGTATAAATTCAGTCTTCAAATCAACAATAAATCTGATCTTAAAATTTCAAAAATATTCATCATGTTAACGATAAGTTTATTTGCAATATCTTTTGCAAGTTTAATCGTTGCGTTGGTGAATTTTCATGATCCAGAAATACTCAGAGCTTCAATCTGGATCCATATTGTTTCTTCTATTTTCGATATTTCATGGATCATTATGGTTCGAAATCACATTAATAGTCTTACATGTACTAAAAAGGGCGATAAGCTCTGGTTAAATTCAATACTTACCTCCTTTCTTCACGTTATATATATGCAACATAAAATAAACCAAGGGCTGGATGCAAGATCAACTAATACCAACTAGCATAATTAGAGCATTTGTTTTTTTCGTCAACTCAAATATTAAATAAGAAATATTTATGTCAAACAATTGGAAGTGTCCTAAATGTGATTGCAGAGATTATGATACCGATACGATTGCTACTACAGGTAGTGGTCTATCAAAAATATTTGATATGAAAAATCGTAAATTTACAGCGGTAACTTGCGATAACTGCTCTTACACTGAGTTTTATCGAGGTTAAACCAGCACGTTAGGTAATATATTTGATTTGTTCACCCATTAGTAATTTATTCGCCTTGTCAGTAATTTTTGAAACGTTCACCCTTATAGCTGATGTCAGAGAAAGTGACCTCAAGTGACTCAGCTAAAGGAGACTGCGCGGTAAAACCGATTTGAACGCCGACATCTGTATTAAGACTGAAGTGCCTTTCAAAGTTCCACTCATGACCATCATTAGAGGTGTAAAACACATATGAAGTATCATGACGGGCAATTTTTAAATATTGGGAGCTTGTTTCACGAGTACCTTGGTCTGCATCATCACCTTTCATTTTGCTAACAGTAGTAGCATTACCATTTTCACCTGATTTAAAACGATCAAATAACAATTTTTCCATTGCTGACCATAGGCATAAACCATCAACGCTCCGCCATCATAAGCAGCATTAAATTTAGTCGATACTTTCGCTGAAATAATGAAATCACCTTTAGGCTCAAACAATACCCGTGGCGAGTTGTCTGCACTTTTATCGCCAGTAATATTGGTAAATAGATCCGTTCCTTTCTTAGCGATAATTGTTATTGCGTTTGACTTTACAGAGATATTTCTCCTTTGCTCATTTACGCTGATAGTATAAGGCATCACATCAATTTATTTTATCTGACATAGATACTCCTGAGAATGCCTCACTTGAGGTACAGGTTAATATCGCGGTCACTATAGAGATTGTTAATAAACGCTTATACATTTCAATTGTTATCCTAAATTTTTTAATTTTATATAGTTAACAATATAAAACAGGGAGCAGTTTATTTATTTTGATCTAAAATATCGAGCACTAAACAGTCTCTTGTTGGGCTTTAGCCTCTTTGGATTCCGAGTCGAAAATAGCATTGCTCAGACCAACCACGAAAAGTGATATCATTATCCACCCCATGACTGTTCCTGCTACAAAGAACCATATTAAGTAGTTTTCCATGTGGATAAGTAATCCGCCGATGGTTGTTAGCAAACTTATGCCGCCAATTGTGAAACATAACCCAAAAAATCTTTTGAATTTATCACTTTGGTAATATTGGTAACTTTTGGGACCAATAAAGATGAAGTACTCAAGTATGCTTCCAATAAATAACCAGACAGGTATTGCGAATGCCGCACCCTGCATAGATATCGATATTGATTTTGACTCAAGGCCAGCGTCTATTATGGCTAATAAAATCAATAAACATACACCAGAGGCGCTAAAAGATAACGTGCGGTGTATTTGAATTTTTTGCTGGCTTGGATACTTATGAACCAGTTCCATTAGTTTTTCTGTATTACTCAAATTTGCTGCGTTAGTTTTAAATCTAATGCTTATTGAGGGACGTATCGGGAATGTATGCTTCCTATCTTTAATGCCCTTTAATATCCCACAACCTTATTACTTTAGAAACATGAAGTTATATCTAAACAAACAAATTATACCAATTAACAGACAGTTCTAATTATGTCCTGAAAATCAGCCACGGCCTGTTCAGGATTATCAGCTTCAGTAATTGCCGTAACAACTGCAATACTATCAACACCCGTTTTCCATACTTGTGCAGCACGTTGTAAGGAAATCCCCCCAATGGCGACGATAGGAATATCGGTGGCTAATTTTAACAATTGTGAAAGATTTTCAAGCCCTTGAATTTGTCCTGTCATATCTTTAGTTTTGGTAGGGAATATGGCACCAATGGCTAAATACGACGGACGTAATTGTTGTGCCAGTAAAAATTCATAACAACCGTGGGTACTAATGCCCAGTCGCAAACCTGCCTGGTTAATGGCATTGAGATCGGCTGCTTGAATATCTTCCTGACCAATATGAACGCCATAGGCGCCATGTTTAATTGCTAATTGCCAATAGTCATTAATAAATAATCTGCTCTGATAATTTTTACTCAGTTGAACAGCTTGAATTATTAACGCTTCCAATTCGTCTGATGGAATATTCTTTAAGCGTAATTGAATAATATTTAAATTAAGCGGTAATAATTTTTTTAACCAGTCAATCGAATCAACTACCACGTACAAGCCAAGTTTTGTTTGTTCAGCCAGGTTTAGTGTGTTGAAAGGAGCTAATAATTTTTGTGCCTGACTGAATTCATCACAGATTTGAGGAAAGCATTCTGGGCGTTCAGGCCAACCTAATTGAGTAAAAGCACCGTAATAATCGGTTTCTGATTGATGAACAGCTAAACCTTGATTAATAAAGGCTTTGCTTAGGGTGAAAGCATCACGAATTAAATAACCGTGGGCTAAAAATGAGGATATAGCGCTGGCGAAGCTACAACCACCACCATGACTATAACGGGTATCAATGCGCGCTGTACTTAATTGATATTCAATAAAATCAATCGCCTGGTTTGATAATTTCCGTGGTAATAGGTGTAGGCAGTAATCAATACAATTGTTTGACTGACTATCTTGATTATTTTCTAGTTCTGTATGGCCACCTTTTACAATAACAGTATTAGGCCCTAGCTCATGAATCGCTTGAGCTAATGCTTTTGCATCACAAGGTTCATTTATCGCTACTTTTGTAACCTCGGCCAGTGCTTTTGCTTCGGCTAAATTAGGAGTGATAATATCGATTAAGGGCAGTAAAGGTTTTAGGTCGGCGGTTGATAAAGTTGATAAACTGCCACCTACACTAGCCTGACCAACAGGATCGTAGACAATTTTCAAGTAGGTAGCCTGTTGTTTAAGTTGTTGCTTTAATGTGAGTAAAGTCTCAGCTAACCAAAAAACTTGTTCTTTATTTGCCAGCAACCCTATTTTGATGACCGCTGGTTTTTTGTCGATAATTAAAGCATCAACTTGCTGTTGTAAAATATCAGTAGCAACAGCGTTAACGGAGATTAGTTGCTGAGAGTTTTGTACTGTATTAGCTGTGATCAAATGACAAACTTCAACGTTTAAGCTGTGGCCTGTTTTAATATCAGCCGCTATACCCGCTCCACCAGAGCAATCAGCGCCTGATATTGTCCAGATTATAGGTTTAGATTTTAAGATCATGTGACTCTCATTTTGCAAGTTCATTTAGGCTAGCTTTGATGCCAAAACGGCGTATCTAAAGTGGGGGTGCTAGGGTGAGCCGTTTGTCTTTCCTGCATTACCCCTGCAATATAACCTTGTTCACCTGCCACTAATGCACCAGCAAAAGCTTTTGCCATAGTTACCGGATCATCAGCCAAAGCTATGGCGCTGTTAAGCAAAATGCCGTCGTAGCCCATTTCCATCGCCAGGCAGGCGTCTGAAGGTTTGCCAATGCCAGCATCTAAAATCAGTGTTGCATGGGGTAAACGAAGTCGAATGGTTTCTAAATTATAAGGATTCATTAACCCCTTACCTGTGCCAATTGGTGACGCCCAGGGCATGATCACCTGACAGCCTAAATTATATAATCGTTGGCATAACACTAAATCATCGGTGCAGTAGGGTAGTACATTAAAGCCATCATTGAGCAGTTGTTCAGTGGCATTGAGTAGCTCAATGGGATCTGGCTGTAAATTATAGTCATCGCCAATGACTTCCAGTTTTATCCAATCCGTTTTAAAAATTTCCCGACTCATTTTTGCTAAAGTAATGGCTTCTTTAGCGGTTTTACAGCCGGCAGTATTAGGTAATAAAAAACCATTTACCTGAGTGACTATTTCTTGAATGTATTGCCAAATTTGTGCGCCTGAGTTTTCCTGAGGATTCTGGCGTTTTAAAGATAAAGTGACCACCTGTGAACCACTTGCTAGAATAGCCTGTTTCATTACTTGTGGAGAAGGATATAAGGCACTGCCAATAAGTAAGCGACTACTTAGCTTTTGTCCGTATATATTTAAAGAACCTGTTGTTAATGTCATTGCTTAGCCCCCCTGAATAGGAAATAAAATATCAATGTTGTCGTTAGCTTTTACGGGAGTTGAACAGTAATCATCCCTGCCAATGAAATCACCATTTAACGCCAGTGCAAAGGTGCTTTGTTGCTGGTTGTTAAAGTATTTGGTCAAAGCATCGTCAACATAAATTGGTGTTTCGTTTGAGTGTTCAATTGTTCTTTTACTGCTTTGTTCACTGGTCAATTTACTGGTTAGTTCAAGTGTTTGACCATTGATTTTAATTTTCATGAGCAGTGTTCTTCTTTAATAGAATGTAGTTCAGGTACTTTTTTATGTTTGACAGGTGCATCGCCTTTTACAAAGGTAATCGGTAACCAGGATGAATAGCTAAATTCTTTCTGGTCATTGGAAATATTTGCAAAACTACCGCTTGATTTTTTAAAATTTGCGATCAATTGATTGATTTGTTCAACCACTACCGGAGAAATCAAGAAACCATGTCGATATAAACCATTTACTTGGATCATTTGTTGTTTAACCATAATTCTTGGCTGATTATCACTGAAAGCTGGTCTGCATTGGCTGACATGCTCCACGATATTGGCTTCAGCAAATCCCGGATGTACGCTATAAGCTGCGCTTAATAATTCCATCGCTGAGCGTACTGTCATTGAGCTATTGTCATCACTTTCTATTTCGGTTGCACCAACAACATAATTACCTTTGCTTTTAGGCGCAATATATAATTGATAACGAGGATGCATTAATCGAACAGGGCGAGTTATTTGTACGTCTGGTGCGAATAATTGAAATAACTCGCCGCGTACTGCGCGTAGATCTTTTAATGGAGCAGCATCTTGTTGAGCATTTTTGGGGTTAGCACCATTGCCACGACAATCAATGATCAAGTCAAAGTTTTGTTGATGGATCTTACCCGTTTGATTTTGTCTATTGATAAATTGATAACGTAATTGACCACCTACACTTGTGTGGGAGTCCGGCAGAGAGTCAATGCCACCAACATAACATTCACTCAACCAGTTAATATCCGTATTTTCTATCTGATGGCGCAAAGCGAGAAGTAAACGTCGATTATCAATTTGACCTTCTTGGGGTAAATACAGGGCCTGGTGAAATGAACGGGCAATCTCTGGTTCCAGTTGCTCTAATTGCTGACGGTTTAAAGTCTTAGTTTGATGCTGTGGGTAATGATTATTTATGTATCGGGTGAAGCGTAGATAATCCCCTTTGTCTTGTTCGTGACTGAGCATTATTGCGCCCGTTTGCTGAAAAAAAGTATATTCCCGCAAATTCGCCAATAATTTTGGCCATAATTGTAATGACTTAAAACCCATTTCCACAATATTCGGCTCACAAGTCATAGCCTCGCCTAAAGGCGTTAATAAGCCCGCAGCCGCGTACGCTGCACTTTTACGGGCAGATTTATCATCTTTATCAAGCAAGGTGATCTGATCACCTTGTCGGTGTAACGACAAAGCAATCAAACGACCAAGTAGCCCGGCGCCAACAATGGCGATATTCATTAAAGTTATCCCCTAATGCTATTTAGCAACATGGTAGATTTCACTACCTGTGGCTTTAAACTCAGCCGATTTTATCGCCATGCCTTGTTCGGCACTTACTTGTTTTGGAGGAGATTGTTTTGGAGGAGATTGTTTTGTAGGAGATTGTTTTGTAGGAAATTGTTTTGCACCCAATTGTTCGGGGGTTAGTGGCTCAGCAGTTAAATTTCCGGGAACTGATAACGTTTCATCAAGCAATTTTATTTCAATGGTTCCGCCATTTTTTTCCAGCTCTGCTGCATAATCCCTGACATCTTGAGATATTTTCATTGAACAGAATTTGGGTCCGCACATTGAGCAGAAATGAGCTACTTTTCCTGATTCCTGTGGCAAGCTCTCATCGTGAAAAGCGCGGGCACGTTCTGGATCTAAACCAATGTTAAATTGATCATACCAACGAAATTCAAAGCGGGCTTTAGACATCGCGTTGTCGCGAATTTGCGCTCCCAGATGACCTTTAGCCAGATCGCCTGCATGAGCGGCAATTTTATAAGTGATCAAACCTTCTTTCACATCTTCTTTATTCGGTAATCCTAAATGCTCTTTAGGGGTTACATAACACAGCATGGCACAGCCGTACCAACCAATATTCGCCGCACCTATGCCAGAGGTTATATGATCGTAACCGGGTGCAATGTCAGTCGTTAATGGTCCTAAAGTATAAAAAGGCGCTTCGCCACAATGCGCAAGTTGCTCTTCCATATTTTCTTTTATCATATGAAGTGGTACATGCCCCGGACCTTCAATGATCACTTGTACATCATGCTTCCAGGCTATTTTGGTCAGTTCACCTAAGGTGTGTAATTCTGCAAATTGTGCTTCGTCATTGGCATCAGCAATAGAACCGGGACGTAAACCATCACCTAATGAGAATGAAACATCATAAGCTTTCAATATTTCACAAATGTCTTCAAAATGCGTGTAGAGGAAGTTTTCTTTATGATGTGATAAACACCATTTCGCCATGATAGAGCCACCACGGGAAACAATACCTGTTAAACGTTTTGCGGTCATTGGCACATAACGTAATAATACGCCAGCGTGAATAGTAAAATAGTCAACACCTTGCTCTGCTTGTTCAATTAAAGTATCTCGAAATATTTCCCAAGTTAAATCTTCAGCAATACCATTAACTTTTTCCAGGGCCTGATAAATAGGAACTGTACCAATAGGGACAGGTGAGTTACGGATGATCCACTCACGGGTTTCATGGATATAACGACCAGTCGATAAATCCATTACCGTATCGGCTCCCCATTTGGTTGACCAGACTAATTTTTCAACTTCTTCTTCAATTGAAGAGGTGACCGCAGAGTTACCAATATTTGAATTAACTTTAATTAAAAAGTTACGGCCAATGATCATTGGTTCAACTTCCGGGTGATTAATATTAACCGGAATAATGGCCCGGCCACGCGCTACTTCATCCCGAACAAATTCAGGCGTAATTTCTTCTGGTAAGTTAGCACCAAAACTTTGACCTGTATGCTGTTGAGTTAAAATTTCTTCGGTAACTTCCTTGCGTTTCATGTTTTCACGAATTGCGATATATTCCATTTCAGGAGTAATAATACCCTGGCGGGCGTAATGCATTTGGGTAACGTTTTTACCTGGTTTTGCTTTATGTACTTTCGGTAAATGTTCAAAACGAATATGGTCTAAACCTTCATCAGCTAAACGCTGTTGACTGAAGTTAGAGCTGGCTGAATCTAGTTCTTCAACATCGTTACGTTGTTCAATCCAGCTTTCACGTAAACGTGGAATGCCTTTGTGTACATCAATTTCAACCGTTTCATCGGTATAAAATCCAGAAGTATCGTAAACACATAAGGGTTTGTTTGGTTGGTAAATTGGCTCACTTTTAGAGCCGCCGACTAGGGTATCGGACAATGTGATTTCACGCATGCCAACTTTAATGTCATGCAATTTACCTTGCACATAGACTTTTTTAGAATTAGGAAAAGATTGATCTGAAACATTGCGTAAAAAAGCTTGTGCTTCTTCACGGCGCTCGCGTCTGGTTTTTGAACTCACGTCTGCTCACCTTTTGTTTTTAAACTTACTGTTTTCAAGTAATGTTGGTATAAAAAATAAGGCGGAGCTAAAAGGTAGAATGTAACGAGGAAAAATTATTGGTTTTTTCAGGCTTTATTTAAAATAAGTTAAAAGCAAAGCTAACCAAAATTTTCTCTTGTTCCCTTCGCAGATATTAGTCTGAATCAGGTTCTACGGATCCCGCTTTCGCGATCTCAGCCTTTTTGGCACTCCGACAAGTGTTTGTTTAGTGTGAACTAAAGCGAAGGGATTCTAACGTGAAAAATTATCTTTTGGCAAGAAATTGTTCGTTTATCTCTTGATAAATGTCATTCATGGCATTGCGTTTGGATCTTGTATTCATGACTGCTAATATTTATTACCTTCTTATTTTGGTTTATTTTGGTTTATTTTGTGAAACTTAATCTAATGACACACTACTTTTTGAAAAACTGTTTAATTGCCGCATTCTTGGTTTTAGCTCTGAGCTCTTATAGCCAGAAAATAATTGCCGCTGAGTTATTTCCACAAGGGGAAAAAGTCACACACCAGGATATTTTACGGGGATCAATAACACCAGAGCGAAACTGGTGGGATTTAACTCATTACCACTTAAATATTAATGTTGATCCAATCAGTAAAACAATTTCTGGTACCAATACCATGAAATATAAAGTGCTGGCTGAACAAAAACGTTTGCAAATTGAATTGCAGGCTCCTATGGTGTTAGAAAAAGTAGTACAAAATGATAAAAATTTAACCTTTGAAAAAGATGGTTATTCTTATTTTATTAATGTAGAAAACAAACAAAAAATTGGTGAAGAATACCAATTAGTCATGCATTTTGGTGGTCAACCGCAAGTTGCTGAAAAACCTCCATGGGATGGTGGCATTGCCTGGAAAACAGACGGGAACGGTTTGCCATTTATTGCATCTGCCTGTCAGGGGGTTGGTGCAAGTATTTGGTGGCCAAATAAAGATCATGCATATGACGAACCTAATGATGGTGTGTTGATCAGCGTTGAAGTTCCTGAAAATTTAATGGATGTTTCCAATGGCCGGCTAATTAACGTTGAAAGTCATCCTCAGCGAAAAACTAAAACTTATCACTGGCAAGTCACCAACCCTATTAATAATTACGGGGTGAATATAAATATTGGAGATTATGTGCATTTTGGTGAGCAATATCAGGGTGAACAAGGCTTGTTGGATATGGATTATTATGTTTTACGTGATAATTTAACCAAGGCCAAAGAGCAGTTTAAAGATGCAAAACGTACAATGGCAGCGTTCGAGCATTGGTTTGGTCCTTATCCTTTTTATCAGGATAGCTATAAATTAGTTGAAGCGCCTTATTTGGGAATGGAACACCAAAGTTCAGTAACTTATGGTAATGGCTATAAAAATGGTTATTTGGGCTGGGACAGAAGTCACTCAGGCTGGGGCTTGAAATTCGATTTTATTATTGTACATGAATCAGCTCATGAATGGTTTGCCAATAATATTACCAGTATAGATATTGCTGATATGTGGATCCACGAAAGCTTTACTAATTATTCAGAAAGTCTGTTTGTTGAATATCATTATGGTAAAGACGCTGGTTTTGAATATGCCAGAGGCAACAGAATTGGTATTCAAAACAACAGTAAAATTATTGGCACTTATGGCGTACACCGTGAAGGTTCTTCAGATATGTACAACAAAGGTGGCAATATGCTGCATACAATTCGTCAGGTGGTGGATAACGATGAAACATGGCGGAATATTTTACGGGGGTTGAATAAAACCTTTTATCACCAGACGGTTGATACCAAGCAAATAGAATCATATATGACTGAGCAGTCAGGCAAAGACTTATCGAAGATTTTTGACCAGTATTTACGTGATACCCGTATTCCGGTGTTGGAATATTTTATCAAAGACAAAGTGCTGACTGTACGTTGGGGTAATAGTGTTGCTGGTTTTAATATGCCGGTTAAGGTAAAGATTGGTGGTAAAGAATTATGGTTAAATCCAACCACTGGCTGGAGTGACGTTGAGCTGGAAAAAAATGATACTGTTGTTGTTGATGTTGATGTTGATGTTGATGTTGATGACGATTTTTATGTGTCGGTTTTTAATATATTAGGAAGTTCTACATTAGGAAATTAAATATTATTGGGTCTTATGGATGAAGCATAGGGAAAAAAGGAAATCTGGCAAAGGCTAGCAAGAACTTCGCACAAGCTTATAAAACAGCGGCAGATGATGGAACTAATTAATAGTACTATCTTTGATTGTTCTTAAATAAACTCAGGATAAACATTATGAAAAAATTATTTTTATTTTTGTCATTTATAGTAGTGCTATCTATTTCTTTTGTATCAGCGGCTGATAATTTTACCAAGGGTCGATGGATTGATTTAACACACGAATTTTCAGAAGAAACTATTTACTGGCCAACATCGGAACCATTCAAAAAGACCACTGTTTTTAATGGTATTACCAATGCTGGTTTTTATTACTCTGCCCATAAATTTAGTACATCAGAACATGGAGGTACTCACGTAGATGCTCCTATTCATTTCTCAGAGAACAGCAATACGGTAGATCAAATACCACTGGAACAATTAATTGGCTCAGGTGTAGTTATTCGAATTACAGAAAAAGCGGAGAGAAATCGCAATTATCAGCTTTCTGTTCAGGATATTTTAGATTGGGAAAAGAATAATGGAATTATCCCTAAAAATAGTATTTTGCTTATTGATACCGGTTCAAGTAAGTTGTGGCCAAATAAGAAAGCGTACATGGGAACGGATGAGCGAGGTCAGGAAGCGATACAAAAACTAAAATTTCCTGGAATTCATCCGGACGCAGCAAAATTCCTGATATCAAAAAGAAAGATCAAGGCTGTGGGATTAGATACCCCCAGCATGGATTTCGGCGGGTCTAAGTTATTTAAGACTCATCAGCTCTTGTTTAAAAACAATATTCCCGGTTTCGAAAACGTTGCTGATCTTGATCAGTTGCCCTTGAAAGGTTTTACCATTTTTGCCCTACCGATGAAAATTAAAGGAGGCAGTGGAGGTCCATTACGTATTGTTGCTTTTGTACCTGGTGAATAATACGAGACTAGAACAAAGTGAATAAATGTATATAATAAAAACAATGATTATGTTTTTAGTTTAAATAGATAACAATGAAAAATTATTCAATATTGATGTTTTGGCTAGTAGTTCTATTATGCGCTGTTTTATCTGCATCAGTAAAAGGCGATGAACTGTCAAAAACTCAAGTAGTCGTTATTTCGGCTCTACATGGTGCACATAAAAATCACCCTAATTATAATTATGAAACCTTGTATTCTCTGGTGGGCTCTTATGCTCCGGATTTTGTAGGTGTTGAGATCCGGCCTGAAGATATAAAATCTAACACCCGTTATTTAACAAGTAACTACCCACAAGAAATGGTTGAATTAAGCCTCCGTTATAAAGACAAAACATTTGGCTTTGATTGGTTTGGTGAAAGTATTGAAGGGAAACAAATTCCTAAGGACTACTGGAAGAACCTAAAAAGTAAACAGTTATCAAGGTTGATGAATAATGATCAGGCGTTTTTGGATAAAAAGCCTGAAGAGTTGATAAAACTGAATGAAATTCAATATCAAATGGTGAAATCTGCTACAGCAATCACTATAAACGACGGTAGTTATGGTCGAATGTGTCGCGACGTTGATAAACTTCAGGAACAGTGGTTTAAAAACACTCCTTATATGGCATTACTACCATTGGACAAGCAACGAGATAGAAAAATTGGTGACAACATTAATAAATATATAGAGCAACATAAAGGAAGTCGAATTATTCTGGTTATGGGGGCAGATCATCGAACATTTGCCATTGAAAACATTAAAATGCACTTTAATGACGATGTTGAAATATTGCCGGTAACAAATTTATCCAATAGACTTTAGTCGATCATAAAACACACTAGCGGGTGCCATCCAGATATCATTAACGGATGGCATCTACTTTAGAGCATCAGGCATTAAAATAAATTAACCGGAATTTTTAAGTAAGTCAGACCATTTTCTTCTGCGGGAGGCATATAACCTGCGCGAATATTTACCTGAACAGCAGGTAATATTAATTGAGGCATTTTTAACGTGCGGTCGCGTTCGGATCGCATTTTTACAAACTCGGCTTCAGTGATACTTCGACCTACGTGAATATTGTTTTCCCGTTGGGCTGCTACGGTAGTTTCAAATGCATATTCGTCACGTCCGGGGGCTTTGTAGTCGTGACAAATAAAGACTCTGGTATTATCAGGCAGAGTGAATATTTTTTTTATTGAGTGGTACAACTTAGCCGCATCACCACCGGGAAAATCGCAGCGTGCTGTTCCTGAATCTGGCATAAATAAGGTATCACCTACAAAAGTGGCATCGCCAAATACATATGTCATACATGCGGGTGTATGCCCCGGAGTGTGTATAGCCCTACCTTGGATATTACCCAACCGGATCAGTTCTTCATCATCAAATAACTTATCAAATTGTCGACCTTCACCGTCCACAATACTGCTATTGTTGAAAATTTTACAAAAGGATTTTTGCATTTCTTTAACGTGGGAGCCTATTCCAATACGAGCACCTGTTTGTTTTTTCAGATAGGGAGCAGCTGAAAGATGATCTGCATGTACATGAGATTCAAGTATCCATTCAACTTTTAAATTATTATTGGTAATAAATTTTAAAATTTCATCTGCAGCAGTACATGAAGTTTTACCACAGGCATAATCAAAATTTAAGACGGAGTCGATGATCGCACAAATTTTAGTTTCAGGATCCTGAACAACATAACTAAAGGTAAAGGTTGCTTCATCGAAGAAAGAAGTCACTTTAGGCCGCATAACAAAATACTCCTTATTCATGGTTATAAATTACGACAAATTTGAATATTGGTATTTTTGTCCTTTGAAAAAGATAGTCAAGGTTTAAAAATACAACAACTATTTATAATACAATTCGTATAAAGAATTATTTTACCTTGTATTTCAGAATTTGCATTAAATATTTTTTAACTATAGTTAATTATCAAGGAGTTATTGCTTTTATTAGGAATGTAACCTCACTTTATACCAGTTTAATCAGTTAGTGAAATTGGTATTAAATATTTACCTCTTGCTGTTAGCACTCTTTCGCATAACCCTGCATTTTAAATCACATCGGACAGGTCGGTTTGTTTTCATAATCAAACGGCTATTTATAATGAATAGAAATAGGGACAAATGTAATGGAAAACGAATTCGAAGGATCTGCTGCAGCGGAAGGTGAAAACGCAATTGTTTTAGAAAAAGGTATTGATATTGTGGGAAGTCAGCCCTCTCAAACTATTACTTCATCTCATGATATTGTTATTGTTGGAGGTGGTGCCGGTGGGCAAGCTGTGGCAGCCAGTTTATTGAAACGCCAGCCAAATCTCGATATTAGCATTATTGAACCAAGTGCAGAACACTATTATCATCCTAGTGAAGGTGTTTATCAGACCATTTGGGAGGAATTTATAAGTTACGGCATTTACCAATAATGATAAACTACTCAAGCTGAATGATGGTATTCATTATGTTAATCTTGCTTTGCTTGAAGGATCGGATGTTGAGGCTACAGTAGAGCAATTAAAAGATGCGAAGGCAGTAATTTTAGATCTTAGGAATTACCCCAATTGGGAAGGGTGGAGAGGATTATTATCACACTTTGTATACCCGTTACCTTTCAAAATGCGGGAATTTGAGGTGAATTAAAAAGCATAGTTACAAGACGCTGATTCGCCGGATAAGTTATTCTTATTTAAGATTCAGCAACGCAGTAAATATGTTTTTTAAACGAATCAAAACCTGCATTTTGAATGGTGATGGGTATAGATCATCGTATTAAAGCTTTACCTATGTATAAGCGTAGGTATGTTTACCCTAATCAATACGCTAGTCCCGCTACAGAAATAAATCAATGGCGGTCCCCTGTACAACCTTTTCTGGATATACCCGTTATTGTACTATCATCAAGTTACAGTATAAGTTAAAACGAGCATGCACTGGGTTACGTGCAATATTCCTATTCTTGGTGAACCTACTTACGGCATAAACGGTAATGCAAGTTTTATTCACTTATTGGGTGGAAATAAAAAAGATGGAGTTTCTGTTGTGTTTACTGGTATGAAAGTTACACAACATGATGGTAGTTTATTGCGTGGTGTTGGCATTCAACCTGACATTCTGGTACCAGTGAGCATTGACACGATAAAACAAGGTGAGGATACACAGTTGCAGAAAGCTATAGAGTATTTATTGCTACAACTTGAACCGTAAAATACCGCTCTGTTCCATAATACTGTTGTCCCTCGATGAATCCCCTATTTTTAAAGGGTTAGGCGATAAATTGGTTTTTTAACGAGAATTAGTCACAGAGTCCTAGATATAAGGGTTGAGTTTAATTCCATTTGAAGGGACAACAATTATCTACAACAGAGCCTAAAATACAGATGCATTTTTAATAAATTTTGATCGGACTATCCATTCTTAAAAGGGAAAAAGTAGTTTTTCTGTTTAAAATGGCTGGTGTGATTAAATAAAGAAATTATTGATACTTGGTCAGTACATAATAAATTTCCCAAGACCACAACAGGTATTGCGGGAGCTAAGAATATTGGCATCACTAAAATGCGTGATAAATGTCCTCAGTTTAATGCTTGGATTGCTCAGTTAGCAGTTATTTTTCAAGAGGTAAACGAGACTGAAAATTAAAAGATAAGGCGCTCAATTGATAAAAATTATTCCACCGAACCAGTTTAAAGAAATACCTTGGAAAAATGGTCAAGGTGTTACAACAGAACTAGCGATCAGCAAAGGCGGTTCATTATTTGATTTTGACTGGCGATTGAGTATTGCCAGTGTTGTTGAAAATGGCCCGTTTTCTGATTTTTCAGGATACCTTCGTAATTTGGTGCTGCTTGAAGGGGAGGGGATCGAGTTACATCATGATGAACGACGTACTGATGAGTTAACTGCATTGTTAAGTGTTGCTACTTTTGATGGCGGCTGTAAAACAATCGGAACTTTGAAATCAGGACCAATCAAAGATTTTAATATTATGGTTAATGCCGATAAATACCAGGTGGAAGTTGAAACTTATATTGAACGGGAATCTATTAAAATTCCCTCTTGTGATTTGTGTTTTGTTTATTCTTTATCTGGAGAAACAGAGGTGATCATTTTTGAACAAAGTTCAATGTTCGAATCTTATACTTTACCTGTTCAGCATTTAATAAAAATATCATCGCCAAATGAAGAATCTGAAAAAGTGGTTAATAAAAGATACACGGTAACGGTTAGCGGAAAAGAAATGATCATTGTTTACCTGACTGAACAGTGTTCACTTATTTAATATAAATACAATTACTATTACACTGGCCAGCTTAAAACAAACCGGGCACCGCCAAGTTCGGCGGTGGTAACAGAAGCCTGGCCTTGGTGAAGTTCCATTAAACGTTTTACCATGGCCAGACCTAGTCCAATGCCGCCAGAGTTTCGATCTCGACTTTTATCTAAACGAACAAAAGGATCAAATAATTGTTGGTATGCATCAGCTGGAACGCCGGGGCCATCATCATCGACCCAAATTATTACTGTTTGATTTTCTGTTCTGATACTTAATTGAATGTCATTTTTGGCGTATCTGCAGGCGTTTCTAATTAAGTTGTCTAATGCCCGTTCGATAGCGTCGTCGTCAAAACGACAAGTAATTGCGATATCCTGCGGGTTTGTACAACTTATATTTATGTGGCTATGGGTTAATTTGAATTTAGATATTACATGATGTGCAACGGTAACAATATCTTGAGATTCCAGCTGTAAGTCAGGCTCTTCACGATCAAAACGGGCGTAGGTCAACAATTCATCTACTAAACCATCTAACTCTTCAATGTTATCATCCATAATCTGCATATATTTTAATTGTGCGGGTTTGTTGTCAACTTCTCTGACCATTTCCATAGCGAACCGAATTCTGGCAATTGGTGTTCTTAATTCATGAGAAACTGCGTGTGACAGTTCTTGGTGTGATTTGATCAAGCGTTGAATTCTGGTTGCCATTGCGTTGAAACGGTTTACCAGCGCAACCAAAGGTGCAGAGGTTTTTGTTGAAGCACGAATAGAAAAGTCACCCTTGCCGAAAGCCGTTGCAGCAGTAGTGAGTTTGAGTAAACCTTGAGATAATGGCCAGGCCCAAATGAAAACAATAAACGCTAAACCAGCAAAAAATACCAGATTAATTAAAAAATCAGTGGAACTATCCGCTTCAATGTTAATTGGGCCGATAACCATTACCTGGCTGCTGTCGTCTAGTTTTTGATAAAACCAAGCCTTGCCTTTGTTATCGTTATAGCGGGTAACAATACCTGCTTGACTTAAATGATCAGATTGTTCAGGGGAGAATATTAGCGAACCCAGTTCTTCAAGCTCAACAGGAAAGCCGAACGAGGGGCTGATGATAGATAAATACTGGGCGCGTTCATTAATTGGTAAACGTTTTAGTTCTTTGTTGATCAGAAAAAAAGTGCCTTTGTGCATTTCTATATCAGAGGTTAAATTCTTTGTGGAAGACACTTGTTCAAAATAGGTATCAATGCTTAGACCTAGGCCAACGAAGGCAATAATTAAAACTAAATATAATCGTATAAACAGGTTTTTCATTTAGCTTTGATCCGTTGCTGTTCTGCTCTGTTGTGAATGTTGTACTGCTGTTCAGTTCAGTTTTAGTTTTAGTTTTGGTTCGGTTTAGTATTGTTCCGTTGGGCTCTCTAGCGCTTTCTCAGTCCACGCATCGGCAACGAATAAATAACCTTTTTTCCAGACGGTTTTAATACGTTTTGGTTTAGCTGAGTCATCAGAGAACTTTTTACGTAATCGAGAGATCAACATATCAACGGTTCGGTCAATGCCATCGTAGCCAAACCCTCTTAATTTATTTAACAAATCATCTCGTGAGAGAATATTACCGGCATTTTCTGCGAGTAAAGATAAGAGATCAAACTCATTAGTTGTTAGTTCAACCAGTTGATTAAGCCATACTACTTCTTGTTTTTTTGTATGTATGGTTAGTGCACCAAAGGTTAATTGTTGAGTATCATTGTCAGACGTTTTTGGTTCAGCTTCATTTTGAGTTCGACGTAATAAAGCATTTATTCTTGCGAGCAATAATCTAGGTTGTGCAGGTTTAGCAACATAATCGTCGGCGCCTACTTCAAGACCTACAATTTGGTCAATGTCGTCATGGCGGGCGGTAAGCATAATAATAGGTATTTGACTGCTACCCCGTAATTCACGACAGATATCTAAACCATTTTTTCCGGGTAACATAATATCCAGAATAACGATGTCAGGTTTTTCGGTTAAAATGCGCGCTGCTGCCAAATCACCACGCCCTTCTATTGATACCTTGAAGTCTTGTAGCGTTAGGTAATCTTTTACTAAAGAGGCTAAAGATTCATCGTCTTCAACAAGAAATACGTGTGTTGATTCTGGTATTGATGATCCGGGTAATGATAGTTCAGTCATTTGGCTGATTTCCTTTCAACAAAGTGTTTGTATAAGCGCTTGCTTGTATAAATATATTGTACAATATATTTATACCCAACGACCTAATTAAATGTAGAACCCAGTATTTTCAGGTTGTTTGGGTATAAACAGCTGGGTATAAACAGGTTTGGTATAAGCTTAATTATTACCTATAAAAACTGGGTAATTGTTCACTGAAGTCATGTACGGCTTCTTTAAAAACCGACAGTTGCGCATTTCCTACCGATGTTATTGAAGATTCTTCCTTAGCATTAATTTCTTCAGCGATAAGAATTACTGCGAACATAACAAGTAATGTGGCCAGTAAGGCTTTATCATCATTATGACCTCGTTTATCATGATCATAGTAATCGTCATTATTATCGTTACAATGTTGCTGTTTATCTTTTTTGTCTAAGTGTCCACCCCAAACCTCTGTAGCTGTTTGCGTATCAATTATGGTCATGGTTAAACCAACTGCCCATCCTGAAGTGCGACATGAATTACTGGAAAAAAAACTATTATCCTCAAAATAACTGTCTTTATTAAGGTCTCGACTGTCTGTTAATCTAACGATCAATAAATAGCGACTAGTTTGAGTGTTTGCCTCTGTCATTAATTGTGACATGTGGCTTATATCGTTAACTTTTGCAGCGGCAACCAGTTGTTTATAATTTCCTATTGATATATCTGCAACTAAGTCTTCGGTAGTGATTAAATTATCGTCTTCTACTTCGTTGACAAAAGATTGGTAAACCGAATGGGTAAACTGTTCTTTTTCAGTGGCGGTTAAGCTGTTGGTCTCGTCAATAATGCCCAAAAGAGCAATGTTATAGTGACTAACTTTTGCTATATCGAAAGATGCCGCATGATAAAAGTAGCGAAACTTATCTTGCGGATTATTAAGTGTAGAGCAAGCAGACAGCACATATCCTATTAATATAAATAGTATTAAATTAACTTGTTTCATTAAATTTCTCTTTACTGTCAGCTTGTTAGTTGTAATTTCTTATTGTTAAAATTTAAATAATACGGGTTAAAAGCGCCATCTTGCGTAAAGTCCCACTGTTGTTTCAGGTGTTTCATGAAAAGCAATGTCGCCTCTGTGTTCTTCGAAATCAGAATATTGAAGTGTTAACCCAATATCTAAATTTGCTGTTAAAGCATTATTTAATCCAAGAACTACAGTATTCGCGTGGTCCTGCTGGAAGTCGTGTAAGTCTCTGAAGGTATAATTAGCTGAAAGCGTGAAGTCTTTAGCTATATTAGTCATTACGCCAACAGAGTAAGTATTTTCTGTTTTATTGCCTAAATGTTCTTCATTCCAAAAAGTATATCCAGTACCAAAAGTAATGGCTAAGTTATTATTAATTATTTGTTTACCGAAAATACTTACGCCATAACCTAAGCTGTTACCAACAAGGTCGTCGTCGCTTTCATGGAAACCACGCAAGCCGGCATTTATTGCAAACTCTAAACCTGTGTTACTGTTTTCAAATAAACTATAAGTTAAACCTTCAAGGCCAATTTGTAAGTCATCGGTTAAACCGTAAGACATATTAGCATTTATATTTTTTTTGCTGTCTCCATTGTGTTGTTCTCCATAAGAATATGCACCGGAAATTTGAACCGTACCATCAGTTAAGGTTAACGGTCTAAGGATTGGGTTCTGTGGATATTCTTCTCCTTGAACGAAACCGCTAATGGAAAGGCTGGTGAATGCGCATGCTAAAATAATTTTTTTCATTTGTTAAACTCCGTTGTTACAGTTTTTGATAATTAGGTAAGAAACTGAAACTAGGATATGGGTAATCACTGTCGAATTCTTTCACTGTTGTGTCGTAAAATGTCGGAGAATTTAACAGAGGGTCAAAAGTTGTAAAAAAATGTCATTAGTACGCTCTAATTATTAATAGTTTAAAGTTTTCCGCAAAATTATAGACATCCCAAAACAATTCCACTACATTACCGACGCTTTATTTAATTGTCTTTCAAATTTTGCGGTCGACAAATAGTATCGCTGAACAGATATTAATACCATTCGCATTAAATAAGTGGTCAATATTCAATGAGGATAAATTGCCAATAGCAAGGCGCCTGATTGAGCAATAGCTGGCTATTGTGATTGAAGGCAACGCAGCTAGTGGTGATGTAGACCATTTGAAGATGATCACTTATTTAGTGCGATTGGTATAAGTTCTCTCATTTATATTTTTATCCGGATTTCATCTAAAGGAAAAAGGAAAAAGGAAAATAGCCATGAAAATATTTATTTTTATAATTGCTGCTTGCCTATCTTTTATTACTGCAACAGTAAACGCCCAGTATAATGCTAATATTAAAGGGGTTTTATCTCAGGTACGTACATACACCGATGGGGATTTTATATACATCTCTTTAGAAAATCAGCCAACTGAACATCCAGTATGTAATGTTGGTTTTTTTGTTATTTCAGAAACTGTGCCTTTTGAAAGACGACAAATGATTTTATCAAGATTGCTGGCAGCCTACGCAATGAAAGAAAGCGTAAACATTGGGTATGATGACAAGGGAGATTGTGCCCATGGATATATCAGAGTTCATGAAGTTGGTTAAGCCAGTAACCTTGCGTGTGCAATGGTGAAATGTGCAATCTGAGTTCTTTAACTTTTAGCGTTCGAAAGAAGCACTACAACTAGCACAAGTTATACTTGCAATGCTGTTGAATTTTAAGGTTTATATTCGTAATGTGGCAAATTCTGACGGAACTGCATTGAGCATTTTAATTATAAGTCCACACTATGGCGATTTTTTTAGTGAAGACATTATTTTGATAAATGAAGCAAGCTACGGGAAAATATTCTTTATTTTTTAATGTTATAAATGTAGGATGCTTGCTTAATTTTGAAATTGAAAATAATTTAGAATGCTTTAAGAATAATACATGGGTGGTAGTAACACTCCTGAAACGTAAGTCTGATTGTAACTAATTTATTGAAGACAATAATAAAATTCATTTAATTATGAAATGAATAAGTTAAAAGTGTGTTAGTTGAAATTATTCCTACTTCAATAATTATTGAAGAAACTTTGTAATTATTAATTTAAAGTTCCAACTTGGGATAATGGAATGTCTTTATTTTAAATTTTAATTTTGGTAAAGCGAGTAACCTTAGAACTATAAAGGGATACTTGTTAAGTGAGTTATAACTATACATCTTACTTAAAAAAATTTATTTATATTTTGTTTAGAAAAACACCTCCTATATGGAAATACATATGTTAATAAAATTGGTCAATTTGAAAAATACCCTACGTTCATCCTTAATTTTCCTGTTATTTTTTTTCGTGTCATCCAAAATTGTTTTCGCGCAGGAAATACTCAATCAATGGGTGCCTATCAGTGTTGGTGATATCACGATCATTATTCCCGTCGAAGTTAAATTAAATGAATTTAGTTTAACCAATGATCTTAATGCGAATGATGTGCCTACAAGTCAAGACGGTAATTTTACTTTTAATTGGCAAGCAGATGATGGTATTGAACATTATCTTTTGAGTTACAGTGTAGAACTATTAGATGGAACCACTTTAACACCAACGCCAATACAAATAGATGCCAGTCAAACATCTATTACTATTCAAACCGACAATAATGCTGCTAATGGTATAATTACTTTTAGCTTTACCCCTTATAAGAATGATGTAGCTGGTTTTGCGAAAACGGTTGATGGAAGTTTATATCGAAGATTAGATAAGCCCGTCATTACGAATGTATACTCAAGAAGTTCTGATCGTCAACTCACTGTTAGTTTTGCTCCTGTTGAACTGGCTGATCAATATTCAGTGCAGTTTACTTATGTAATGAATGGGACAACATACACAACTTCTTATTCAAGTGGAACTTATACTATTTCTTTTCCTAGTGAGGAAGCACAGGAAATAAAGTTTTATATCGTATCTGAGCATTCATCATATAAAATTTCCAGTACGAGATCAGAAGCTTATATATATCCATTTCGCACAGATGATACTGGTGGCACAGTGCCTAAAATTCATCAAGTTAGTCCTGCTGATGATGCCTCTATAGCTCTGGGATCTACAGTAGTAGCGTCAGCCCTCGCCTCTGATGATGGTGGTATTGAAAGTGTGAGCTTTAGTCTCACGGGTCCGAAGGGGCAGAATTTTGGGGGTGGAAAAGATACCAGTGCCCCTTATTCGTGGGACTATGCTGCAAATTTCACAACAAATCCGCAAAATATAGGTAGTTATACCTTGAAAGTTGATGCTTATGATGCCTATGGTAAAACAGCGTCGAGTACAACGTCGTTTGATGTGTATCCTGAAGCACCTTTAATAAATAGTATTACACAAGATGGTGACACGTATACCATAACTTGGAGCGGGTCTGATTATGCGACTTATACCCAATTTATCAGAAAGACTAACAGTGGTCCTCATCAGTCTGTAAAATTCCCGTTAAGCTTAAATTCCTTCAGTTATAGTGATACTTCTGGTGACGAATTTTATATCAGAAGTTGTTATGGTGTGACGGCCTGTTACTCTGGCGGTTCTGGAACCCCTTATTATATAACGAGTGAATTTTTCACCTTAACACCGTTTGAGGACACATCAGGAGGGGGTGGTACACCTTTCACGGTTAACATCAGTTATCCATTAAATAACAGTCAGGAAACCGTAGGTGATTTTATTGTTTACGCAACGGTATCAGATGAATCAATTACACAAGATGTGCAATTCAGTGCCGATGGAGGGCCTTGGCTATCTGATGTAGACGGTGTAGCGCCTTGGTTATATGATTTTGCGGCTTTGGGGGCGGGTAATCACAGTGTTTTAGTAAAAGGACTGACCGCAACGGGAGAATCTGAGGCTGTTTCTATAGATGTTGAATTGGTTTTGACTGTACCTGAGCAGGATTTATCAGTAGTTTATAAAGATACAACAACAGGTGATTTGTATTTGCAGTTATCTGACGGTAGTTATCTTAAATTAACGCAAGTGGGCGGTACGTGGTCAGCTTCAGAAATAACAAGTCAGGATTGGGACGCGCTTACTTTGACTGTGAGCAGTAGTTACAGTGTGGAATTTGGTAACTTTACAGACGATGAGTTAGAAGACTTCAAACTTATTGATAATACGAATGAAACAGAAATTGTTTTCGAGCAGGTAGCATGTACAGGAAATGGTTGTAGTAATAATTGGGTCGTTAGAGTAGTAGAACCAGTTAATCCTGAAGTAGCACCAACGGCACATATAGAAACTATACCTGAAGCAATTATTGGTGACACAGTTGGCACACTGCCGGGCGAAGTGATTATTAGTAGTCAAGGTACTGCTGGTTATAAAATTCCTTTAGTTGTCCCCAAGGGGATTGGCGGTTCACAACCACAACTATCATTGAATTATAATAGTCAGGGAGGCAATCATGTTTTAGGTGTAGGTTGGAGCATTGGCGGTTTGTCTGCAATTGAACGTTGTCGTCGAACACCTGAAAAAGATGGTTATATCAGAGGCATTAAATTCGACAGTGAAGATGCGCTATGCATGGATGGTCAACGTTTAAAGCTAGTAAATGGTACGGACGGTGAACATGGGGCACAATATCGAACAGAATTAGAATCTTTACGTCAAGTAACATTAGATACTACATCAGATTATAGCCATTTTACTGTCGCGCATACAGATGGCAGCAAATGGCAATATGGTAATAGTACCACTAGCGTACAAAAAGATGGTGAAAGCGGAATAGCTTATATTTGGTTATTGAACGCAATTACTGATGCGGCGGGAAATAGCACTAACTTTACCTATGTCGGCTCAGATACGGTTGTAAAGCATATTTCACAAATTACTTACAGTGGTAATACCATTGATTTTGATTATGATTATGAAGTTAGGACCGATACTAGTTCGCGTTATTTTCTAGGTAACCATATTAGTGATGTTCAACGTTTGGAGAGTATTACTGTCAATCATAACAATGCTGAAGTGAATCATTATAAATTTGAATATGACCAGAGTAGTTTTTCTTCACGTAGTTTATTAAACAGTTTACAGCGTTGTAACCACAGTGATGATGACACTAACAGCTGCCTTCCTGCTACCGTATTTGATTACAGTGAACCTTTGTTAGGTTTTGCTAACAACACTTCCCTAATCGATTTAGACGATTTAGGGATGGAAAATAAAGAAATTTTTGGTATTACTTCATTAGATTATAATGCAGACGGTTTACAAGATTTAGCTTTAGCTTACCGCTCTGAAACAACCGGGCAAGGTTATATTCAGTTATTGAGAAATACAGGTAGTGGCTATACTGGCGGGCATGTGTTTTTGTCAGAGCCTGATGAAACAACTCGCTCTGGTGAAGATATATATTCACCACACTGGTTAATTGCAGATATAGATGGTAACGGTACTAGCGATCTTATGTACGCTGAAAGTTGTGTAGGATCTGAGTGTACATGGAAAATTAAATATTTTGATCCTGATGGTACTATTAGCGATACGCAAGAATATCAATTTCCATCTTCTTTTAAATATTCCATTTTCGCCGATATGGATGTTGACGGACGTCCTGATATATTGACTGATGATGGTTATTATCATAATACGAATTCAGTAACTACACGTTTCATCGAGTTTGTCACTATCGATCTTTCTCACGTAAAACAGGAACGATGGGATAATCAAGAAGAATTAGAACCAGCTGATCTAGAAAGCAGCGTTGAAGGTGGCTTTTTTGGACTTCGCCATGGCATGTCCACGCCTTTGGATTTCAATGCCGATGGACAACCCGACTTGTCGCTCGCTTATTATTTTGATTATTGTGAATTGCAAGATCAAAGGTTTCATTGTGATTCAGGCTCAACACGAAAAATGAGCGAAACGTTTTTGCATCCGATGATGTTAGAAATGGATAGTGAGGGTGAATGGACGGCTAGCTCGTCTCAAGTCCTTCACAATGACTATGATGTAAGTACCGGAAGAAGTGAGACCGGTTATGCTGACACCATACCCAATCACTTTCGTTATGGTGACATTAACGGTGATGGCTACACGGATATTCTGTCTAATGGTTACTTGTTTAAACTTGATGGTGAACAGGTACATGAAGGTTTTTTTGCTTTTAGAGCAGAAGCATATTATCAACCTTCATACTATGGTTATGATAAATTAATGGATTTAAATGGTGATGGCCTGAGTGATATTGTCTATAAATCTGACAATGACACTTCTCCCGAAGGCTTTTATGTACGCTTTTCTAACGGTACTACTTTTGACGAAGAAGAGCATTTTCTGTTTTATAGTGACGTAACTGATCCTGAAGATGACAGCGTAATATGGGTTGACATGGATGGTGATGGAATGTCGGGTGTGATTATTTTAGATAAAATAAATAACAACCTGATACTGCGTAAAGATGCCAACATTATGAATCAGCCACAAGATGTTCTTAAAAAAGTTACCAATGGTTTAGGCGCAGTTAGTGATATCATCTATCAGTCGATGAATAATGCTAATCTTTATACCCTGGGAGAATCAAGTAATACACTGGATTGGGGTAATGGCAGTGCCGTAATTGATATAATCAGCTCTAGTTTTCTGGTCTCTCATCTAACGGTTGATGTAGCAATCAATGATAGTGATTCGGTGTTACGAAGTACGTTTGCATATTCATACTCAGGACTTAGATTACAATCAGGTGGGCGTGGATTTTTAGGATTTGAACAGTTTACCAGTACAGATCAGCGTACATCAATTAGCTCTACTACCACCTACAGACAAGATTTTCCGTTTACCGGACATGCTATTAACCGTACGGTTGAATACAACAATATGGCTGTTCAAACCGTTGTAAATACACCAGCCAGTTTATCTCTTAACGGTGGGGCAAATCAGTATATTTATAATGCAAATAGCGAACAGAAAAAGTATAGTTTTGATTATAATGGGAGTATAGGCAGTAGGCATGCGGTGAGTACAGTGAACACCGTTAATACTTATGAAACGTATAGTGAGGGTGTAGTTACCATTGATGGCAGTTATCCTTTATTAACTAACCAGGAAATTATAACCACAGATCATAGCCAGGCAAATGATATATACAGTCAAACAACCATCTATGGTTACAGTACTGCTAATGCTGACAGCAGTTTTGATGATGAAACTAATTGGTGGATAGGTAAAGTTAAAAGTAAAACCATAACGAATAGTCGAACTGGTAAACTTGACCTCAGTCAATCTATGGCATACGAATATGATTTAAATACAGGTCTACTCACCGCCGAAATTATCGACCCCGATGGTGCGGATGATACTTACCTTAAAACCGCTTATGCTTACGATGCCTTTGGTAATCGAATCAATACAACTCAATGTAGTAGTCATTACAAAAGTGATTGTGCAACCAGAGTTAATGTTGCAAATACTATAGGTACCAATAAGATTTTTAGACGTACACAATGGTCTTATGATCCTGTAGGGCGTTACATTACACAAGTTTCCAATTTGTTATTCACTGAACAAAAATTCAGCAATTATAATGCGTTAGGTCAACCTACACAGCATATTGATGTTGATGGCAATATCACCGAAATTCGCTATGATGATTTTGGTCAGGAGTTCTTCCGTCGAACAAGTGGAGTTGGTACTTTTACCTATACCAGTAATTTTGAGTGTACATCTGGTTTCTGTCCAAGTAACGCAACTTATTACACATCAGTGATCAGCGAAGGCAATGTAACCGAAAAACAGTATTTTGATTTTGCGGGCAATCTCCTTAAAAAAACCAACAACGGATTTAATAGCGAAATTATTAATACCTTGTTTAAATACGATAATTTTGCCAGAGCATACCAAAAATCTGTAGCACACTTTAATACTATAGCGTCAGGTAATATTCCCTGGCAGCATACCCAATACGACATTTTTGGTCGAACAGTTATTGATACAGCTCCTAATGGCACCAATATCATTGTTAGCTACAGTGAAAATAAGGTACTTAAAGCGGTAAGTGTTAATCATAATGGTTATATATTTACTCGAAATCGTAGTGAGTCTTTAAATGCCTTAGGTGAAACCGTAAGTATTGATAATGGTTTGAATGCCGAAGTTCTTTATAGTTATGATGCAATAGGAAAACTTGATATCGTCACTGGTGCTGATAACGCAATTATTGATGCCGATCATGATGCCTGGGGGCGTAAAACTAGATTAAACGACCCGGACAAAGGCGATTGGAATTATGGATATAACGCCTTAGGTGAACAAATTAAAATCACAGCACCTGATGATGCTATTACAAATGCACATTATGACAATGTTGGTCGGGTATATTCACGAATAAGTACAAACGAAGCGTTAGCGACTTTAGACAGTGCCGACTTTAATTTTGTTGCTCATCAATTAAAGTCAGAGCAACAAGGTGAGGTCGAAAAAACCTTTGATTACGACAGCCAGGGAAGAGTTTCGACTATCACCACCGTGCTTGACAATATTACTTACAGCCAAAGCATAACCTATGATCAATTTGGCCGTGTTTTCCAACAATTTGATGCTGATACCGGCGATGGAATGATGACCAGTAAAGGATTAAGGTATCATTATAAAAATGGATTTGTCAGTAAACATCAGGAAGCACGCGAAGGCGTAAATGGCGTCTACTATTATCAAGTGGACGACGTAGATGCCATGGGTAATGTGACAGAATATCGGCAAGGAAAAAATGAAACCATCACCGTTAAAGGATATGACAACAGCACTGGCTTTTTAGAAAGTGTAAACAGCGGCATGGGCATGATCCAAAGTTTGGATTATGAATTTGATGGTGTAGGTAATTTGCGTTTGCGCGCTGATAATATCAACGAATTTATGGGGACAACAGAAAAACAAGAAGAAGTGTTTATCTATGATGAGTTAAATCGTTTAACAACTGTTGAACAAAATGGTTTTACTTCTTTGTCTATGACTTATGACTTAGCCGGAAATTTGCAAACTAAGTCTGATGTATTGGCTGGTGCGCAATATAATTACCAGGCCAAAGCTAATATATGTACAGGAATAAGTGGCAGCGCGGTGTCTGGGCCTCATGCGGTAAGTAGTATTAGTACCCGTCAATATTGTTACGATGTTAAAGGAAATCAAACTCACCAATTTGACGGTAACGTACAAACCCGAAAAGTAGTGTACAGTCATTACGACAAACCGACATTGATTGAATCAAGTAAGGGAAGCACAACGTTTAGTTACGACATGAATCGCACTCGTTATAAACGGGTTGACTCTCTTGAAAACGAACAAGGCGTAACAGAAGCAACCACTACTTATTATTTAGGTAATGTTGAAGTGATTGTTAAAGACAATGGCATCACAGAGTACAAACGTTATATAGGTGATGGTGCGCTTGAAACAGTACGTAGCGATAATAGCCGTGAGTTGGTTTATCTATTTAAAGACCATATTGGCTCCACTGATGTCATAACAGATGAAGAAGGCTTAGTACAAGAACGTTTAAGTTTTGATGCTTTTGGTAAACGTCGTATAGTAGATGAGTGGCAGTCAGTGAATAATATCTCTGAAATCCTTAATTTATCGGACATTCTCGACATTACATCGCATGGTTTTACGGGTCACGAGCAAGTAGATCACGCCAATGTTATACACATGAATGGTCGTATTTATGATCCCAGTATTGGCCGCTTTATGCAGGCAGATCCTATAATTCAGGAAGTGGATAACAGTCAAAACTTTAATCGTTATAGTTATGTACTGAATAATCCATTGAGCTATACTGATCCGACGGGTTATATGTTCAGCAGTGCCTTCTATCCAGATGAAATGATTTCTAAAATGCAAGACGTCACGCAATTGATAAATGAAACTAAAGAGGGGGTTTTTGTTAAGACTCCTGATGGGGTATTGAAGAGTAGTACTAATGATGGGGGTAAAGATAGTGGTACCAATGTAAGTGGAACACCTTCTGGTGGAGGTTCCCTTCAAGACCAAATAAAATCAGATGCTCATAATTCAATAGTTCGGGGTGGTGAAGAACTCGGAGTTGACATGGGAGGAAGTCCATCTGATGGTGTTAATGCTCAGTGGGGCAATATCACTAGAGATAAAGATGGAAATATAATTCGCGCATCTGTTATCTGCGGAGCATCGTGTAAAGCAGAGGCTGGTTTGTATTCCTATAACCACTCTATGGATTTAATCAGGATAAGAAACCAAAACAATTATGGAGCGCTGGCTACCAAATCGCTAGCCTATACCGGCCTTGGATTTGTAGGCAGTTATTATGCTATTAGCGCAGGCGGAAGTTATTTAGCAGCCAGTCCACCAGTAAAAGCGCTTCTGTTTGAATTTATGGCTCAGGCTAGCATGGATGTAAGGGCAATAAGGACCATGATGCAAATGGATACCATTCCTGCTCATATGCAATCACTATTAAGAGGTGCCGGTAAGTGGGGGAATGTTACAAAAGGTAGATTACCACCAAAGCCACGACTTAAAATTGGTAAAAGTGGCAAGCCTCATATGCCCATTTATAACAAAGGAGAGTGATAAAAAATGTTAAGAGATATGACGTAATAATGACAAATAAAACAAAAAAAAATGATGGGTTGAAGGCTATCGCTTATTCAATGGCAATCATAATGTACTATATTTTTATGAATTTCATAATGTATGACATATACCGTATTACTGAAGGAGAATACTTATTTTTTCTAATTATCAATGTTTTAATATGCATCGCCTTTAGTGCTTCTTTAGAAAGTAATGATAATCTATCAATTAAAATAGGAAAACACTTTGCTATTTTATTAGTATGCCTATGGTTAACTGGCTATGAACTTTTTGTTGCTCAAGAGTACACTACAAAAATAACCGGAATATCGTTATTCATTGGAGGGAATAGTTTAATCTTTTTACTTACTAAAGGGGCTTGGCCTTTTAGCTCTCCTGAAGGGCGATTATTTTTAGATAGTAACAAAGTTTACTGTATATCGTTGATTATTTTATTAATTGTCCTGCTAGTTATTTCAGTTTCATTATTGGTGTTTGGTGAATGGGTGTTTCGAGGGTAAAATCCCAGATAACGAAAACATCCGTCATTTATTGATAATAATGTAGCCGACCAATTTCCTGCCGTACTTTTTCCCAAATTATCTATCATACAATTTGGCAATATTTAGGCTACATTCC
>JABSOI010000055.1 GCA_013216015.1 Alteromonadaceae bacterium | reverse complement strand
TTGACTTACATTCGGATAACAGTTTTGTTGTAGTGATCGATGAAAACGATAAGATCATGTATGAGCGAAGATTACCCCTTTCTTTTTTTTGCGATTAAAATATTAAATTTTTACCGACGTATTACCCAACCGTTTTATCAACTGACCAGCATGGTTGAGGCGATTAAATTAGAAGATTATAGTTTACGGATAAACCGCCTATCTAGCAAAGGGTCGAATACAGGCTACAACAAAGGTATTCTCGGTTATTTAACCAGTGAAATAAATTCGCTGGCCAGTGTATTGCAAAACAGAAAACAACTATACGATCAACATGCTTTCATCACTTATCAACTGATGGAACAATTAGATACGCCAATGGTAGTTTTTAACGAGAAGTTGCAATTAAGTCACGCTAATGAGGCATTTTCACTTTGGTGCAAACAACCCTGGCAAACATTACGTCACTATTTATCGACAAAGTTTGGTCTGGTATTAAATGAGCATCAGCAATGGACCCTTGAAAGTCTAGAAAACCAAGATAAATGGCAAGTCAGGCAAAGCCAATTTTTACAAAATAATCAAAAATATCATTTGCTGGTATTAACGAATATTGAAGAAGTATTACGTAAAACACAGCAAGAATCCTGGTTACAGATTGTCAGAGTGCTGAGTCATGAAATTCATAATTCATTAACCCCTATTAAATCTCTTGCACAATCTATGGCTGAGATGCCGACAACAGAGCAGAGATCTCGTCAGGCACTTGAAATTATTGTTAATCGTAGTCAAACCTTGCAAGAGTTTGTAGACCGGTATTCTACGCTTTATCGTGATTTTAATGTTAAACCTACTGAATTTGACAGCGAGAAGTTTTTTCAGCAATTTATCGCACTATTTAATCAGCAGGAAATTAGAGTAAGAAACAATGTTCGTACTGTTTTTGCTGATCCTGTATTGCTTGAACAAGTGATAATAAATTTATTAAAGAATGCCATAGAAGCATGTTCTTCCCTTGAAGATGAAATATTAATTTTCGTTGACGAACAAAAGGATCAAATGAAGGTTCGTATTGTCGACAAGGGGCAGGGTATTGCTAACCCGGAAAATTTATTTGTGCCTTTCTACACGACTAAAGAAAACGGCTCTGGTATCGGGTTAGCTTTATGTCGAAATATCATTGAGCAACATGGCGGTTCGTTAACACTAAGCAACAATGATTGTGGTGAAGGGGTTACGGCAGAGATTATCTTACCGGTAGCCCCTAAAAGATTACAAATACAGTCTTGAATAATAATTTCACGGGCTGTAGAAGCCGGAAAATCCACTGTATTCTTTATTTATGTATTCTGCTGCTTCAGGTTCCACTTTGTTTTTTATCGCTGTTATCACTTTTAAACCAACATTCAATACATTACTTTCAACTGACTTTATTTGAGGTGTAATACCTTTATCTTCCCATGGCAATCCGGTTATTAGATTAAGATTTTGTGTAATGGGTAAAAGCAATTTCATGCCATGGCCAACGGATAAAAAAGCTCAGGAATTACCGGCACCTGCGGTTAATTATCCAATGAATACAGCACGATTGGTTTCTTTTAATGCATAGGCAATTTGTTCAAGGGTGTTTGATAGTCATTATTTATTTTAACTTCCCTGATCTGTTTTGTATTCGCCAGTGAAATTTTAGGCAATATGGGTATGATTACAAAACTTATGTCATTAACTGGTGTTTTTAAGTGGCTGTTTTTAAGATAAAAATACAAGTCGTAATTTTTGTTTGTACTGATATCGACACGATGATTGCTGATATTAGTAAAGTTGTACTGTAAGTTAGGTTGATGAATGTAGAGAATTTATGGGTTATTCTCTACATTCAGATATTAAAATTAGCTTGACCGATTTTTTAACATGTTAATAAATTCCAAACTAAAGCTATATAAATCTCCGGGCCAGCGAGCCGTTAAAAAGTTACGATCTCTGACAAAAAAACCTCTATGCAAATGAGTAAGATCATCCCTTGATAAAGGCAATGGACCTTTAATAAATTGCTCTGGATTTTCTATAGCTTTTAACAATTCATCTTGTGTTGTTGTTTGTGGATATGTGAGGTAATAGTCTTTTAACCAAAATCGTGTTAAATAATAAGCACTAAGCTCCTGACTTTTTAGTAAACAAGTTATTTTAAAATTATTGACGACTGATTTACCCGTGGCAGGATCAATACTTTTGGCGGGTAATAAAACTCCGTGACATATGGCAGCTACAGGCTTATTAAAGCTAAAAAAATCAACGACCAGTTTTTGTAATAAGGCGGACTCTAAATACTCTTTTATCCCTTTATCGTGTCCCCCCGGAAGTAACAATGCGTCAAATTCATCAGCACATACTTCATGATATTTTAACGGTTGGCTGAAACTTTGTGTCTTCTGCATCTCTTTATAAGCTTTTACCGCATCTTCCCTGGCCTGTAATAAAGGTTTCAAAAGGCCTAATTTTTTACCTGTTAGCATAATCTCATCAGCTATCGCCGTTTTCCCATCCGGAGTAATAAACGTGATGTGATATTTGTGTTCAGTTAACAGCTTCCACGGAATAGCAACCTCAGAAGGATCACAGCCATAACTTGGTAGTGGTATGAGTCTTTTTTTATTTCCATTTTCATTTCCATGTAATTTAACGTTATTTCGTATAATACTAAAAGCTACTGGTTTCGTGTTTTACCAACAGAAGTCCCGTAACTTAGCAAAAAATTAGCTAATTATCAGATTAATCATAATTTACAAAGCGTATACCAGTCCTAGTTATAGCAATTCCTTTTCGCCATTTTCAGTGAGTCGGTAATAGTTATCACCTTTAATTAGTAAGCCTTCTGAGCTGCGGGGTGGAAATCTAAATTGGTAGTCTTTCTGGTGTTTAACATCAATGGCAAAGACCTTACCTTGATACAGCTTTTTCACAGACCACTGCAGTGTATGGCCGACAACAACAGCGCGGGCATTAAAGGTGTTTAACCCTTTTTCAATATCTTGTTGGCTTAAGTCGTCTTTGAAATAACCGCGGTACCAGGCCGGGCCAGTTTTAGAAGAGACTAGAAACTCTTTATTGCCGCTATTTGGTTTAGTGTAATAAGGCTTGCGATAGTTTTCTCTCACTATCTGATTAATTTGTTGTAATGAATAACCTAGCTCACTGATATCAGGGTGTATTCCTCCATGAACAAAAAGTCGACCATTAATCTTTTCTATGATGTTTTTACTTGCCAACCAGCGACCTAAGAAGGAATCAACCCCATATAGCTCATCTTGTTGTTTTCCTAGAATAGACGCCACGTAAAAGTACTTTTCTGAAGCACTGAAAAAGTTACCCTGCATATTTTTAATTTCGTGATTACCGATAATAAAATGCACCAGACCACCGAACTCTATGGCTTCTTGTTCTACCAAAAAATCGACTTGTTACCCTTTATTGACACGATAGTCAGTGTGAAAACCTTTTACGTATTGCTTGATTACTTGGATTCTTAATTTGTTATTCAAAGACACAATAGAATTAAAATAACTTAAAAAATCTGCAAAAAATTCGCCATTCCTCTGGCACCATGATCAAGGATATGACAATGGAATAGCCAGCCTCCTGAGGTTGTGTCTGTTGGCATTTTACCTGAGGCTAAAATTTGTCCTTCCCGACCTTCATCGCTGAAACGGATCGCTAAACGGGTAATGGACCAACTTTTCCCCATCATCATTCCAGGCCGACGTGGCAGGTGAATGGTATCTTTTTCTTCAAGTATTGGAGCTGGCACAGTATAGTTGTTTTTCGCCATTTCTAAATCAACATATTCTGTTTCAATTAACTGAAACATAAAACCATGAATATGAAAATTATGATCCCCCATCGCCATGTTTTTTACTTCAATAATACGGGTGTCATTGGCGTTAACTCTCGGTGCCATCATCGGGGTAATATCTTTGAAAGCCATCCCCATGCCATTCATTTTAGCGACAAAAAAGTTAATGTCGCCATTGCTGTCTGGTTGCATATGGCCGAAGGTTACGGGGATTATTTCAGCGTCAGTAACGTCGATAGGTGTAATCGTTCTTAATGAAGATGGTGGCTGATAATCAGGGTCTACATTGGCGTCAGAATCGGTAGATAAGGTTATATTCAATAATGTTTGTGGTTTTAGATGACCGTCATTTAGTGAATGACCCAGCACCACCATATTCTCGTTGTTGGTACAGCCAATATGACGACCACGGCTATAATCGTGCCATTGTATATTTAAAGTATCACCGTCTTCACCGTGTGGTACAACAATGAAATCAGCACGTTCACCCGGGGTAAGAAATATGCCTTTTTCCAGATCAGGATCAGACATGGAAATAGTGAGATAATCGTCTGAAGATGTCTCGGTACAGCCATTGGTTCCCATTGTACTATGAGTATGGATTTTAACCGGGTTAATCGCCATTTTCGTCATTGGCGCTGTTAATAAACCAGCATCGCCGCCTATTCTATAAAGGGTGTGGCCGGGAATAGAGAGTCGCATAAATCGCGTATTAGCCGAGTTTACTACACGAATGCGTTGTGGCTCTCCAATTGCCCATTCCATTGTTGGCGCAACCTGACCATTAACCAGCAAAGTATTGCCTTCACGACCATTTGCTTGAGTTATTGCGTTTTCGACGGGATCTGTCGGAAAACCAACCTCAACTAATTTCCCGTTATCGTCCAGCAGTACGTCATCAAGCACCCAATGATGCTCCTGCGTTGGTAATGCCAGGCTTTCATCTTCTGCTGGGTCGTGTACCACTAATAAGCCCTGCAAGCCTAATTCTATTTGTTCGTTGCCGCGTGTGTGCGGGTGATACCAAAAAGTTGATGCTCTTAATAACTTAAACTCGTATTTAAAACTTTCGCCAGGCAATACAGGTTTTTGTGAGATCATGCTGCCATCCATATTCGCCGGCAATTCAATACCATGCCAATGTACGGTGGTTTCTTCAGGTAAGTTATTCGTGAAGTTTACAATCAATGTGTCGCCAACATTGGCGTTAATAACAGGCCCGGGTACAATGCCATTGTATGACCAGATGGTAGAGCTTACGCCTTGACGATATTCAATCTCACTCACTTTGGCTTCTAACATCACTTCAACGATAGTGGGATCGGTATTTATATCTTCTAATATCGGGCCGTTGATGTTTCTGGCTGGTACTGGCGGATTATCCGTGGTTGTATTAGCTTTGTCTAAATCAGTATGACAAGCAGAAACAGTCATTACTAAGGTTAATAGTACCGCTGGGAATTTCATCAATGAATATTTTTTCATAATTTTCCTAAACTTAATTTTGTCCTTGGTCTTGCGACGTCTTGTGCTATATTCATGTCTGGTATAGAGAAAGTAAAGTTTTCGATAAAAAAAAATTTCAGACATCAGCGGCATTTAATTTAAGTTATTGGTATGCTAGGCAATCTATGATGTTTAGACAGTTTCGACCCGTATGTGAATTAAAGGAATAAAAAATGAATAATATTAAACTGTTAATACTTAGTAGCTTATTGTTGGCTCCTGCACTTTGTCAAACAACAATTGCGGAAGAAGTAAAGTGCGTTGATGGTAAAGCATCATCATTTTCTTGTAATGATGTTGATCTGATTGGCAGAATGACGTTATCAGATTTTTCTCTAAACCCTAATTTAATTAATGATGTCTGGGGCTATAAAGATCTTAATGACGGTACAGAGTATGCTGTTGTTGGTCTGTATAATGGTGTTTCAGTTGTGAACGTAACTGACCCTCAAAATCCTGTGGAAGTAGCATCGCTCGCTGGTGGAGGCTCATTACACAGAGATATTAAAGTTTATCAATATTATGATGAAGATGCCCAACGTTATAAAGCATACGCTTATGTCTCTTCAGATTTATATGAAGGTATTGAGATACTGGATCTTAATGACTTAGCGAATTCTCTGACGATAGTCGGGCGACATTCAGAAGGCGGTCGAGCACACAATGTGTATATTTCAAATGTTGATCACGGTACGGGCATGGCGCTGGACGGTTTTGATGCTTATTTGCATTTACCTATATCGCCAGAAGGCGGAGCTTTTGATATTTCAGCATTAACGAATCCAATAGCCCCAGAATTTATTAAAGTGGTCAGCCAAACAGAAGGGCATGATATTGTTAGCTTTATCGTTACTGATGATAGAACGTCTCAATGTCAATCAGGTCACAATCCTTGTGAAATTATCGTCAATTTTTCGGGGAGTGGTAAAGTCATCGAATTGTGGGATGTTACTGATAAACAAGCGTCATTTTTAATCAGTTCAATTTCATATACAGATTCCAGTTATCCTCATTCTGGCTGGATGTCAGATGATGGTATGTTTTTATTTGCTCAGGATGAAGCTGATGAGTTAAACCATAATTTGAAGACGACAATGCGTACTATTGATATTAGCGATCTTGCTAATCCTGTTGTCTCAAATGTCTGGAGTGGCCCTACAAGTGCAATTGATCATAATGGCATGACTTTAGGGCAGTATTATTATATGTCAAATTATACACGGGGTCTTACTGTACTGGATGTTAGCGATAGTAATCAACCAGAGCATGTAGCTTACTTTGACACTTATTCCACCTCTGATAATACTGAGTTCGAAGGTGCATGGGGAGTTTTCCCCTTTTTGCCAAGTGGAAAAATACTGGTGTCAGATATGACCAATGGTTTATTTATTTTATCGATGAATGCTAATCCGGATATTGATGACTTCAGTAGTACAGATGACACACCACCAGTTTCAATGCCTCCAGTTCCCACTTCTGGCACAAGTAGTGGTGGCGGTAGCATATTCTATCTGCTTGGTTTAAGTGGTTTGGCATTGATTGGCAGACGTCGTAAGTTCTAACCCCGAATCAGTGCACTTTGTCTTGTTAAGAAGGCTATTAATGGTCTTATGAATAGCCTTGTTAACAACTAATCCTAATTTTTTTCCGTTATTTCAGCCAAATAAATATCAGACACCCTGCTATCAGTTCGGCTGATAACCAGTTGAGAATGAGCTGGATTGACATTCAATGTTAATCCTATTGCTGAAGGTAACTCTTTGGTCACCATTTCTTCTTCGCCAGAGTGTAAATTACGTTTCCATATGCCTCTTGTTTCAGGTGACGTTTCTGAAGATTTCACGTCCAATTTAGGATAATAAAGATAGGCACCTTGCACGGCCCAATGTTCATCAAGCTTATGGCTAAATCCTTCCAATATGGTCCGTTTATTTTGACCATAAAAGTCCATTGAGTAAAGTCCGTCTTCATCAGTTAATGAATAAATTATCCGGTTAAAATTGGTTACTTGAATGCGGGCAACACCCAATTTGGTAAGGGCTTTAACTTCACCTGCTAAATTAAGTTTTAGCAACTTTGATATTTCAGAAGGTTCTTTAGAAATGGCAAAAATATCTCCTTGGTCAGAATAAATGCATCCGTAGTGTGCGGGTTTTATTGCTGATATTACTTGTAATTCGTTATTTTCCAGGTCTATCTGATAACAACGGTAACCATCTGGTCCTCTGCTGCTTACTAATAGTTTTCGTCCGTCACCAGACCAGTTTGGTGTTAACAGGTCTAGTTTTGGTATTGCCAGTAATTTAGTTTGTTTCTTCGTTTCTATTGAATAAAGCCAAATTGCAGATTTTCCCTGTCGATTGCTTACAAACGCAATTTGTTTACCGTCAGGAGAAAATACCGGGAAATTGTTGTATTTTATCGATTGAATGATCCTGTCTGGCAAACTGTTGTTATCAGTTAAATCGATACTCCAGATATTGGCGTTATATCGTATTTCCTGAAATGCCAATAGTGAGTTGTTTTTATTGAGAGAAGGGTACAGCGCATCCCTCGCACCCAGTAACTCTTGTTTATTGTTATTAATATCGAGTAACCACAGGTTTCTGTCTCCCAGCTCATTGCTGTCAAAAACAAGATAGTTTGTGTTGTTTAGCCAATTAAAACTGGTAATAAAACTTCGGCTATTGGTTATAGGTTTGGCTTCAAGCTGTGAATTGATTTCTTTCAGGTATATATTTCGGATCGATTGTGTGCCACGGGTAAAACCTAACTTTTTGCCGTCGGGAGAATATTTTGGACGGGTGTCGAAAATATTTATACCGACAGGTTCAGTTATCTGAACATGTTGTTTTGTGTCAAAGCTATAACTCCAAATCGCAGTTTCGTTGTTATTTTTACTTTTTTTGACATAGGAAAAGTTATTACCGTCAGGTGACCAGTCAAAAAGTCCTGATAAATTAGGCGCAGTACAATCCCCCATGTTTTCTCTTTGCAAAGAAGGTAACTTATACCCGTAATCATTCAAAATGCAGGTTTTGAAGCGTTTTAAAAGATTATCTACTACGTTGCTTTCAATCCCAATAGCCCGCTATTGCTCAATCAAGCGCCTTTTAGATAAACTTTCAAATTCACCTCAAATTCCCGCATCTTGAATGACCACGGGTATATACAGAAAAATTGTGCATTTTTCTTGATTAATACCGGCAAGTAAAATTGATTGGTCATCATCAGAGAATGTTGCGGAATACAGGTGATGATCAGAATCTTTTATTTCATACACTAAGGCGCCCCCAGTACTTAGCCCCCTTACAATCATGCGATTATTTTGCACTACTGAAAATGCAATTTTATCCCCACGGTTGGATAACTCCGGTTGGTGCTCTAGTTCGGTATCTGCTGTTACGCGAATAGCTGCGTTTAAAGCACTTTTCAAGCGTGTTGATGGATCTTTTAAATTAATTGAATCATCGTCTTTTATTATCGAGAAAAATATTGCAGTGAATAATACTAAGCCCAGCGCGAGTACTGTGGGGCGGTAGGATGATTTTTTATCGGATATAACATTAATGGGTTTAGTGTTATCCGTTTGAACACTGAAAGGTTTAGCGCTATCAGGTTTAACGCTATCGGCTTTTGCACTATCAAGTTTAACACTATCAGGTTTAACACTATCAGGTTTAAGAGAAAGTGGTTTGATAAAACGATAACCTTTCTTGGGGATCGTTTCTATGTAGATGGGTGACGTTCGATTGTCACCTAATGCCGATCTAAGTTCAGCTATGCAGCGTGATAATGCATCGTCATTTACAGACTTATCAGGCCATAAAATATCAATTAATTCTTCTCTGGTGAGTAAAACGTTGACGTTAGCAACTAATACAGACAGTAACTTAGACAATCTTGGTTGCAATCTTAAGTTCTTTTGGCCGGATTTTAACTGTCCATCAACGGGATCAAATAACCAATCGCCAAATTGGCAGCTTGTTTCTATTGCCGAAGAAAACTTTGCTTTCATAGTTTAACTAATCTGTGAATAATAAAACAGCATCAAAAACAGCATCAAAAACAGCATAAAAAACAGCATTATATAGGGAAAAGGAAGTTTTGTGGATATAAAAAAGAAGTAATTGGAAGGTAAATGTTTCTCTGTGGTTTTAAGGTGAGTTCAATATTTAACAATAACTAAGTACTAAGTAACAACTAACAAATAATAAGGAAAACTTATCATGTTAAAATTGAAAACAGCCTTAATAGCAACTTTGTTTGCTCATACCAATTTATTTGCAGTACAAGAGCCAACGTTGACACCAAATTTGGGAGACGCAGATTGCACTTCATTATTACTGGTGAGTAGTTGGACTAAAAATAATGTCAAAATATATGACGGTTGCAGTGGGGAGTATATTCGTGATCTTGACAGCCAAAATTTAATTGATGGGCCACTGGGTATTCTTCAGGCACCTGATGGAGACTTACTTGTTGTCAGTGAATTGAATAGCCGGTTATTAAAATTCGACCGTGAAACATTGTCAGTTGGTTCAGTGATTATGGGTAATGATCCGGCCACAGCAGAAGTGGAACAAAACTTTATCACTAATCCTACTGGTGCGGTTATTGATAAAGATGGTTTTATGTATGCAGCGAGTTTTAGCTTAAACTCTGTTGTTAAAATTAATACACAATCCTGGACGATTGTTGATGAAATGCTTGCTGCAAATAACAGTTTTATTAAAGGCATTGATGCGGGTATGGTAATAAGTGATGACGGACATTTATTTATACCAGGGTACTACAGCGATAATATTATAAAAATAAACCTGAAGACTAAAGACGTTACTACGGTTGTTGCTGCTCAAACTGGAGGCTTAAATGCCCCAAGAACTATCATATTACGTGATCAGGAAATTGTGGTATCTGCTGAGCGCAGTAATAGCGTTTTTGTATTCGATTCTGCTAATGGTGAATTTAAGCAAATGCTTATGAAGATTAGTGGTCCAACAGGTATGATGAAAGACGGTGACGATCACTTTCTTGTTAATAACTCTAAGACAGTACTTAGGGTTACAAATGATGGGAGTTCTTCACAAATAATTGTTCAAAATGGAGCTGGTGGTTTAGATAAAGGAACTTTCGTTTTTCGACTGTACAAAACAGGAATGGATAACGATGGTGATGGTTTAAGTAATGTTGAATAATATCAAGTGGCTACCCTGCACGCATTAATGATACCGATGGTGACGGTATTAAGGATACAGAACCGTTAATTCCTAATACCGTACCAACTATTTCAGGTAGCCCGTTAACTAGTATCGATCAATATAGTGCTTATAGTTCATACCACAAGTGATATACTCTGGCTACCTTGCAACGATATCATTGAGTATTATGAAACAACCCGATTAGACTGTTTTCAATCAAATCAGCGGTGAACTTTCAGGCAGGCGGATAATTATGATGTAGGACCCACTTTAAATATAGTGATCAGTGTGAGTAATGGTGTCCATCAAGCTGATATGACTGCCTTTGATTTGGTTGTTGTTAATGTTAATGATCCGCATGAATTAACAGGCATTAAAAAATCATTGCTTCTTTAGAATAACAAAGTTCGCGCAAAAGACATTATCCTTAAATGTTTCGCCATAAATTTTCTAATGAATCTGATACATATCTCCCCCAGCAAATATAAACAAAGAAAGCAGGGGCACATCGAATCATCTATGTGACTAAGTATGTGACTAAGTTTCTGTTTAGTTGTTGCAAAAGCACTATAATCATCGCTTGATTCTTCGTTAACCATAATTGATAAGGCCACAACATGAATACCAAAATATACAAGAGAGTGCTTTCACTCACTGATAGCTTAATGACGGCTGCGCAAGAACAAAATCAAACGAGATTCGATGGTTATTATTTAGAATTAAAGCAACTCTGTGAAGATAATGAAAATACGGATAAAGACCATCCCGTACAGTGGGAAACGCTTGCTGATTTTACCGATGATTTAGCATTAGCTATTACTATTTATGAACAAGCCTTAGTCAAGGCTGAAGCGATTAACTCTAAAGATTTCCGTTCATCTATTGGTTTTTCAATCGCGGCTCTCAAAGTTGAGTTAGGTGATAAAACAAGTGCTATTGAGCATTTAGAAAAAGCTAAAATCAGTTGTAATAAAATTGTTGATAAAGAATTAAAAGCTGAAATTCATGACTTATTGGAAAAATTAAAGCACTCATAAAAATTTGAATATAACAAAGTTTGCTGATAACTTACTCAATGTACTATAAAATATGTGGTGCATGATAAATTATCAATGAAATTGTCGACGGTTGAAACCAAAGTGTGCACTAAATAAGCTGTTAGGTGTATTAAATATATTCAAATTTGGAGAGATTTATGAAAACAATGACATGCAAACAACTCGGTGGTGCCTGCGAAAAAGAATTCCAAGCAAATACTTTTGAAGAGATTGTTGAATTGAGCAAGAAACACGGTATGGAAATGTATCAAGCGCAAGACAAGTTACATCTTGATGCAATGAGTGCTATGCAGGAACTTATGCAAAAGCCTGAGGCCATGCATGATTGGTTTGAAAATAAGAAAAGTGAATATAAATCTTTGTCAGAAGATTGAGGTTTTAAGTTCTTTAATTCTTTGCTATGGAACTCACACATACACCTAACAAAGTTGCTTAATCGGATTGTGCTAAAGTTGTCATGCTTTATTCAAACAACGCAAAAATTCCGTCCGATTTGGCTTCTCACATCAGCAAAGCGTTCGATGTCAGTGTTTAGTTAACCTGAATTTGGGATGATGAGTACTTGATAGTCATTTAAAATCAATATGTTAATAGATGAAGAGAATGTAATTCATACTCTTTGATACTCAATCAATGCTTCATTTTTTCGATTATCATTGTTTTAACGCAGAGAATCGGCAAAAAGGAAGTGTTGAGCAAGTGCTGCTTATCCCGAATTCAGGTTAGTTAATCAAGGAAGTAATTTTGCATAATCTATCAGTTATAAAAATATTTGGTAACCCAAGTTTATTACTTCCGGTCTTAGACTGGTGTTATCGAGAATGGTGGCAAGAGCCAGACTCAACGAATGACGAATTAAACAAAATTTTGAATAGTCATATTCAAGAAGATGGTGTATTTACCACATTCGTTGCCTTATATAATGGTGAACCTGTTGGGTCAGTGCATTTTATAGATAAAGACTTTGATACCGGTAACTACGAGCCCTGTCTTGCAGGTTTATATGTATTACCTGGTTTTAGAGAACTTGGTTTAGGCTCTATGCTAGTTAATACTGTTGTCGCTCATGCAAAATCTCAAGGTTTTACCGCTGTATATCTCTCTACAGAGACCGTAGAAAACTGGTACAACAAACTTGGTTGGCAAACTATCGAAACAATAGATATATCTACCAATAACGTATTAATGCAAAAGGTTTTAGCCAACCCATTAGAATAAGCTACTACAAATAAGCTTAATTAAAATGGTGCATCCATGCACGTCGATGTAAGTACTTAGTTAGTTTTTGTCTGGAACAAAAAAACTGTGCTCTTGAAAATTTTTCCTCATCGAACCCTGACCACTAACTTAATACAATTGGTATTATCAGCCATTTTAAGCCAATCTTGAATCCTGTTATTACCGGGAACAGAACCTGCACCACACATTAGTGAGCCTAAATGAAAGTTTTTTGCTTCAGTGGGAGTACAACTTAATCGCTCAGCTTGTGTCATTTGCCCTATTTTTTGAGCTAATGTCATGTTTGACAGTAGCTCATTAACTTTTGCTTTTACTGATGGATTGTTAAGTATCGAGTACATATTCTTTTTAAATCCAGTAATTTCTTAATTAATAATATGTTCTATTCGTCACTTCACATCTTGTAGATAATGCCCTTTGTTTGATGTGATTTATAATAATATTTCACTTGTCCGTTGCTATAGTCCGTTATCCTTGACACGCCTATTGGCGGTGATGCGAGATATTTCGATAAATAACGGATCAACCCCTGATAGTTTTTAGACGGGACTTTCTTGTTATTGTGTGCTAAAAGTCGATATATTAATGGACTACCGTCACTATCAAACGCACTATTGGCATTTTGTACTTTTACAGCGAATCAGCATACAAACTTAGGGTATCAAAAGGCGGTATATCACTCTGATATACCGCCTTTTCTTATTACGAGATTTTTAACGCGCCGCGTTTGAATTCATGATTGAATTACGACTGGTATCTGCAGTTTGAGATGGGTCTCTCATGCTAGCGGTATGACACTGGCCAGTTTTATGACCCTTATTTGTTCCACCAACCAACTGACCAGACCACTTTTCAGTAGTACCATCTTCTGGGTCGTCCAGAAACAAATCTGTGGCCAAATGACAGTAATCATATCTATACCACTTGTCTTCAAATGACGTGGTGTAATAATCCACTTCAGTGCGTGCCCATGATGGAATAGTAGCTAACCAGTTAGACGAACCGCTATATGTCAGGTCGGTATTAGTACCACAACCTACACCAAACACATCTCCAAGGGCGGCCAAATTACCCGCTAATGCCGTTCCCTGATACGGCGTACCGACAGATTGAATCAAACGACCACCTGTGGCGTTATCCAATCCAGTCCAGTATCTAGCAAACATAGTCAAGGCTGCTGCACCGCCTTGACTATGGGCAACGATACCGTAGGAATTATAAGATGCACCAAAATTAATAACCCTTTGGGCGAAGGTATCGTGACTAATGCTAACGTTATAGTCTTTAAACTCAGTGGCACCCGAGAAATGACCAGTATTCCAAGCCTGTCCTGAACAATAACCGTGAACGAGCAATAGCTTGCTGCCGCTGCCAAGCTTGGTTGTTACAACACCTTTACGCTCTGGGGCTTTACCCATCAACATATCGCGCGTGATAGTGCGGTTAATATCTCTGGCCAGGGTTGATTCAAACAACTGGCTAGGTAACATTGAACGGGTGCTCATTTCATCACGCTGGGCAATGGGCACGTTGTTTTCAACGTTTTGCATACGTAGAGATTTTAACGTAAACGGGGCTATGAGTTTTGCGCGAGTCAACCAACGGGTATCAAAAGACAAATCCAACATAGTGTTTTTATTAGCGTTTTTAGGCGTGACAATACCGCCAATCCAAGCGGCTGACACCAACTTACCGTCGCTATTAGTCCCCCAGAGTTCTGCAGACATAAAGACAGAGTCGCTATTATTTAGATTTTTGACCGGCACTGACAAAACAGCCGAGGTATCACTGAGCAATTTTATTTGAGCTGACCTGTTAGCAAACTCGAATGAAACCGCAGCAACGGGATAAATATCAGTAGTGGTGCGAGAGAAAGGCTTGCCATCAGGACGCGTACCTTCAATTTGCAACTGATTAGTATAAACACCAACTTCATTGCTAGGGATTTTCCCCCCAAACTGACCATCGTTAGCTACCTTATCGCCGTTTACACCATCATCATTTAACCTGATTTTAAATAGTGCACCTGAGGGTGATTTAATGCTGGCAATAGCTTGGTCGATAGTACCGACTATGGCTTCTTTCTTCAGCATCTTTTGGCGTTCACCGCGATCCAAGGTAGAGTCAACCATGTAAGCAATCAAATTAATGTCACTGTTAAGCGTAGTGAAGTTATTATCAAGGTATGAGTATAACTGAAATTCGCTGTCCCCTTTGTGCAACAGGTAGGCGGCAACGTCATTGTCTGCCCGCCCTTGTTGAGTCTTCGAATTGGCGATCAATGAAGCCGCTTTGCCTTTGTGAGTCAATTTAACGGTCCACTCGCCTTTTACTGGGTTTTCAATTAAAAGCTGTTTGCCTTTAAATGTTTGTGGGCCCACTTTTATGTCTTCGCTAAGCAAAGCTTTGGCAGTACTGGCCAACTCGTCATATACCATTTTGCCATTCGGGTTGGACACACTCATAAACCAGTTATCTGCATCAGGGGTCATTAATACGACCGAGCTGTTGTTAGTACCATCAAGATAAAGTTTTTGTGAGAATGTTTGGCTGTTAATGTCAACGATTGATGCTGATTTTGCATAAATTGGCAACATGGTTGAATGACTAAATAACCCCTTTTTATTGGCTTGCTTCATTTGTTGCGCATCGATACTTTCTGGGGGTACGGCGACGTGCTTAAAATCAGCGGCTTGTAGGTTAATTGCAACGAACGCAGTTGCTGCAACAAATGTTGCGCAAATACCACGAGTGATTAAATTTCTAATCGGTTGATTTTTCATTTTTATTTTCCTTAATTAGAGCTGAAAACATCTATTGATGTTCTATACCCGTGGTCATTCAAGATGCAGGAATTTGAGGTGAATTTAAAAGTTTATCTAAAAGGCGCTTGATTGAGCAATAGCTGGCTATTGGGAATGAAAGCAACGCAGTAGATAATCTTTTAAAACGCTTCAAAACCTGCATATTGAATGATTACGGGTATACTTGTCTATTTATTATTATTCACTGATCTCAGGCATAAAACATCGGACCTGTCATATTTAATCTAGCACGGCTCTTTTGGTCTAGCAAGACTTACGTAAGTTGTTTTCGCCTGTTTTGCAAACGAATTGCGTACATTTATTTCCCTGGATTCGGGTTAAGCAGCGACAAGATTTAAGCTTTCCATCATCTCAATTTATTCTTCATTTTATTGATAATGCACTTATACTCAAGTAGCTTGGGTATAACATAGGTATTTGCATTAATTTTCATAATTGACCATTTCATCGTTTTTAGTAATCCACTTCACCGTTTTACTCTTGAGTTATTAGCTTATCTATATAATGTATTTTTTAATGAAAAATTAATGTTGCTGGTTAAATTGGCTTGAAGCACAAAGTGTAATCTTAGTAATAGCTTACATTAAAATTAAGAATGGAATAAAAATATGGTCAAAAATATAAAAACAAACGACAGAGATATAATTCCTTTTGTTAACAAGTTCATTTATGGCTTAGGGGCTTTTGTTAATAACTTATTGGGTGCCTCGATGGTTACCATGGTTATTGTCCTGAATCTTGGCTTAGGTATGAACCCTGCTTTGGTTGGTTTAATTAGTGCGTTGCCTAGATTAACAGATGCTTTAACTGACCCTTTAATGGGGTATATTTCTGATCACACTAGATCAAAATGGGGTCGTCGCAGACCTTATATTTTCATTGGCGCAATAGCAGCAGGTGTTGTTTTTGCTTTACTTTGGCAACTCCCCAGGGACCAAAGTGAAAATTTTTATTTTTGGTTCTTCTTAATCGGTTCCATTATTTTTTATCTGGCTTATACCGTATTTGCTACACCATGGGTAGCTTTGGGTTATGAATTAACGCCTGATTATCATGAGCGAACAAGCATCATGGCCGTACAGAATTTTATGGGACAAGTTGCCTGGTTGGTCGCTCCCTGGTTCCTGTGGTTTATGCAAAATGACATGTTATTTGAAGATATGGTTGAGGGAGCAGGATGGCTAGCCATTATTATTGGTACGTTTACTATTGTTATCGGCATTTTACCTGCAATATTTTTGAAAGAGCGTTCTAAGAAGAAAGAAACAACTACAAATACAAGCAAAGATAGCTTGAACAATAGTTCAAGTGACACAAAGCAAAGTGAAAAGAAGTCTTCTGCGGGTATTAGTGACTTTTTTAGAGGTTTTTTAACAACGATTAAATTTAAACCCTTTCTTTGTTTATGTGCAGCAACCTTTCTTGTTTTTAACGGCTTTATGCTTGTTTCTTCGTTTCAAACATATGTAATTATATATTATGTTTTTGGTGGAGATCAGTCTTTAGGTGCTGAATATGCTGGCTGGGCTGGCACTGTTTCGGCAATATCAACATTTTGTGTCATTTTTCTTATCGCTAAACTATCGACTATTATTGGAAAGCGTAATGCCTTCTTTTTCTCTATTGGTGTATCGATTGTTGGTTATGCTCTTAAATGGGTTTGCTACACTCCAGAGAACCCTATGTTGTTGTTGGTCCCCTCAATTTTTATTGCTTTTGGTCTTGGTGGTTTGTTCACATTAATGGGCTCGATGGTTGCAGATGTATGTGATCTTGATGAATTGGAAACTAAACAAAGACGAGAAGGAATGTTTGGTTCGATTTATTGGTGGGTGGTTAAACTTGGTATGGCTGTTGCGCTGGCTGCAGGTGGTTTTTTACTTAATGCTACCGGTTTTGATGTGGCATTATTGGGTCAACAATCAGCAGACACTATTTTCTGGATGCGTTTGTGTGATGTTCTGATACCTATTTTTACTTCTTTGGTAGCCATTTGGATGATCCTTGCTTATCCATTAACAGAAGAAAAAGCGAACGAAGTACGTGAGGCTTTAGAAATTCGACGTGGTAAACTAACGGTTGATGACGACGAACTTCCTCAAGATGCTGAATTGGCTAGCTCTTCGTAAAGGCTGGTATAGATTGCATACTCAAAACAATTTGGGTATGCAATTAACGATTATATCCTTGGATTCTTTCTGTTCAAATTATCATTAACTTCATTAGTGTCCATCCAGAAACTTAATGCATTGGCTATTCTCCAGTTAACTGTGGCTATCATAGTTGTAGGATTAGCCAACGGGGTAACCCATCACCTTTGGTGAGCACTCAGTCGTTAATTAGCTAATAAATATGTGTTTTGATGGGTTACACCTGCGGATAACCCATCCTGCGCGGTATAATCTCTATTATAAATAAAGTTGATATGTTTTTAGCTTATAAGCAAATGTTTGTCGTATTTACCGCATAGTCAGTCCGTCTCAACTCGTTTTGGTTGTCATTATTTCGTGCTACTTTATTGTGGAATGTAAATGTTAAATGTCAAATAACAAAATTATTGTTTATTTACTGTTGTTAGGGACTTAGATACAGACGTAAGAATAAAACTAATTTGAATATTTAAGTAGTAAATATACCTCTAGTTTAGGTAGGTAGGAATTAAAATGAAGACTTCTAAAACAAACAACAGTCAAGTAACCGGCGAATTTATAATGTTGGGAGATGAGCGTTTTTATGCCATCAATAATGTGAATAAAATGGCGCCATTTTTTATCAGTGTTGTTTCAAATAGTGATCATTGGCTGTTTGTATCATCTACTGGTGGATTAACTGCTGGGAGAGTTTCTCCTGAAACAGCATTATTTCCATATATAACAGTTGATAAAATACACGAAAGTGATCTTCAAACTGGTTGTAAAACGCTCTTACGTGTTGATAATGAGGGCCAGATTTCTGATTGGGAACCATTTAACCGGGAGCATGATGGTCGTTATAATATAATTCGCAATTTATATAAAAATTTGCTGGGAAATAAGCTTTGCTTTGAAGAAGTAAATAATGATCTACAGCTTAAATATAAATACACATGGGCAACAAGTGAACAGTATGGATTTGTTCGCAAATGCGAGTTGGAAAACTTATCTGATAAACCTTTAAGTATTGAACTTATCGATGGTTTTCAAAATATTTTGCCGGCAGGAACTCCTCGTTTTACACAAGCTCATTCAAGTAATTTAGTTGACGCGTATAAATGGACAGAATTAGATGAAAGCTCAGGATTGGCATTTTTTACTTTATATTCTGGTATTACTGACAGTGCCGATCCATGTGAATCTTTAAAAGCAAACACCGTATTTTGTTTAGGTCTGGAACAGAAAAAAATACTACTGTCGTCTGAACAGCTCGAATTTTTCCGCATGGGGAAAAAACTAAAACAGGAAACACACAAACGTGGTATTCGAGGCGCATTTCTGGTTAATTCAACTATAACACTAGAGCCACTTGAGAATAAAAAATGGCAATTTGTGGCCAATGTTGAGCAAGATCAAAGCCAAGCTGTAGCGCTGCGTAGTCAGCTAAGTTATACCGATCAATTAACAAGTAACATAAAAACCTCTATAGAACAGGGCTCTGATGGCCTGGCTCGGATTATGGCTACAGCTGATGGTTTTCAAGCTACTGCAGAAGAAAATGTTTCTGTACATCATTATGCCAATGTACTGTTTAATGTATTGCGTGGTGGTGCTTTTAACGACCATTACCAAATATCGTCCACAGATTTTTCAAGCACTGTTAACTTGTTTAATAGTGATGTTTATTTACGTCATCAAGAGTTTTTTAGATGTTTGCCAGCTAGCGTTAATATTGAGGAATTACTGGCACTTGTTAAGCAAGAGGGAGATCAACAGCTTGAGCGGCTTTGTTATGAATATCTGCCAATATTTTTTGGTCGCAGACATGGTGATCCAAGCCGTCCATGGAACAAATTTGAAATTAAATTAAAAGATGAGAACAACAAAAGTTTGCTGACATACCAAGGCAATTGGCGGGATATTTTTCAAAACTGGGAAGCATTAACTTTTAGTTACCCTGCGTTTGTTGAAAATGTGATAGCCAAATTTGTTAATGCTTCTACCATAGACGGATACAACCCTTATCGTATTTCCAAAGAAGGAATTGACTGGGAAGAAGAAGACCCAGATGATCCGTGGAGTTATATAGGTTACTGGGGTGATCACCAGATCATATATTTACAAAAAATGTTGGAACTTTCCAATGAATTTAATCCGGGAAAACTCAGTGAGCTTTTACGGCAGCCCATATTTAGTTACGCCAATGTGCCATATAGAATAAAACCTTTTAGTGCTTTAGTTAAAAATGCAAAAAGTACAGTGACTTACGATAATGGTTCGGCAGGGCGTATTGAAAGTCGTGTAAGTAAAATAGGCGCTGATGGTAAATTGATTATTGACTCAAATGGTGAAGTGTATCAAGTCAATTTATTGGAAAAGTTACTGGTGCCGCTACTTTGTAAGCTTGGTAATTTAGTTATAGATGGTGGAATTTGGCTAAATACACAGCGACCTGAATGGAATGATGCAAATAATGCATTGGTTGGTCAGGGAGTATCTGTAGTAACTTTGTATTATTTACGTCGTTATGTCTGTTTCTTGCAGAAATTATTAGCTGAAGAATCAGAAACCACTATTATTTCCAAAGAAGTAAATGACTGGATTGTTGAAACCGCAGATGCTTTAAAGAAAATACGTCCACTGTTGAATAATGGCCCAATAAGTGCGGATGACCGTTATCAATGTTTATCAGAACTTGGACAGGCTTCCAGCCGTTACCGTGAAACGGTTTACCGACAGGAAATGTTTTCTGGAAAAATGCTTCAGCCGATAGCGACTATTAAGTCAATGCTCGAAGATGCGCTGGCTGCAATTGAACATACAATAAGTACAAACGAACGTGAAGATGGCCTTTATAATGCCTATAACTTGCTTGCTTTTGAACAGGAGAGTCTAACTGTTGATAAGCTTTATCCAATGTTGGAAGGGCAGGTTGCTGCACTAAGTTGTGGCTCATTTAGTTCGGAACAAGTTATATCTGTGGTTGAAGCACTGTTTGAAAGTGATGTTTACCGTGATGATCAAGGTAGCTTTATGCTTTATCCAGATCGAAAATTACCAAGCTTTTTGCAAAAAAATTGTGTTGATGCCGACAAAGTTTTCGCTGATCCGTTATTAATGTTAATGCTTAAAGAGCGCGATGAACGCATAATTTTACAAGATATCGATGGTATATATCGTTTTAATGCGGACTTAAGCAATGCCGATGACTTGATGGCACAACTGGATATGTTGTCCAGTGTATATGGTGACGTACTTGAAATTGCCAGATATCCTTTGGTGGCATTATATGAAGAGGTATTCAACCATCAGGAGTTCACTGGCCGATCCGGCGGTATGTTTGGTTTTGAAGGTTTGGGCAGCATTTATTGGCAAATGGTTTCCAAGTTGTTGTTAGCGGTTGAAGAAAATTTCTTTGCTGCACTGGACAATGGCGACAATGAAGATACTTGCAGACGTATAGGCCAGTTGTATTACCGCGTGCGTGAAGGACTTGGCTTTAATAAAACGCCTGTCGAATATGGTGCATTTCCTACAGATCCCTATTCTCATACGCCGAAACATGCAGGAGCTCAACAACCGGGGATGACCGGACAAGTTAAAGAAGAAATACTTGCCCGCTTTGGTGAATTGGGCATTAGAGTTAAAGGTGGCTCTGTTCACTTTCAAACTAAGTTATTGAGAATATGTGAATTTGTTAAACAAGAAACACAATTAAAATATTTGGATATTGATGATAATTGGCAAGAAATTACCGTACCAGAATCTGGATTAGCCTTTACCTGGTGTCAGGTACCTGTTGTTTATCAACTGGGGGATTGGGCAAAACCAACACTTACTATTACATGGGATGACGGGAAGCAGCAAACATTAACAGAATTGATTTTACCTGCTAAAGAAAGTGCCAATTTGTTTTTACGTAATGGTCGTATTCGCCAAATTTCACTGGCCTTGAATTCAAGTCAGCTTTTTTCTGAATGAAGGCTATTAGTTGATAATATCAATTGGCTATGTACCAATTAAGTGTGGTCACGACCGTAATTATTTGTTTTGACTCTATTGGTTTGTCAGTTCAAGATTTCAGCGCGTATAATGGGTTAGCCGAAGGCGTAACCCATCAAAACACCAGTTTTTAAAAATATTATTAGATAGTTGTGCGCTACAAAGTGGGGGGTTACGCCGTTGGCTAATCCTACAACTTTTTAACAACACTTAACTGGGACATAGCCATACCAATTGGCTATGTATCGGTTAAGTGTTGCTACACCCGTAATTCATTGTTTTATTCATGTTTATTTGTCAGCTCAAGATTTCAGCGCGTAGGATGGGTTAGCCCAGGCGTAACCCATCAAAATGACATCTTTTATCATTATTATCAGTTGGTTGCGTTATGCAAAATGATGGGTTACGCCGTTGGCTAACCCATCCTACAATTATTATAGCAACACTTAACCGGGACATAGCCATACCAATTGGTATTACTTTTATGCAAGTTCCTAAGGTTTAGATTATTTGTAAATTTTGCGTTAATATGGGCGAGGCATGTGACCGTATTCAATTATGCACATGGCAAAGGGTAGAAGGCAAAGGGTAATATGCCAAGTTGTTACTTCAGGAGTCCATATGTTTGAGAATTTCTTACAGCGAAAGTTTAATTATATTTCAAAAAAACCGGTTTACTTATTTTGGGTTTTACAAATATCTTTTTGGTTTTTTGTTTCATTAGTCAGTCTATTTTCATTAACTCTTTGGTATGGTCAAGTCGATGTTTTACACCTTAGTCATACATTTTTGCAATCAGTTATTGGAATAGTATTTACGCTGCCATTGTATTGGGTTTTCATGAGGAGCTGGAACACTCCCATTTTTTCCAGAATTTTTATAAGTATTACTTCTGTGCTATTTATTTCTTTTGGCTGGACCGTTCTCAGAGCAAAACTCTACATAATAATGACAGGTATTGAAACTATCTGGGTTGATTTGGGTGGTTGGTATTTCGGTAGTATATTTATTTATTTTTGTTGGGCAGGTTTTTTTCATGGCATCCGGTATTATCGATTGTTGCAATTTGAACATAAAATAGTACTTAAAAAGGAGGCTGAAGCTAAAAATGAACAATTAAAAAGGTTAAATGCACAATCAGATGCAAGAGATGCAAAGATAAAAATGCTTCGATACCAGTTAAACCCACATTTTCTTTGTAATTCATTAAATGCAATTAATTCACTTATTGAATCTGAGCTATCAGAAAAAGCACAACGTATGACGGTTCAACTAAGCAAATTTCTACGTTATTCATTAGATAATAATCCTGATACTAAATTAGCTTTAGAATTTGAAATCAAGGCGTTAAATCTTTACTTAGAAATAGAAAAAACTCGTTTTGGAGAAAGACTGCAACTTGATTTTAAAATATCTGAAGCAGCAAAATCGGCTTTAATTCCCAGCTTATTATTGCAACCCATCATTGAAAATTCGATGAAGCATGTAATTGCGCAAAATGAAGAAGGTGGTACCATCAGTTTATCTGCTGACGTAATTGATAATATGTTAATACTTGAGTTAAGTGATACGGGATCAGGTAAACGTGTTGATAGAAATAAAATCAAGGGTAAAACAGGTCGTGGAATAGGGTTGCGCAATATCGATGAACGACTTAAAGTGCTATATTCTGATAATTATGACTTTAATATTAATGTTAGACCAGCTGGTGGCTTAATAACGACAATTAAACTACCGGTGGAATATATTGAAGAAACTGATAAGTAATACCATTCGCATTAAATAAATGATCAATATTCAATGATTAGTGCATGGATGCACTAATGCAGCGAAGGCATGGATGCCTAGTCGGCAACGCAGCTAGTGGTTATTTAGACCATTTGAGGATGATCACTTAAGTAGTGCGATTGGTATAAGCAAATAACTCCATGAAGAATAGCTAGATTTATGCCTAAGTTAAGAACAATAATAGTTGATGACGAGCCATTAGCGCTTAATTTTTTACGTGCAAAGCTCAGTAAAATTCCAGAAATAGAAGTAATTGCAGAATGTAAAAATGGTCGAGAGGCTATCGAAGCAACGATGGAGCTGGCGCCGGATTTAATTTTTTTAGATATACAGATGCCTGGAGTTGATGGTTTTGGTGTTATAAAAAACCTTCAGTCAGACATTGTACCTTTGGTTGTTTTTACAACCGCCTTTGAACAATATGCGCTCGACGCATTTGAAGTTCACGCAGTAGACTATATCCTTAAACCAATAGACGAAGAACGAATTAATCGAGCAATTCAACGTGCAATTTTACGTTTTGAAACAGAAGAAGATATACTCAATAAATCAAGAATAATTGGTGCAATAGATACTATTAATGAAAGAGAAAAAAAAGAAAGAGATGTAACTAGAGGCACTAGCACACAGAATCCAAATACAGGTAATATTGAGCGCAAGATAATTATTAAAGATAGAGACGATATTACTTTATTGAAGCAGACTGATATTGAGTGGGTTGATGCAGCGGGTGACTACGTATGCGTTCATGCTAAAGGTGTTACTCATATTAAACGAAGTACTTTAAAGAACTTGTTGGAGGATTTGGACCCAACAATATTCAAACGGGTTCATCGCTCAACGATAGTAAACCTGAATTATATTCAAAAAGTTATCCCACATGCTAAAGGTGAGTTTTTCTTGAAGCTTGGCGAGTATGATCAAGTTAAAGTCAGTCGTAATTATAGAGATGTAATTAAAAATTTCTTAACCGAAATATAGTTAAGTCTGCTTAAGCAACACAGATTATTCCAGTCACTAATCTCACTGTGGCAATAAAAATGCCGATATTATCTTTAAATATCAGTATATTTTGTGTCTGATTGTAGTCCAAATAAGCGTAATTAGTACTTAATACCATTGGTATAACTTAAACGGTTTCAAGACCGTGGGCTGAGCGTAATAGTGTTGTTTTGGCTGTATTTTGATGAGTTTGAATCGCAGCCAAAACACCTGAAGTATTTCTAGCTAACAACTGAGTAATTATCTCTACATGTTCTTGAAGGGCACTTTATTTCGCTTTAATTCATCACCTTTGTTCCATTGGTAATGGTAGTGACAAATTAAAGAAACCACATCAAAAAAATGCATAAAGAAACGATTTTCAGAAGCACGTTGCACTATAAAATGAAATTTACGATCTAGTTCACTTAGCTCAGTATAACGTTCATCAACATTTTACAGCACTTCAATATGTTTATCTAATAATACTGCCAACTCATCCCACCTCGTTATCAGCAGGCGTAGCCATTAATTGAGTTATCCAATTCATTTCAAGGATACGTCTAAATTGCACCAATTCTAAAGCAAATTTATCATCAAATTTAATCATCTGCCATTTAGCTCTTGGCTTCTTTTCGATCAAACCAAAGCGAGAAAATTTAATGAGAAACGCTCTAACGGTAATAGTATTGCAACCTGACGACTTGGCCAATTCTAGTTCAGAGAATTTATCTCCCGGTAACAACTTACCGTGATTAATTAAATCTAAAAAATATGTTTCAATGATTTCTTCTTTTGAAGATACGCTATTACTGGTATCAAAATAATCAGTATCAACAGGCGTGCGTATAACCCGTTTTTGATTATCGTTAATTTCAACAACACCCTTTTTTTCCAATTCCTTCAGTGCCGTTCTAATCGTGGTACGACTGACATTAAACTTTTTAGCTAAAGTATTATCTTTTAATATGAATGTATTCACATTCTAAAACTCAGAAAGTGATTCCAGTATACTGTTAGCGGTGGTTTGAATCAGGTGACCTTGCATTATTTCCTATTCTTATTGTGTTGAGGTATACCAACGGATGATACGAAAAACCATATGATTACAAGTCAGTTGCTCGGTGGTGAATATCCATTGATTATTCTGCTTTGTAGTGATGTTAATATGGAACACTACAATTATTAGCGCCACTTAGTTTTAATCAACTTACACTACTAAAAACTTGTTTTAGGTAGTTTAAACCGAATATTTTGATGATATATCTATAGTTATAGATGAAATTCAACCATCTAATTGAATTTTTATACTATAACTAATTAAAATTACATCTTGTTAATGTTATGTTTACAATTCAACTGGTTGAATAGCTCCATTGTGTCAGGTTTTTTTACAGTGTGACCTTAATAAAGCTTGTGTAAATCACCATCCCATTGAAATTATTTGATATTATTATCTTGGTGTGGTTGTTGCTTTAAAGTAATTAGATTACTATCTTTACGATTATCTACCCAATTAAGTGGGAAAAGATTAAAAAGGACACTGAATGAGATTTAAATTTTGTAAGACTGCTTTTGCTGCTTTAATGTTGACAGTTACATTTTTGGGCAATGTAGCAAACGCAGGGCTACTTACGGGTAATTTAAATGTTGATGATGCATTTACAGTCTATATCAGTACTGATGATAGTATCGCGGGGACCGAAATATTAAGCGGTACAAAATGGGAAACCACTTTTGCTTTTGATTATCTTCTTGTCGCTGATGTTGATTATTATTTACATATTCATGGCAGAGATCTACATAATGTTATAGCTGGTTTTTTGGGTGATTTTACTTTAACTGGTACGGATCATCTTTTTTCAAATTTAACTGCCTCTGCAATAACAAATGCAACTGATTGGCAAGTGAGCACTTCTGGCTGGAATAACTATCGACAAGCTAGCACTGTTGGTCAAAATGGCGATCGCCCATGGTATTTAAGGTCTGGCGTTAATTCAAATGCAGAGTGGATATGGTCTCGAAGTGGTAATGATTCGCATCTTGACAACGACGCTTATTTTAGTATGGCTATTACAGCAACAACAGCAACAACAGTAAATACAGAGCAAGTCCCAGAACCATATACACTTGCTATTTTTGCATTAGGAGTGATTGGTTTAGCATCACGCCGATTTAAGAAACAATCTTAATTATTTAAAATTATTTCATTAAAGAAAGCATCAATTGTAATGATTGGTGTTTTTTTGTTTCTTATACCTAGAAAATCCCTCTTGAAGCCCTTCATTCTAGCGGAGTCTAATAATATTAATTTATGACAATTTAGAATGGCGTTTTTGACAGATTCGCACCTGACTAGAATATTGGGTGTTTTGTTCACGAAAGAAGAAAGCGGCGATAAATGGTATTCCATAAACCAAAATAGTCAGGTAGGTCACGCCAAGCACAGCTAACACGCAGACGGTACATGATCCCTTTCATTGTTTTTTTCTGTTAGGGCTTGGTACAAACTCTATCTTCAAGCAATATAGCTTTGGGCTTCGACCACAACTCATCAGTGAGCATTTATCGGGGATGGCAATCTCGTTTTGTTTGTTTTTGGCGAAGTAAATTATATGAGATTGCCACCTAAACTTAAAACTTCACCAATGATCAATGCGCCCTAGGGTAATCATCAGAGACTACTTAACTGAAGAGTAGTTTTAAATATTAATATAGATTATTTCGGAGCTTCGTTATCAAATGCCGACTTTCTTAATAATTCATGAAAATACTGAATACTCATTACATAGTTTTCAATACTGATGTGTTCATCTATACCATGTATTATATTCATCGTTTTCGGGTTAACTCGTATCATCAAAAATCGATACACAGAATCGGTTAATGGATAAAAATATTTCGAATCAGTACCACCCATCACTAAATACGGAGCAACCAGTGCATCGTTAGCAAATTCACGTATGGTCTGTGAAATCAACTTATAACCGAGACTGTCAGTACTTGATATTTTTGACGGATTATTAGCCATAAACACTTCGTAGCTGATCCGGTCATCATTAATGATTGATTTTACATACGCCAAAACAGTATCAGTTGTCTCTCCAGGTAAAATCCTAAAATTAACCACGGCACTCGCTTTAGTTGGTAGTATGTTTGATTTGCTGCTGCCCTTTAACATTGTTACTGCCGTAGTGGTGCGAATACCGGCTGCGGTTCGTTGTTCTTTCAACATTTGAGCAATGATCAATGGTTCGGTTAACCATTGGTTTGCCATCACAAATCGTGTGGTTAAATCGGAGTGGCTGCCAACAGCATCAAAGGTGATATTGGTATATTCTACCGTTGCGGGAAATTTGTTTTGTTCTAGTTTAACAATTGCTTGTGCTAAAACTCCTGGGCCAGTATGTTCAGGTGGCATAGAAGAGTGACCACCGGGACGTTCGGCAATTAAACGAATATTCATAAAGCCTTTTTCAGCGATACCAATAATTGCAAGTGGTTGATCAACTATGCTGATCATGTCCTCAGCAATCAACCCCCCTTCATCGAGCACAAACTCAAAACTTACCCCTTGCTGTTGAAAATATTCGGCAATTTTTTTTGCGCCCTGACTGCCGCCAATTTCCTCATCATGACCAAAGGCAAAATAAAGGGTGCGTTTAGGTGGTATACCTTGCTTTAATGTTAATTCCATTGCCTCCATTAATGCCATCACCGTTGATTTATCATCAATCGCACCACGGCCCCATATTTTTCCATCAACAACAGCTCCAGAAAAAGGCGCATGAGTCCATTTTCCTAGCGTATCTTGATCGACCGGTACAACGTCCATATGGCCCATATATAAAATAGGTTTTAAGCTGTCGTCCGTCCCCTGAAATTTATATACAAGGCTGTAGTTATTTATAACCTTCATGCTTGAAAAACTGTGTACTTCAGGAAAACTGTCGGCTAAGTGCTGGTGAAAAGCCAAGAATGGCTCAGGTGTTACTGGTGCAGGATAATCTTTAGAAATAGTGGCAATTTTGATCGCCTTGGAAAAAGTATCTACGGCTTTATCAATATTTACCGAGACTTTTTGGGGGTCATTAGTTGGGTAATATTGAGTATCAACATATAAAGTATTGGCTCGGTATAAGCCAACAACAATTACAACAACAACGATACTGCCAAAAATTTTAATTATTGTTTTCATTATTATTTTCTGTTAGTAAAAACAATCAGGATACAACAAAAAATAACTGTATCCAAGACCACAAAAATGAGTATATACCCGTGGTCATTCAAAATGCGGGAATTTGAGGTGAATTTGAAAGTTTATCTAAAAGGCGCTTGATTGAGCAATAGCGGGCTATTGGGATTGAAAGCAACGTAGTAGATAATCTTTTAAAACGCTTCAAAACCTGCATTTTGAATGATTACGGGTATAGGTAGGGTAAATTTCTTTTTCTCAATATCTAAAATATGCTTTACCTCATATTTTAGATATTCACTTCTTTTTAATTTCTATACTCTTTTAATGCTGTAATGATAATCGATAGATTAATATTGCTGATTTATTCAATTTTTTCCACACTACTAATATTAACAACTTGGTATTACAGAGTTTAATCACTTATAGGGTGCAGAATAGGTGGGGTATTGGGATTAATTGGTGTTAATGAAATCTACTATAGAATTCGACCAGCTAATCGAAACATCACTTGCTCCTATGTGTGTCAATTGCTGTACAATGTGTATCAAAGGTCGAACAATACACATAACAAGTCAATGGAATGGCCAAGGCCGTTGCTTGATACGTGTAAATACTTAGCACTTTGTTTATGTAACTTAATCTGCAAGCCAACTTGATACAGTAAGCTTTGTGGTGCAAAGCTAGTTAACTATTTTAGAACTCGCTAGACGGGAAAAATTTAGTTTCATGATATTTGGATGCTTGATATATATTCTTATCCAAACAATGATAAAAATCACCACTCTAAACACCAAATCGATAAAAAAATTAAAGTTCTCTAAGGCTAACACTGTGCGCTAAGTTGACGTAACCATCTGAAAAAATTAATGTATCCTAAGGAACGATGAGCGGTCGTTAATTTAATCGAACCTTATAAGTTTGCGTATATTGCAAGGTATCACTAATAAGCTGTTATGCACTGACTAAACAAACAGCAACTCAGAAAACGAAAGATGACGATTTGCATTTGCCAGCTCGAATTTTACACGTTTAGGATGTTTAAGTGGTCATTTCCCTAATTCCTAGTAAGTGGTAATTATTTCTTCTTTAAACCTCAGGCATTCATTTTCAACAATAGCTCTAACTATATGTATTTCCATTGATTCGGTGCCAAAATTATTTATAATACAGAAACATATTTGTGTCGTTGAGAGTATTGCCGCTTGATAGCGATCCATTTTTATATTGAGTGAATGAGTGTTTGTGGTACAGGTCGGTTGATCTCATTATTGACAAATGATGAGTATGGCCACAGAAAACATGTTCTATATTATTCTCTCTTACGAACTCGACCACAATTCTGGAGTTGAAAAGAGGATCTGAATCAGTGTCCAGAATGGAGTGGTGATTTAGAAGAATTATTCTATCGTAACTCTCTTTGCTAATTGCATGAGAGAGTGTTCTCAACATCTCCTTATCTACAAAACCGTTGTCTTCATAGAGTGAGTTAGAGTCGAGGCATACTATCAGAAGGGACTCACCATTGGTCGTGATATTTTTAAGAAAATTGATGTCAGTAAAATGTTCCTTTATGCCATTGGTATTTCCATCAAGATAAATATTTTTCTTTCTACAATTTTCACGATTTAATGGGCGAATAACTTCTATATCGTCGATATACTGACGAAAATAGTCAGCACTTCGTATATTTCGTTTGTCATGATTTCCGGGAATTGAAACGATGTGTTGGCAATCAATTGATTTCAACAAATTCCCAGCGTCTTCAAATTCATTTTCGAGAGCATCCGTTGTATTGTCGCCCGTGTTGATTACGATATCAGTCGTATAACTGTTCTTTTAATGGCTTAGATGGAAAAGTGACATATCAAGGTCTTGCGTCTGATAATAATGCCATCATTTTTGTTTTTCTGTTAGAGAGTTTTATCTCTACAAAAATCGAAAGTGTAAAAGCAATTGATTTATAAATACTTTATTAAAAATTAATTTTTTATTTATTGATTTGATCCTGTCACAGTAGAATCTTTATAGCTTTAGGGGGTCGCACGACTCCATGATCTCGTATAACCGTCTATTTTACTTATTAATTTTTGAGGCTCTGTGATTATCAGAAATGAGAAAGTGAGCCATTCAGTTATACAAAAGTTAGTTTACTAGCCAAAGTTTGGGGTACTTTTGTGAACGGCATAAACTTATCAGAGAGCTCTATACTCATAAATTGTAACAATTTTAATGGTTACTTGTTTACTATTAGAGTATCAAATAGTGCTTCCATATCATTGTTTATTAGCAATGAAACTCTAAACTTATTCGCGGGATATATACCCAAACTACTTGGAAATGCAGGATTCAGCAAGTCGATAAACGGCTATATTCAAGGCATTAAATTTTATAAATGGTTTTTCCCTTTTGAGATTTAATAACGCAGGAGATAGCCGTTTATCGCCTTGCCCGAAGGGAGCTAAGCTAGAACACCAGTGCTGCGTTGCAACACTTTACAAGGGAACAACCATTATATGCGTGTTGCGCCTTGCTCTGATGTCCTAGCTTAGCTCTGAACCTGCATTTCCAAGTAGCTTGGGTATAAATAAAATGAATAAAATTAAACTATTTTCAATGATACTGGCGGTTTTCACCTTTTTCTTATCAACGCCTGGTAATGCCGAATCTATATCAGGTAAAGAATACCAGGCAGTTGTACAAACGGCCTATAACTATTTCAATGGGGCAGCAAACGGGGACCAAAAGCTTCTTGCAAAAGCTTTTGATTTGGAGTTTGGTCATGTGAAAATGATCAGCGTTAATAAAGACACAGGGAAAGAAACCATTAAATCCGTTTCGTTAAAAGAATTTTCTGGCTACTTCAAAAAAGCAACTAAAGATACATGGGTAGCGAACATTCTGTCTGTTGATATAGTAGATGAAAAAATGGCTATGGTGAAGCTTGATTTTGATACGCCAAAAACACACTACATTGACTACCTTGTAATGTATAAGCGCGAAAACGAATGGCGTATTATCAATAAAACATTTATTGCAAAGAAAAAAAGTGTAGACAATGTAAACTAACAAGCCCATAAAGTCAGACCCGCAACGCTATCACATTGGTTGCAAAGAGCAATGTATCTGGGGTTGCGTTGTGCATTTTCAAAAAGTGTAAAAACAAGACGCGACCCCGCAATCTAGACATTTGGTATGTTTGATTTACGAAAGCCTGATGCAACAATCAGTTTACGGCATTTATAAATATCCCCACTTTGAGTCATCAATACAAACAAACCATCATTCTTTTCACGGGAGATTTTGATTACTTCTTGATTCAAGTGCATAATCATCAAAGTGAGATTCTTGATCTAAACGAGCTGGTACCGACCAAGATTTTTCGTCTCTAATATTGGCATAATTATGATAAACCTTACCGATAGACTCAGTATGATAGCCATTATTTTTGAAATGTTGTGGCAGGGTCACCACGTTAGGGGCTGTTTTTCTAAAATGGCTGTTCAACCGCCACACTTTTATCGAATCTGGGTACATACCAGTTAGCATGGATGCACGAGAAGCATTGCAACTAGCAAATTGGGCATAGGCTTTAGTAAAAACAACCCCCTCTGATGCCAGCGCATCAATATTAGGAGTGATTGCTACTTCATCTCCATAAAAGCTAATGTTCATTCTCAAATCATCAGCACCAATAAATAGCACATTGAGTTTTTTACTTGGTAATACATTATTTGCCTGCTCTTTACTTGCTATAGAAGATGATGAAAATAAGAGAAAAGTTACTACCCAAAATAATTTCATATACTTGGCCTAAAGTTGTTTATGGTCATATTTACACCGCAATTGTATCTGGGGTCGTGTCTTTAATTTTGCAAAATGTGCAAGAAACAAGACGCGACGCCACAATTCGACGCCACAATCTCATATACCTGTTTGACAAAGGGGCTTTAAAGTTCAAGTCCTTTAATCAAAATTAAGCATACTTCCATTATTAATAATACTAACTGAATGTATAATTTTTGTTTCATAGAGACGTGAGTCTACATTAGAAATAGCAATGAAATCTGCATGTCCGCCATGGTGATCAATATGTAAGCGGATAAAACCTCGGTGTCTGCCATCAGCCCAAACAATCTCTTGGTTATGTTCTACATTAAGCTCGTCATAACGTTTCATTGCCTCTTCACCTAGTTGCATTATAGAACGTGGCGAGGTTATACCGGTTGCACCTAATTCAAGCCCCATTGACCGTTTATTCTCATCAAAAAGTTGATTAGCCCAATAACTATGGCTATCGCCTGATAAAACAAGCAAATCATGCACACCCGCATTTTTTGCTACTTGATAAAATTGTTGGCGTGCAACCGGATATCCGTCCCATGTATCTAAATCTGCTGGTAAATCAAATTTTCCTAAATGGGTAAGTTCGTCCAGCATATTTATGCCCTTAGTACCAAGATCTTTTCTCAATACATCAAAAAATTGGGTGTTTAATTTGGGTGAACTAGATTTCGCAATGACCGTTTGATTACCAATGATGCGCCAGCGTCGATTTGATTGCACGGATTCTTCAAGCTCACTTTTTAGGAATTCCTCCATTTCTTGAGAAAGCATATTTCGGTTTTGTGCGCCGACGACTGAATGTAAAAATTCTTGTGCTTTGTCAGTTGTATCAATACTTGATAGGTGTTCGTTATAACTAATTTGTTGACTACGACCCGTGTGTCTACCTTCAAGGGTAATTAAGCTGGCAAGATCACCAAATTTATAATGACGCCAATATTTTTTACCGGTGTCATCGTTAGCCGGATCTCGAATTGGCATCCATTCGTAATAAGCTTGTAAAGAAGCGGCCCTTCTGGCTTCCCAGCTACCTTCATTTTCTTGATGATTGTTAGCTCCACCCATCCAAGGATTATTTGCTGTTTCATGATCATCCCAAATAACAATTAAAGGGTGGCGCGCATGCATAGCAAGGGAGCCTTGATCTGTTTTGTACTGGGCATGGCGTTGACGATAGTCATCCAGATTAAGTATTTCATGGCTTGGTTCATGACTACGCCCTAACCGTTTTCCTGTTTCTCCACCGTAGCCATCAACACCATATTCGTAAATGTAATCACCAAGATGAATAACAAGATCAATGCTGGGATCATTCGCAATAGCATCGTAAGTATTGAAATATCCAAAAGGAAAATTAGAGCAGGTAGCAACCGCAAAAGTTAATTCTTTAACATGCCCTACAGGGAGTGTACGTGTCTGACCTACAATAGAACTAACACCTTCCACTTCAAATTTATAAAAGTACATCTCGCCTGGTTTAAGATCCTTTACGACAACTTTGACCGTGTAATCACGTTGATCATCTGTTGTGTATTGCCCTTCAGAGTCCATATGTTTGAACGCTGAATCGGTTGAAATAAACCAATTAACTTTAACTGGAATTTTTGAATTACTCACACGAGTCCAGATCACTATGCTAGTTTGATCGGGATCACCGCTGGCGACACCATGAGAAAACATTAGATTAATCAATTGTGGATTGGGAAAATGACTACATGCAATAGGGAGTAATATAGCTCCAGAGGCTAATTTTATTACCTGTCGTCGTGTTATTTTGTGAGTCATAATAATTTTTCATCTCTTGTGTGATGTTACGTTATTTGAATTTAATTTGGTTTGCTTCATTTTATATCGTTGGACACCAAGCGCGTTATTCTAATATTGGTAATTTATTACAGCTTAGTTGCTCGTATATAAGTGCAGTTTCAATATGTAATTCAAGTCCTTTAATGACCCTATCATATTACTTTGTGCTCCACAGTGAGTTAGTGATTTTTTTGTTTCGCTGACCTTCCCATACCTAGTTAGTGCCCATCCAGAAACGAATGTCTACTGCGGACCTCCCACTGGCACAATATAAACACCACTAGAATGACTAAACGCCCATATCTATACCCATCACCATTCAAAATGCAGGTTTTGATTCGTTTAAAAAACATATTTACTGCGTTGCTGAATCTTAAATAAGAATAACTTATCCGGCGAATCAGCGTCTTGTAACTATGCTTTTTAATTCACCTCAAATTCCCGCATTTTGAAAGGTAACGGGTATAGTAATATATATTGCACCATTGGATCGCTCTCGCTACGACCCCGTTTCTGGACGGACACTAGTTATGCTATCAAATTTGCATTTATACATTGCAGCATTTTTAATATATATTTTGTAATGAATAAAATGTTCGTAGGATGAGTTAGCCGTACAGCGTAACACGTAGTTCAAGCGTTGAATTATTTCACATATTTATATTGATTCTGTTTGTACTATATTTTATCGTTACAATATTCAAGTGGTTATAAACTGATGGGTTACGTCTAAGCAAACCCATCCTGAAAACATTGAGAAGTATCCATAATATATTGTTATGTTTCTAAACAATGTTCCTTCGTCGCTTATTCTAGCCAACTATATTTTGTCTGTTAACAGGGAGTTATGTTTTTCTAGAGTATGGTGATTTCAATGGATAATGATGAAATATTAAAAGTAGAGGTTCAGATTGACTCGAACCTATAGCAGAGCTTCAAAAGAATAAAGAAGAGTTTGAAAAATAAATTGGTAAGATACTGAAAATATTTATCTGGACACCCATCCTTAAAAATTAATATATATTATGTAATTTAATAATATTTTAAAGTGGGTGTCCTGATAGTTCGATAGTTTTTTGATAGTTTTTGTCATTTTTATTCCTTTAAACAACAAGACGTTATTGTTAATAGATATCTTTAACTTCCGTTTCTCGCTCACACCGACTATCGATGTGTTACTCAAATGAACCATAAAGAGATGGTCATTGTGCCATAGTCTCTGCTAGGTATTAATTTATAGGTGGTGGCGCTATTTTGTCTATATATGCAGACATAACATTGTCTCCCCACTCTGTAACTGAATCCTCATTTTCTGGTAGGTTTTGTATAGCTAAAAAGTAATATTTAATTACTCTACTAATTGAGGCAATAACAGTCGGGTAAGCCACTGATGGCCCATCATTTTCTAAATTTTCGTCGAAGGATTTAACAGCGACTTCACCTTTTACAGATTCGTTCTCATTTGAGCACTGCCACCATCTAATTGCGCACTTCACACCATCAAAATCAATAATTTCATGGACATGAATAAGTCTTATTTCCAATGGTTTAGTGAATACATAATTCTGCCTAAGCCACTTTCCAAAGTAGGTTATCTCATTTTTTAAATCTGGATTTACTCCATCCTTGTAACTAAATGCCAAACTCATGATTACGAACACCTAACAGTTTATGTATGTATACAACTTAGCAATGTCTGCTACTCACAGCTCACAACTGCCCGTGAGCTTTTGATTACATTACGTTAAATCATTGCTGGACTCAAGTGTGCCATGAACCAACGGTCAATGAGTAGGTTAATCTTCTTCAGTTAAGTGATATAAAAAACTCTCAACATCATCTTGAATACCTTCTCTCATATTCTCAAAAGCAGGACATATATTCGGGTTTGCAATGCATTCGTTCCACATTTCTTTGATTTGGTATAAGTCTTTATCTGTAAATCGGAATTGTTGTTTAGCTAAAATATTATGAGCGTTAACTTTGCACTCGAAGTTTGAATAAAACAAAATTTTGAAAATATCTAAAAAATGCTCACTACAATCATGAGTTTCTAGTGCATAAGCGAAAGTTGCACACTTTTTAGAATCTATCGGATTAATCACCTTGTTAATCAACGGTTCGACTGCTCGGCAATCTGGTTGCTCCCTTAATATGAGTGCGGCACCGTTCTTAACTCTGTGTTCTTCACTATTTAGACTTGTTATTAAAAATGGGATAACTTCTTCATCTCCACCAACCACTAATTGACTTACTATTTCCAAAGCATCATCAAGTTCAGCGTTACATAATTTTTCTTTGATTAAATCTAATGATGTGTTTTTCATATACTATTAACTTATTTTAAGGTTTAGTGGCTGCTTATCGATCACAACCGCCCGTGAGCTTTTGATTAATATTTATCTGGACACCCATCCTTAAATATTTATCTGGACACCCATCCTTAAATAAGTATTTATCTGGACACCCATCCTTGATATTTATCTGGACACCAGAGTATTTATCTGGACACCCATCCTTAAAAATTAATATATATTATGTAATTTAATAATATTTTAAAGTGGGTGTCCTGATAGTTATGCTCTGATAGTTATGCTGATAGTTTCATCTTATTTTAAAGTATCAAGTTTGCTTTCAAATTCATCTAATGTTATGCATTCACCGGTTTTAAATTGCTTATCGGCAATTTCGATACTTTGCTTTAATTGCACTTCGAAATTGTGAATAAAATCATCTCTATAATCTGCATAAGCTTGTTCTGCGACTTCTGTAATTTGAGAATCACTAATCTCTTTGATGGTTGATGTCATAATAAACCCACTTATTAAGTAATGTATTTATTTTATCTTTTTATGTGAAAAGTCAAATATAAACGACAGGCATACTACCTAATAATTTAAGTAAGTTTTGCTAACTCTCAATATTTGAGCTGTTGGTAACTATTTATAAAATTAATATAGATTATCTTGACCTGATCTACTCGGTAATATCGCTAGATCGCCAAACGGTCGTACGTGAAAGACCTGTTAATTTTTGAACTTCTTTTGATCTAATTATACGCTCACGACTTGATACAGGTGGAGCCGAAACTACATGACCTTTAATACTGTTGAGTAAATAATTCAGCAATTGAAAACCAAAAAATTCAGTTTGGCTTTTAGTAATTTGAATAAATTCAATATTCCCTTTCTTTTGTAGCTTTTCAATTTCAATTAACGGGCAACGTAAAAATAATGATGACTCAACAGGAGTGACTCTCTGATAAAGAGCAATCCCCATACTATTGGCTAACTCACATAAATTTGGCGTAAAAGGTTTATTCATTAGGTCGATTTTAGTTTTATTATGTTAATTTGATCTTATTTAAAATAAGATCCAGAATAGTTTAACCAATAACCAGAATGAATACCAAATTATGAGTAGTTCGGCTCACATGTATAACCCTCAAGATGATTCGCTTGAAGCGAAAATTCAAGCGTATAAAACAATGCGTAACGAACTGCATAACATTGAAAAAAGTCAATATATTTATCTGGACACCCATCCTTAAAAGTATTTATCTGGACACCCATCCTTAAAAATTAATATATATTATGTAATTTAATAATATTTTAAAGTGGGTGTCCTGATAGTTTCATAGTCTGGTCGAGACAGCCAAGGCTAATGGTTTAATACCCTTTGACTATCTGATGCACATTTTTAAAGAGCTACCAACATTAGGTGACGATGCAGATCTCGAACACCTGTTGCCTTGGAATGTTACTTTACCTCAGCGTTGATCTTGTTAATAGGTGTGGTTTATAAGACGCTTACAAATAATCGGTATTTTGCAACAGCCAAAGAGTTTCGACAGCAAATTGATAAATTTTTTGAGGCAACTGTAACTAAGCGAGGACCAACTTCTTTGCTGCAAAAGCAAATTGAGCAAATAAGCTTGATGCCGAGAGGTAAGCAAAAATTTATTAATGAGATGTTAGACGCATTAATTAAACAGCAGCAATCAGCCTAACGGCTGATTTAAAGCGACTAAGTAGAAGCAGCTAAGGAAGATAGCCGCTAACAAAAAAAGCCAAGGCAGTTAAGAAATTAACTGCTTTGGCTTTTTGCATTTTTTTATTTAATAAAAGAGTAAGCAACAATTAAATGAGATCTATTCTCAAGTGTCACCGACCCCTTTTATTTTTATTCCTATTTATCTCTTTTTATTCTTGAAGCAATTCCTTTTTTGCTAAGCTCAAAGCTTCTTGAAAAAGATCAAAGTCTAGAGATTTAAACTTTAGTTCTCCTTTAGGAATTTCAAAACAAACACTTTTGTCTGGTTCATTGGTAACTAAACCAATAAATTGACCATCAATTAAAATCTCAGCTAATAGATTATCATAATTTAAGTCGCTGAGAATTGTTATACTAATTCTATTGTCCATCTCTTTTTGGCTCCAAAAATCCAGTAAACTTACCTTCGTCATTAAATCTAGCTCCCCTTCCATCAGAAGCTGTTACATCGGTCCCACCCCTTTGGTTACCTCCCGAGGTAGAATCAGGGTCGTTTACAATACCTTCTAAAATACCCTGTCCTTGATCATTTTTACTATTCGCATCACCTGTGGCAGTAGGGAATGCTGAACCGGATCTACTACCATGTTTTTGACCAGCACGTCCTGCTTTAGTTAGTTCACCGCCTTTGTCCGCTGGATCTAATTCCTTTCCTGACTCTACATCAGGAGACACAGGCTCTGCTGATTCATTATAAGCATTAATGGCTTCTGAAGCAGCATAACCAGCCAATGCCGCTGTACCGACAACAGCTACAGCTTTTACTAATGCAACAACAGCTACAGTTTCCATTACACAAGCATCCCAAAAGCACATTCCTGTTGGATCTGTATACTTATAGGGATTGTTATTTACATATGAATAACGATTGAAAGAGCCAACAGGATTATTACGTGAATTGTAACTTCCCAACTTAATATCAACCGATCCAGTTAATCTAAACCATTTTCCCATCAACCATTGGTTAACCCACTATAACGTTAATTTGAAAAACTAAATTTGTGCAATAAATAAACAAATTTTATTGAAGGTCTGTTTAAATTTATATTTAATGGATTGATGCAGAAATTCTTTCAATCACTGGGTGATATCGAACTGTTTATTGCTTCACTTAACAGTCATCATTCCTTTAAATGCTTACACTGCTCTGCGCAAGGACATTTTGTTTCTCATGGCTTTGTTTATAAACAATATTCCAGCGCTGATAAACAAGCCGTCGGTAAGCGTATCGTTTGTTCAAATCGTTATGAAGTATTTATCTGGATGAAGTATTTATCTGGATGAGTATTTATCTGGACACCCATCCTTAAATAAGTATTTATCTGGACACCCATCCTTAAATAAGTATTTATCTGGACACCCATCCTTAAAGAGTATTTATCTGGACACCCATCCTTAAAAATTAATATATATTATGTAATTTAATAATATTTTAAAGTGGGTGTCCTGATAGTTTCAAAAAGCTAATCGCCAAGGAAGGTGTAATGCCGGTGGCTACTGATTCCGTCATGCATTATAAACCGTTCGGGGAAAGCTTAGGGGATTACAAGGATGATATTGGTTATACCGGGCATAAGTTTGATGTAGAATTAGGGTTGAGTTATATGCAGGCACGATACTATGATCCAGTTATTGGTCGTTTCTACTCGAATGATCCGATAGGTTTCCGTGGTGTGCATAGCTTCAATCGTTATGCATATGCGAATAATAACCCTTATAGGTACATAGATCCTACAGGCGGAAGCTGTCAATATAGTTGCAATGATTTACTTTAATTATGCCGCTTTATTTTGGCTATCATTAGCCTCATCAGCT
>JABSOI010000054.1 GCA_013216015.1 Alteromonadaceae bacterium | reverse complement strand
CAAATAATCGACTAAGCATGTAGTACCGAGGATGTAGGCTTTTCGGACGGGGGTTCGATTCCCCCCCGCTCCACCACTCAAACCCAGTAAAAACGCCTGATTTATCAGGCGTTTATTCTTTAAAACGCGACTCAACCACTCTACGAACACGTTTAAACTGGCACCCATACGGCACTCACCCGTTTTTATTGGGCTAAAACATACAAACACTGATCATTTAAACATGTAGATTATTTGCACTAAATTTGATCGGTTTGGCACTCATACGGCACTCGGCTGGCACTCAAAAAAGACTGTTTTTAACCATGATGTAGATAAGAGAGCTTACTCAATTTGAACCTGATTAACTTCAGGATAATTGACATCAAAATAAATTAGCTATGGCGCTAACGCTCCCAAAGAGAGTTATAACTATGGTTCACTTTTACCACAAAGCGGTCTTAATTTATTGTCTAAAATCATCCAATATAATGACTACTTAGATACGAAAGCAGACGTTATCCTCAGATATAAAAATGTATTTTTTGACTAAACACCTTACCAATTTATCAAGTAACCTGACTGGCAAAAATGCCACCATTGCTGTCGTTCACATAATTACTTTTGGCATGATTTTAAAATGCCATTAGTGGAAATTCATGCATATAATTATTAGGCTACCTTGTGCTACAACGTGTTCCTAAATACTTCTGACAATAAAGCCAACCTTTCACAAAAAGATATCCATTTAATATTTTTCAAAACAGTTGACAACCCCCCCTCTTATCTACTACATTTGTAGATACCAACCTCTACAGATGTAGTAGATAGTAAAGGAATCATTATGAAGCTAAGTGAATTTGAATTAGACGTTATGCAACATTTTTGGCAACAGGGAACTTGTTCGTCACCACAAGTACATAAATTAATTTGCCTAGATAAGCAATCAGCCTACACCACGGTAAAAACCATTATTGACCGTTTAGAAGATAAAGGTGCGCTAAAGCGCGAGCCAGCCTCTGGTCGTTCAATTATCTATAGTCCGATAGTCACACCCGAAGATATTTCAAAAAGCTTGTTACCAAATTTTGTAAAACGCTTTTTTTCAGGAAAACCTAGCCAACTCATTGCACAAATGCTTAAAGACGATGAATTATCTGACGATGATATCGCTTATTTAGAAAGCTATATAAAAGATAGAAAAAATAACAAAGGAAAATAGCGATGGAAAATTATCTATTAACTAATATTACCGTCAGCTTTTTGGTGATGATTAACTTTATGTTTTTAAAGAATGCACCTGCGAGGCTGAGACTTTATTTACTGATAATCGCATTGTTTTCATGGTTAGTGCCTTGGCAAAAGGTTCTGGTGAACTTACCAGTAAATAGTATTATTCCTACGCAAGTAAGTGCTTATTCCCAAGAACTTTTCACTTTCATGTTACTAGAAACTAGAGATGTTAATAACTTGAGTAGTGTAACTCTAATCAACGATACGCCACAATCTGTTACATGGTTTGATGGTTTTGTCATTTCTTTAGAAAGCATATTTATTTTAAGCTTGTTGATTGGTTTAGTGCTGATCGCTAAAGATATTTGGCTATATAAGCGACAAATCAATCATTGGTTACGAAATTCGACCCCGCTGCCGAGCTTATTTAGTAAACATCAAATTCAGATAAACGAAAAAGAGCAGCATATTCCCATTTGTCTTGTTGAAGGCTGTGGTCCTGGTATGGCCACAGGCATTTTCAAACCGACTATTTGGCTCGCTACTTACCATTACAATACCGAACATAGTAAAACCATTATTACTCATGAGTTAAACCATATTCGTCAACATGATCCACTGTGGATGTGGTTAATTACACTTGCTCAACGATTGTTATGGTGGAACCCTATCGCCTTTTATTTGGCTGAAAAGGCACGAGAACAAATTGAATTAAGCTGCGATGAAAAATGCGCTGTAGAGTTAGAAAAAGAGTACGCCTATCGGTTGGCAGATATAGTGCTGACATCAACTAAAGGAGAACAAAAATTTAACCCTATACTAGGAATTAAACAGTCTAATAACTTCAATATCAAACGCCTGAAAAGGCTATCAAGGATGCATAACATGAAAATTAAATATCTAATAACCACAGTAATCACATTAACGTTAAGCGCATTTTCTGCACTAGCCATTAACAGCACACCAGTTAATCACGGCTCAGAGCAAAGCACGCAAGTAAAGCACGCAAGTGAAGTGAAAAATCACAAACGTCCTAAAATGAGAATTTATTCAGAAAACCATGCCAATTATAATAAATTAATTGATGAGGTTTTGGTCATTGCTGAGCAAGCAAAAAGTAACGATAAAAATATTATAAATAATATTTATGTAGAGCTATATCAGTGGCACAACACTAGAGAGGAATTAGGAATTGATTCACTAGAATATAAATTTAGAAACTTAGAGTTTACTTTATTCAATAATTTATTAACTAAACTTGAACGCTATGATGAAATACTGTCTCTTTATTCTGAAATGTTTCCAGAGCAGTCAACTCCTGCTAAGTTTTTCAAACATCATATAGCGTTAGCATATAGTCATACTGGACAAGCAGATAAAGCTATTGAATTAATGACGAGCTTTGCTCATAAACAGCCTATTAAACATCGAGTGGGTTCTTTATCATTTCTTAAATATGTTTATTGGGCGGCAGAAGATTACCAGCAAGTTATTAATACAGCAGATGAAATTCTGATATTATCACCTGGCAAAAGGATTGAAATATCCAGCCTATCAGCTAAATATCATGCTTATAACAAGTTAGATGACCAAACAAAGGCTGATGAAGTGAAAAAGAAATTAGCACAACTATATGGTAAAGAACCTCTTCATGAACCTAAGAGTCCTATAGCTTATTCACCATTTTTAGATTATGTACCTGAGGTTAGATCTTAATTAGTTAATTAGATAGCATCATGAAAGGAAGTTAAAAACTTCTCCTTGTTTACCGTTTAATTAGAATTAAACGCCTGCAAGGCTTTCATGATGCATAGAATATCAGTAACTAAATCAGGGGGACTCATTAATCAGTCTAAATTGCATCGTTCCCGATACAAAATTTAATTAGAATCACTTTTTAGTCCACTACTTAATCTCGTGTTTGTGACAAAGTTAATGTCTAGCGGATGGAAGGTCAACGACAGCTTTGAGCTTACAGCAGCCCCTCAAACATGTATTTATTTTTGGTTGAAATTGCCCCTAATATGTTTATTATTTTACAAAAGCTAATGTCGGCTATTGGCTATCAGTTGACCTAAAGAACAACCAGTAGCTAACGTCAGCAAAGCGAACAAACTTGTCCTTAATTCTATCTCGCTAAGTGCCCCAAAGTGAGATAGAAAGTTATCACATTATTTCAGCTGTTTGATCAGGAAGTTGACATTTATTGCGTAAAGCATTTTTCTTTTCCTGTGCGAGCTAACCTGTAAAAAAATCTAAGGAATGAATTATTTGGGATACCAGTGGCCGAGTCACTGGAAACTAGGTGGCCGGATAATCGGAATTATTGGCCGATAGAAATCTAATACGCAATTTATATTTATTTGGTAAATTGAATGATGTTTTAGATACTGAAATTAAAAGAAATACTCAGATTAAACGATGTTTAATAAAAGTGAAAAAGTAAAGTGTGTACCAATATGTGTACCAAAATCTAGAATTGTTTTGGTGTTTATCTTTAAGTAATTGTTTGTTTGGTGTTTAATTTATTACCGAGTCATTTTTTTAACAAAAACAACAACGAATAATGCAATAGTAAAACTGCCGGTAAACGCCTCAATCGCAGCAATTGCCCTGGAAATCCCGATGGGGGTTATATCACCATACCCAAGGGTAGTGAAGGTGACCACTGAGTAATACAGGCATGAGATGAATAATAAAAAGTTACCATGCAAACTATTTTGATGATCATAAACAGAAAATTGTCCGTCAATACTAACTCCCGTGAAGGTATAAAGGACAGCACAGAATAGAATAAAGAGTATTGATATTCCGATAATCCGAAGGGGTGATTCACCGTAGCCGCTAAACAATTCAACAATTTTCGATGAAATTCGCTTCCCACTAAAGCGGGAGAATTGCATTCGCCTCATGGTTAATTCTTTTTGAATCAATTTACCTGAAAGCGTGAATATACCTTCCTGCTCAGCGTGTTTTCTTAAATCTCTATAAATTTCTTCAGATTGTTGAAAATAGTCATCTGCTTGTTTTTTATTTTTTTCACGCAGAAAAATTTTTGCTAACTTTTCTTGTTTAATATGTTTGCCGATGGAAATATTTTCAATTTTACTGCCTGTCCATTTTACACCAAGAAGATTTACGTTAATTAAATTTGCATAATTGAGATTAGCTTCACGTAAATCGGCTTTCATTAAACTCGCATCGGTTAAATTAATATTAAATAAGTGGGCACTGGTTAAGTCGGCATGATATAGGTCGGCATATGAAAAATCATAACCTTGTTTGTTATTATGATTAACTAAATCAACATTGCTTAATTGAGCTCTTACTAAAAAAATGCCCCGTAACATTCCTCCAGATTTAGCATGTGCCTCTAAAGCACCCTTTACCTCATCACCGGATTTATCAATAGTTTTGTCATGCCAATAACAAAAACCGCTCTTATTTGCATCACCGGAGCAATGAAAATGTTCAGGATCTTGATATTGGCAACGTGGGGTATTGTCGTTCATAGCTTGAGTATAGTAAGCTCCCGTGGTTTGTACAGAATAAATAAAGAGGATTATTAATGAAAATTGACATACTGCTTGCTGATTATACAAATGTTCAACATGGAACAGATCTACTGATATTACTAAATGCCTATGCGCTTGATCCCATGGGCGGTGGCGAGCCATTAAGTGAACACGTTCAAGCTAATTTAATTGAAAGTATGGCCAGTCGCACCGATACATTTACTGTTTTATGTTACGTCGATAATGAACCAGCGGGACTGATAAATTTCATTGAAGGCTTTTCAACCTTTAAATGTAAGCCTTTAATGAATGTTCATGATGTTGTTGTTATAGAAAAATATCGTGGTTTAGGCTTGAGTCAACAAATGTTCAATGAAGTGGAAAAAATAGCTCTGCAGCGTGGTTGTTGTAAATTGACACTTGAAGTATTGGAAGGAAATATTATTGCTCAAAAAGCTTATCGAAAATTGGGATTCTCCGGGTATGAACTTGATCCTGTTATGGGTAAAGCGGTTTTCTGGGAAAAGAAACTTTAGGTTAAGTAAGTATAATTAAGCTCTACCAATAGTAAATCTTGGTAGAGCTAATTATTTACAGGGCAAATCAGGCATGCAAAAAGAGCTGTTTCACTTAATGTGACGTGCATGGATGCACTAATGCAGCGAAGGCATGGATGCCTAGGAGCTGTGCTATTTCTGGTTAAAGTGCTATTTCAGCAAAACTTGCTTTCGTAAGCATTGCTAAGTCACTGGCAGACAGTTCTATTTCCAAACCTCGCTTACCCCCACTAATATAAATGGACTCAAAATTTTGACCACTGTTATCAATGATGGTGGTCAGGCGTTTTTTTTGCCCTAAAGGACTTACTCCTCCTAAAACATAACCTGTACTTGTTTCTACCCGTTTTGCTTGTGCCATTTGAACTTTTTTAACTTTTAATGCTTTAGCCATAGCTTTTAAATTTAATTGTTGTGAAACAGGAACAATCGCAACCGCTAATTGTTGAGATTCTGTAGCGACAACTAAAGTTTTAAATATTTGTTCAGCATTAATTGCCAGTTTATCATCTGCTTCTTGTTCGAAAGAATTTGCATTCGAATCATGTTGATATTGATGTAACTGGTAGTTTATTTTATTCTGTTTGGCTTGTTTTACTGCTGGGGTCATTTTTTGCCTTATTGCTTTGTTTTTATTTTTGTCTTTATCTTTGTTAATAGTCTTGGGTCGAAACTATGCAAAAAAAACGCAGAATAACTATGCAGAATAACAACGCAGAATAACTATGCAGATTAACTATACAAATTCACAATACAAAATAACTATGTGGCACAATAGCTATGTAAAGCAATGCGATTGCCTTCTGAGTCATGAATAATAACACGATAACCATACTGGCCAAGTGTCATTTTTTCTTCTATGATTCTTCCTCCATTTGTTTCTGTTTTTGTTATTGCGTCATTTAACCGTCCGTCAACATTGAAATAAATTAATGGCCCTGACGTGAAAATCTAAGCGGCTGGTGATGGTACTAAACAACCCGAAACATTAGTGGTAGCGTGTGGTAATACACCGAAGGTAAATTTACCAACGTCTTGTTTTTCTACCGCATCATCTAATATGGCTGAATAAAACGCAATTGCGCGGTCTAAATCTACCACTGGTATGTCTACCCAAACAATTTGATTTTTCATAGGGGGAGTTCCTATTGAGATTGAAAATAGCTAAGCTAATTAACTATAGACTAGTATATATTTCTGTTCGAACTTCAATGTGTATTAATTCCGTTCAATGTAGCTGTACTTAAATTTATTGAAACAACAAAAATAAAAATACTGCTTTTCAAAAAATATAAATTATATTAGCCTATTTTACAATTGAATAGCCGAGGAATTGGTACTGTATAACTTTGATTTTACAAGGGATCACGTAGTGAATATAAACACCAAGAAAAAATTAAAAATTACCATTTTATTTGTTTTATTAGCAGGTGTAGCTTTTTATGCCTCTATGGAAGATTATCAAAAAGAAAATATGTCAAACTTCTTAAGTCAAAGGTTTTCTGATGTTGAAGAGTATGAACCTTAGGTTGTTGTTTGTTTACCGTGTTTGATACGGTGGAGTAGTGATCTGGTGAAGTGGCATAGCTTGTATTTCACCATTATTCACTAAGTAAAAAAGCGTTTGCCCGTATCTTTGTTGAATATACCCATCACCATTCAAAATGCAGGTTTTGATTCGTTTAAAAAACATATTTACTGCGTTGCTGAATCTTAAATAAGAATAACTTATCCGGCGAATCAGCGTCTTGTAACTATGCTTTTTAATTCACCTCAAATTCCCGCATTTTGAAAGGTAACGGGTATAGACGCCATTTATTTTTTATTTTTGGTGCGCGGTTACAATCTTAAAGATATAAATTATTCCCTAATAATCATAAAAGTTAAACCATTATTCAGGTAGAATCTTACTCATTATTTATTCCCTATAAATTTAATCAATTCAATCAATTTAGGTTTTTTTAAATATGCGCATCATTCACACATCGGACTGGCATTTGGGTCAACATTTTTATGGTAAAAGCCGTGCAAATGAGCATCAACAGTTTTTAACCTGGTTGTTAGAGCAGGTAAAAGAGCAGGGGGTTGACGCTATTATTGTTGCCGGGGATATTTTTGATACAGGTACTCCGCCCAGTTATGCCCGTGAAATGTATTTTGATTTTATTGTTAATATTCATCAGTTAAATTGTCAGCTTGTTGTTCTGGCGGGTAACCACGATTCAGTGGCGATGTTAGGCGAATCTAGGCAGTTGCTCGGGAGTTTGTCAACTCATGTTATTCCTGCGGTAACAGATAATATTGATCAACAAGTTTTTGCCCTTAACGATAAAGAGGGTCAAGCTAAGGCTATTATTTGTGCTATACCTTTTATTCGTCCAAGAGATGTTATAAAAAGTCAGGCAGGGCAATCTGCAAGTGTAAAACAACAATCATTGCAACAGGCAATTTCTGATCATTACCAGAAACTCTTTGTTTATGCTGAGTCACTGGCTAAGAAATTAGTCGGGAAATCAGCAGAAAATCAGCAACTTCCTATTATAGCGACCGGACATCTAACTACCGTAGGCGCCTCAACCACAGATTCTGTTCGTGATATTTATATTGGAACATTAGAGGCCTTTCCTGCGAGTGCTTTTCCTAAGGCTGATTATATTGCCCTGGGTCATATTCATCGTTCGCAAAAAGTGAATAAAGATGATTGTATCCGATATTGTGGTTCGCCTATCCCGTTAAGTTTTGATGAAGTCAAACAAGACAAACAAGTGCTGTTGCTTGATTTTTGTGAAAATAAAGAGGAAGCAGCAGGAAATAAACCTGAAATTATCCCGCTGGTTGTGCCTCGTTTTCAGGCAATGGCGATGATAAAAACGACATTGGAAGATTTAGCACAAGACATTACGCTTGTTGTTGATGAAAACACGGTTGATCCGTTAACACAAAATAAAATAGTACAAGAACAAATAGTACAAAATAAAATAGTACAAGATAAAATCTGGCTTGATATTGAAATAGAAAGTGCCGGTTATTTACAAGACCTGCAAGGACGAATTGACCTTTTGGTAGAGGATTTACCGATTGAAATTTTGTTGGTGCGACGCAGTAAAAAGTCACGTGAATTGATGCCTGAACATCAGAAAAAAATCACTTTAAATGAATTAAGTCTCGATGATGTTTTTGAAACCCGTCTTGCTCAAGAGCATTGGGATAGTGATGACGAACTGGCCCGAAAGGATCGTTTAACACTATTATTCCAACAGGCGGTTGATGAAGTTAAATCTGAGTTAGTCTCAACAGAACATGAGGTTAAAGCATGAAAATTTTAAGTTTACGATTTGAAAACATAAATTCACTAAAAGGCCATTGGCAGATAGATTTCACCAAAGCACCGTTTGACGCAAGTGGTTTGTTTGCGATAACAGGCCCGACAGGGGCGGGTAAAACTACCATTTTAGATGCTATTTGTCTGGCGCTTTACCATCAAACACCGAGACTGACGGTTTCAGATAAACAAAATCAGCTAATGACTCGACACACGGCTAATTGTTTAGCTGAAGTTGAATTTGAAGTAAAAGGCAAAGGTTATCGCGCTTTCTGGAGTCAACGTCGGGCAAAGAATAAAAGTGATGGTAAGTTGCAATCACCGAAAGCTGAATTAGCAACCCTTGACGGTGACATTTTAGCGGAAAAATTAGGTGATGTACGTAAGGGCATCGCTAAACTTACCGGTTTGGATTTTTCACGGTTTACCAAGTCGATGATGTTGTCTCAAGGTCAGTTTGCTGCCTTTTTAAATGCACCGGCAAATGAAAGAGCTGAGTTATTAGAAGAATTAACCGGCACCGAAATTTATGGTTTAGTTTCTCAACAAGTATTCGACAACCATAAAAAAGTTAATGAAGAACTTAAGTTACTGCAAGCTCACAGCCAGGGCGTATCTTTAATTAGTGATGAAGAGCTTGAGTTGATCAATGAACAGTTTAATAAAATAAAAATTGAAGAAAAGCAATTAATAACCAAGCAAGCGCATTGGCAAGAAGTGGTGAAATGGCAGACCGCATCAGTTGATAATCAAGAAAAACTTAAAGGTGCTCAGCAGCAACAGCAGGCTGTTATCAATAAAGAAAATTCAGTAAAAGAAGAATTAAATCTTTTACAATTATCTGAACCGGCAGAATTATTGCGTTTACCCTATGAACAAAAACAAGTAACCGCAAAGCAAACATTAGAAAAACAGCAAACCTTGACTGATATAACCCAGTTGCTGACAAACAGCGAAACAGAAGCGCAAAAGGTTGAACAACAACTTAACGATTTAATGTTGTCACAGCAGCAGCAAGAGCAAGAGTTTCATAGCGCAGAAGCACTGATCATTGAACAAGTGCTGCCGTTAGATAATACGATAGAAAATTCTCAGCACCAGCTGGAAAAAAATAAAGCTGAATTAACGTCTATTGAGCAAACCGTTAATAAAGATAAACAAATTCAAGGTGAATTATTAACTCAGCAATCTGTATTGCAAACAGCGTTAGATAAGTTAAAAACTTATGTTGAACATAATCATCATTTGCAAGTTTTACCTGAAAAACTGCCTTTGTGGAAAAACCAGTATTTGCAAATACAGCAGGAAAACAGATCCTGCATTGATTATATAAACCAACAAAAGAGTTTGGAAACTGAGCATTTAGCAACTCAAAAGCAGCAGCAGGAATTAGCTACAACGATCAATGGTTCAGATCAAACGCTTGCTAAAGTAAAAAACCAAATTGAACAGAACAAACAGCTTAAAGTGTCTTTGCTTAATGATTTTGTTGATGAACAACACCTGCAAAACGAACTGTCAACGTTGCAGGAAAACCAAGGTGTACAGGCACAATCACTGCAAAATGCCAGACGTTTTCAAATGCTCAATAATGAAATTGAACAGAATTTAACGAATATTCAAAAAGACCAGCAATTACACAAAGAAAACCGTACCGCCCATAAAAACCTCCAGGCCGTTTACCGGGTTGAAAAACAAAAGCTTATTGATATAGAAACCATAGTGAATCAACAACAAACTATTATGGCTTTAACTGAGCACAGGGCTAAGTTACAACCAGATGAAGCTTGTCCGTTATGTGGTTCACATGAACATCCGGCAATCACCGAATATCAGCAAATAAATGTAAGTGATCAACAAAACCGCCTAGCTTTACAAAACGACAAATTAACAGCGTTAGAGCAGCAAGGCATAAGTTTTAATCAAGAAGAAACCTTATTAACGGCACAACTAAACGCAACAATTGCCAATAATGATAAGGCTAAAACTGAGCAGCAAAATTTAGTGCAGCTATGGCTTGAACATAGTGTTCGTCTGGCTTTGTCTTGCCAGTTGGCTGATATTGAAATTATTGAAAGTTATTGTGTAAACAATGATCAACAACTTAAATTGATGAGCACGGTTGTCAGCCAATTACAAAAAGTGAATCATGAACTTAATCAAGCACAGCAACAGTACTTTGATGACGAAAAGAAGCAGCTTAATTTAATCTCTCAGCGACAATTATTAGAGAATAAAGTTAATCAACAAGCTTCAATGTTAGCTGAATTAGCAAAGCTGCTTGAAAGTAAGCAAGTACTAACAAATGAGTTGGCCGGGCAATTGTTGAAAGATATTCAGAATGTTCTGGAGAAGCCAGAGCAGCCAGATCAAAAAAGTGAGTTTAAAGCTGAGGCGTTGCTCAGTGATAGTAATGAATTTGAACAATGGTGGTTAAGCCTACAAGCACAAGTAAATGAATATAATCAGGCGTTGACTTTACAAACAACGGAACAGGAAAAACTTAACCAACTAACACAATCATTGGCGGTTGCTAACCACCAGTTACAACAGGTAAACATCGAACAACAAAAGTTTACCCAACAAGTTGAACAAGCATTGGTTGATCTTAAAGTGCTGAAACAGCAACGCTTTCAACTTTTTGCAGAGCAAGTGGTAAAACAGGTTCGTGAAAATATTCAACAAAGCCGGTTAAATGCTAAAGAACTTTTAGCTAAGCAACAACACAGTGTTAATGAAAAAAAACAGCAATTACAAATACTGCAGGGGAAATTACAAGCGACAGAGCAGCAACTTGTTGACTTAAAGACCTTAAGTAATGAATCAGAACAAATTTGGCACAGTAGTTTAGCGGGAAGTGTTTTTACCGACGAAAATGAATTTTTAGCTGCGTTAATATCTGTTGAAAAGCGTGAAACACTGAAAAAATTGCAGCAGGAAATATCAGATGAAAAGCAGCAATCACTTCTGTTGATCAACCAATATCAACAACAAGTTGAAATTATAGCTGAACAACAGCAGCGAATGTCTGAAGAACTTGAGCATTGGTTAAAACAAGAACTGGCGCAAGAGCTTGTCCAAGGGCAGGAAACAGTAAAAGCATTATTTACTAAACCTTTAACTGAATTAGAAAATCAGTTAATTGAAATCAGTGAGCAAATAAAACAATCTCAACTTAAACAGGGAGAATTAAGTCAGCGTTTAACTCAAGATCAACAGCAAAGAAAGCAACAGCAGCATTTATTAACACAAATAACTGAGCAGCAATTAAACCTTGATGATTTATCTCATTTGAACGGATTGGTTGGTTCGGCTCAAGGGGATAAATTTCGTCGTTTTGCCCAGGGTTTAACTTTGGCCCATTTAGTTTATTTAGCCAATCAGCAATTAAACCGTTTGCATGGGCGTTATCAATTGCAATGTCAAAGCAGTGATACCTTAGCGCTGGAAGTATTAGACACTTGGCAAGCCGATACAGTAAGAGACACCAAAACATTATCAGGCGGAGAAAGCTTTTTAGTGAGTTTGGCACTGGCATTGGCCTTGTCTGATCTCGTCAGCGCTAAAACCAGTATCGATTCCTTATTTTTGGATGAAGGTTTTGGCACACTTGATAATGATACACTCGAAATTGCGTTAGACGCCCTTGATAACCTTAATGCCAGTGGCAAAATGATAGGGGTGATCAGCCATGTGGATACGTTGAAAGAACGTATTGCCGTGCAAATTAAAGTTAAAAAACTCAGTGGGCTAGGTGTTAGTTGCTTAGATAAACAATTTAAGTTTGAGCATTAATTATAAAAACTTAATTAATTTTTTATCCGCCTATTTTTATCTGTTATAAAGAGGAAAGCTATTTTCGTGGAAATTTGGATTTATTTCACTTTGCTTGCTGCATTTATGCAAGCGATCCGAACTGCCGGACAAAAAGAATTATCAACACATCTCAATTCGATGGCCACCACGGGTGTTCGTTATTTGTATGCTTTGCCATTTGCCTGGTTATATTTATGGGGCATTTTTGAAGTTAAAGACGTAGAAATGCCAGTATTGAACTCTCAGTTTCTGCAATTTTCCCTGATCGCATGTGTTGTACAAATTATTGCAACTGTCTGTTTGATTGCTGCTTTTCGATACCGTAACTTTGCGGTAGCAACAAGTTTAGCAAAAACAGAAGCGATTCAAGTGGCGGTTGTTGGTGCCATTTTATTTGCTGCTCCTTTAAGTCTTTGGGGATGGACCTCAGTAATTGTGGGGGTAGTGGGGATTTTTATTGTTTCAAAAGTAAAATTTACCTTTGCGGATGTTTTTCAAAATCCGGGTGCTGGTTTTGGTTTAGCCGCAGGTTTAGGTTTGGCAATTACTACCTTACTTATACGTGAATCGAGTTTGGCATTAAATACCGATTTAATACTCAGTGCTGCCATTACATTGGTTTTTATGGTCACTGTGCAGTCGGTTATGTCGCTATTGTATTTATTGATTCAAGATAAATCGCAAATAGGTTTAATGTTAAAGCATTGGCGTTTATGTTTATTTGTCGGCATTACCAGTGTATTAGGCTCTATTGGCTGGTTTACTGCTGCGAGTCTTCAAAATGCGGCTTACGTAAAAGCGCTCGGACAGGTAGAGTTTTTTATTACATTAGTATTAACACATCGTTTGTTTAAAGAGTCTATTACCAAAGCAGAATATCTGGGCATGTGTTTAATCGTAGTCAGTGTGATTATTTTGTTGCTATGGGCATAAAACAATTATTAAAATCCTTAACCTAAACAGACAATACTAGGAGCGAACAATTGTTTTTGCTACACTGCGCGCAATTTTATAGTTTAAATAGTTAAAACAGGTTGGATTTTAATGAATATTATCGATAACACAGTAGTACAGTTTCACTACACTTTAAAAGATGAAGCAGGAGAAGAACTGGAATCTTCTTATGAAGGTGACGCGGTTGCCTACCTGCATGGCCATGACAATATGTTAGTGGGTGTTGAAAAAGCGTTAACCGACAAAGAAGCCGGTGAAAAATTCTCTGTTACTGTACAACCTGAAGATGCTTATGGTGAACGTCAGGAAGAGGCTATTCAACGTGTTTCTGCTAAGCATTTACAAGGCGCTACCAAAAACGTTAAATGGAAAGCAGGAATGATTGCGAACGTTCATACTGAGCAAGGTCACCGTCAGGTTACTGTTATTAAAGCGGGTAAGTTTATGGTCACGGTTGATATGAATTCACCCTTAGCTGGTAAGGTTTTAACGTTTGATCTGGAAGTAGTTGATGTTCGAGCTGCAACTGATGAAGAAATTGAGCATAAACATGCTCATGGGGCTGGCGGACACCACCATTAAGCTATCCATTTTTCTGTAAATTTTGCAGTTAATGTTTGCAGTTAATGTTTGCAGTTAAAGTTTGAAGTTAATGTTTGTCTTTAAATTTTGCGATTAACAATATTTGTTAATCGCTTTTTTTACGGCTGGTTTCAAGTAGGTAAGTTAGAACTTTCAGTATGACACCGGTTGTTAAACCAACACCAAATAAAATTAAACAACTGCCAAGTATGATCCTAAGGGTAATTTCTTCTCCTAAAAACAGTGCTCCCCACAAAAGTCCAAAAGCGGGTATTAAATATGTCACCGAAACTGTTTTAGTTGGTCCTAGTGCTGCAAGTAATCTAAAAAATAGGATATAACCTATGCCTGTACATACCAAACCCAAGAAAAGAACCGAATAAATTGCAGGATTGCTCGGCATTTGATTGGGTAAAAAAGGTAAACTTAACGGTATTAAAACTAAACTTGCTGCAACCTGATTGCCAGCCGCCAGTGCCAGAGGTTTAATGGAACTTAAATATTTTTGAGTAAAAACGGTACCAATGCCATAACAGCAAGCCGCACCTAACCCTGCCAATGCTGGAAATATACTTGATTGTTGATCTAAACCTATTTTGTCCATCATTAAAACATAAACACCGATAAATCCAACGAACAACCCCATTGCACTGGCAAAATTGAGTTTGTTCCGGAGCCAGAAAAAGGCCACTATCGCAGCGAACATAGGCGTAGTTGCATTTAAAATAGAAGTAACCCCAGCGGTTAATGTTAAAGTTGCATAGCCGTATAATACAAAGGGCATTGCCACATTAAACATACTGGCGAGAAAAAGCTTACCGTATAAACCTTTCAGCGATTTTTGTTGTTTATATAAATACATTATTGGTACTAAGAATAAACTTGCTATAAGAGTTCTTAATGCCATTAAAAGCACAGGACCAAATTCAGGACCACCAATTCGCATGAATAAAAATGAAACGCCCCAAATGGCAGCCAGTAAGATCATTTCGAAGGAATAGTTATTTTTCATAAGGTAATTTTGTATTGCTCATGTTTTGTCAGAAGTTGCTTCATTTGTATTGCTTATTGCTTAATGCTTAATGCTGTTTTGATGTTGCCTTAATATTGCTTGGCATTGTTCGTCATTAACCATGGTTTATATCAGGGTTAATTCATGCATGTTTTATTAACGTTAGGAAATATCGATAACTTGCACTTGGTCTAAAGACATCATTTTCCATGTAATGTTAAATTGATATAAAGTCATTCCGTAAATTTTATCATCGCTCTTATTTTGTTTATAAGCTGGGCGTGGATCCTGTGCTAATACCTGACTAATGAAAGTTTCCAACTCAGGATGTTGGCTGTTAAGCACTATTAACCGTTGTTTGGCGTTGTGGCTAAAACTAACGGTTAATTTACTTATTGGTGCAGATTGAGCGAAATCAGCACTTGGGTTACATTTTTTATCAGTAGTAGTTAAGTTAGTAGTAACTAAGTCAGTATTAATTAAATCAGTATTAATTATATCAGAAGATACAACACTCGTAGAAACGATATCAGAATAAGCAATATAGGGTTTTATATCAATTACGGGGGTTTGATCAAGTAAATCCAGGCCTGAGATATGTATTGAAACCTTATTATTACTGGCGCTGATTTTATCCAGTTTAACAACAGACATGCCAATAGGATTAGGTCGAAACGTTGAACGGGTGGCTAATACGCCCATTTTTTTATTACCGCCTAACCTTGGAGGCCGCACCAGAGGTTTCCAGCCTTGTTGTTGGGTAGCATGAAAAACAAATAATACCCAGATATGACTGAATTGCTCTAAACCTCGCACTAAATCAATATTGTTGGCCTGATCAATTAATTCAATAACGCCTTTGGCACAGCTTACTAAACCCGGCTGGCGCGGAATAGCAAACTTTTCTTTATAAGGAGAATGAACTTTGCCGATAACATTAAAGTTTACTTCATTCATTTTTTGCTTTTTCGACTTCTTTTTCACCGATGCGGTAGGCTTTTCCATAACAGACTAAGGTGGACAAACATTGTTTACCCGTTACTCGTTGCAGCTGTTCGTGTTCTATCAGGCTACAACTTGTAAAAACGACGCCATTAGCATTTATTTCAAATGCTTTACGTCGGGCTGCTTGTTTGGCAATAAGCTCTGTTGGGCTGGCGTGATGGGCCTTTAACTGGCAGTCTAGTCCTTCAACTAAACCTATGTATTGATTAGGGGAGGGCAAAGTTTGGTTATTCTCATAAACGGTTACCTGACTAGCGGCAAAATAGTTTGTGAAGTTTTCTTTATCTAAATTTGTAGAGACAGTGTATTTAGAGGAACAACTTGCTGTTAATAGCAAAACGAAAATAGTTAGAGCCATCTTAAGCGTTATTGAAAAGAGGTTTTTATTTAAATGATTGTTCTTTATTTGTATCAGCATTGTGTTTGTTATTCTTTTGGAAAGGAATAAAATTAAAAAGACGGGTATTACTCATCTTTGATTAATATCTTTGATTATGTTGCAGCTTATCTTGTCTGTAATTCTTGTTTGTATTTTTTGTCTGTACTGCTTGTATGTAAAGAAAAAAACTGATTTTCTTATACTTAACAAATATAAAATTATATATAGGTTTTATATGCGCAAATTTTATTGAGTAGAATGGGTTAGCCAAAGGTGTAACCCATCAATTCACTGTTATTTATCGAGTATTTTGGTCGTTTGATATGCTATCAAATGGTGGGTTACGCTGTTGGCTAACCCACCCTACAACTTTAGAGCCTCAATCAAGTGCACATAGTTAATTATACTTATTTAACTTAGGTGCCTATTTAACTCGCATACCCGGTTTAGCACCATCTTCCGGATTTAATATCCATAAGTCTTTACCGCCAGGCCCAGCTGCCAACACCATGCCTTCAGACATTCCAAAGCGCATTTTTCTTGGTGCCAGGTTAGCGACCATTACCGTTAATTTTCCGATTAATTCTTCCGGCTGATAGGCTGATTTTATGCCTGCAAATACCTGACGAGTTTCGCCTTCGGCATCACTTGAATCAAGCGCCAAGGTTAACTTAATTAACTTGTCTGCTTTTTCAACGTGTTCAGCATTGATAATTTTTACTATGCGTAAATCGATTTTAGCAAAATCATCAAATTGAATTTCAGGAGAAATAGGATCCTGACCTAACGGATCATCTAACGCTGCCTGGTTACTGACAACTTCTGCTTTCTTTTTAGCTTTTTTGGCAGGAACTGTTTCTTTCTTAGCCAGGTTATCTTTAGACGCATCAGTCATTGCATTTACTTTATCCATGTCAACGCGCTGCAACAATGCTTTGAACTTATTAATTTTATGATCAGTTAATAATGTTTTGTGGCCTTCCCAAATTAACTCATCATTTAAAAATGCAGCGGTACTGTCTGCAAGAACTGGCAGTACTGGTTTTAAATAAATCATTAAAGTACGAAACATATTGATACCTAATGAACAGATATCTTGTACTTCCTGCTGTTTAGTTTCATCTTTCACAAGCTGCCAGGGTTCTTTTATTGCGATATATTCATTTACTTTATCAGCAAGTGTCATAATTTCACGCATACCACGACCAAAATCTCTCGATTCGTAATTAGCAGCAATACTATCGCCCGCATTCATTACTTCATCAGCAAGCGCCTGATCGTCAATATTGCTTGATAACATGCCGTCAAAGCGTTTAGTAATAAAACTTGCACATCGAGAGGCAATGTTGACTACTTTACCGACCAGATCTGAATTTACCCGTTGAGCAAAATCTTCAAGGTTTAAATCTAAATCGTCAATGCGGTTAGTAAGCTTGGCAGCATAGTAATAACGCAGGTATTCAGGGTTTAAGTGATCTAAATAAGTACGGCCCTTAATGAAAGTGCCTTTAGATTTAGACATTTTAGCGCCATTAACCGTGACAAAACCATGAGCATAAACAGAAGTAGGTTTACGGTAGCCTGCACCTTCTAACATTGCTGGCCAAAATAAACTATGGAAATAAATAATATCTTTACCAATAAAGTGATAAACCTCAGCGTCAGAGTCCAGTTTCCAGAATTCATCAAAATCAATGTTCTGTTTATCACATAAGTTTTTAAAGCTGCCCATATAACCAATAGGAGCATCTAACCAAACATAAAAGTATTTGCCCGGGGCATTCGGTATTTCAAAACCAAAGTATGGTGCATCACGGCTGATATCCCATTGCCTTAGGCCTTGATCAAACCATTCAGCCAGTTTGTTGGCCATTTCTTCTTGCAAGGCACCACTGCGTGTCCAGTCTTTCAGCATTTGTTCAAACGCTGGTAAGTCAAAGAAATAATGCTCGGAATCGCGAAGAACAGGAGTTGCACCTGAAACTACTGAACGTGGGTTTAATACTTCTGTCGGAGAATAAGTCGCACCACAATTGTCACAACTATCACCATTTTGATCTTCACTTTTACATTTCGGGCAAGTGCCTTTTACAAAACGATCTGGCAGGAACATGCCTTTTTCAGGATCATAAAGTTGAGAAATTATACGAGTTTTTATATGCCCTTTAGCATGTAACTTATTATAAATTTCTTCAGCTAGCGCTTTATTTTCATCAGAATGAGTTGAATGATAGTTATCAAAGCTTATATGGAAGTCTGCAAAATCGGTCATATGTTCTTCACGAACATCATTAATCATTTTTTCAGGGTTTATACCAAGTTCATCTGCTTTAAGCATAATAGGTGTGCCATGTGCATCATCAGCACAGACAAAATAGATTTCATTACCGCGCATTCGTTGGAATCTTACCCATATATCTGTTTGAATATGTTCGAGTAGATGGCCTAAATGAATAGAGCCGTTGGCATAGGGTAATGCACAAGTAACAAGAATTTTGCGCTTTTGTGATGACGTTTCTGATGACATGGTTAATTACGTTCCTGAAGACAATTTTAATAAAAATATTTTATATGGTAATTATGGTGGGAATAGTACAGAATTTAACGAAAATTTTCATTAATATTTTAATTTAACCTTGTTTTTACTAATTTTTGGATAACTTATGTTTGGTAATATTTTTTCCGATAAGGGATCAAAGAAGTCAGGTGACAATATTTCATCTGAGCAGGCTTCATCAGAAAATGTTTCTTCAGAGAATCATTCTTTAACTGAAGTTATTTTTGAAACATTGAATAACTATCAGTCAGAAAACTTTCCCCAAGGCATTATTGTGGTGAGTGAGAACTATCAACTAACTCATCAAAAGGACGAGATAGTTATTGACATAACCATGCCATTTCCATGCATTGGTGAGTTACAAATTTTAGCTGATAGCATGAGTGAAACATTATCATGCAATATTGCATTTAGTCTTAACATTGATGTTAAAACGGTTCGGCAGCATAAAATACCCAATGTTGGTAATATTATTGCTGTTGCTTCAGGCAAAGGTGGAGTGGGCAAGTCAACTACCTCGGTTAATTTAGCTTATGCCTTGATTGCTGAAGGCGCAAAGGTTGGCATTTTAGATGCGGATATATATGGCCCGTCTATCCCCAGTATGATTGGTTTAAAATCTGAGAAACCAACGTCTTATGATGGTAAATTGATGAATCCTATTGAGTCACACGGACTTAGTGCAATGTCAATTGGCTTTTTAGTACCTGATGAAGAAGCAACCGTGTGGCGTGGGCCTATGGCAAGCAGAGCATTTTCTCAATTACTTAATGAAACGTCCTGGCCTGAAATTGACTATTTAATTATAGATATGCCGCCTGGTACCGGTGATATTCAATTAACGTTAGCGCAGCAGGTTCCTGTTGCCGCAGCGGTCATTGTTACAACCCCGCAGGATATTGCACTAATTGATGCTTCGAAGGGTTTGGTGATGTTCGACAAAGTGCAAGTGCCTGTTTTGGGGATTATAGAAAACATGAGTTATCATGTTTGCGAAAATTGTGGGCACCATTCTCATTTGTTCGGCAAAGATGGCGGTGCTAGCTTAGCAAATGAGCAGAACACAAAATTATTAGGGCAATTGCCACTTAACATTAATATTCGAGAAAGGGCAGACCAAGGGAAATCAGCTATTATTGAAAATAGCACTAGTGAAATTGCTCAACAATATCGTAAGATAGCGCGAAATGTTGCGTCGCAACTATTTCATCAACTAGATACACGCAGCCCACAAACTGCTGTCATTAGTAAATCGTGACAAACAACCTGATGACCAGATAAAGGATGAACTACCATGAGATTAAGTGATCAAGATATTGAACAAAGTCTTCGGGATGGCCAGATTAAAATTACCCCGGCGCCTGAGAAGAATATGATTTCAGGGGTAAGTGTTGATATTCGTCTTGGCCATGAATTTCGCGTTTTTAAACATCATACCGCACCTTATATTGATTTAAGTGGTCCTAAAGAAGAAATGCAAGCAGCGATGGATTCAGTTATGAGTGATGAAATTTTTATTGCTGACGGAGATGCTTTTTTTTTACATCCTGGGGAGTTAGCGCTTGCGGTAACTTATGAATCGGTTACTTTACCTGATAATATTGTTGGTTGGCTTGATGGTCGTTCTTCTTTGGCTCGATTGGGCTTAATGGTGCATGCAACCGCTCATCGGATTGATCCCGGTTGGTCTGGTCAAATTGTTTTGGAATTTTATAACAGCGGTAAATTGCCTCTGGCTTTACGACCAAAAATGAAAATAGCGGCTCTTAATTTTGAAACCATGTCTTCAGCGGCATTGCGTCCTTACAATAAACGTGAAGATGCAAAATATAAAGATCAAACAGGTGCTGTTGCAAGCAGAATAAGCGAGGATGATACGCTATAGCCGCAAAATACAATCAGTTCTGGATGGGTTTTGGCCTAAGGGGTGATCCATCAATCACATTTGCTGCCCATTTACATTCAGCATCCTGATGAACATATAAAAAATTTACAATATGTTTGCCAAATGCCTGAATAATTTAAGATTTAGCTAATAGAACATTAGATTTGTTTATATGAAGCTCGATACACTTTTCTAGAGCTGAAATCAGTTTATGTTTGTCGTGCCGGGTTTTAACTGTATCGGAAGTTAAATCCTGGCATATAATTGGTACTAATTTTGAGCTGGTATCTTCATCCTGGCAAATAACACTATCTATTGGCATTGAACGAATATTATCTTCAATCCACATTAGTTTCTCATCTAAAGATAATTTAGCAGAAGGGCTTTTCTCGGGCACAATATTGTCAATAAAAACACAATGAGCATTGGAATTGTTAATTGCGTTTGAAATGTCCCTGACCAAAAGAGGGGGCACAATACTGGTTAAAAAACTACCGGGCCCCAATATAATTAAATCAGCTTTATTGATAGCATCTATACAAGGCTTAATTGATTTTATTACGGGTGCTAACATTAAATTGACGGGCATTATTGGCATTTCGTCAACCGACAGCTCCCCCACACGACAACGACCTTCAGGATAAAAAGCGATTAAATCTGTTGGCGATTCGGACATAGGTAGTACAGCTGTTTTAACCATTAATAAATTTCGCACCAAATTTATTGAATCTAAAGGACGGGATTGAATTTGTCCTAAGCCATAGAGAATTAAATTCCCTAAATTATGACCTCCTAATTCGTCTTGCCCATCAAAGCGGAAATTAAATAAATGGCTGCCAACTGAATCGTCATCAACAAGGTGAGTGAGGCAATTACGTAAATCGCCCCAGGCGATACTGCTGCTACGTTTTCGTAAACGGCCTGTTGAACCACCGTTATCGGTTGTAGTAACAATGCCAGTAAGTTGATCACCTAGAAAGGAGAGGGTAGAAAGAACACGGCCCAAACCATGGCCTCCACCTATTGCTACAACGTTTAGTTGTTTAAGCTGCATGTTAAATTTTTCAATGCGAATTATGTTTAAACTCTAACGTTAAATTGTAAAAAATGAAAGGATTTCCGAATCTGCTAATTCAATATCAGTACAAAGAGTTATAAGGAAAGACAATTTTTAATCAACCTGATGCTTAAGTAAACACTTAAGCCATAAGTTTAAATAATTTAGCTTAATTGTTAAAATAAGGGTTGACAGTTAAGGGGGGGCTGCTTAGAATGCGCCTCGCTTTCAACGAGTACTAGGTCTACTTGTTGAATAGGTATTTTGATAAATAAGTTACTAAATATTAGGCCATTTATTAATTTTTTTATTGGATTTATAATGCCATCGGGGCTATAGCTCAGCTGGGAGAGCGCTTCGCTGGCAGCGAAGAGGTCTGCGGTTCGATCCCGCATAGCTCCACCATATTTAAATTGTTCGTGTTTTTTAAAGTACGGATAATAGATAGTTAATTTGTTCTGGATATATTTCATGAGCAAACTTAGTATTTGAATGATGTCGTTCGGCTTCGCAGGCTCAGCGCTCACCTAACACTAAGTTTATGAAATACATTTCATGAACAAACTTAGTGTCCCTATCGTCTAGAGGCCTAGGACACCGCCCTTTCACGGCGGTAACAGGGGTTCGAATCCCCTTAGGGATGCCACTTTCTTTTTAAGATAGTGCATAAAAAGTGAAATAAACAAACCGACTTTTGTCGGTTTTTTTATGGGTAAAATATGCTGTTGGAATAAATACTGCGACAGAATATAAATCTAAGTGTTATCAAAAGTGCAATTATTCAGGTTTAAATTACGTTTAATATACAATACGCAGCGAGTGGCAAATAATACCAATCGCACTAAATAAGTGATCATCTTCAAATGGTATAAATCACCACTAGCTGCATTAGTGCATCCATGCACGTTGATGTAGGGACTTAGGTTTTGTCTGGAACTAAAAACCTGTGCCTTCAATCACACACGCTCGCTATTGCTCAATCAGGCGCCTTACTCTTGAAACCTTCTCTTTATCGATCCCTGACCACTAACTTAATACAATGGGTACAATCTAAAAGCTTAATTAAATGTGCTTAATGATTTGATATCTATTTTATAGCTAATCAGTATATATAAAATTAATCCTATACATACCCTTAATCCCTCTTTTAGGTGTACAGATAAGCAAAAACAACTTGTTACGTAGCCTTTGTGAGTTTCTTGACTGAAATGAGAGGGATGTTTGATAATGGAATGGTAGATTTTAACGATGAAAGTTAGTATGAATCATCTACCAGTTATAATATATAAACAATTAAATTATGAATATCTTATTAAAATTTGATTGTTAATTGAGCCGGTTAGTGAGCAGGCAAAGCATTATGCTCAAACGATAGATGCAGCTTTAACGAAGCTTGCTTAATATCCAGATTTTGGTCGTCATAGAGAAGAGTTATATTTAAATGTACTATATAGTGCCAGAACGGAAAAGCCACAACCCTTGTTGTATATGGGCTGTAGCCACTAATTCAAATCGAAGATTTAAGCTAACCAGTCGATATTGATGGAAATGTAACCGTTTTTTGGGTTTTTAGCCAAAAAAAAGAAAATCTTCGTTTTTAAAATAAGCTTGAACGCCCCGTAGAATAAAGCTTTCAGTATTTCCGTTCAGGCACTATATATAAATGTGCGAGTGTGGATTTATCCACGCCAGCTTTGTTCGGTTGCTGACCCGGAATATGTGGGTGTTTACTGTAATTTTTATATATGTTTGCTATATGGCTCTTTGTGCTCTACACTTTTGGTATATAGCATTACTTAACAGGAGATTTTAATGCAACAAGGTACTGTTTTTATAAATAATCGTACGCAATCAGTACGTTTGCCAGCCGGTACACGTTTCCCAGATGATGTTAAAAAAGTCGTTGTCAGAGTTATTGGTAAAGAACGTATTTTGTCACCTGTTGAAAACCTTTGGGACAGCTTTTTTATGTCTGAAGAAGGTGTTTCAGATGATTTTATGAACGAACGAAGTTCTCAGGTACAGGCTGAAAGAGAATCATTTTAATGTTGAAATTTATGCTGGATACCAATATTTGTATTTATGTCATCAAGCGGCGTCCTTTAGAGGTATTGGATTATTTTAACAGACATGCCGGGCAGCTTGCTATTTCATCGATTACCTTTGCTGAACTGATGCATGGTGCTGAGAAAAGTCAGTTCGTAGACCGCAATATTCGTAACGTTGAAGATTTTGTATCTAGGCTAGATGTGTTGGAATATGGAAAAAAAGCCGCAGAAAATTACGGTTCTATTCGTGCTGAGTTAGAAAAGAAAGGTCAAATTATAGGCGTTAATGATTTACATATTGCTGGACATGCCCGAAGCGAAAGCCTAATTCTGGTTAGCAATAATTTGAAAGAGTTTAATCGTGTTGAAGCACTAAGAACTGAAAATTGGGTGGATTAAGATTTAAATTCAGTTTTAGTCATTAGTATATTGATACATAATGGGAATAAACGGTAAGTGCAAGTTGTCCGGCTGGGTATTTCGTGTCACTTTGCAGCTATTCAGTTTTATCTTTAAACTCACATAAATCTTCAATAATACAAGCGCCACAACGGGGTTTCCTAGCGACACAAGTATATCTGCCGTGCAGTATCAGCCAATGGTGAACATCAACCTTAAATTCACTTGGTACGACTTTTAGTAATTTCTGTTCGACGAGGTCTACATTTTTGCCCATTGCCAGTTTGGTTCGGTTGCTGACGCGAAATATGTGGGTGTCTACTGCAATTGTTGGCCAGCCAAAGGCGGTATTTAATACAACATTGGCAGTTTTCCTGCCAACACCTGGCAAGGCTTCCAAAGCGGCTCTGTTTTCTGGCACTTCACCGTTATGTAGGTCTACCAGCATTTGACATGTTTTCATGGTGTTGGCTGCTTTGGTGTTAAACAAGCCAATAGTTTTGATGTAAGATTTCAGGCCATCAAGGCCTAAATCTAATATTGCTTGTGGTGTATTGGCTACCGGATACAATTTGTCGGTTGCTTTATTTACACCTACGTCTGTAGCTTGCGCTGATAATAGCACGGCGATCAGTAACTCGAACGGGGAAGAAAAGTTCAGCTCTGTAGTAGGATGTGGATTACCATCTCTTAAACGAGTGAGTATTTCTAAACGTTTTTCTTTATTCATATGGCACCAATACAACTAAATAAGTGATCATTTTAAATGGTTTAAATTACTGGGCGTCAAAGTTTACTCGTACTCGTTCGATTGATTTATTTTCTGTTTTAGGCTGACGTTGTGCAATTTTGTCATCAATGACATTTTTTAACGCAATAATAAAGCCCATGGCAATAAATGCTCCTGGCGGTAATATTGCCAATAAAAATTGGCTGTCTAAATGATAAACTTCAATTTTTAGTACCGTTGCCCATTCACCTAGTAATAAGTTTGCTCCGTCAAATAATGTACCTTGACCCAATATTTCTCTAATGCTTCCCAATACGACTAAAACTAGTGTGAAACCAGTGCCCATCATTAAACCGTCGAAAGCCGATTGTTTAACAGGATTTTTGGATGCATAAGCTTCAGCACGACCAATAATCGCGCAATTTGTTACTATTAAGGGTAAAAATATACCTAAAGATTTATATAAGCCATAAGTGAATGCATTCATCAATAATTGTACACAGGTTACAAATGCGGCAATAATTAAGACGAATATAGGAATACGGATTTCTTTTGGTACCCACTGGCGAACTGCCGATACGGTGATATTTGAGCCAATTAATACCAGTAAAGTTGCCAAGCCTAAACCTAAAGCATTAGTGATGGTATTTGTTACCGCCAATAAAGGGCATAACCCTAACAATTGCACTAAACCCGGATTATTTTTCCATAACCCCTGCCATGCAATGTCTTTATATTCTTTGTTTATTTGAAATTTTTGCATTATGAATCACCTTGGCAAGAGCCTGTTTGTGCAAATAAATCTTTTTGGTGTTTAGCAAAATATAGCGCTGTTCTTTTTACTATTTTAACTACTGCTCTGGGTGTGATTGTCGCGCCGGTAAATTGATCAAACATTCCGCCATCTTTAGAAACTGCCCAGCGACTGTCTGTTTCACCGCTAATTGATTTATCGGTAAAGCTTTTGATCCAATCACTTTTTCTTACTTCAATTTTATCTCCCAGACCCGGCGTTTCGTTATGGGTTAATACGCGAACACCGCTGATGCTGCCATCTAAATTAACGGCAATTATCATGTTAATCTTACCATTATAGCCATCAGGTGCGGTGTTGGTAAAAGCTATTGCCACAGGTTGGTCATTCATTCTTGCGACGTACGCTTTTTGTGGTGGATTTGTAATCAATGGTGGTTCATCCATGTTTTGGTCATTTGCTTTATCAATAGCTTTACCATTGTTATTACCACTGTTATTACCGCTATATTGACCAACCAGAATGCAGTCTTGATAAATATCATTGTTATATCGTTCAGGGGCAATAATATTATTTAATTGGGTTAATAGTTGCAGTTGCTCTTGACGCAGTATTTGGTCTTTGGTTAACAGGTGAACCAAGCTAACAACAGTTGTGCAGGCAATGGCGAACAAGGCAAGAATTTTTGCGTTTTTTTCTATAGCTTTTTTCATTTATTGCTTCCTCACGATTTATTCTTTACCTGATGACCGTATGTACGGGGTCTTGTGTATTGATCTATCAATGGTCCTGCCATATTACATAATAAAACGGAAAAAGCGACAGCGTCAGGATAACCACCAAATTTACGAATGATAAAGACGAGAATGCCAGCTAATGCACCAAAAACAATACGGCCTTTAACGCTGGTGGCACCTGAAACAGGATCTGTCAGAATGAAAAAAGCGCCTAGCATGCATGCACCATTAAACCAATGAAACATGGTTGAAGCGTTACTGTCTGGACTGATGAAAAATGCAATTAATGAGCAAAGGAATAAACTGGCTAAAAAGCTAAAGGGGATCGACCAATGTATGGCTTTTTTGGCAAGCAGAAATAATCCACCGAGTAAAAATGCCGCATTTATCCATTCCCAACCAATACCAAAGTGCTCACCAATAACGGGTTCGTTCATACTTTCACCAACAGTTAAGCCAACGGTGAGGTTGGTTTTTAAGGTATCTAACGGGGTTGCCATGGTAAACCCGTCTATATTGACTCTTAGTTGTTCAAGTGAAAAACCTTCGGTAGTGAAGCCGGTAAAAATAACATAAACAGAATTGGTAAAACCTAAATCAAAATTCATTAACTCAAGCGGTGGTTGCCATGAAGTCATTTCTAGCGGGAAAGAAATTAACAGCATTACATAGGCTGCCATTGCTGGGTTAAATAGGTTATATCCTAGGCCGCCATATAATTGTTTTACCACTACAATAGCAAAAATTGCACCTATAACGGATATCCACCAAGGGGCTAAAGCAGGTAAACTTATGCCAATTAATACCGCAGTTAAGACAGCACTACCATCAAAAATCTGTTTTTTGATGGTATGTTGCTGTGACGGGGAATCTCTAAGAGAAAGTACGGTAAATTCAGCGACAATGGCGGTTATTATGGCTAGGGTAATATGGATTAAATTTCCCCAACCAAAAAAATACCATTGAGCAAAAATACCCGGAATGGTTGCATAAATAACCAAGCGCATTAATGCCGAGGTTTCATTTTGTGTATGGTTATGAGGTGAACTCGCTATCCAAAATGCCATAATATTATTTTACTCAGCTTTTTGTTGATTTTGTTGGTTTTGTTGTTCTTGTTTTTTTGCTTTAGCCTTTGCTACGGCTGCTGCAATTCGTTTTGCTTTATTATCGTCTTTGATTTTTTTAGCTTGTGCAGCTTCCGCTTTTTCATTTAGTGAAGTCTCAGCTTTATTTTCGGGCAATTCATCAGAATTGTCATTCTGATTTTGTTCGGCTAGTTTCTGTGCCTTTTTGGCTTTAGCTTTGGCAATTGCAGCGGCTACCTTTAATTTTTTATCATTATTAGCTTTGTGTACAGGCTCTTTGGGGGTTGAATCGTTAGTCTCAGAAGTTTCAGACTTATTTTTTTCAGTCTTGGTTTCGGTCTTGTGTTCGGTCTTAGGTTCGGCCTTAGCTTCTGTTTTTGCACCTGATGTTTCAGTAGGAACAGTTGGTTTTTCAACGGATTGAATTTTTGTTTCAGCGTCTGATGATTGACTTGCAGAAGCTTTTGCAGCTAACTTTTTCGCTTTTGCACGAGCAATTGCTGCTGCAACCTTAGTTTTTTTATCAGCCTGCAATTGAACTTTCTCAGGTATTGCTTTCTCAGGTATTGCTTTTTCAGCTGAATTTTCTTCACCCTGTTGTGAAGACAATTTTGCCTTTTTAGCTTTTACCCGTGCTAGCGCTGCTGCTACCGCTGATATAGCGTTACTCGATTCAGAGGTATTCTCAGCCATTTTAGCTTTGCGTGCTTCAGCGGCTTTTTTCTGTTTAGTTTCACGGGCCAGTTTTTCTTTTTCGAGCCTTATTTTACGCGCTTCGAAACGAGTTTTAGCTTTTTCAGATTGTAAATTCAGTAGATGCTGTTCTCGTATTTCAGCTTTAGCGATACGATAGTAGTGGACCAGAGGTATTTGACTTGGGCACACGTATGCACAAGCTCCGCACTCAATACAGTCAGCTAGGTTTAATTTTACAAGTTGCTGATGATCACTGGCTTTGGCGCTCCATTGCAATTCTTGAGGTAATAACTGGGCAGGACAAACGTCTGCACATTGCCCGCAGCGAATACATTCAACTTCTTTATTATCAGCAGGTATTTCATCTTTACTGGGTGCTAAAACGCAATTTGTTATTTTTACTACTGGCACTTGATCTGTTGACAAGCTGAATCCCATCATGGGACCGCCCATAATCAAGTGCATTTTGTCGTTTACATTACTCTGACCTGCATAATTTTGATAATGGCACTGTTCAAGTAGATAATTAACCGGAGTACCAAGTAATGCCCAGACATTTTGTGGTTTATCCAGGGCTTGTCCACTAACGGTTACAACCCGCCTTATGAGTGGAGTATCATAAATTACCGCATCAGCTATGGCAAAACAGGTCGCAATGTTTTGCATTACAATACCTAATTTGCTGGGAATTACGCCTGAGGGGACTTCTTGTCCTGTGAGTATTTGTATCAGTTGTTTCTCACCACCTGTTGGATATTTGGTGGGTAAAACACAAACTTTAATTTTTGGATTGTCAGCTGTTGCCTGTTGCAATACTTTTATAGCTTCCGGTTTATTATCTTCAATGCCAATAAGGATATGATGAGGTGTAAGCAATCTTTCGAGAATATTAATACCATCAATAATAGTGGCACTGTGCTCTCGGATCAGTAGATCATCGGCTGTGATGTAAGGCTCACATTCAGCGGCATTAATGATTAAATAATTAATCTGGGCTTGAGTATTAACTTTTATATGGGTGGGGAATCCTGCTCCCCCCATTCCAGCGATGCCCGCGGATGTTATTTTATCAATAACTTGTTCACGGGTTAAACTTTGAGGATGTTCACAAACATTGCGTTCCTGCCATTTATCTTCACCATCGGGTTCAATAAACAAACACAAGCTTGTTAGACCGGAAGGGTGTGCAATAACTGAATTTTTAATCGCCGTGATAATGCCACTTGTTGGCGCATGAATGGGAACGACCATAGAATGAGTTGCGGGAGATTTACTTCTGGTAAGTACCTGACCTTTAAGTACGTGGTCACCAACGCTCACCAGTAAATCACCCGGTTGACCAATGTGTTGCTGTATAGGCAAAATTAATTGCCCAGGTAAAGGCAGGTTTCTGATCGGTTTGTTTTTGGTTAAAAACTTTTGCTCTGGTGGATGGATCCCACCATGAAAGTGCCAAAAATGCCCGCGAGTTATCCTATCTATTACTGATCCCATCAAAGCCTCGCTTAATCAACTTGAACTACAGGTATACTATGGAGATCCCATTGCCAATTTTGTGCTGTTTTCTCAATTGGGATCATTTCAATACAATCAACTGGACATGGGTCTACACATAAATCACAACCTGTACATTCATCAATAATAATAGTATGCATTTGTTTAGCCGCACCAAGAATGGCATCAACAGGACATGCCTGGATACACTTGGTACAACCGATACAATCTTCTTCAATAATAAAAGCAACTTTGGGGCTATTATCTGCTTCATGGTTTTCATCTAATGGTTTAACTTCAACCCCCATTAATTCCGCTATTTTTTTTATGGTGTCTTCACCACCGGGAGCACATTTATTTATTGCTTCACCATTGGCAACTGCTTTAGCATAAGGTTTACAGCCGGGATAACCACATTGGCCACATTGGGTTTGGGGTAGTAATTGATCAAGTTGCTCAACCAGAGGATCAGATTCAACCTTAAATTTTACTGATGCATAGCCAAGTAAAGCACCAAATAAAAGCGACATACCTCCTAAAACAGCAATAGCAAGTATTGCTAAGATGAGGTTGGCTACGAATGTTTCCATTAAAATTTCACCAATCCGCTAAAGCCCATAAAAGCAAGTGACATTAAACCTGCAGTGATCATTGCTATAGCAGGGCCTTTGAATGGTTTCGGAGTGTTGGCATTGACTAATCTTTCTCGCATTGCTGAAAACATGATCAGCACCAGGGAGAAGCCGGCAGCGGCACCAAAACCGTAAATAATGGATTCAAAGAAGTTGTGCTGTTCGTTCAAATTAAGTAAAGCAACGCCGAGTACTGCGCAGTTGGTTGTAATTAATGGCAGGAAAATACCTAATAAACGATATAAATTGGCGCTGGTTTTTTGAACAACCATTTCAGTAAATTGTACTACCACGGCAATGACCAGAATAAATGTCATGGTGGTTAAATATTCCAGTCCTAATGGGGCCAGAATATAAGTATTAACTAAATAACTAAGTAGTGAAGCTATTGTCATCACAAACGTTGTTGCAAATGACATACCTATCGCAGTTTCAGTACGCGAAGATACTCCCATAAAAGGGCATAAGCCTAAAAATTTTACTAGTACAAAGTTATTTACTAATACGGTACTAACCAGCAGTAGCAGATAATCAGTCATTTGAGTTCAAGTTTGTGAGGAAATTAGTGTTATTATCCGATTTTATCTCAAAGATAACAACTGGTCTGTTGTAAGGTTATTATTTTTTTTATAAATAATTAACTTTTTATACCCAATTTATTTGTAAATCAGTAAAAAACTATGAATTGTTTGGCCGAAATGTTCGGGTATTACAAACCTTCAGGTTTTCCAATATAAAACCCTTGGCACCCATCAATAAATAATTTTTCTAATGTTGATTTTTCTTGCTTATTTTCTACACCTTCAGCCAATACTTGTATGCTTAATCTATGAGCAAGGTCAACCATCAAACGCAGGAAGTATTGATTGTTTTTGTCTTCATCAATATCTCGGGTATATGTGCTGTCAATTTTGATGAAATCAGGTTTTAAATCTCTGAAAAATTTGAATGAGGTTAAGCCTACGCCAAAACTTTTAACCGTTAGTCGAGATCCGACGCGATAGATCATATCGATAAATCGTTTACTTGTTTTTAAATTTTGCTGTAGGCCGTCTTCAGTTATTTCAAATATTAATTTGAGGGGAATATTTGTATCACGTAGCAAACGTCTCTCTAACCAAATTAAAAAGTGGTCGTCATGGATACTGCGAGAATTAATAGTGATGCCATAACTGTGGTTAAGTGTGTTTTTATCGGTAATTATGTCAATTGCAGTTTCAATAATTAATTTATCGATAGCGACAATTTTATCTAATTTTTCTGCCATAGCTATAAAGGAAGCTGTTGGTAACATTTCGTTATTAGAATTTAGAAAACGGGCAATTATTTCATCATATACTTTATTGTTACCGGTATTAGGTTCAATGCGCTGAACCAACAGGTTAATTCGCTGATTTTCAATTACACTATCAATTTCCTGTCGCCAATTTTGATTTCCAATACTGGCGTTTTTATTTTGCAAAATATCAATATCCTTTTGAGAATACCAGGCATTGATATGTTTAGTTTGTGCAATACTGATCCCTGTATCAGCCAATGCCAGTAACTCCCCTAAAGGGCTGCTTTTATCGAAATACACCAGGCCGGTATAAGCAATAGAATCTAAGGCTGAATCTTGTTGATATTTGTTGAATTTTTTAGTTAATTCTTGAGCAAAATGTTCTGCTTCTTTTAAGTTAACGTTTGGAATGATGGAAGCAAAATCAGAATTGTTTAGGCGAAACAATTGCCCTGAAGGGTATTTTTCTATGGTTGCTTTCATTATTTCAGCCACTTTAAGGATGTAATTGTCTCCTTCATGGTGTCCGTGTATCTGGTTAATTGTTGGTAGTTCAGAGCAGCGGGTAATGGTTAATACACCAAAATTAATTAATGAACCCTGTATAACATTATTCTCAAAAAATTGTACAAAACGGCTACGGTTATCTAGTTGAGTAAGAGGTTCAATATGAATTACCTGCTCAGGGGAAGAGGCATTGTGATGCAGACTTTGCAGAGCAGTATTTTTAGTTATTTGTTGGGTTACACCTGAAAATAGTATTTTGTATCTGCGAAAGCTTGAATAACTGGCAATAATGATAAATACACAGGTACAGGTGAATATCAGGGTAAGAAATTGTAATATAAAAATACTTTCAGTATGAGAATTTAATTGAAATTTTATCGTTATTCGTGGTGTTGTGAGTAAAGTTGATATTGGCTTTGGGTTTATAAAATAAAATTGGAAGCGCTTTTTTTTTGGGTCAAGGTAGCTGTGGTCAAGATAGTTGTCATAATTGAAAATGGTTTCATTAGCTGCATTGGATATGGACAATAAATTATACTTGTCATTTTTATTTATTGTTTCAGCAAATAATTCTACTTCTTTTAAGTAGTTTGTATTTTTATTTTGAGTAGTCGACATATTAGTAGTTGAAATATTAGTCGTCGAATTATCGTTAATTGTTCGCTGATCTACAATATTGGAAATCACGAAATAGATGAGTTGCCTGTGTTCTGTTTGTTTCTGTTTCAGATAATCAGAGGCAGTAATAAAGACTATTATTGTTATACCTATACAAAAGGCTAAACCCAACAAGGTATTACGAATTAATAATTGAAAATATGAATACATAAAAAACTTAGCCGCCTCAACTGTACAAGGGATACAAACCATACCCAATGTTATATCATGATTATTACTTTGCTAACCAGCTGTAATTCAATAGTTTAATAATTAGTGAATAAAATACTTCAGTCAATTAATTATATGTTATTTGTTAGGGTTTTGACTGTTTAGTTTTAATTAGACTTGCGATTATGTATTTGTAGCTATATAATTCGCGCAGCTTAAATATAGCAAGATGTCACTGACAGATATTAGTTACTTTATTCTTGATGAAATTAGTTGATGAGAATTTGTTCATCTTTAATTTTTATAAAGTAAATAAAATTTGATTCTTGTTATACATGTTCAATTGATGGCTGGTTCTTTAGTTAGAGTTCATTGCCTTAATTAAGTTTTTACATCAATTGACAAACACAATGGGGTCAGTGAAACAAGCCCCGTGTGATGGGGCTTTTTTGTATGTGCTATTTTAAATTACGTAACAGTTGAAAATTGCGTAAAAGTTAATTGTAGGCAGTTAAATTAACTTGAAAATATTATGTAAAAATTACAGCAAGCGGATCCGCTGGGCTTTACGCCCTTTTTTTGTACCTGACATTGAATATTTATTGGAGAAAACGATTGGCTAAATTTGAACAAAAATTAACTGAAATGCTACGACCAGCAGTTGAAGAAACAGGCAAGACACTACTTGGCTGTGAATTTATCAGTGCGGGGAATCATTCAGTTTTACGTTTGTTTATTGAACACGAAAACGGCATAGACGTTGATGATTGTGCAGAAGTTAGTCGCCAAGTGGGTGCTATTTTAGATGTTGAAGATCCTATCAGTACAGAATACAACCTTGAAGTTTCTTCAGCCGGCTTAGATCGTCCATTATTTGAAATGGCGCATTTTCAAGAGGTGGTTGGGGAAACAGTAAACGTTAAGTTAGCGATACCATTAAACGGTCGTCGAAAATTTAAAGGTAAATTAGAAGCTATTGAGAATGATACCTTGGTAGTAACGGTTGATGGTCAGGACTATGAACTGATGATGAGTAATGTAGATAAAGCAAATCTTGTTTACAACTTTGATAAGAAGTAAAAAAGTGTATTCAAACGACTTGGAAATGCAGGTTTAACCAGAGAAGAAGCTATCGGTGCTGAGCTCTGAAGCTGTATTTCCAAATCATTTGGGACAAACAAAGAATTGTAAAGTTTTAAAAATAATGATTAACAAAGGCTAGGTAGCATGAGTAAAGAGATATTACTAGTTGTAGATGCCGTTTCTAATGAAAAGGCATTGCCCCGGGAGAGCATTTTTGAAGCAATGGAAACTGCTTTAGAAACTGCAACGAAGAAAAAATATGATGGTGACATTGTTGTTCGTGTTTGTATTGACCGAACTTCTGGTGAGTTTGAAACTTTCCGTCGTTGGTTGATTGTCGAAGATGATGCTGAAATGGGAAATCCATACGCAGAAATGAGTTTGTCAGCGGCGCAATATGATGCAGCTGAGTTACAACTGGGCGATTATGTTGAAGAGCAAATTGAATCAGTAACTTTTGACCGTGTTACTACACAAACAGCTAAACAAGTTATTATTCAAAAAATCAGAGAAGCGGAACGTGCTTTAGTGGTTGACGCTTATCAGGATCAAATTGGTGAGTTGATTACCGGTGTTGTTAAAAAAGCGAATCGTGAAAGTATTATTTTAGATTTAGGGAATAATGCTGAAGCTGTTGTGTACCGTGATGATATGTTACCACGTGAAACTTTCCGTCCAGGTGATCGAATTCGTGGTTTGTTGTATGAAATTAAACCAGAGGCACGTGGCGCACAGTTATTTGTCAGTCGTACTAAACCTGAAATGCTCATTGAATTATTTCGTGTAGAAGTACCGGAAATTGGCGAAGAAATGTTGGAAATCAAGGGCGCAGCTCGCGATCCTGGTTCACGTGCGAAAATTTCTGTAAAAAGTAATGACCGTCGTATTGACCCTGTTGGTGCTTGTGTTGGTATGCGAGGTTCTCGCGTACAGGCTGTATCAACTGAGTTAGGTGGCGAGCGTGTTGATATTGTGCTTTATGATGACAACCCTGCACAATATGTTATCAATGCCATGTCTCCTGCGGAAGTTGCTTCTATCATAGTTGATGAAGATAAAAACACCATGGATATTGCTGTTGAAGAAGGTAACTTAGCTATGGCAATTGGTCGCAGTGGTCAAAACATTCGTCTTGCCAGTCAGTTAACTGGCTGGGAATTGAATGTAATGACAGTGTCTGATATGAATGAAAAGCATCAGGCAGAAAATGATAAAGTCTTAACATTGTTTATCGATAAATTAGATTTAGATGAAGACTTTGCCACAATGCTTGCTGAAGAAGGTTTTACTTCTTTAGAAGAGATAGCATATGTGCCAGTTTCTGAAATGCTGGAAATTGATGGTCTGGATGAAGATATGGTTGAAGAGTTACGTGAACGTGCTAAAGCTGCAATTACTACTGCAGCATTAGCAAACGAAGAAACTCTTGAAGCTTCAGAGCCAGCGCAAGATTTACTTGACCTTGAAGGTTTAGAAAGACATCTTGCTTATGTATTAGCAAGCAGGGGTGTTGTTACTCTTGAGGATCTTGCTGAACAGGGTGTTGATGAAATTTCAGATATTGAAGATTTAGATGAAACCAAAGCAGGTGAGCTTATTATGGCTGCTCGTAACATCTGTTGGTTTAACGAAGAATAATTAGCGCCGGGAGAAAATTATAGATGGCAAACGTAACAGTAGAACAACTTGCCAAAGAAATCGGAACACCGGTCGAACGTTTGATTAGCCAATTGGCTGATTCTGGCGTTAAAAAATCGGTTACTGATTCAGTTACGCAAGAAGAAAAAGAAACCTTGTTGATACATTTAAAGAAACAACATGGTGGTGATGCTAGTGCTAAATCTAGCAAAATGACACTAAACCGTAAAACTAAGTCAACTTTGGTACTTGGTCACGGTAGTAAAGCCAAGTCTGTGCAAGTTGAAGTTCGTAAAAAGCGTACTTACGTAAAACGTAGTGAGCTTGAAGAACAAGAACAGGCAGCAGCAGAGCAAAAAGCTGCGGCTGAAGCCGAAGCAAATGCAGTTGTTGAAGCTGAATTGGCGGCTAAAGCTAAAGTTGAAGCTGATGCTAAAGCTAAGCTTGCAGCAGAAGCTGAAGCAACGGCAAAAGCAGCCGCAGATGCGGCACGTAAAGAGCAATTCAAAGAAGAATCAGCTCTTAAAGCTAAAGAAGCGGCAATTTCTAAAGCGAAAGATATAAAAAATGTGCCGGCGGAGCCTGCACCAATTAAAATTGAAGAATCTGCAGAAGCTAAACGACTTCGTTTACAGCAAGAAGCTGAAATTGCGGCTAAAATTGAAGCTGAAGCGAAAGAGTCAGCAGAAGCTGCGAGATTACTAGCGGAAGAAAATGAAGGCCGCTGGAAAGTGCAGGAATCTGAGCGAAAAGCCAAAGAAAAAGAAGTTGTTCATTTAACCTCTTCAACTTATGCACAAGAAGCTGAAGATAAAAAAGATGCTCAAGATGAAGGTCGACGTTCACGACGTAAGAAAAAAGGGCCTCAAGACCGTAACGATAGATTTTCCCGTGGTAAAGGTAAAAACAGAGGGAAACGTGGTTTATCTGCACCAGAAAGTCTACAGCATGGTTTTACCAAACCGGTTGAAACAAAAGTACAGGACATACGCATTGGCGAAACTATTTCAGTAGCCGAATTAGCTAATAAAATGGCTAAAAAAGGCGCTGAAGTTGTTAAAGTCATGTTTAAAATGGGTGCAATGGCAACCATAAATCAGGTGATTGACCAGGAAACTGCTGCTCTAGTGTCAGAAGAAATGGGTTATAACGTTGTTTTAGTCAATGAAAATGCTCTTGAAGTAGCTGTACTTTCAGACCGTGATGTTACAGGCGAGGCGGTAACACGTGCTCCAGTGGTAACTATTATGGGTCATGTTGACCATGGTAAAACCTCATTACTTGATTATATTCGTGAAGCAAAAGTTGCTGATGGTGAAGCGGGTGGTATTACTCAGCACATTGGTGCTTATCATGTAGAAACAAATAATGGCATGGTCTCATTCCTTGATACTCCGGGCCATGCTGCATTTACAGCAATGCGTGCACGTGGTGCTAAAGCGACAGATATTGTTATTATTGTTGTTGCAGCTGACGATGGTGTGATGCCACAGACAGTTGAAGCAATTCAGCATGCAAAAGCATCTGCAGTGCCAATTATTATTGCTGTTAACAAAATGGATAAAGAAACGGCCGATCCTGATCGTGTTAAAAGTGAATTATCGCAACACGATGTTCTTTCAGAAGAATGGGGTGGGGATGTTCAATTTGTTCATGTTTCTGCTAAAACTGGTTTAGGTATTGAAGAATTATTAGATGCGATATTATTGCAGGCTGAAGTTCTAGAGCTTACTGCTGTTGTTGATAAAATGGCAAATGGGGTTGTAATTGAATCTAAACTTGATAAAGGACGTGGTCCGGTTGCAACGGTACTTGTTCAAGAAGGTACGTTGAAGCAAGGTGATATAGTGCTTTGTGGACTTGAGTATGGCCGTGTTCGTGCTATGCGTGATGAAAATGGTATAACTATCAGTTCAGCAGGTCCTTCAATTCCGGTTGAAATTATTGGTTTAAGTGGCGTACCTTTAGCTGGCGACGAAGCTACCGTTGTTAAGGATGAGAAAAAAGCACGTGAAGTTTCTTTATTCCGTCAAGGGAAATACCGTGATATTAAACTAGCTCGTCAACAGAAATCTAAACTTGAAAACATGTTTGCCAACATGGCTGCAGGTGAAATTTCTGAAGTTAACGTGGTACTTAAGTCTGATGTACAAGGGTCGTTGGAAGCAATTTCTGATTCATTAACTAAGCTTTCTACTGATGAAGTGAAAGTGAATATTATTGGCTCTGGTGTTGGCGGTATTACCGAAACAGATGCTACGCTTGCGGCAGCTTCCAATGCAATTGTTGTTGGTTTTAATGTTCGTGCCGATGTTGCAGCGCGTCAAGTGATTGAATCGGAAAAAATAGATTTACGTTATTACAGCGTTATTTACAGCTTGATTGATGAAGTTAAACAGGCAATGAGCGGTATGCTTGCGCCAGAGTTTAAACAAGAAATTATTGGTCTTGCTCAAGTACGTGATGTGTTTAAATCGCCGAAAATTGGTGCGATTGCGGGTTGTATGGTTACTGAAGGTATTATTAAACGCAGTCAACCTATCCGTGTATTACGTGAAAATGTGGTTATTTACGAAGGTGAACTTGAATCGTTACGTCGATTTAAAGATGATGTACAGGAAGTTCGTAACGGTATTGAATGTGGTATCGGCGTGAAGAACTATAATGATGTAAGAGTTGGCGATCAAATCGAAGTATTTGAAATTGTAGAAGTACAACGCACGCTTTAAGATTTTAAATGGTCGACCATGAAAAAGGCTAATCTTGTATTAGCCTTTTTTTATTAATGTGAGGAATTATCAATGGCAAGAGAATATGCTAGAACTGATCGAGTAGGTCAGCAAATTCAAAAAGAAATCGCTGTTATTTTAATGCGCGAAGTTAAAGACCCGCGTTTGAGCATGACTACTGTTTCAGCTGTTGAAGTGACCCGGGATCTTGCGTATGCAAAAATATTTGTCACTTTTTTTACTAATGAGCAAACTGAAATTGATAGCTCTATAGAAGTTTTAAATGATGCGGCCGGTTTTATTCGTTCGTTATTAGCTAAAAGTTTAAGAGCACGAATTATGCCTAATTTGCGTTTTGTTTATGATAAGTCTATGGCTGAAGGTGTTCGTATGAGTGCTTTGGTAGATAATGCCGTTGCCAGTGATAAACACTTGGACGATGAAATTAGTGATGAATCCAGTGATGAGAACAACCCTGAAAAAAGTAACGAACAAAGTGATGGGGCAGAGGAAAATTAGTTAATGGCAAAACGTAGAAAAGGTCGTGCGATCAACGGTATTTTATTATTAGATAAGCCTTACGAAATGTCGTCTAATCATGCGCTGCAAGCGGTGAAAAGAATTTATTTCGCCCAAAAAGCGGGGCATACCGGCGCTTTAGATCCATTAGCAACGGGTATGTTACCTATTTGTTTGGGGGAAGGAACAAAATTTTCTCAATTTTTACTGGATACTGATAAAACTTATCAGGTAACCGCAAAACTAGGTATTCGAACCACTACCAGTGATGCAGACGGTGAAGTTGTTGCTGAAAAAAATGTAGATGTGTCACTTGTGCAACTCAATGAAGCTTTAGACAGCTTCAGAGGTACGACTAAACAAGTCCCTTCAATGTATTCCGCGTTGAAATATCAAGGGAAACCTTTATACAAATATGCTCGTGATGGTATTGAAGTACCGAGGGAATCAAGAGATATAACTGTTTTTAATCTTGATTTATTACGCTTTGAAGGTGATGAGGTGGATTTGGATATTCACGTCTCTAAAGGCACTTACATACGAACAATTGTTGACGATTTAGGAGAGTTACTTGGTTGTGGTGCTCATGTAGCGAATTTACGTCGTAGTGCTGTTGGTAATTACCCAACTGATAAAATGGTTACTTTAGCTTTTATTGAAGATTTGCTGGAGCAAGCCAAGACGCAAGATATTCCACCGTCAGAATTATTAGATCCTTTGTTATTACCAATGAATACGGCAGTAGATGGTATGCCCTCTGTTTATGTTGATGATATGTCGGCTAACTTTTTACGTCATGGTAATCCAGTACAAGCAGCAAATGCACCGGTTGAAGGAGCAGTGCAGGTTTATATTGGGGAGTCTGCTGAAGATGAGAACCGAGAATTTATTGGTGTTGGTTTTATTGATGATGGCGGATTAGTTGCTCCGAAACGTATTGTTGTTTTACCTGAGTAATACCAATTGTACTAAGTAAGTGATCACCCTCGATGGTCTAAATTTCCAATAGCTGCGTTGCCGACACGGATGTCGGTACTTAGTTTTTGTCTGAAGCAAAAAAACTGTGCTCTTGAAAATTTATCCTCATCGATCCCTGACCACTAACTTAATACAATTGGTATAAGGAAAATAGGGCTGTTTTATTGGGTATTTTCAAACGTTCTAACAGTTTTAACAGCGTAAGCTAAAAATAAGGTTGCATTCATAAACTTTACTGCTAGAATACGCGCTCTTCGTCATCAACGCTGAATTAGTGTTTGGCATGGTGAGGTTTCTTAAGCTTTTACCTTATAAATGTAAAGGCCTCACACTAAAGGATAATTTATGTCTTTAAATGTTACTGAAAAAGCTGCAATCGTTGCAGAATATGCTCAAAAAGAAGGTGATACAGGTTCACCAGAAGTACAAGTTGCTTTGTTAACTACTCAAATCAACCACCTTCAAGGTCACTTTAAAGAGCACATCCATGATCATCACTCGCGTCGTGGTTTATTGCGCATGGTTAGTCAACGTCGTAAATTACTTGATTATTTAAAAGGTAAGAACGTTGAACGTTATACTTCTTTAATCGGTAAATTAGGTTTGCGTCGTTAAGATTTGCTAAATCAAATTTATATAAAAGGAACCTGATGGTTCCTTTTTTTTGTCTAAAATTAAAGCTTATACCAATCGCACTAAATAAGTGATCATCTTCAAATGGTCTAAATCACCACTAGCTGCGTTGCCGACATGGCAGCTC
>JABSOI010000053.1 GCA_013216015.1 Alteromonadaceae bacterium | reverse complement strand
GGTTACGCCTTCGGCTAACCCATCCTACGCGTTGAAATCTTGAGGCGACAGATAAATAAATAGAAAACAACTGGTTACGGACGTAGCAACATTTAACCAGTACATAGCCAATGGGATTGGCTATGTCCCAGTTAACTGTGTCTATAATAATAGTAGGAAGAGTTAGACAACGGCTTAGCCCATCACTTTGTACAGCACAACTAGCTGATAACACGGTTAAAATCTGATGTTTTGATGGGTTACGCCTGCGGCTAACCCATCCTACGCGGTAAAATTTTGACTTTATAAAAGTCAAGTTGCTTTTAGCTAATAAGCATTATAAAACAGTACGTTATAGTTTTGGTCACAGTTAACTGGGACATAGCCAATTGATATGATTAATCTAAAGTCCACTGTAATTGACTTTGACGTGTTTTCATCCAACTTTTCGCGGCTGAGTACTCAGGGCAATGCTGATTAACTAATTGCCAGAACTTCGCTGAATGGTTGAGGTGTTCCAGATGACATAATTCATGAATAATCACATAATCAATTACCCATTTTGGGGCCATCATCAATAAATAATTAAAGCTTAATTCTTGTTTACTGTTGCAACTTCCCCATCGAGCTTTATATTGTCTGATTTTAAAACTCTTGGGCTTCAAATTTGTTTTAGCACAATAATAAGGTAAGTTTTCAGTAATATATGTCTCAGCTTGATTTTTAAACCATTTTTCCAGCAGTTTTTTAACTTTTAGTCTTTGTTCTTGTTCATTGCTTTGATCTGATATTTCCTGATCAGATACTCTGCCGGGATTTAATTTTGCCAGCACAATTTGCAATTCGTCAGTAAGATTATTAACTTGATTTTTTTTACCGTAAATAACAGTGAGTTTTTTATACTTTCCCTGCACCCATAAAAAACTACCGTCAATAAAAAGAGATGGTGTTGACCTTTGCTGTTGCGATTGTTCTGCAAGTTTTGCTTTCAACCAAAGTGATTTTTTTTGTACTAGTGCGTCAATATACTTTTGATCTAAATAATATGGCGCACGTACAGTAATTTTACCTTGCTTAACATACAAACCAACCGTTTTACGGCGTTCACTACGAACCAGCAGATAATTTAATTCTGTATCTACAACTTCAACTACTGACAATTTATCTGCACTCTACCACAAAACTAATATTTTCTTCTTTGTCAGAATGTAATACACATACTTCCTGCATACGCCACACCTGCTTAGAAATAATCTAGGCGGTCTCTAATTTTTTTTCATCTGCCAAAGATTCAGCACTCGCTACCTTTGACTTTGACTTCGGTTTTGCTTTCGTTTTTCGCTCCGCCTTTACTTTTGGCTCTTGTTTTACTGCAGCCTCTGTATTTACGTCTGGCTCTACCTTAACTACTTCCTCTGTTGTTTCAGCTGGTTTCTTTGCTGGCTTTTTGGCTGGTTTTTTTGCTTGTAGCGCAATCAAAACTTGTTCACGGTTTTGAGCAAGATAAATACTCAACTCTTCTGTCAGTGATTCAGTTAACTTCAGGGATGCAGTGCTGAATAATTCGGCTAGGTTATCCGCCATATCGAGCATTTTGTCATATTCGTCAGCAGCTTTCTTATCCATAAATGTTTGCACCTCTACACCTTCTCTAATCACAACATATCGACTTTCAACGGCCATTTTTATTCCTTATTTCTAAATACCTTATTTCTAAATTCTGTTCAACCAATTCATTGTGCTTTATTTAAATATGTTTTACAAAATTTTTTAAAACAATACTTTATAGCAATCCATATACCAATCAATGTTATTGTAAAAATCAACTATACGGATAACTGTATAAAACCACAGTAAAAATAGTAGCAAATAACAAAACAAATACCAAGCTTAAATTTTGATAGTAAAATTTTAAACTAAAAAGTAAATGTTAAAGTTAATTGTTAATCTTAATGTTTAAAGATCAGCTTTTAAGTTCTCTTACTCGAAATGTTCGTCCTTTAAGCTTACCTTCAGATAATTTTTTCAACGCACGTTTTGACACACTTTTAGCAACAGCAACATACGCCCAGTTATCAAACAATTGAATTTTACCTACTTGTTTACCTTCAACGGCTTGTTTTCCCTGGGCCTTACCCGTAAGCGCACCTAAAATATCACCCGGACGTACTTTTTGTTTTTTACCACCATCAATTTGAATAGTGGTCATTAATGGCGAAAACACAGGTTGATCCAAAACACTTTCAGGGGGTAAATCTTCACTTTCAATTGTTCTGCCCAAATAGTCTTCCAGCAAACCAATTTTGTAACTTTCTTTATCACTAAATAAAGAATAAGCATGACCTTGACTACCAGCACGACCCGTACGACCAATACGATGCACATGTATTTCAGCATCACGGGCAATATGATAATTAAATACCGCATCTAACGCTTCAATATCCAGACCACGAGCAGCAACATCGGTAGCAACCAGAATAGAGGCACTTTTATTGGCAAAACGTACTAAGGTTTGATCTCTGTCTCTTTGTTCTAAATCACCATGTAAGGCAATAGCACTAAAACCATAATTTTCCAGCGTATCAGCAACCGCTTGTACTTCAACTTTTGTATTACAAAAAACAACGCTGGACGCAGGACGATGTTGCAACAATAACAATCTTATTGCTGTTATTCTCTGCTCATTATCGTCTACTTTAAAGAAGTGTTGTTCAATACTGCTGTCATCATGATTTTCTTTCGCTTCAACCATCACAGGTTTAACCATGATCCTTTGTGCGATCTGTTGAATTTTTGATGGATAAGTAGCACTGAATAATAACGTTTGTCTGTTATCAGGGGTTTGTTCAATAATATAGTCAATGGTTGCTTGAAAACCCATTTCCAGCATGCGATCAGCTTCATCAAGTACTAAGGTCGACACATCATCTAATTTCAATGTTCCTCTACCCAAGTGATCCTCAATACGTCCCGGTGTGCCAACAATAATATGCGCACCATGTTCTAAAGATCCCACTTGTGGTCCAAAAGGCATGCCACCACACAAAGTTAATACTTTTATGTTATGAATAGTACGTGCCAGTTTACGAATTTCTTTCGCCACCTGATCCGCTAATTCACGGGTTGGACAAAGTACGATAGTTTGAATACGAAAGCGTTTTACATTAAGTTTTTGAAGCAAACCTAAACCAAATGCTGCTGTTTTTCCTGAGCCAGTTTTTCCTTGAGCAATAACATCCTTGCCTGCAAGAATATAAGGTAAGCTCTGTGCTTGAATATCTGTCATCTGCTGATAACCCAGCGATGAAATATTTTTTAGTAAATCTGAATTTAAATTAAGGGTTGAGAAGGCTTTATTGCTCAAGGTGATATCCTGTATTTTGCATTTTTGGCACAATAGCAATCGACCTAAAAAAGAAGCTTTGAAACTCCATGTCCAAGTCGTTTAAATATAAGTGCTAAATAGTTGAATATTTCACTTTTCAAGCCATAACAATATTGCTTTTGCCATTGCCTCAGGTTGTTCCAGTGGCAACATATGACCCGCGCCAGAAATTTCAATATGCTGAATAAGTGTGTTGTTGGCGGGCATTTTATCGAAAAGAGCGCTATTAACCAAGCTATCTTCGACACCATGACAAAATGTTATTGGTATATCAGCTTTTAATAACCCGGTAAACAAGTCTTCCCGTTCTGTGGTTACCTTGTATTGCTGTAATAAAACCTCTTCTCCAAGCGCTTTATCCATTGCCCTCATTTTATCTATAATTGCATTGTTTTGCTTATTGTTTTGGTGAAGTAATTCTGAGGCTCTTTTAGGCAGAAGTCCTGAATAACCATTTACCTCTATCCAAGCTATGATCCTTTGTCGGACTAATAATTCGGCTTCGGGTAAAATACAAGGCGTATTCGAGGCGTTAAACATTTTTTTAACTTTGTCGGGATATGAGGCATAAAAAGCACTTGCTAAATATCCTCCCAGAGAAAAGCCTAATAAATTAATGCTTTTATCCCTCAAGTCTTTCTCAATATTTAAGTGATCACTTTGCTCATTGATGAAGCAATACAGTTGTGACAATATTTTGCCCATTGTATCTTCTTTAGGGATTGGCACGTGTATCAGTTGATAGTCGTTACCTGGTGCGTTTTCAAGGTGAAGCCAAAGTTCATCCCATAAACGTATATCGCACATAGTACCGGGAATAAAAAATATTTTTTCTTTCATAATAATCCCTTTGTAAATCCCTTATATAGTCAAAAATATCACTTTTGGCATTAACTCAAATATTGATCAAACATTTGTACAGTAACCATTTCCCCAGCAAATACTTTACCCTGAGACGAAGGCAAAACAATATAACAATTAGCTTTAGACAAACTTGATAAAATCCCAGAGCCTTGCGCTCCTGTGCTGGTCACTACATTTTCACCTTTTTCATTTATTGATAAAATCCCTCGTTGTAAATCCATTCTGCCGGGCGATTTTCGTAGATCGGTCGTTGTTTTTACCTTCAGGTGTATCCGCTTTTGAGCCTCACACTGTTGTAATTTTAATAAACCCGGTAGCGCCAGTTGATGAAAGGTAACTAAAGCTGAAACAGGATTCCCCGGTAAGCCAAAAAAAATGCTGTTTTTTAAATGACCAAAGGCAAAAGGCTTTCCAGGTTTCATTGCAATTTTCCAAAAATCAATTTCCCCCAATTCATCTAATACATCTTTAGTATAATCTGCATCTCCAACTGAAACTCCACCCGAAGAAATAACTGCATCAGCTTGTAAATCAGCTTGTTCAAAGGCGCTTTTAATTGCTTGAAAATCATCTTCAATTACACCGAAATCAATCACGTTAACATTTAGCTTATTCAACATTGCCGATAAAACATAACGGTTACTTTCGAAAATATCCCCTTGCGTTAAAGTTTGTCCCGGCGTCTTTAATTCATCACCAGTCGCAATCAATGCAACATTAAGTTTGCGGATAACTTTTACCAAAGCAATACCTAACGAAGCTAAAACACCTATATCTATCGCGGTTAATCTATGTTCTTTATTAAAAACTTTTTGACCATTTTGAATATCTTCACCGGCATAACGTACGTGTGAGCCTAACAATTTTTTACCTGAAAAACGTACGGTTTGCTTCTGTTCATTTTGCTGCACTTCAGTTTTAGCTGCTTCAGTTTGGGGTGCTTCAGTTTTAGCTGCTTCAGTTTGGGGTGCTTCAGTTTTCGAAATAAGTAAATCACAATTTTCCTGCATTTCAACTGTGTCACATCCAAGGGGCATTTTTCCGCCAGTCATAATTCTAATGCACTGGCCAGCTTGACATACACCTTGATAAGGTTGTCCCGCCATGGAACGACCAACCAGTGTTAAACAATCAGTTGAAATTAAACTTTCAAAGGCAAAGGCATATCCATCCATTGCAGAATTATCGTGGGGCGGTACATTCAAGGGGCTATTGATATCTTGAGCAAGTACTCTTCCTAACGCATTTTCAATAGTAACTGTTTCACAATCATCAAAACCTATAGGCTTAATGCTGGCAAGCATATTACTTAACGCTTGTTCAAAATTTAATAATCCGGGAGCAGAAAAACAATCGGTCATGGTAAACTCTTATTTGTTTGAATAACTTATTTGAAAACTATTTGAAAAATGATTAAAAAATAAAGTTAAAAAAATTAAAATGGATAAAACTATTATACCCGCGCAACAGACACCTATAGCACAGATAACCAACGTAAAAAATACTACTATATCAAGCTATATTGATACACATCAGGTTTTTCATTGCTTAGTTGATAATATCATTATGCAATCATGTAAAATAATATATACTTTGTTCAACATTAATAAATAAATTAATGTTAATCGCCGAGCTATTTCAACTAAATCTCAACGCTGTGTTGCTAGATACGCTGTATTAGCCGTGGTCACTTTAACACTCAGAATTTAAATTTCACTGAGTTTAGAATAGACCGCCAGGGTTAACAAGGAAACGCGTTAGCCTCCCGACATTTGGAAAGGTGACATGTTAACAGACAATTTTGGCCGCAGGTTTTACTACTTACGTCTATCAATTACTGACGTTTGCAATTTTAGTTGCAGCTACTGCCTGCCTGACGGTTATCAATGTGATCAACCGCGTGATTTTATGTCCTTACAAGAAATTACACGAGTAACGAAAGCATTTGGTCAGTTAGGCACAGAAAAAATTCGTATTACGGGCGGTGAACCTGCCCTCCGTAAGGACTTGCCCGATATTATTGCAGTCTGCAAGCAAACGCCGGGCATTAAAAAAGTCGCTATTACCAGTAATGGCTTTAAGCTACCCACGCATTTGCCACAGTGGTTAGATGCAGGTATTGATGCAATTAATATCAGTATTGACAGTTTAGATCCCCGTCAATTTCATTCGATCACAGGTCACGATAAACTCGATACCATTTTAAAAGGTATTGATATGGCATTAGCCAGCGGTAAAACTACCGTAAAAGTTAATGCCGTATTAATGCGCGAATACAGCGGCTACGACATTAAATCTTATCTTGATTGGCTAAAAGATACCCCGGTTACTTTGCGTTTTATTGAATTAATGCAAACGGGTGATAATCTGGAATTTTTCAACGCTCAACATGTTAGTGGTGCCAGAATAAAGCAGAATTTGATCCTTGATGGTTGGCAGCCAGTTATTCGTGATAGATCAGCGGGTCCCGCACAAGAATTTTACCATCCTGATTATCTGGGTAAAATTGGTTTGATCATGCCTTACAGCAGTGATTTTTGTGATAGTTGTAATCGATTAAGAGTGAGTGCATCTGGTAAACTGCATTTATGCCTGTTTAGTGATCAAGGTTTATCATTACGAGAGCAACTGCAACAAGATGATATTGCCCCTTTAAAAGATCGTATTTTGTCATTTCTGGGTGATAAAAAAGCGACCCATTTTCTTCATGATAAGCTAACTGGTGGCACCAAGCATTTAGCCATGTTAGGTGGTTAGGCGTGACTAAACCAGCATTAACTTTTCATCAACACGGGCAACAATACAAACACGTAAGTTGTCTGGGCGTTGTGCTGGCGGGCGGACTTTCATCGCGTATGGGGCAAGATAAATCCCAGCTAATGCGGCGAAATATCAATATGCTTGACTATAGTAAGCAGTTACTGACTGATTCAGGCGTTAAACAAATAGTCGTCAGTGGCAACCAACACGAAGTACCTGATTTAATCTCAAAAGCCGGACCTGTTGGCGGCATTTATAGCGTGATCAAACAATATCAACCTAAAGCACTTTTAATATTGCCTGTTGATTTACCTTTAATGAAAGCAGCCGAATTAAAGAAATTACGCTTAGCTGGTGAGCTCAGTCACAAAGCCTGTTTTTTTCAAGATCATAACATTCCTCTTTATTTACCTGTTAATGCCTATCTTGAATTGTTTCTGGCGAAGCAATTCAGCCATTTTTCTGAAGTTGATGCTGATGAGAGTGAAGGCTGTAATGAAAAAAACACGCCAATGAAAAAAGGTCCTTCAATTAAATCATTGCTAAAGCAAGTACCACATAAAAGTTTAACGCCTTCCAACGCAAGTGTTTTATTTAATACCAATACTCCGCAGCAGTGGCAGCAAGCTAAACGGAATTTCGGCTAACTGGTAAATTTAAGCGCGTGTTTTTTTTAACACATCTTTTATTTTATGAACAATTTATATTTTAAGAACAATTTTTACAAAACACTATTTATAAAACACTATTTATAAAACAAGTTAAGGAACATTTAATGTCAGCTCATAGCGGAAAAACATTTATCCCACTAAACATCGCTATTTTAACAGTTTCAGATACTCGTGATGAATCAAACGATACTTCAGGACAAGCATTAGTCGAACGTATAACTGAAGCAGGTCATCATTTAGCAGAAAAAGCTATTGTAAAAGATGATGTTTATCAATTACGTGCCATTGTTTCCAAATGGATTGCAGATGATAATATTCAAGCAGTTATTTCTACTGGTGGTACAGGTTTTACCCCCCGCGACAATACCCCGGAAGCATTAACGCCTTTATTTGATAAAGCCGTAGAAGGTTTCGGGGAAGTTTTTCGTTATGTCTCATTACAGGAAATTGGTACATCAACCATTCAATCCCGTGCATTTGGCGGTATAGCAAACAGCACGGTAATTTTCTGTGTGCCGGGTTCAACCAATGCCTGTAAAACTGCCTGGGATAAAGTGATAAAAGAACAATTGGATGCCAGCCATCGCCCATGCAATTTTGTACCACATCTTAAAATACCAACAGAACAAGTTGAACAATGCGAGAGTAGAGGCTAATGAGTAAAGAAGATACTTCAAACGCTAATTCAGGAAAACCAGTAAAGCTCAGCCATCTTAACCAACATGGTGAAGCCAATATGGTTGATGTCACCGAGAAAGCAATGACTTCACGCACGGCTACCGCACAAGGTTATATCAAAATGACCGCCCAAACATTAGCTTTAATCACCACAGGAGAGCATAAAAAAGGCGATGTTTTTGCCGTTGCCAGAATAGCAGGAATTCAAGCCGCTAAAAAATGCAGTGATTTGATCCCATTATGTCACCCGCTAATGCTGAGTAAAGTGCAGGTCGATTTTGAAGTTGATCAGGTAAACAATCAGGTAAAAGTTATAAGTTTGTGTCGATTGACTGGCCAGACTGGTGTTGAAATGGAAGCACTCACGGCTGTGTCTGTTGCTTGTTTAACCTTGTTTGATATGTGTAAAGCTGCCGATCCCGGTATGGAAATTCACGGAATAAAAGTATTAACTAAAGTTGGTGGTAAATCAGGTGACTGGCATGCTTCAAATGAGAATGTATCATGATAAAAATTGTTTTTTTTGCAGCCTTACGTGAACAGCTTGACTGCGCAGAGTTAACAGTACCTGCTGCTGACATTGCTACGATTAACCAACTTAAACAGGTATTGGTTGGTCTAAATCCGCTTTGGCAAACATATTTTGAGAACAAAGCCTTACTTAGTGCAGTTAATCACGATATGGTTGATGGCGAACATTCAATTAAATCTGGTGATGAAGTGGCTTTCTTTCCTCCCGTTACTGGTGGTTAGCTACTCGTAGTTAGTTGCAAGTGGTAAGTTATAGGTGGTTAGTTCCAAGCGGTTAGTCAGAGATAGAAAATATAATGTTTAAACGGAGAATCAAGCTATTATGAACAATAGCATTTCAATTCAAACAAAAGATTTCAGCTTAGCTGACGAAGTTGCCTTGCTTGAGCAAGATAACGAAATTGATGGCGCAGTGGTTACTTTTACAGGTCGTGTCCGTAACCAAAATGAAGGGTTAAAAGTCAGCGGATTATTCCTTGAACATTATCCTGGCATGACCGAGCTTTCACTGGAAAAGATCATTACAAGCGCAAAAGAACGTTGGAACATTGGCCGAATTAAAATTATTCACCGGGTAGGTCAACTGAAAATAGGCGAGCAAATTGTTTTTGTTGGCGTAACCAGTAAACATCGCCAGGACGCATTTGCTGCAAATGAATTTATTATGGATTTTTTAAAAGTTAAAGCTCCCTTCTGGAAAAAAGAGCTGACCGAAGAAGGTGAAAAGTGGTTGGGTGCACGTAGTACTGACAATGACAAAGCAAAACAGTGGTGCTGATTTGTTAATTTTTAACCAGCAGACAAAAGCGAAGCGAAACACAACAGTTACCAAAACAGGTGACAACTTTTTTTACCTGCGAATAAACTTATTCTTATTTTTTTGTTGTATTTTCCTGAGCACAGCTGTAACTCAAAAAGTTATCGCTGGACAAGAACATCATCACACTCAGCCACAGCCAATAGTACGCATAGCCGTAGCATCGAATTTTTCACCTGTGCTTGAAAAACTTTTACCGCAATTTACCCGGCAGACAAATATTCCCACACAAATAATCAGTGGCGCGACAGGGGTTCTTTTTCAACAGATAAAACACGGCGCACCATTCGATATTTTTTTAGCTGCCGATAGTCGAAGACCTCAACAATTAAGCGATGATAAATTAATAGTAGACAATAGCCTGCAAACCTATGCGATAGGTAAAATTGCATTTTGGTCATCAAACCCAAAAGATTCTGAAAAGCTAAACTTAAAGAATTTAACATCCGGGCAAATTAAACCAAATCGATTTGCTATTGCTAATCCCAATATTGCCCCCTACGGCAAAGCCGCTAAACATGCCTTAATTGCATTAAAGCTTTGGAAAAATTATCAGACAAAGCTTATTACAGGCATTAATATTAACCAAACTTTTCAGCAAATCCGCAGCGGGGCGGTAACTATGGGCATTGTTGCCAATAGCCAACTTAAAATTAACGGTTTATCTGGCATTGTTATCCCCCAGAAATATTATCAACCAATAGAACAACAGCTGGTGATATTACAAGCCAGCAAACATAAAACTCAAGCACTGCAACTAAAATCATTTTTACTCAGTAAAAAAATTCAACAGGAAATTGTGGATTTTGGTTACGCAGTAGAAAACCTTAAGGATAATCATCTCAAGGACAGTAACCTCAAGGAAAATGACTAAAATGCCCACCATGGATGCTGATTTACTCGCCCTGCTGACAACCTTGAAAGTGGCAGGTCTAACAACCCTCATTTTATTGATAATTGGCACCCCGCTCGCATGGTTTCTAGCAAAAATGAATAGCCGTTTTAAAGTGATAATAGAAGCGATTGTGGCTTTGCCATTAATATTACCACCAACAGTTTTAGGCTTTTATTTATTGCTGGCATTTTCTCCACAGTATTTACCGGGTCAATTATGGCAGCAAGCAACAGGTCAACAACTCGCTTTTAGTTTTTCAGCAATTATTATCGGCTCAGTGCTATATTCCCTTCCCTTTGTTGTACAGCCATTACAAAAAGCCTTTGAGCAATTAGGTGATAATTTACTTGAAGCGGGAGCTGTACTCGGGGCTGGTCCCATTGATGGCTTCTTTCATATTGTACTGCCGTTAACCAAAGCCAGTTTTATTACCGCTGCCAGTTTAGGTTTTGCTCATACGGTTGGTGAATTTGGCGTAGTTTTAATGATAGGGGGAAACATACCCGGCGAAACCAGAGTTTTATCCATTGCATTATTTGACCATGTGGAAGCATTTAACTATACCAAAGCTCATTTACTTGCTGGCGGTTTGCTTATTGGCTCGATGATTTTATTGGCTCTTATTTATTTGATCAATTACACACCTAAGCAGGTACGGCGATAATGTCGACACTTACATTAAACTTAATCTGCAAGCTGGATAATTTCACTTTAAAAATAAATCAATCGCTTGATTTAAATGGGATCACAGGAATTTATGGTCATTCTGGCTGTGGTAAATCAACCTTATTACGCATTATTGCAGGTCTGAATAATCATGCCGTTGGACAACTGAGTTTTAACTCCGTCACTTTACAAAATAGCACATTACCTAATAACACTGTGCCTAATAATACTTTTCCTCATAACAAAAGCCATCATGATAACAACCTAAAAAATAAAGCTATTTTTATCCCTCCACAAAAACGAAATTTTTCTCTTGTTTTTCAAGATAACCGTTTATTCCCGCATCTTAATGTACGGGAAAATTTAATTTTTGCAGCAAAACGATGTAATAACAGTCAATTAAAACTTGATGACGTGATTAAGCTTACCCGTCTAAGCCCATTAGCCAATAAACCCGTAACAACACTTTCTGGTGGTGAACAACAGCGAGTTGCCCTGGCTCGTGCTATTTTGGCAGAGCCAAAGTTACTACTGTTAGATGAACCGCTTAGTGCACTGGATCAAAAGAGTAAAACGAATATATTACAGCTATTGAAGCAAATCCAAAAACAGCTGAATATCCCCATGCTTTACGTCAGCCATAGTCTTGACGAATTACAGCAAATTGCTGATAACCTGATGGTTTTATCTCAGGGGGAAGTGATAAACTTTGGTGCAATTCATCAGGTAATTCATCAACTGAACTATCAAAGCGCTAGCCAAACGAATAATCAAGCTGATAACCAGGCTAATTATCAGCAAACCAGTTTGTCATTGCCGATTAAAATGGATAAAGAACACGCCCTAAACAATCATGGTTTAGCCACTTTATGCATGGATGACGGACAAGAAATTTATTTGCCTTCACAAATAATGCCTTCACAAATAATACCTTCACAATTATTACCATCGAAATCATTGCACGAAACAATAAATAACAAAGCAGATAACAAAGTAGAAAACGAAGCAGAAAATACTAAATTAACATTGCGTTGTTTTATTCTCGCCAGCGATATTAGCCTGTGTAAAACTGCGTCAAACAATAGCTCTATTGTTAATCACTTAGTCGGAGTTATCAGTAAAATAAGGATAACTGATCATAATGTGCTGGTAACAATAAATTGCGCTGAGCAAGAATTCTTTGCGAGTATTTCATCTTTTTCACTTGATAGACTGGCACTTAAACCCGAACAAACCATTTATATGCAATTTAAAGCCAGTGCCGTCAGAACTTTTATTTATTAGGCTTGTACAAAAACAAATTATAAAGCGAAGTAACAAAGCTAAAAGGAATACTCGTGTTAACCAACAATGAACAACTAAGATATGGTCGCCAAATAATGCTCAAACAAATTGGTGAACAAGGACAAATTGCACTGCGTAACGCTAAAGTGCTTATTGTTGGTATGGGTGGGTTAGGTAATCCGGTGGCAATGTATCTGGCAGCAGCGGGTGTTGGGTCACTTTATTTAGCCGATGGCGATCATGTTGAAATAACCAACCTGCAAAGACAAATATTGTTCAATGAACAGGATATAAAAAACAACAAAGCCAACGTTGCCACAGAAAAACTGCAACAGCAAAATCCTGATGTCAACATAGAAGCCATAGATGAAATGATCGATGAAGAGCTATGTAATTATTACTTACCGCTAGTAGATTTAGTCATTGATTGCTCAGATAACATCAGTACCCGGTATTTAATCAATCAGGCATGTGTACAACACACCATCCCCTTAATTATTGGTGCTGCCACCGGCTTTGACGGTCAACAACTAGTCGTTGATCCCAGAGATCCCGACAGTGCCTGTTACCACTGTTTATTTCCCAGTACCGAAATAGCACCTGAAAACAACTGCCAGACCATGGGTATTGTCGGCCCTGTTTTGGCCATTATTGCCGGCATGCAATCTTTGCAGGCAATAAAGCTACTGACAGGTAACAAAGTTCATATAAACCAATTAAATTTATTTGACGGCCTTAATAATCAATGGCAGCAATTTAATTTGAAGAAACAAAAAAACTGTAAAGTTTGTTCATCATCTTTGGGGGGAAACTAAATTCTGGGACTGGATTTTAATTTTTGTTACACCCGAGTGTTAAATAAGGGTAATGACCACATAGTCATTAGATGACATAGTTTTCGTTGCGCTACGATTCTAATTTATCAAACAACTCCATACCATAATACTCATGCAGCATTAAAGGAAATGCAGAAATTACAGATATCAGATTATTCGGCTCAATATGTTTTCTTTTCTGATTTTCAAAAATATCATCTTGAGACAAAATATCATCCGGTAGATTAACTGAATCATTGACTAATTCATTTGCACGCTTCAAATTTATATGAATTATAGATGACCAAATATTTATATTGTATAACCCCCAATTATGGTAAACGGTACTTATATTAATTAATTCTTTATCGTCCCCTTTCTGATTTATAAATGATTTGTAATTCTGTAGGTTCGAAAGAGGATGAAACACACTAACGGGTTCTAAATGTTTAATATGACGAATTGCCTCAACCATAGGATAACTAACAAAAAGCATTCCATTTTCTTGTGAATTATTAAACAGCTCCAACATTTCGTTAAGTTTGTTATTACAGGCATTTGTTGTGTGCGGGTCGTAATCAAAAAACAAATAAATATCTAATATTTTATCCTCATCAATTTTAAAAAAATCATCATCACAATCACCTCTTCTTTTAATAGCTTCTTGAACCACGCCAATTAAATCTAAACCATTATCCTCATCCATTTCTTTATAAAGTTGATAAACATTATGTCCATATGATGTCTGTATTACCGTTTTACCTGTATCTTCAAGAAAGAAATTTTTCAGGTTATACCCGTTACCTTTCAAAATGCGGGAATTTGAGGTGAATTAAAAAGCATAGTTACAAGACGCTGATTCGCCGGATAAGTTATTCTTATTTAAGATTCAGCAACGCAGTAAATATGTTTTTTAAACGAATCAAAACCTGCATTTTGAATGGTGATGGGTATATCAATAATATTACGTTCTGTCTTCTGCCCTTCAAATATGAGTAATGTGTAGTTACTCATCAAAAGCACCTGTGCGATACATTTTTTCTAGATTATGAGCTTTGCGAAGTTCTCTATCTGTAGATTCATAAACAGGTTTAGCGCGCGCTTCTTCCATGATGAAATAACAATCAGGTCTTAATAAATCGTTTGTCATTATAGAGGTATTGTGCGTGGTTAGAATAAATTGAATATTCTCTTCTTTTAATAAGGTGACAATTTGTTTAGCGGCTTTATGATGAAAACAAGCGTCAAATTCATCTATAAAAAGAAAAGGGATGAAATCATGATCATTAAATAAATCGTTATGTTCTAATTCTTTTTGCCCAAACTGTGTAACATTGTTATTCAAATCTTGAATATTTGGTGCTTGCTGATAAATTTTCTTTTTGGAATTACAAATGAAGCAAGTAGTCTTCATAATGTAAATATCAATGTACAAATTATAAAGACTATTGGTGCCTGTTGATGCTGCTTTTGAGAATTCAATGTATTTTGATCCATAATCAAAGACGATAACATCTGAACCATTAATTGATCTTACAGCAAGACTACATTTAACCCCCATTTCATTTAAAAAGGTTTCAAATGTATCAATACCTTCGTCGATTATCCAATCATCAAAGGTTTTACCCCCTCGGCTACTATCTAAAACGGAATTCACATTAAAAGAATTTTGCATGTACTGAACAAAATTACACATAGTTCTAAATAATGTATTTATTTCATTCACTTCTAATACGGAATTATTCATCACATACTTTACTAATGACACATCTGAATTTAGAAGATTTTTATTAAGTGTTTCAGCCCCAACAAGATTAATATTGGCTGTTGAACTTTTGTCTCTATCAATTGATAAAACTTCAACGTCATTAATGACCAAATTTTCAAAAACTATTTCATTAAATGAACGTTTTTTATAGGTATAAATAATAATGCTTTCTTGAAATTTAAAGGTGTACTCAAATACAGCTAAATCTGATTCACTTTCAGCATTTAAATAATTTTCTTGATATTTATCAGGTGTTTTTTGATCGGTAAGATGGTTTTTAATATCAAATACCGCAAGTGTTAAATTTGATTTTCCGCAACCATTTACACCATAGATCATGGTATTAGATGCGACTTTTGTATGAATACTATCTCGGGAAAATTCATAATTTTTTGTTTTAGTCAGATCTAAAACAAATTCATTTTTAAAGTTTTTGAAATTGGTGACTTTAAAGCTTGCAAGCATGATATTTTTTTAATTAAACGTTTTGATATACCAATAGAATACTTATAATTATTGAATGATACAAGTTTACCGTAAAAAAAATACGGCAAAATATTTCGGATAAAATAAAGGCACTAAAAAGTGCCTTTATTTAAACAGCTTCATGAATACCAAGAATCTTAGGTCGTGCCTTATTTTTTACACATTTTGCAAAACACAAAACCCGCCCCATTTTCTTTCCCTTCTGAGATTCTGAAATACGACTCTGATTATCATTCATGTTCTTCCACATTAATCTTTCCTTCTATCAAAATTATATATTTAAAATAGTTGAATGTTTTATATTTGGGCCATTCTTTTTATTGTATGAAAGGAAATTTACTTTCATTTATCAATAATATTTGATTAAAAAATATGTATCAGTTATTTAGAAAAAGGATAATTAGAATGATTAAAATAAAAAACCTCACTTGATTACGGTATATGACCCGGAAAATGAACAGCTATTTGAAATAAAATTGAACGAGGAACATTTTAAACCAATCGTTGCCGCCAATATTCAAACGGTATACGTTCTTGTTCTAACCTCAGCCTTTCATAAAAGTGATCACTTTTAAGCTGCTGATAAAGTTTTTGCTCTTCAATAGTTAATAATGGTAAACATTCAGATTGATGGCGTTTATCAACACTCTCCTGCCCCCAAAAATCTTTACAGGCTAATAAGGTGGCTTCATCCATTAAAAAGGATTGCAATTTGGGCAAATAGCTACGGGCCTGGGCAAGAATTGCAAAGCCATGAGTGTCGATATCCCCCCAGTAATAAAGTCGGCACTGTTTTAGCCAGGTAATATTTTTTAAGATACTGATACCATAACCTAAACCAAAAATTACAATAGCATTGTTAACTTGAGGAAATGCTAGGCCATTGGTTTTATTTTCTGTTATGTAAACCTTGTCACATAGTATTTCCAGTTTGGCGAACTCATCAATATTCACTTCCAGATCAAAAAATCCTCCCAAATCTGTTGCCATACTTTTATCCAGCACTCTAAAACGAATTCTGGGCTGTGAAAATTTTAAACCAAATCGCTTTTCAAAACCTTGCTCGGTTAATTTATCAAATTCGGTATTAAAGGCCTCGGAAGGTAATAATTGGTCAAGTAATTTTTTCAAAATTCCCTTATGAGCCCCAATAAATTTGGTATCTATACCCGTAATACTTAATTCACGCAAATAACAATTGGGTTTTGGGTTGGCAATAAAATACTGACAAACAGATAACAGCTGCGGCCAAACAGTTAAATTTTGTATGAGTTCACCAGGTCGCTGCTGCAACCACGGCAGCAGTGAAGGAAATTGCTCTTGAGTAGTTAAGGTTTGGCAAGTGAAATTTTGCCATTGCTGCCAACATCCTAAAAACCGCGATAAACACTCAATATTATCAAAATTAATTGCGCCGGGAATTCTTTGCTTGCCTAAACTGCGAAAATTAATATCATGCCAAACAAGGCTGAAATACTGACTGTTTCTAACTTGATAAACCGTTAACTGCTCTATCTGGTTGGTCACTTCACTAAATTGATGCAACATTTGTTTATCGGTTATTTTTTCCAGCTTTAACAAATAAGGGAATAGTGAGTCTACTTTTACATTTTCATTTTCTTTCTCTCTAGCTATTGAATCTGTACTAAACCCGACTTTTTGAAGCCAATCTTTATGAAAAAAATAACTCTGCCACTTTTTTATTAATAGTTGCTTAATTTGCTGTGGTGATTTCATTTACTCTTCTATTTCCTTTTTTACTTTCTCTTCTATTTTCTATAAAGTCGAAATACCAACTACATACCAAACACTAACATTTACAACGTCTTATTCAAAAAATACACAATTCAAACACCACTATTTAAATACAAAAAGCCAATCACAACTCTTCTATCATTTCTTGATATTGACTTATACCCTCACTCTTTTCACCACCTAAAACAGTCTCCTGCTTATGCTGGCGCATTTTTTCACGATATAGAGCTATGGTCATATTCAACAACATTGAACGATTATTCTGCAGTTCAACAAAGTGAACCTGCTGAACGTAGTGCTCGATTACATCTAATTTTTGCAAAGGTGTTACTAACAACAATTGCAGTCCAAGCTTTTTAAATAGCTCCAGACCAAAACGAGTACTGTCTTTAGAACCTCTGCCAAATGCCTCGTCGATCACTACTAAGTTAAAGCGACGTTTAGCATCGTGACTAACCTGATATTGCTCATCAATTAAACCATATTGCAATAATATCGCTGCCGCCAAAATAGAATAAGCCAATTTTTCTTTCTGCCCGCCTGATTTACCGCCCGAGTCTGAATAACATTCTTTTTCACTGTCATCTTCCCGGTATCGTTCAACCACATTGAATAAATGCCAGTAACGTACATCAACAACCTTTTGTGTCCATTTAGGTTCATTGCGCATTTGCTCAATTAAATCTTTTACCCGAATAAACTTATCTTCTGAGTACAATTTATCATCGGTGGCATATTCAACACATTGCTTTAACCGCTCTTTAAAATCCCGAACATCAACGTCGAACGAACTTATTGAATCAATTTCAATATAAGTGCCTGTTTGATAGTCTAACCCTCGTAAAGCTTGATTAATAAGAGTAATACGCGCATCAATATCTTCATTGAATTTTTCCAGCTGACTTCTGAAAATAGCCATTGCGCGAATAGTGTCGCGATTAAGCATTTCTTTAAATTTATGCTCATGCCTCGGCAAATCTTCCGCCACTAACTTATCAAGCATTGCTTTATATTCAGGCAAAGAAGCAAGGCTTTTATCTAATTCAGTAACATCATTAGGAAAGTCATGAGCAAAATCAGCCATAGCATTAACCATAGCGCGTTCCTTTTTGCCTATTTTTTCCTGTAAGTAATGTACTTTCTCGTTTAACTTTTTATTCAGTTCTTGTTTACGCGTCCCTATTTCTTTTAAGTTAAAAGCTTTGTCACTAAAGTATTGCTGCACAAATTTATCTAACATAAGAAAATATTGAGTTTGCTCATCCTCAGGCAAACTATGCCAGACTTGTTCACTATATTTTAATGCCTCTTGATCACTTTCAATTTCCGCCGTTTTTTTACCCAAATCCTGATTGGTTTTATTAAACTTTTCTGTGATCAGTTTATTTTCCTGCTCAGTATTATTCAGTTGCTGTTGCAGTTCCTTTAAAACATCAGAGCTTTGTTCAAGCTGCTGCTTCTCATTTTGTAATTCACTAATACTGCCACTTACTGATGGCCAGTTAATTTGATCAAATGTAAAATTAAAATTAGCCAGATTATTAGCACTTTGACGTATTGTTTGTTGTTGATTTTTAGAAATATTCAAAGCCGCTATATCTTGTTCCTGTTTTTTACTCTGAACTTGCAAAGTATCAAATTGAGCGCTTAACAAAGCAATTTTTTTCTGATTACTCCAACCTAAAATAAAGCGACGTTTATCATTAATATCATAACGATCATCTTTTTCATGACGAGATTTGCCCGATTTCATTTGTCCTTTAGCGGTAATAGCTTTTTCACTCCGGCGAAAACCCGCCAAATCATCGCAGCATTGATAATTAAAACGACGAGCTATTTCATTTTTCAGCCAAGTATAATTCTCACTATCAGGTTTTATCTCCACCTTGTTGATTAAGTTATCCTGTGTCACTTCATCGTTGTTATGTTTAATAAAGTTATCACCAATTAAACGGTATTGATCGGCCTTCACTCTATAATAAACCAGACGACCACCTAAATGAGTGTTGTTAACCAATTCAGATACTTGACTATAAAGGCTGTCGGGCACCACTAACGACAAGGCAAAATTATGCAACACCCGTTCAATTGCCCCCTGCCAATGATTTTGTTTTGCTTTTACCTGCAGCAATTCCCCCACAAACGGCAGTTGAGCTTCATTAATTTTTAGTGCATCACACAAACTTTGCCGTAACTTTAACTGGTTCAAGGGAATGTTCGATTTCCGCTGTTTTAATGCTTTAAGTTCTTCATTAATTTCATCCTGGCTTTGTTGCAAACTCTCGAACATTTTTCTGGCGGTAAAAATATCTTCTTCACTTTGTAAGATCAATTCAGACTGTTGTTCAACCATATTTTTGGCTGAGTCAATATTCCCCAGGAACACCTCAGCAACTAATTTTTCTGACAAGGCTAAATCTTGCAATAAATTTTTATAAATCCCATAAACCTGCTGTTTTTGATCCCGCTCTTTAACTAACCTAAAAATTTCATCACTGAGTTGCTGTAAACGCAAACCACCATTGTTATTGATTTCTTCTTGCAGTTGGCTTTTGTTGCGCTCAATAGCGACTTTTTTATTATCAAGCTCGTTCAGTTTTATTTGTAAACGTTCTAACTCGTGTTGACGCTTCGCTAAACGCTGCTGATAAAGCACCACTGATTTTTTACCGATAAAAGCATCAATGGCTTCGCGGGCCGATAAATGTTGCTGTTTATCTGTTTGCGCTGTCAGTGCCTGTTCACCTTGCTTTACCACAGGCTCCAATAATTCAACTTTATGGCGGGCAGCAACTACCGCATCGTGCAAACGCTTTAAATCTTCATAATTACGCTCTAACTCGGCAAGTTGTACTTCAACATTTGGTTTTTCCAACATGTTTTGACGAACAAAATCTGTGACTGAGCCCACAGATTTCATTGAAATAGTTTGGTTGAATAACTCCAGCGCTTTACCGTCTGTGCCTAACCCCATTAATTTACTTAAGGATTGCCCATAAGAGGCGAAACTATCAAATAATTCAACTTGTTCATTTTTTCTTAATTTCTTACGTAATTGTAAAATTTGAGCACCAAAACCTGAAAAATCATCGCTAATGGTCAAAGCATCACGGGCGACAATATAAAGACGTTTAACTTTGTTCTCTCCTGGTTTTAACCAGAAAACTTGCGCTATAGTAATGGTTTCATTTAGCGTACTTGCATGAAACTGCGCTAACAATACGCTGTAATGATTATTTTGACGTAAACCAACCGGTCTGGCTTTGCCTGTATCATCTTGCTGTGAAGTATAAAACCCATGAAAGTACGACTCTAAAGAACGCTCTTTTTCACTGGCTCCCGCCGCTTTATTAAAAGCTAATTTTCGAGGAGGAACCAACAAAGTAGTTAAACCATCAACCAGGGTAGATTTACCGCTGCCTATATTGCCTGTTAATAAGCAGTTATCTTGCTTTGATGTTAACTGCCATACTTTACCGTCAAAAGTACCCCAATTAAATACTTCCAGTTGTTCCAGGCGAAATCCTTTCGAAAGCCCATTAACGTTTTCATCCCCAGGAGTTAGTTGTTGAACTGGTGCTTGTTTTATCACTTGAGTTAATACTTGCTCTTCTGATGGCTCTGATGATTGCTCTATCATGTTTTAATCCTCCTGCTCGATGTCTTCTAAACCAAATACTCTACACAATGTCTTCTAAACAATGTCTTCTAAACAACGTCTTCTAAACAACGTCTTCTAAACCTAGCCTTCTAAACCAAATCGTCTAAATCTGCCGATTTATTCTTTGCATATTCTGTCAATAACGTTAATTGTTGAACAATATGCTCGGCGTTAATAAAAGCCTTAATGATCCTTTGCACTTCAAATTCATCTTCGTAGTTTTTAAGTACTCTGATAAAACCCAGCTCAGACACTTTGTTGATCAGCGCATTAAATTCTCTTTGTTGCTTAAGCTCATTATTGTTCGCCTTAAAATATGGCTGTAACCATTGATGTATTTCACCTCTGGTAATAATCAAACGAGGGCTGCTTTCTTCACTGTCATGCTCAGCCAAACGTTTGCGGATCAACACCAGCAATAATGACTGGGTAAATGGCAATGCCCTTTTTGTGATCAAACGCGGTAAAACTAAGGCGGCTATTTGTTCTTGGTCTTCTTCAAAATCAATTTGCCTTAAAAAGGCATAACCTTCAGCTTCATCCAACAGCAAAGACAATCCAATTTCAGAAAAATACTGACGAATTTGATATTGATCGCGCTCTAGCCAAGTCCATAAATCACTTTGCTTTTGGCGATAAACCGGCCCTTTCAGTAAACGAATTTGCACCGATGATTTTTGGATTTTTACTAAATCATCATTTGCTATTTTTTTAGATAACATACTTTCGTTCAAAGAGCTTTCATCCACAATGTTGTCTATTGTTAAATTTGTCTGGACTCTAAATTCTGTCATTTGTGTTGTACTCTTTGTTTATATGATTAGCAAAAATGATTAGTTGATATGCTTAGCTAAAATGCTTAAATAGAATGATATGGCTAAGGATTATGCTCACGGACAAAAGTAATCAATGGAATTGAAATTTCTCGGGTTTCACCTGTCGTTGCCTGCCATCTGATATGCTGCTTTTGACTGTCGTCAATATGGGCATTTATTTGTTTTTCACAAGCAATTTTCAGATACGTTAATATCTCGTCAAGTCCTTGTTCAATGGGCGCTTGTGCAACGACTTGCGCTAAAGTTGTCTGACCATGATTAAGGTACTGGCTTTTTTCAATATTATGGAGCAACTGAACTTCACTGACCTGGCTCATATCAAATAAAGCAGTTAAATCAACTTGAGGATCAGCATCGGCAACTTGCAAAGATGAGTCTAACTGCTCTTTATGCTTCGCTTGAAATAAATGTCGGCTAAATACAGGTGAAATATCAGCGCTGAAATCAGGTAAATCAAAACGTAGATTTTTTATTGATTCTATTACCGAACCATTTACCGAACCATTTGCCGAGCCATTAAGCAAGCTTGATGTTTTTAATGTTTGCGATTCAAAGGCACGAATAAGCTCAATAATGCGGCGATTATCTTGTGATTGTTCTTGAATATACCGGCTCAAATGCTCAGTTATCAATTGTTTGGTTTGATTTACCTTAGTGCCAGCATCAAGTAAATATGTATACAAATGACGTAATAAATCATCCTTTTGTGCAAACTCACGGGTTTCTTCCAAACTCAATAATTGTTTTAAATCCTGACGCAGGTTTTCTCGCATAGCGCCGCTCATCAGCAATTCAAAAAAAGCACTAAAAGAACTGCCTTCATCAGAATCATCAATAACATCTTGCCCTGATAAAACTTGATCTAAAACTTTACCTTTATGGTGCTCTGACAACGTAATAGTTTTACGGGTATTAAGATCAAGGTGACGAAAATTAGCTTCTACTTGGCGAAATTCCCCCAGGAGTTGTCGCGACATGTCAGACACTAAAAACATGCGTTCACGTACTTGTGTTGTTGACAACCCAACATCCATGCCTTGTTCAACCGCATTAATTTGTTGCCCTATTTCAACTTGTTGTTTTCGCAATGCAGTTAGTTTTACTTCACGATCCTGTGAGGTGCCATGCACCAGTTCAGCCACTAAATCCAATACCATTTTCAACCGCGATTCTGTACCAACAAACTCGCGTCCTTGCAATTCCTGCAACCAGCGAACCGCTTTTTCAACTTCCGGCAATAAATCACATTCTGGCTCATCACCACCGTTGTGTGGCATATATTTTCGTAAATAACCGAGTTTCTGGTTTATCCAATCATCAATATACGCTTTAGCCGATTTAGGAAATAATGACTCACCGTGACTATCGCGAATATCTTGTAGTTGATAATCCAGCAAAGCGATCAATTCTTGATAAGGCACTGAACGGCGATTGTTTTTAATAAAGGCGATAAATAAAAAACTCGCTAACAAAGGAAAATGCGGAGACGACAATAACCGTAATGCCGCACTATTTTGTTTAAAATGGTTTAAGTAATCAAAACTTAGATCGTTATTCATAAACGATTTCCGTCTGCTGTTCAGTGGAACCAATCGCTGGCAGTAACTTCCCAGCACAATAAAGGCTGGCAGTACCTACTGATGAAAAACTGGCTAACAACTGCTGAAATTGACTGCATAAAAGAAGATCTTGTTCTTTGGCATCAACCTTCCGTTGTTGGTTCTTACACTTTACACTTAACTTCTGGAGCATAAATACGACTCTGTTATCTACAAACAATAAAAAGTATAGTCGTTAAGAGTCAGTTACGTAGTCTTTTTGGTTATATAATATAATGATTTTGTTTATCCCAGATAGATTGTTCCTGGTAAAGTAACAGCGCCTTGATTACTGAAAAATTACAATATGCAGCTAACGCGGAAAAACATTTTAGTAAGAAGTAAGCCGCATAAAAATTGCTGAAATCATTTTATTCTAATAATAAATATTGTTGCTGCTGACTTAAAAAACGTTCAGTGATAGATGTATTGTGTTTTTTTTACTCTCTTTTTAAAATATTTTCTAAAACAATTTTGTAACAATTTAAAAACAACTTCAAAATATTAAACGACGATTGAAAATAACTAACACCCTGAATTTAAACAACAAAAAACACAACGTCGGTTTTGTGCGAAAAAAAGTCGTGTTTGTACTAGGGCAGATTTCTTATTTAGATAGTATGGGCAATACAGGAATTAAGTGCACTTAGTAAATGAATTTAAAAGAATTTTAAAAGAATTCACATATAAAAAACAAAAGTAAAAATAAAAATAAAAATAAAAGTATGCCCCCCCCCAAGTAGAGAAGGAGATGAATGTGTCTTTAGGAAAAATAATAGCCCCCATCGCTTTGGTAGGTTTTATAAGTTTAACTGCTTGGATAAATAATCCAAGCCCCAGCAATAAAACACAGGTTGAGGAAACCAAGCAATCTTATATTATCAGTGCTAAAAATAGAACTTTGCAAAATTACAAACGTCTTAATAATAAATTAGGCGCAATGAAAATTAAGCCGACTCATAAATTAGATATTATTGACTCTGTAGTCGTAAACTTAACTGAAAAACAGTTAAAGCGATTGGAAAGACAATTCGCACTAAACGTATCCGTCAACCATCAAGTACAGTTAAGTGGAGAACCAATAAAAGGCTGGGGTAAATGGAAGAAACCACCCGCAGTACTTAATGACTTAATAGACGCTTCCAGTGTTCATGACAGCAATAATTTTGGTGGTGGTGTGACTATTGGCTTTTTAGATACCGGTCTTGACAGATTAAAAGGTGTATCTAAAGATCTAAACCATGATAATAAATTTTGGGGTACTTATGACGCCATTAATGATCGTATATCTCAAAAAGATCTCGAAACAAATGGTCATGGTACACATGTGGCAAGCATCGCAGGTAACAGTAAACATGACATTAATGGGAAAATTTATGGTGTCGCGCCAAATGCCGCGTTAGTCAGTATTAAAGTTTTCAACGAAGACGGTGAATCAAGTTACGCCGATGTTATTCGTGGCATAGAATGGGCACTTCAAGTTAAAGATCAAATTAACTTACGGGTTTTAAATTTATCATTTGGTGGTGAAGTTCGTTCTTATTATTGGGAGGACCCTTTAAATCAGGCAATAATGAAAGCATGGCAGGCAGGAATTGTTATTGTAGCGTCTGCGGGTAATAATGGCCCAGATCCTATGACTATCGGCGTACCGGGTAATAATCCTTATATAATTACTGTTGGAGCCATGACAGATGGTTATACTGCAGATAATACTGGGGATGATACCTTGGCAACTTTCAGTTCTGCGGGTCCTACCTATGAAGGTTTTGTTAAACCAGAAATTGTTGCTCCCGGAGGTCATCTAACAGGCTTGATGGCTTTCGATTCTAAAATTGCTATAGAGCACCCAGAATTTCATGACGGAGGTCGTTACTTTCAAATGTCAGGCACTTCACAAGCTACCGCTGTTGTTTCTGGTGTAGTGGCATTAATGTTAACTGACAATCCATCATTAACTCCTGATGAAGTGAAATGTAAATTAATGGATAGTGCTCATACTGCAACGACCGATGACGGGGCACTCGCTTACAGTGTTTTCCAACAAGGTTCAGGTGTTGTTAATGCAATCGATGCTGTAAATAGTTCAGCGCTGAATTGTGCTAATACAGGGTTGGATATTGAACAAGATATAGCTGGTACTCAACACTATGCAGGACCAGCCAATATGGATGATGAGGGCAACTATTACATTGAAGAACTAGGTGCTGAGTATATATGGAACCCTTCGGTTAATGTTGACAGTTTCGTCTGGACCCCAGCCTTTCAAATTGACCGATTCGTATGGAGTCCAACCTTTGCAGATGACAGATTCATTTGGAGCCCATCTTTTCAATTTAATCGGTTCGTATGGAGTCCAACCTTTGAGGTAGACAGATTCATCTGGAGCCCAACCCTCTTTATCAACTGGGTTGATCAACAATAAAATCTTAAAACAAGCTACTTTTCTAAATAGTAGCTTGTTTTTATTCGCAGAATAATCGAATATAACGACTAAAGTTGTTTTTTTAAATAATTATAATTTAAATACCTCATTAGTTGGGCTTCGGGTTAATGTTCTATGAAAATAATTTCTTATCTCTGCTTTTTGGCGACGCTCCTTGTTCACTCAAATTCATATGCGCAAAATCTTTATACTTTCAAAAACTTTACCGTTGATAACCCTTTATCTTATCAATCAATAAGAGCCATTAATCAAGACAGAAATGGATTTATGTGGTTCGGTACTCAAGAAGGCGTTCATCGTTTTGATGGCCACCAACTGTTAAATTTTAACCATAATAAAAATATTCCCTCATCATTAAGTTCAAACAGCACTAACCGCATAGTAATTGATAGATCAGGTCAAATTTGGATTGCAACCAGAGGCGGCGGAATAAATATATATAATGAAAGTACAAAAGACTTTCGCCACATAACCACATCAACAAAAGATATAAATATAAGCAACAATAAAGTCAATGCCCTAATAGAAGATAGCTTAGGTAACATATGGGCAGGGACACAAGATGGTCTTAATATTATTTTTCGCCAAGACGAGAACTGGAAAGTAAAAAAAATTAAGCAAGAACAAGGTAATCCTAACAGCTTATCAAGTAATATAATTGAAAGCATTTTAGAAACATATAGTGGTGAGATATGGGTTGGTACAAATGGCGGCGTATCAGTATTTGACTTATCAGGAAACTTCATTAAAACAATCGATTTATATACAAATGATAAGAAATTGATCCTCAATACAGTAGTTGAAACAGTGTATCAGGATAAAAAGGCCAATATTTGGATCGGTACAAGCGAAAGTGGTCTTCTGAAATATGAACCTAAAAGTGGACAAATGAGTCATTATCAATTCAACGAAAATGATGTGAATTCACTTGCCAGCAACGCAGTACTTGGACTATATCAAGACTCCACCGGACAAATGATGATTGCTACAGATAGAGGCCTGATGCTCTACGATCAAGTTCTCGATAAATTTACACGCATAAATAATTCAATAACTAATCCTTATAGTTTAACCAACGACTTTGTGGTAACTATATTTGAAGATATAAATGGAATGATATGGATCGGTACTTTTTCTGGGGTTAGTCGTTGGGATCCCCGAATGACAATTTTTAGTCAGTATAAAAATGAACGTTATCCTCAAATAGCCAGCAGTTTAGTGCTGGACTTTGACCAATTTAGTGAAAATCAAATCATTTTTTCAACCTATGCAAAAGGCATATATATATATACATCCGAACAAAATATAATAACAGCGCTAAAATTTAATGAATTACTCAAAAACTATCGAATAACCACCATTTTAATGGATAACCAAACACTTTGGGTTGGTACCAGAACTGCAGGATTGTTTGAACTTAACTTAGTTACAGAGCAAGTAAAAAGGTATCAATATGATAGTCAAAATAATGATTCCCTTTCTGCAAATGGTGTTACCGATATTATAAAGGATAAACAAGGAAATATTTGGGTTTCAACTTTTCATGCAGGTTTCAATAAATTAAAAAAGGATGGCTCATTTGAACGATATGTACCTGATATAAAGCAAAAAGACAACACCGCAGTTTCTATCTATATGCTACAACTACTAGAAGATAATCAAGGTTATATTTGGGTAGCTACTTATGGAGGAGGTCTTTACCGTTTTGATCCTAAAACCCAAGAATTCATTCATTTTAAACACGACAGTAATGATATAAATAGTATAAGTGGCGATAGATCTTGGGCAATGTTACAAGATAAAGAAAATAATCTTTGGATAGGCACGGAAGATGACGGGCTTAACTTGCTTACTTATACCAATATGAAAGAAGAAAACTTCAATTTTAAACACTTTAATTTAAAAGATGGCATGAAAGATCAAACTATTTATGGTCTAACTCAAGATAGCGCGGGGAATATTTGGTACAGCTCTAACAAAGGCATTTCTCAATTCTCATTAAAAAGCAACATTTTCAAAAATTATGGTACCCGTCACGGGTTAGTTGACTTAGAGTATAACCATGCTGCTGTTTATCGACATAAAGATGGCACAATATATTTTGGTAATGCCAAAGGCTTCGCTAGCATTAATCCTGAAAATATTACCCAAGAACAAATTGCTCCTGGAATAAAATTAACAAACATATTTAAACTAAATGAAGCGATGAATTTTAATCAAAGTTTATCAGAACTGAAATCATTAACATTTGAACACAGCGATCAGCTTATTTCATTTGAATATGTCGGATTAGATTATGCGGCTCCAGAGTCTACACACTATAAATATCGCTTACTAGGATTTGAAGACGAATGGATTGATGCAGGAAAGTCGCAAAGAGCAACTTATACTAACTTGCCGCAAGGGACTTACCAGCTACAAATTGTAGCAGGTAATAGTGACAACATATGGAGTAAACCCTATACCCTTGAAATTATAGTTAAGCCTGCTCCCTGGCAAACCTGGTGGGCCTATTTACTTTACACAGTACTAATAGCTCTGTCCCTGTTAAGTTATTCACGGTTGTTAAATAAAAAATTGATTATAGAGCAGAAACAAAAAGTTTATTTAACTCAACAGATACAAGATAAAACGAAAGAATTTCAACTAAAAAACATTGAACTCAAAGATGCAAATAAACAATTGGAAAATGCGGCAACAATCGACAAATTAACGGGTGTAAAAAGTCGGCGTTATCTGGATATTTATATTGAACAAGCGACTCAGTTGATGTCACAAATTCACCAAAATATTTTACCCGTTCAGCGTAGTATTTTACCCAGATTGTATATTCTGATGGTAAAAATGACCAGTGAAGAAAAAATCATGAACAGCCAGCTATTAAATCTTACTGATTTACTGCTGTATAGCCGAAATAAGGATGATTTAGTCATTCGCTGGTCTTATGATACTTTTGCAATTATTGGCTATGAAAAAGACGACAATGCACGGGAATTAGCTAGTAGACTAACCGAACGATTCCGCAATGTTTTTAATGATAAAGCTAAAGCCGATATTTCTTATGCACTGTTTCCGTTTAACTTTGAAAAACCGATGGCGTTATCTTGGGATCAAGTCAGTGTAATGACTGAATTCGGCCTAAAATTAGTAGCTAATAACGATGAAATAAAATGGATTGGTTTTCAGAACCCAGAGCTTCAGCCATTTAATTATTTAGAAGTTTTACGGCAAACCGAATTAGCAGAAATAAAAAAATTAGTTAAAACACAACATGGTTAATCAAACTTATACCAGTTGCATTAATTAATTGATCAATATTCAATGATTAGTGCATGGATGCATTAATGAAGCGATGGCATGGATACCTAAGGGCTGTCAAGTAGGCAACGCAGTAGTGGTAATTTAGACTATTTGAGATATGCATTTATGTAAATACTCAACCTAATCGCCTTTCTCACATTGTTGTTGATATTGTTTCGGCGTACATTTGTAAGTTTCTTTAAAACAACGGCCAAAATAGGTTTGTGATGAAAAGCCAACGTCTAGGGCAATACGACCAATTTGATGGCCATTCTTAAGTAACTCCTGAGCCTTATTTAAACGAAATTCCTTAATAAAATTGTTTGGATTGGTGCCAAGTAATACCTTTATTTTTCGCTGAAGTTGGCGTTCGCTCATCGCCAATTTTTCTGACAACATGCAAATATCTAAACTAGGCTCTGAATAAAGTTCGGCAACTAACGTCTCCAACTTCGACAAAAACATTTCGTCAAGACTAACCGTTTCTGAACTATCTTGGGTTAATTTGGCAACATTATCATGACTGGTCTTTCTTCTTTGATCTTTTTGGTTATTATTGAATTTTTGTAAATAAGTTTTCTGTAAGTGTTTTCTGTTTTCAATTAAGTTTTGAATACGAGATAATAATTCTTGCTGGTTAAAAGGTTTACATAAATATTCATCCGCATTTAAGTTAAGCCCCTGCAAACGACTTTCCAGATCAGAGCGTGCGGTTAATAAAACCACGGGGATATGGGCAGTTAATTCATCGGCCTTAATTTGTTTTAAGACATCAAAACCATCAATACCCGTCAACATTAAGTCGCAAACAATTAAGTCGGGCAAGTATTCCTGAGCCAATTGTAAGCCAAGTTCACCGCTGCCAGCCAGTATACAGTGATGTTGCAGTTCAATAACTTGCTTAATATGGTGTTGCATATCTAAGTTATCTTCAATAACCAAAACAACTTGATGAGAATGATTACTTTGTTCAGTAGATACAGAGCGCTGCTCTACCAACAAAGAAGATAATTCATTTTCAGATAAACTGATAGGAAGTTCTGTTTCATTTTGATTAGCCTCAGCAATAGGGATAGACAGACTAAATTTACTGCCATGACCTTGTTCACTGACCACGTTAATACGCCAACCATGCGCATTAACTAATTCATTTACCAGAGAAAGCCCAATCCCAACACCAAATGCCGCTTTATTAAGCGGATCGTCAGCTCGTTGAAAGCGCTCAAAAATTAAATCTTGTGAGTCCTGATTGATACCAATGCCAGAATCAATGACATCTATAATAATAGTGTCTTGTTCAACATACGCGTTTACCTTGATATCGCCACCTGCGGGGGTATATTTAATTGCATTTGTTAATAAATTAAATATTATTTTTTCAAAAGCCTGTGCATCACAAGCAAGCCAAATATCCTCTGGTACCTCACTGGAGAAGCTTAATTCATGTTGGGCAGCTAATCGGCTGAATGACTCAATAGGCATGTTCATTAACGCACTTAACCGATATATTGTTAATGACAATGAAGGGTTATCACTTAAGCGGGATAATTCTAACAATTGCTCTACCATTCTTACTAATCGCAAACCATTTCGCTTAGCTGTTGTTAAATCGTTAATTTCTCCTTCTTTTTCCGTTTTTATCAGATAACGATCTATAATTCCGTTAATAATAGTAAGAGGCGTTCTGAACTCGTGAGAAATATTCGCAATAAATTTATCTTTCAGCTCTAAAGTTTGTTTTTCAGCAAGTTTCCTTGCCGTTAAATTAATAAAAGTGATAACAATAAGAGGAAGCTCTCCTCTTTCTGCCCATTGTAATTCAGCTTGAGCCGGAAATTCAGTACCATCAGAACGTAATGAAATACATTCTACCGATATCCCCAGTTCTTTTCGTTGTAAGGAATATACATTACTTTGATAATCAAAGAAAAAATGCATTTCATCTTTTTTTGAAAACAAATCACTCACAATTAAACCAACTAATTCCTGCTCTAAACGTTGAAACATTTGTACCGCAGCAGGATTCGCTGAAAGGATCTCCCCCTCTATTGAAGTCGTTAAAATGGCATTATTGGAAACATTTACTATGGCTTTATCTTCACTGTTGATTAATGCTTGTTTTAACTTATGGTTCTCAGTAATTGATACCTGGTGATTAAATTGCTCTGTGGAAAAGTTGGCTTTTAATTTATTGAACTTGGACCGTCTATGGTGGAGCAAGTTAAATAACATTATCGAAGCAATAGTTGACCATAAGATAACAATAATTGATTGTAAATTGGAATTCACCGCATAAAACATCGAATTTTCATAACCATAAAGGTGAATAGCTGTTAAAAAAAACATTGAGAGCACAATTAATTTTTCCGGCTTACTGACTTTTTCTACTGATGCAGGATATACCTTGATATTGATTGAAAGATTAGCTGCGAATAATAATAAACAATAAGGGAGTAGAGACAAAACAGACAGGTAATAACTGGTTTGACTAAATTTATCATTATCTAATTGCTCAAATAACACGACATTGTTAACAAAGATAACGGTCACGGATAACAAAAGAAACCCAAAAGTATAACGCCAAAAATTATCTTTACAGTTGATGAGACTCCAAATTAGTCTCATGATGATTAAACTATCGATAATCAATTGAAAAATAAGCGATGGCTTAGTAGTGAGATAAACGGTTTCTGAAAATTCTGCCGGTAATAAAACAAAATAGGAGAAAATGACAACAGTAAAAAAAACAGCGGGAACACGGCCATTTGTATATTTATATAATGGAAAGTCACTTAAGTGAGGGTTAGTTTCAACAGCAAGTAAGATGAAAAAAAAGATAAAAAGTGAAATGAAATCTTTAATTAATAGTTGAGTAATTAGATTGGGATTTTCGGGTAAAAATTGACTAAAAAGTCCAAACAAAACTGCCAGACTAAGATATTGCCAAAATAATTTTAATGATTGAGATGAAACATGCAAATAGCAAAAACTTAAAAATATCAGGCAAATTGCTTGTATTCCTATTAAACCAAACAATAACGCTTTTGCTGGCGCAAGATCAAAATATGTTGAGATCACAGGATAAGGCAGCAGTGTAATCAACACAGCAATCATTAATAATATTTTATTTAAAATTTGTGGCAAGTTCTATTTCCTACTAGCTGACTAATTTATATTTATAACTCGACAATCCATAATCCGTAATTCTTTTGTAAATCAACCTCGCCAACTAGACAGCAAATATACGATTTTTACCATAAGTTTAGATAATACATTCACCAGTTTGTATGATATATATACAAACCAATTAAAAATAGAGAACGCTTGTAAACTTTTAACTGTTTTAAAACTAAAAATCAACAATACTATTATTACTATTATTACTTTTATTACTATTATTACTATTATTACTAATATTACTATTATTATAAATTATATTTCACTGACCAGTATGATTATAGAATAATAACTAACAAGCATTATTATTAAGATATTAAGTTATATATTAAGAAATTCTAATTTAGGCATATAATATCAAAGATATAGATAGATAAATTAAAAAAAAGAGAATGATAAGATAGCACTTTTTTAAAAGTATAGGTTTCTACTAAAGCCAACTTTGTAAGTAAATTATTCAAAATGTTTATATTATTAACTATACACTTTGTTTAATTGAAAATTTTTATAATATTTTCCAAAACGGCTATTAATATTAAAGTAGCCATTATTATAATAAACCAAACTTACTGGCAACATTTCTTTAGTAAATATTACAAATATAACGAAAACAACTTAAGACAATTACTATTCATCTACTTTTGCCGTATCAACGACTCTTATTTCTAAGATAAAAGGTTAAACTGAAAAATTAACATTATGGAAAATAATTGGTCTGAATTTTTAACAAGAAATAGTTTGCCTCAACAATATGTTGAGACAGCAAACTCAGTATTTGCTCATATTGTTAATGAGATAGTAACCCAACAAAAAAAAATGACAGGTAAACCTTTATTTATCGGAATTAATGGTTGTCAAGGCTCTGGAAAATCAACACTTGCCAGTTATTTAGTTACTGTTCTAGAAAATCTACATCAATTAAGAGTCATTTCAATTTCTCTGGACGATTTTTATTATAGTCAAAAACAACGTAAGCACCTCGCCGCCAATATTCATCCGCTGTTAAGCACCCGTGGAGTACCAGGAACTCACGACGTAAATAAATTAAAACAGGTACTTAACGATTTAACCAGACAAAAAAATTGTGTGATCCCCATATTTGATAAAGCTACTGATAATCCTCTACCGGAAAGTTTAACCTTACCTGATAAAAATCATCCTGATACAATTAATGTCGTTATTATTGAAGGCTGGTGCTGGGGGGTAGATGCGCAACAACCTGATGAACTGATTGAACCTGTGAATTTATTAGAAACCGAACAAGATATTAATGCTGTCTGGCGAACCTATGTTAATGACCAGCTTAAGCATAATTACCAATTTCTCTATCAAAAAATGGATCTGTGGTTAATGCTTAAAGCCCCCTCATTTGATTGTGTTTACCAATGGCGATTAGAGCAGGAAAATAAATTAAGACAGCAACAGACCCAGAAGGACCTAATATTTAACAAAGAAACTCCAAATTCTCTGATGAACAACGAACAAATATTTCATTTCATCCAATACTTCCAACGCCTTACGGAACATGCATTTAAAACCCTGCCAAATAAAGTCGATTTTTTATTAGAACTGGACGAAAACAGACAGGTTGTAAGCTGTAAATCACAGAAGCCCACACGGCTTGGCAATATATAAAAGTTAAATTAAAGCTAAATTAAAAACAGATTTTAGATTAAATCATTCAAAATCTACCAGAAAACTGGTAAATAACGTCTCTACACTGTTAGAATCAGACCAAGTCATTTTATAAAAACATGAGAATTATTCAAGATGGGCAGAGCTTACCAAAACCGCAAATTGTCGATGGCCAAAACTCAAGGCGCAAAAACCAAAGTTTATTCTAAATACGGTAAAGAAATTTACGTATGCGCTAAGAATGGTAGCACCGACCCTGACAGCAACTTGTCTTTACGTCGCCTGATTGAAAAAGCAAAAAAAGACCAGGTTCCTACTCATGTAATTGATAAAGCCATTGAAAAAGCTAGAGGTGCCGGTGGTGAAGATTATGCCCATGCAAGATATGAAGGCTTTGGTCCCGGTGGTTGCATGGTAATTGTTGATTGCCTTACCGACAACGGTAACCGTACGATCAAAGATATTCGCCAATGTTTTAGTAAAACAAATTCCAAAATAGGCTCTTCAGGCACAGTTTCACATATGTTTGATCATCAAGCTGTATTTGCTTTTAAAGGCGAAGACGATGAAAGCGTTTTAGAATATCTTATGATGGCTGATATTGACGTTACTGACGTTGAACTTGAAGATGGCATAATTACGGTTTTTGCCCCGCATACAGAATTTTTCAAAATCAAAACAGAATTCGCAGCAAGCATGCCTGAGTATGACTTGGAAGTTGAAGAAATCACTTTCGTACCTCAAACTTATATGGATATTACCGACGAAGATGACATCGCTAATTTTGAAAAATTCATGGTAATGCTAGATGATTGTGATGACGTACAAGAAGTTTACCACAACGCTGAAATAGCTAAATAGGTAAGAGCTTTACCCTATTACTAGGAATAAGTTGTAGGATGGGTTAGCCAACGGCGTAACCCATCACTGAGTAGCATGCAACTATCTAATAATATAAACAAAAACTGGTGTTCTGATGGGTTACGCTTTGTGCTAACCCACCCTACTACAATAGCAACTGGCAAGGCTTTTACTGATCTGCCTGCTCTTTTTCGCTATCTTTCACTTCTTGCCAATATTCCTCAAGTTTATCCAAATCATGTTCTTTAAATGATCGTGACGACTGTTCTACTTTAGCCTCCACCTGCTGAAAACGTTTAGTAAACTTTCTATTTGCCTGGCGTAACAAAGCTTCCGGGTCTTGTTTTGCGTGCCTGCATAAATTAACTACCGCAAACATCAAATCTCCTAGCTCTTCAGCTAAAGCCACAGGATCACTATGTAATTCGTCTTTAACTTCATTAACTTCTTCTACAATTTTAGCAAAAACATCATCAATGTTATGCCAATCAAAACCTACATGTGAACAACGCTTTTGGATTTTTGCCGCTTGAGAAAGTGCGGGTAAGCTTTTAGGAATATCAGCTAATATGCTAATTTTTTCAGAGGTACCTTTACCCAATGTATTTTTGTCGAACGAATTACCTTCATTTTGTTGATCACTTTTAAACTGACGTTCTTTAGCTTTTTCATTCTCCCAATTCGCTTTAATTTCAGCATCAGTACTTAAATCGGAATCTGAAAATACATGAGGGTGACGACGAATAAGTTTTTCACATATAGCAGCAACCACACTATCAAAATCAAAACGTTTTTGTTCTTTACCTAACTGACTATAAAAGACGACCTGAAAGAGTAAATCACCTAACTCTTTTTCTAATTCAGTAAAATCACCCTGCTCAATAGCATCAGCAACTTCATAGGCTTCTTCAATAGTATGAGGCACAATCGAACTAAAATTTTGTTTTAAATCCCAAGGGCAACCAGTTTCCGGATCACGTAATTCTTCCATGATCCAACGTAGTTTATCCATTGAAGGTTGCTGGTTTATCAAATAATTTAACATATTCATCAAAGCCTTTTCACACTGACAATAGCATCAAGCAGTAACAATTTAGAAATTAATCTTGAAAGCAGGTCATTATTAGCTATTTCAATTTTTATCACCATCGCCACAGTTTCTTTCACTGAATCTAAATGACTTTCCAAACCTACAATACTGACACGTTCATTAGCAATGATAGTAGAAACATCTCGAACCAAACCTTGATGATCACTGGCAATAAGTTGAATACTTGCCTGATAGCTTTGTTTACCTTTATTTCCCCACTGAACTTCAACTATACGTTCAGGTTGTTGACTTAATGCATTAGATAATTGCTCGCAATCAAAGCGGTGAACAGAAATGCCGCGACCTTGGGTAATAAAACCAGATATTTGATCGCCCGGTACCGGGTGACAACATTTGGCCATATGAGTAAGTAAATTCCCTACTCCTGAGACCGTAATAGCATTATTATCTCCACTAGATTTCGTTACAGAGGCAGGTTTAACTAGGCTTTGAGGGTCAATTTCAGGCCGCGGTTTTAATTTATCTTCCTGTTGCTCCAAAAAATGAATAACTTGCAGTAAACGCGCATTACCTGAACCTATTGCTGCATATAAATCGTCAATATTGTTAACATTAAAACGTTTGGTTGCACTATGTAAATTTACATTGGTTAAAGATAATTTTGATAATTCATTTTCAAGGTGTTCTTTTCCCTGACTAATATATTTATCACGGTCTTGTAACTTAAAAAAATGCTGAACTTTCGCTCTTGCCCTAGGCGTATGAATATAGTTTAAATTAGGATTTAACCAATCTCTACTCGGATCAGGCGTTTTACTGGTTAAAATTTCCAGTTGGTCGCCTGTTTGCAAACGATGTGTAAAAGGAACTATTCGACCGGATACTTTTGCCCCAATGCAACAATGTCCGACATTTGAGTGAATATAATAGGCAAAATCCAACGGTGTTGCACCGGCAGGTAAATCAATTACGTCACCGTTGGGTGTAAAGACATAAATCCTGTCTTCGAAAACCTGACTGCGTAACTCATCTAATAATTCACCACTTTCACTGACATCTTCCTGCCATTGCAAAATTTTCCGCAACCAACTGATTTTCTCATCAAAGCCTGATTTCTTTTCTCCTGCTTTACCACCTGCACTACCCTCTTTATAACGCCAGTGGGCCGCAACACCTAATTCAGCATCATCATGCATTTGTTGCGTTCTTATTTGTACTTCTACTGGTTTGCCTTCCGGCCCTAAAACAACCGTGTGAATTGATTGATAGCCGTTTGCTTTGGGTGTTGCAACATAATCATCAAATTCATGATGTAAATGCTGCCAATTTGTATGAACTATACCAAGTGCGCCATAACAATCTTGTAATTCCTCAACAATAATACGTACAGCTCTAACGTCAAAGAGTTGATCAAAGTCTAAAGACTTTTTCTGCATTTTTTTCCAGATGCTGTAAATATGTTTGGGCCGTCCGTAAACAGTGCCTTTAATACCCAGTTTTTCAAGTTGCATGGTTAAGAAATCAACAAACTCCACCATATAACGTTCACGGACTAATCGTTTTTCGTCAAGAAGTTTAGCTATTTTTTTATAAACTACAGGGTGCAAATAACGAAAGGCAATATCTTCCAGTTCCCATTTCAATTGCCCTATACCTAAACGATTAGCCAAAGGAGCATAAATATTAGCCGTTTCTTTAGCGGCTAACACTCGACTTTCTTCATCACACTCTTTAACGATCCGTAAATTACACAAACGTTCAGCTAATTTAATAACTACAGCCCGAACATCTTCAACCATTGATAACAGCATACGACGAATATTATCTACCTGATTTACCGCTACCTGGTTTGATTGGGTTTGCTGAAGGGCTTTTATCGCATCCATCTGCTTAACGCCTTTGCACAACAAGAGCACCGCCTTACTGAAATTATCTTCTATATATTCAATCGAAATACAATTATATTCGTGTAGCGGGATCAAAAAAGCAGCACAAAGAGAGTCTTTGTCTAAATTTAAACTTGCTAATATTTCCACCATTTCCAGTGATTTATTTTGACACTCCAACTGCTCAGCAAAAAAATTATTGACCTTATTCCACAGAGCTTCTAAAGCACTATGTTTTGCAGGACTCAGTTCAAGAGCAACTAACCATTGTTCAAAACTTGTTTCTGACATTTGATGTGACTTACGCACCGAAACCATAAACTTTTCCTACCTCAATGTTTTCGCCTACTTTGCATAGCCGGACTTAAGAAATTATATGTTAAAAAATAACGCTTGTATTGGCATTTTTGGCCTTTACTGCTTTTGGTGCCTGTAAAGTAAACAAAAGAAATGTAAAACGATAAACCCGTGGTAATAACCACTGTAAGAACCTTTGTAATAAGGTGTAATAGAGTAAATGTATATCGGAAAAAAAGTGCCTATACCCGTGGTCATTCAAGATGCGGGAATTTGAGGTGAATTTGAAAGTTTATCTAAAAGGCGCTTGATTGAGCAATAGCGGGCTATTGGGATTGAAAGCAACGTAGTAGATAATCTTTTAAAACGCTTCAAAACCTGCATTTTGAATGATTACGGGTATATAATATGTTTTTTATGATTTTTCACCTAAATTTATTTACAACAATTATGGTTAGCAGCACAAATGAACTACGCTTAAATAGTGACTAACGTTGAAAAAACATAAGGAGCATTCATTATGAATTCAGGTGAAATTTTCAGTATTGGTGAAGATAAGAAAGTCTACTTAAGAAAAACGTTAACCAGCCCCTGGGAACTTGTTGATTCAGGAGCCGGGGAATCATTATCAATTACTCAAATGAAAGATGGTAAATTTTTAGGTGTTACCCATGGCAATTTTGTACAAATAAAAGAAACATTGAGTAGTGATTGGGTAGAAATAGAAAACAGTGCAGCTGTAATAGATGCTATTCAATTACAAGATGGCAGAATACTTGGTATTGGGGTGAATAATGAATTGTACTATCGTGAAACAATGACCAGCCCCTGGATAAAGGTTCCTCACGCTGGTTCAATGAAAAGTATAGCGCAAATACCTAGTGGAGTAATTCTTGGTGTCGACATTAGTGGGGAATTACACACAAAAGCAGATTTAGAGATACCCTGGACCCACGTTCCTAACAGTGGAGATAAAATATCTGTCTGCGCGTTAAAAAATGGGACCATGTTAGGTGTTGGAACTGATCACCAATTATACGTTAAAGTTACGCTTCTTATGGCATGGCAAATCATACCAAACTCAGGTCCTGTCATAGCTGTTGGCTGTTGAAAATTTTAAAATAAAAAATTTCAACTCCGATTAAGCATGTGAAAACCCGCTAAAACGGGCTTCATCTCATTTTTCATAAATGGAAATTAAAACAAAAGCACTTTATCGAAAAACAAATAAAGACCCATAGCTGGTCAAATAAATGATGAAATTTACTGTTAGTTTGCTAAATTCAATATGACTTCTAATTCCATAGGAATCAACCCACAAGCTTGTGTAGTTACGGCAATATCACTCATCTCTTTAGATGAATAGCTTTCTTTATTTACTGTAATAGTTAAATTTTCTGTGCTGCTAAAAATTAGAATAGGGGCTTCATCGTCACACGATACAGACTCAGTTTCAACATACCCAAAAACATTTATAGATTCAATATATTGAATGTCTTCATTACTGAAATCTTGTAACTCCCCACCTTCAATTTTCCATGTACCTTTAACCTTGCAGTTAATTGGCAACATACTTCGACTATCTAATACGTTTAATTTTACTGAAGGGTTAAGGTTTGTAACTTCATCACAGTTCAAATCATCGAATACCACTAATTTTGAACTAGAAATGAGGATCCCATCGTCCTCCGTATAAATGTTATCAGAAGAAATATGTGTCGGATAACCATATTGATGGTCATAATGAATACTAATTATAGTACCCTCATAAATAGCGGCACTATTAATTGTATTTAATGCTGAGTCAAATAATTCATCTACTGTACTAAATGAATTCCCTGAGTCTGTCGATAAGGCTATATTGCCATCAGCTGTAAAAACGAAATTTGTATTTCCATCCTTTACTTGAATTCGAAATAAAACGTTACTCGGATAGGTACAGAAATGACAATTGATAATACGTTCAAATTGATAACTTGAAATATTTTGAGATCCCCATTTAGCTTTATTGGTAATCAATTCCTGTAGTAATTCATCTATATCAACCCCAGAAAAACTCAGTGAAAATGTTGTCGTTATGTTGCCACCATCGTTATTTGCAGTCACTTGCAATTCAATATTGTTAATAGCTTCTGTCGGAACACCAGAAATCTTCCCTGTTAAAGAATCAAAACTAAGCCCTTGGGGTAAGTCGCCAACAAGAGAAAAGAAAGACACATAGCCTTCATACTCAGGAATAAGTTTTACATTATGGAAAACTTTAAAGGTTACTTCACTACCATAATCAAGTTGAGAGGGTGCAATAGGTTTAACTAAAATATCAATATCATCTATCGACATTGCTCCAAAATCATCGGTCACTGAAAGTCTGAATGTTAATGTTAATTCTGAGTTAGTATCGGGTGCAACAAAAGAACTGTTTTCATCAGAACTACTACTGATAGATACTGAATCCCCTGAAACTTGCTCCCAACTATAACTCGTAATTACACCATCTGAATCACCACCAAAACCAGACAGGATAACTTGAGTATTTTCAACAACTACCTGGTCTACCCCTGCGTTTACAGTAGGTGTTTTATTTGAAGGAAGAGCTTTACTTTTACCACCACAAGCAGAAAGTGACAGCACACAAAATAATGAGTACAACATTATTAAATGACATAATAAACAAACTTCAACTCCATTTTTTATTTTACATAATATCAAAAAACGCGATTATACAGTTACTTAAATTAAAAACACAAACGCTGCATTTAGTTTTTGTACTGCAACGATTGTATGCTTTATAATATGGACCTGATTTGATACCCATTAATCAAATGTTGGAATTTTCGCTCTGGTATCAATCTGAGTATCAACTTATTCGTTTCTTGCAATTGCTTTTTGTTACTTTAGTTTGTCGGTGCTTGCATAACAAATAATTCCAATATAGCTAGAAACCCGATTACATCAACCCTTACCAGTGTATTACAGTTGTTTCATTAGATTTTTATTGTTGTTTCAATAGCACCATAACCTCTACATGCTTCGTTTGACCAAACATATAGTACAGCGATAACCCACTGGTTTATATATACTTAACTTTGAATTATCTTTTAATTTAAAGCTCAGGTATCAACCAAACAGATGCTTAACTTTGCTTTTTGTTGCCTCTAAATAATGTGCTGAGGCCATTAGCAGTTCATCTTATTTGTCCGATAAACAATGTCAGTGCCGAGCAAGTATTATAATAATTGTAATGTTAATTTTCAATTCTAGTACAAACAATCGGCAGTTTTTTCTTAAGTAGCAAAAGGTAAGATGCCCTCTCCTAAGGGGCAGATCGTGGGTTCGAATCCCTCCGATGTCGCCATATAAATACTTAAAAAACGATAATTTAGTACGTTTTGATCCGTATCTCGTAAAACTCAAAATACTTAAAAACACCTAATAAAGTCCTATTTTTCGTACTAAAGTGATCCATAAGTGATCCATAAA
>JABSOI010000052.1 GCA_013216015.1 Alteromonadaceae bacterium | reverse complement strand
GATCCACAATATCCGAAGAAACGATTAGCCTATATTATTGAGGACAGTGGCATAGCCTTGATAGTTACCGAATCGGCGGTGCAGTCAAGTTTAGAGTTAACGCAATTATTAAAGCAGCAGGGTAAAGATAAAAGCGCAATGCGTGAGGTCCGTTGTGTGTTGTTGGATAACATATTAAAGGAAAGTGATCCGAGTGCGAACCATGCATCAAGTAACCCGCTTGTGCCAGTACATTCATTGAACCTGGCGTATATGATTTACACTTCTGGCAGCACTGGTGAGCCGAAAGGGGTAAGGATCAGTCATCGAAATGCGGTTAACTTTTTAACCAGCATGCAGCAAAAGCCGGGAATAACATCTGTCGATAGATTGTTGGCGGTAACCACCCTGTCTTTTGATATTGCGCTGCTAGAGTTAACGCTACCTTTAACGGTTGGCGCAAGCGTTGATATTGTAAGTCACTGGGATATGATGAATGGTGACAAACTCGCGGCAAGACTTGAGCATAATGAAATTACGCTACTTCAAGCCACCCCGGTGACCTGGAAACTTCTGTTGGAAAGTGGCTGGCAAGGCAAAACGGATTTAACTGCGCTAGTAGGCGGAGAAGCTTTTCCGCAGGGACTTGCGGAAGCATTGTTCCCTAAAGTTAAAGCGGTTTGGAACATGTATGGTCCGACGGAAACTACGGTATGGTCAGCACTTCATCAGCTCTCTTCATCGAAGGCTGCGGTGTCTTTAGGTAAGGTGATCAATAATACCGAGGCTTATATTTTTGATGGACAACAGCAACTATCACCCTTAGGTGTTCCGGGGGAACTCTATTTAGGAGGAGCCGGATTATCCCAGGGGTATTTCCATCAAGCGGGTCATACAGCTGAGCGATTTGTGCCGCATCCCTTTAGCCGAGAGGCAGGGGGACGTTTATATCGTACCGGTGATTTAGTCCGCTATTTAACCAATGGGGAGCTTGACTATATTGGTCGTATGGACCACCAGGTGAAAGTAAGGGGGTTACGGATAGAATTGGGAGAGATTGAAAGTGTCCTGCTACAGCATATCAGTGTTAAAGATGCGGTTGTGCAGGTACGGGAAGACGAACCAGATAATCAGCGTATAGTTGCTTATGTGGTAGGGCAATTGGGGGAAGGTAGTAAGGATGCAGCGTTAAGTGAAGCGCAGCACGGCTCAAATTCGTTAACGGATGAATTACGTATACATATGCAGGCGGAATTACCTGGCTATATGGTGCCTTCAGTGACGATTATGCTAGAGACACTTCCATTGACGCCGAATGGTAAAATCGATCGTGGCGCATTGCCAGTTCCTGATCTCTCCAATTTACAAATGGATTATGTGGCACCACAGGAGATGACCGAAACATTGTTAGCAAGTCTCTGGTGTGAGGTGCTCAAATGTGAACGAATAGGTCGGTTTGATAACTTTTTTGCATTGGGTGGTCATTCCTTACTTGTCATACAATTGTTAAGTAAAATACATACAGAGTTTAAAATTGAACTACCCATCAAGATTTTGTTTGAAAATCCAATACTTTGGCAGCTAGCAGGATTAATTGATTGTCTCTGTGAAATTGAAATAAATAATGATGAAGATGACGAAAGTTTGGTGGTTCCGTTTGATGTACTAGAGATATAAATATGAAAGTTGTCGATATATTAAGTATTTGTAATAAAAACGATATAAAGGTTTCATTAAATGGAATTAAGTTAAAAATAACATCGAAGAACAAGAAAATCCCCGAAGAAATAGTGAATTTATTAAGGATAAATAAAGAAGAGATCATTACTTTTCTTTCGATGTTTAAACACAAAAAATACGATGCTAAAATTGAAAGCATCAGTCACTTATCTAATTTTCAATTATCCTACGCACAACAGCGTCTGTGGTTTTTAAGTCAGTATATGGGACCAAGTGTGGTCTACAATATGCCTTTAGCTATACGTTTACGAGGTCAAATAGATACTAAAGCCTTGCTTCAAAGTCTAGAAGAGATTATTAATCGACATCAAGTACTTCGTACCCGATTTGAGGCTTTTGAAGACAGCGCTATTCAAGTTGTCGACCCAGTATCGTTTAATTTAGAAATCGAACCAGTGACTTCGCAGAGCAAACTTAAAGCTATTTTTGAATCTGAACGTAATTATCTTTTTAATCTATCAAAAGATCGACTTTGCAGATTTCGCCTGTTACTTGATGAAAGTGAGCAAACAGAATCAAATCAAGGGTGTTACGTTTTATTGGTTACTATGCATCATAGTGTTTCAGATGGCTGGTCACTCGAAATTTTCTTTCGAGAACTTGTCTCTTTATATCAAGCTTTTAAACACGGTGAAGCGAGTCCTCTACCGCCGTTACCGATACAGTATGTGGACTATTCACATTGGCAACGTCAATGGTTGCAAGGTGACGTGCTAGAAAACCAATTGTCATATTGGCGTGAACAACTCAAAGACGCGCCGCCCTTATTAACCTTGCCGACCGATAGACCACGACCAATGGAGCAGAGCTTTCAAGGAAGTTTTGAATCCATCAGTATGTCTCAGTCTTTATCAACACGTCTACAAAATATGGGGAGAAAGTATGGCGTAACAATGTTTATGACGCTTTTATCTGCGTTTTCAATTTTGTTGGCTCGTTACTCTGGTCTTTCGGATATAGTGGTCGGTACCCCTATTGCTAATAGGGAAAAAAAGGAAACGGAAGATTTAATAGGTTTTTTTGCTAACACTATGGTAATGCGCAGTGATTTAAGCAAAGACCCAAGTTTTGCAGAGCTACTTGTACAAACCCGAGAAGTAGCATTGGGTGGCTACGCGCACCAAGATATTCCTTTTGAACAATTAGTCGAGGACTTAAACCCGGAGCGGAGCCTTAGCCATTCGCCTCTGTTTCAAGTCATGTTTGCATTGCAAAATATACCCGTGGAAAGTGCTTCTTTACCTGATCTCGAATTCGAACCTCTGGTTTTCAAAGGGGATAACGAAAATGCAGTATCGACAGGAGTATCACGCTTTGATTTGACGCTGACGTTAAGAGAAACGTCAGCGGGGATCATTGGCGGAATGGAATACAACACGGATTTGTTCGATGAATCAACCATAGTTCAGATGTTAAGCCATTATGAGTGTTTATTAGCCGCTATTGTCGAAGCACCTGAAACACACATCTCTAAACTTGAATTTTTAAGTGAAGCTGAAAAACAGCAACAGTTGATAGAGTGGAACTCGGTCCGGGTAGATTATCCCAGGAGTCGTTGTATCCATGAATTATTTGAAACGCAGGTTGCCAGTAACCCTACGGCCATTGCGCTGGTATATGAGCAAAAACAACTCAGCTATATTGAACTGAATAACCGTGCCAATCAGTTAGCTCATTATCTGATAGCTCAGGGCGTTGGCCCTCAAACTTGCGTAGGGCTCTGTGTTGAGGACCCAGCGGAAATGCTGGTAGCTAGTCTGGGGATCTTAAAAACCGGTGGCGCTTGTGTTGCACTGGATCCCAAAAGTCCTGCATTGCGTTTAGCCTATCAGATAGAAGACAGTGACATATCATTAATCGTAACCCGATCAGACGTGTCTGCGGCAATTGAATTACACCAATTGAGCAAAGCCGAAGGCGAGCAGGAAAGTGCCTGCGGTTTACAATTTGTTAATTTGGATGCGGAGTATATCGGGACAAATGAAGTCAGTAATCCACAGTGCCGATTAAATGCTTTAGCTTTGGCGTGTGTTTTATATACCAATAGTTATACCAATAGTTATAGCAACAGTTATACCGACAGTCATAGCGGCGAGCCGAAAGCGCATGGCATGAGTCACCAAAATATCAGTTGTTTATTGTATAACGACTGCGGTGAATTTTCATCGCCGCAAAGCCTGTTATGTGCCTCACCCATCTCATTTGATGTGTTTGTTTTTGACGCCTGGCGTGCTTTGCTCAAGGGTGAGCAATACAAAGTGCCGACGCAAGCTATTGAAGCCTACCGTGAGCGCATCCAACACGTAGATTGCCAGATGCAGCCACAAGCGTTAGGGCGCGCGGTGAGCAATAACGGGTTATTCGTTCTTAACCCCCAAGGGGAGTTAGTGGCGCAAGGCGTTGTCGGCGAGTTGTACCTTAGCGGTGACAGTGTCTCCCTAGGTTATCTAAACGAAGCCAGTTTAACCGCCGAACACTTTGTACCGGATCCGTTTAATGACGCCGAGGGTGAACGACTCTATCGCAGTGGTGACAGGGTACGTTACTTAGCAGATGGCCAACTTGAATATCTTGGACGAGTACAGCAACAAGCTAAACCTAAGACGCAAGCAAAAAAATTAGCGCAAGACGGGTTAACAACAACGTTGTTGAAACTTGACGCTGTTAAAGCACTGGCGATTGTTGAGCGTGAAGGGCAATTAGTGTGTTATCTGGTGCCGACTGAGGAGAAAATTGACGAGAAAAAATTATTTTCAAGCGTAAGCAAACATATCAGAAGTCAGTACAGCTTATATTTACTGCCGGAAGAATTTATCGTATTGGCTGTCTTACCCTTAACAGACGATGGCCGCTTAGACTCAAAAGCCTTACCGTTGCCTGCTAAGCCATCGGATAATGCGAACTATATCGCGCCGCAGACTGATACAGAGAAAGCTTTAGTTGAGATCTGGCAACAAAAATTAGGCCTGGATAAGATTGGGCTCGAAGACAATTACTTTGTTTTAGGCGGCGACTCGATCCGCTCGATTGCACTGGTGGCTGAAGCCAAAAAACGGGGAATGGCGTTTTCGATCAAAGATCTGTTTGCTCACCCGACGGTTGGGGCTTTAGCGGCGGAGATAGATATGGGCGGACTCGATGTAACCGAGTTTGTTGAGATAGCACCATATGCGCTGTTGACCGAGGATGAGCATCGATTGCTGGATGAGGAGTATGATGAGGAAACGTTGGAAGACGCTTTTCCACTGTCAATGATGCAGCAAGGCATGGTCCTACTGGCACTTAAACAGAGTCACTTAAATGTGTATGAAAACTTACAGATTTATCATTTCGACGATGTTTGGGATGTTGATCTGTTTAAGCGGGCATTAACCCATTTAATGAACAAACACCCTATGTTAAAGAGTGTCTATCACTTATCGGCTGGCCGGCCGCTGCAATTGTTGTTCAAAGATATGCAGCCCAATCTGACGATTGTAGATCTGAGCGACCAGGATGTAGTCTCCAATCAAGAGGTGATTAATCAGTGGATGGAAACAGAAAAGGCAGCAGGGATAGATACCTCAAAAGAATTATGGCGTGCGACCGTGCATTTGTTACCCGAAGGTCGGTTTTTGTTTGGCATGTTCCTTCATCATGCGATGTGGGATGGTTGGAGTTTGGAAAGCTTTATCACCGAGCTTTATTCCACTTATGCACAGTTAAGAAATAGTGTTGAAGTGAGTGTCTATAAAACATTGCCTTCGTATAACCAGTTTATTGCTTTAGAGCAGACGGCAATTAATTCAACAGAGCAACAGGATTACTGGCAGCGCAAATTTGTGGGCGCGAATTTACCCTGGTGGACTGGACGAGAAAAATCTCCAAGCGTTCATATCCCTTGTGATATTTCCGTCGCTACCAGTCAGAAGTTGACTGCTTTAGCAGGTTCTTTAGGGGTACAGGAAAAGAGCTTGTGGAGCTCTGTGTACCTCGTTTTGTTAGCGTTGCTTAATGGTTCGGATAAGGTTGTTGGTCCCGTGTTGACCCAAGGACGTCCAGAGATCCCTGACGGTGATAAGATGGTAGGGGTGTTTTTAAATGCTTTGCCCTTGCACATAGGTGTCACAGGAAAAAGTTGGGCTGATTTCATTAAAGCGACAGATCGCGAGTTGAGAGAGCAACATGGATTTAGAAATTATCCATTGGCTGAAATACAACGAAGTACAGGATTAGATTTCTCTGGTGCGATCTTGAACTACACCAATTGGCATGTTTATTATGAAGAAGAGAAAAGTCAAACAAATTCTTCAGGTCAGGCTCAGGATCTGCAAGGGACAAAAAATAAGACTCAAGCGCCACACAAGGTGGGTGGTTGGGCCGACACCAACTATTTATTGCTTCTCGACATCACAAAAGATGAAAGGACACAGCAATTTGTTTTAAATATCAGCGCGGACTCAACGGTATTCGACGAGGCATTTCGTGCTCGGATCCAGGGGTATGTGGCGAATATTATTGACCAATTGGCAACGCAACCTAATGACCTGATAAATAAAACCGGTTTGTTAGGGGCAGAAGAAACAGCTCACATATTAGTTGATTTGAATGCCACCAGTAAGGCTTTACCAAAAGACCTGTGTATTCATCAGTTATTTGAGGCACAAGTTGCAAAATATCCGGACGCCATTGCCTTAACCTATGAAGAAGCGCAACTCAGTTATGGTGAGCTCAATCGTCGTTCGAATCAACTGGCGCACTATTTGATTGCGCAGGGTGTTACCGCAGATGTCCGGGTTGGGATCTGTGTTAATCGCTCTGTAGAGATGATGATAGCCTTGTTGGGGATCCTCAAAGCAGGTGGCTGTTATGTCCCGCTTGATCCACAGTACCCGAAAGAAAGACTGGTTCATGTGATTGAAAACAGTGGGATCGAGTTGATAGTGACTCAATCCTCAGTGCAGTCGTCTTTGGATTTAACCAAAACATTAGATGTTCGTTGTGTGTTTATTGACAGTTCTGGTGCAAATTGTTACTTAGGAGCTGCATCGGCTAATCCATCAGTATCCTTACATCCTTCAAATTTAGCGTATGTGATTTATACTTCGGGTAGTACCGGGGCACCCAAAGGGGTGAGAATTCCACACCGTAATGTGGTGAATTTTCTATCCAGTATGCAGCGGCAACCGGGGATGACTTCAAATGATAGATTGTTGGCCGTGACCACATTGTCATTTGATATCGCGTTATTAGAGCTTTATCTACCGTTAACGGTGGGCGCCAATGTTGAGATTGCCAGTCAGAATTGTGTGGTGAGCGGTGCTCAAATGAGTCGACGAGTAGAGCAAAGTCAAATTACTTTGCTTCAAGCGACCCCCGTTACCTGGAAGTTATTATTAGAAAGTGGTTGGCAAGGCAAAGCTGATTTAAACGCCTTAGTTGGTGGCGAAGCAGTGCCCAAAACACTGGTGAACGAGTTATTGCCTCGGGTCAGATCCCTTTGGAATATGTACGGGCCGACAGAAACAACCGTCTGGTCAACACTGCAACCACTCACCTCAAAAGAGGGAACAGTGGCTATCGGTAAGCCAATCGACAATACGGATGTCTATGTTTTGGACAGACAACAGCAGCTTTGTCCGATTGGTGTACCCGGCGAGTTATACCTCGGGGGAGCTGGTTTATCACAGGGCTATTTTGGCCAGACAGGTCTTACTGCTGAGCGGTTTGTACCACACCCGTTTAGTAAAAATCCGGGAGAGCTTTTATATCGAACAGGGGATTTAGTACAGTATTTAACGGATGGATCGTTAGACTATATCGGCCGTTTTGATCATCAAGTGAAAGTCCGGGGTTACCGAATAGAATTAGGAGAGATAGAAAGTGTTCTGTTACAACATCGTCAGGTAAAAGATGTTGTTGTGGTGGTGCGCGAAGATGAAGTCGATGATCAACGTATTGTGGCGTATGTGGTGAGTCAGGTAAACAATGATGAAATTAGCCAAAATGAGGAGATCCAAGGCTGGGCAGACCCAGACAGCTTGATCAATGAACTCAGAAGCAACGCACAAAAACAATTACCTCATTACATGTTACCGTCGGCCATCGTGATGCTGGAAACATTGCCTTTAACCGTCAATAAAAAAGTGGATAGAGGCGCATTACCCGTACCGGATATGTCGAGTCAACAAGTAGCTTATTTGGCGCCAGAAGGGGTGACTGAAGAGCTGTTAGCGGTACTTTGGGGAGAGAGTTTACAATGTGATCGTGTGGGTCGACAGGATGACTTCTTTGCACTGGGCGGGCATTCTTTATTAGCGACGCAGTTATTGTCGCGCATTCGTAAAGCGTTTGCGGTCGAGATGCCAATTCGATTACTGTTTGAACACCATACACTACAAGCCCAAGCGAAAGTCATCGCTGAACTGCAGCAGGGTGAAGCTTTTGAATTATTACCGATGGAATTGGTGTCGCGTGAAGCCCCCATATTGCTCTCGTATGCTCAACAGCGTTTGTGGTTTTTAAGCCAATATATGGGGCCGAACGCGGTCTATAATATGCCATTAGCGTTACGTTTAACGGGCGAAGTGGATGTCGATGCATTATTGCAAAGTTTACAGGAAATCGTGCTTCGTCATGAAATACTGCGAACACGTTTTGAGGCCAGTGGAGAGAGTGTCGTTCAGATAATTGAGCCGCCGTTGTTCAGCCTGTCGGTAGAGCCGGTGACTTGTGCAACTAAGCTGAAGGAAATATGTCAACACGAGCGAAGCTATCCATTTAATTTATCCCGAGATAAGCTCTGTCGGATGCGATTATTACTTGATGAGAGTGATGAGAATATAAGCAGTTATGTGTTATTAGTGACAATGCACCACAGTATTTCCGACGGATGGTCGCTGGGGATATTCTTTAAAGAGCTACTGGCGTTATATCAGGCATTTAAACAGAACGAACCATCGCCTTTGGCACCCATACCGATTCAATACGCAGATTACGCCCATTGGCAAAGGCAATGGCTGCAAGGGGAAGTATTGGAGGGACAGCTCTCTTATTGGGGTAATCAACTTAAGGGTTTACCGCCGCTGTTGACCCTACCCACAGATAGGCCAAGACCACCGGAGCAGAGCTTCAATGGCAGTTCACAATCCATCGTTTTATCAAAAACGCTTTCAACTCGTCTGCAACAATTGAGTCGAGCGCAGGGCGTGACGGTGTATATGAGTTTATTGTCAGCATTTTCCGTACTATTGAGTCGTTATTCGGGTCAGGACGATATCGCGATAGGCTCGCCGATAGCCAACAGAACGAGGCAGGAAACAGAAGGACTGATTGGTTTTTTTGTTAACACATTAGTGATGCGTAGCGATTTACGCGACAATCCGAGTTTTGTGGCGTTACTCAAACAAATTCGAGAAGTGGCATTGCAAGGTTACGCTCACCAGGACGTTCCTTTTGAACAATTAGTAGAAGAGCTGAGCCCTGAACGCAGTTTAAGTCATTCACCTCTATTTCAGGTAATGTTTACACTGCAAAATATCCCAATAGACAGTGCGACGTTATCAGATCTCGAATTAGCACCTTTAGTATTTGAAGAAACGAATGAGGTGCAGGAGGCCGGAGTTTCCCGATTTGATTTATGGCTGACATTACAGGAGACACCACAAGGGATTGCGGGCAGTATGGAGTACAACACGGATTTATTTGACCGTACCACGATAGTCAGAATGCTCAGCCATTATGAGCGTCTATTAGAAGCTATTATTGAGTCACCTGATGTTTCTGTCTTGCAACTTGATTTTTTAAGTGAAGCGGAAAAACAACAGCAATTAGTTCAGTGGAATAGTAATGCCGCTCAAGTTGATTGCCCGATTAAACAGTGTATCCACGAATTATTTGAAGCGCATGTTGTCAGCAATCCAACAGCCACTGCGTTGGTATTTGACGAACAGCAAGTCAGCTATTTTGAGTTAAACCGTCGCGCCAACCAGTTATCCCACTATTTAATTAAACAAGGCGTAGGTCCTGATGTTCCTGTTGGGATCTGTTTAAACCGCGGTATTGATATGATTATTGCTATTTTAGGGGTTCTAAAAGCTGGCGGGGCATATGTACCAATCGATCCGAGTTATCCATCAGACAGGTTAAGTTATTTGTTATCCGACTCAAGAGTTGAGATCCTATTAAGCCAAATAGATTTAGAAACTCAATTTACACCAACTCATCAACGGTTATTTTTGTTAGACAGTGAAAATTTTCGCGGCTTGATGTCAAAGCAACCTGAGACCAATATTTGTAAAGAAAGTATTGGTTTAAAACCTGAAAATTTAAGTTATTTAATTTATACCTCGGGCTCTACAGGACAACCGAAAGGTGTGATGGGTTTACATCTGAGTATTGTTAACCGAGTTAACTGGTTGAAAAGAACCGTTGGGTTGACTGCCAGTGACGTATTGTGTCAAAAAACCAGTGTAGGATTTGTTGATCACGTGGCTGAGATTTTTCAAGCCCTGACATCAGGCGTTCCATTAGTTATTCTTTCGACAGAATTACTTCAATCGCCGGATTTATTGATGAAAGAGCTCAATCGGCATCAGATCACCCAAATCACTTTGGTTCCTTCTGTTTTGAAAGTGTTGTTAGAGAGTGAAAATGGAGCAGAAGTGCCTCAGCTCAGAGCAATCTACTGCAGTGGTGAAACGTTAAATTTATCAGGGTTTGAAAGTTTCTCTCAACGCTTCCCTAATTCACGATTATTTAATATTTATGGTTCGACTGAAATTGGTGCTGACGTCAGTGCTCATGAAATTGATTTTAAGGCAGTAGAACTCGTTGATGAAAGCCGCTCGTTGATAGGTAAAACAATTGATAATACTGAGTCCTATATTCTTTCCGCTCAGGGTGAGTTAGTTCCATTGGGTGTGGTAGGTGAATTGTATATTGGCGGACTTGGGCTTGCTCGAGGTTATTTTGTTCGAGCAGGTTTTACTGCAGAAAAATTTGTGCCGCATCCATTTAGCCAAACCCCTGGTGAACGCTTATATCGAACTGGAGATTTAGTACGTTATACATCAGCAGGGGAACTGGATTACCTCGGTCGTATCGACCATCAGGTGAAGATCCGAGGTTTTCGTATTGAGCTAAGCGAGATCGAAAGTGTAATATTACAACACCATCAAATAAAAGGTGTTGTGGTTCTGGCACGAGAAGATGAAATTGATAATAAACGCTTGGTAGCTTATGTGGTGGCTAAGCAAAAAGAAGAGAATGTAACCAATCTATATCAACAAGATAAGCGCCAATTAAATAATGAGCTGCGAGCCTATTTACAATCCAAATTGCCAGCTCATATGGTGCCTTCAGTTATTGTGGAGTTGTCCTCATTTCCTTTAAACACCAGTGGTAAAGTGGATCGTGGTGCATTACCTGTTCCCGATAGAACAGCACAAGATGAAGGTTATGTTGCCCCGGACGGAGTAACAGAAGAGTTATTAGCAAGTCTTTGGTGTGGCGTCTTAGGATGCAGCCAGGTGAGTCGGTTTGACAATTTCTTTACCTTAGGGGGACATTCGCTGCTGGTCACTCAACTGGTTTCGCGGATAAGAGAAACCTTCTCAGTTGAAATGACCATTCGTGAGTTGTTTGAACAGCAAACGCTGAACATACAAGCACAAGCGATAGAGCAATCAAAGCAGAGTCAAGGGTCTGAAATAGTGTCGATTAAAAAGGCGTCCAGACAACAACCCTTAATGGTTTCGTTTGCACAACAACGTTTGTGGTTTTTAAGTCGATATATGGGGCCGAATTCGGTTTATAATATGTCATTGACGCTCCGTCTTAGTGGTAAGGTGAATGAGAATGCCTTAATCAATAGTCTTGAAGAGATAGTCAGTCGCCACGAGGCTTTGCGAACACGTTTTGAAGCCTTTGAAGACAGTGCGATTCAGATCATCGATCCGCCATCTTTAGCTTTGTCAGTTGAGCCTGTTACCTCGGAAATATCATTAAAAGCGATCTGTCAATCAGAGGGAAGCTTTCAGTTTGATTTATCGAAACATCGACTTTGCAGGGTGCGATTGTTACGTGACGAAAGTGACGAGAATAAAAGTAATTATGTGTTATTGGTGACTATGCATCATAGTGTATCCGATGGTTGGTCAATGGGTGTTTTCTTCAAAGAATTAGTGTCGATATATCAGGCATTCAACCAGGGTGAAGCATCGCCATTGGCACCATTGCCTATTCAATACGCTGATTATGCTCAGTGGCAACGGCATTGGTTGCAAGGAGAAGTTTTAGAAAATCAGTTAACGTATTGGCGACAACAGCTTGAAGGCCTGCCGCAGCTATTAACTTTACCGACAGATCGCCCTAGGCCAGAGGAACAGACATTCAATGGAAGCACTCAGTCAATTTTACTATCAGAGGCTTTATCAAACAAATTACAAGGGCTTAGCCAAAACCACGGTGTGACATTGTATATGACCTTATTGTCGGCGTTTTCAGTGTTAATGAGCCGTTATTCAGGTCAAGATGATGTTGCTATAGGAACACCAATAGCGAATAGAACACGTAAGGAAACCGAAGGCTTGATCGGGTTTTTTGTCAATACTATGGTTATGCGTAGTGATCTAAGCCAAGATCCGAGTTTTGTGATGTTACTTAAACAAACCCGTGAAGTGGCATTGCAAGGTTATGCAAATCAGGACATTCCCTTCGAACAGCTGGTAGAAGAACTCAACCCAGAGCGCAGTTTAAGCCACTCCCCTTTATTTCAGGTGATGTTTTCATTGCAAAATATTCCCGTGGATAGTGCCTCTGTGTCTGAACTCGAAATTGGGCCTTTAGTGTTTAAAAATGAAGAGTCCAACGGTAGAGAAGAAGGTCTTTCGCATTTTGACTTAACATTAACCATGCGCCAGACCCCTAAAGGTTTAGTCGGGGATCTGGAATACAACACTGACTTATTTGATCAGGTAACAATCGAGCGGATGCTGGGTCATTACGAGCGTTTATTAGCAGCGATTGTTGATACCCCACAAACGTCTGTCTTCAGGCTTGAATTTTTAAGTGAAGGTGAAAAAGAACAGCAACTGATTGAGTGGAATGCAACTCAAATTGACTATCCTAAAGAGCGCTGTATCCACATTTTATTTGAGGCACAAGTTGCTAAAGATCCAGATGCTATCGCGCTGGTTTGTGAAGAAAAACAAATGAGTTATGGCGAGCTTAATTGCCGTGCAAACCAGTTGGCACATCATCTGATAGAGCAAGGCGTAAATTCGCAGACTCGCGTTGGACTCTTGGTTGATGACCCAACACAAAAGTTAATTGGCACACTGGGGATTTTAAAAGCCAGTGGCACTTGTGTTCCGCTCGCGCCTCAAACGCCAGCGTTACGTTTAGCCTACCAGTTTGAAGATAGCAGTATTGGGTTGATAGTGACTCATTCAGCTGTTTCCGGATCAATTGATTCTATTGAAATAAACCAATTGATGAGCGAGCAAACCAGTGGACAGTTTATGCAGGTTATCAATTTGGATGAGAGGACTCTCTGGTCAAATGAAACCTGCAATCTGCAGCGTCCATTAAATGCATTAGCTTTAGCCTGCGTGATATATACCACCAGTCATAACGGTGTTCCACAAGCCCATGGCATGAGCCATCAAAGTCTCAGCTGTTTATTCCATAGCGATAGCGGTGAATTTTCATCGCCGCGCAGCTTGTTATGTGCCGGACCAATAGCGTTTGATGTGTTTGTTTTTGATGCCTTGCGTGCCTTACTCAAGGGAGAGCAATACCGAACGCCAGCGCAAGCAATTCAATCCTACCGCGAACACATCCAAAATCTGGATTGCCGAACGCAGCCACAAATTATCGGCCGGGCACTCAGTAATAACAGTGTGTTTGTACTTGATTCACAAGGCGCGTTAGTGCCGCAAGGAGTTGTTGGAGAGTTGTACCTCAGTGGTGACAGTCTTTCGCAAAGTTACCTTAATCAAGCAGGTTTAACTGCCGAACATTTTATTCCGGATCCGTTTAATGGCAACGTTGGTGCACGACTCTATCGAAGTGGTGACATGGTACGTTATTTACCGGACGGCAAACTTGAGTATTTTGGACGAATCGAGTCACAACCGAAGGCCGCAGGGCTGAGGTTAGCGCACGATGAGTTAACAACGGCATTATTGCAACTCGATGGGGTAAAAGAAGCGGCAATAATTCAAAATGACAGCCAGCTGGTGTGTTATTTTGTGCCTAAAGAGGGAAGCATTGAAACCGCAAGTTTAAGCAAACATTTGAGAAGCCAATCTCAATTGTATCCCATGCCAGCAGAATTTGTGATGTTAGACGCTTTACCGTTAACCGCCAATGGTCGGTTAGATCACAAAGCCCTGCCTGCACAGATAACACAGGAAAATGTTAGATCTTATGTCGCGCCGCAGAGCAATACCGAAAAAATGCTAGTAGCAATCTGGCAACAAAAATTAGGCCTGGATAAGATTGGGATCGAAGACAACTACTTCGTGTTAGGCGGCGACTCTATCCGCTCGATAGCATTGGTGGCAGAAGCTAAAAAGCAGGGTTTGGAATTTTCAATCAAAGATCTGTTTGCTCATCCAACGGTTAGCGCTTTAGCTGCGGCGTTAGATCAGGGGGGAGTTGATGCTACACAGTTCGTAGAAATTGCACCTTTTGCGTTACTAAGCGAGGAAGAGCAAGACTTACTGAATGAACAATATGAAGAAGGAGAGTTAGAAGACGCCTTTCCACTATCGATGATGCAACAAGGAATGGTACTGCTGGCACTGAAGCAGAGTCATTTAAATGTGTATGAAAACCTGCAGATTTATCATTTTAATGACATTTGGGATGGTTCCCTGTTTGAGCAAGCCTTAACTCATTTAATGAATAAACATCCGATGTTAAAAAGTGTTTATCATTTATCGGCAGGCAGACCGTTACAGTTGTTGTTCAAAGAGTATCAGCCCAACTTGACTATAGTGGATTTGAGCCAACACGATGAAGGTTCTATCCAAAAGTCGATTAGTCAATGGATGCAAACAGAAAAAGCTGCTGGCATTGATACCTCACAAGAATTATGGCGTGCCACGGTTCACATATTACCGGAGGGCAGGTTCGCCTTTGGTATGTTCATTCACCATGCGTTGTGGGATGGTTGGAGTTTGGAAAGTTTTATCACTGAACTTTATTCAACTTATGCTCAATTAAGACAGCATAGTGGTTTGAGTGCGTATGAAGCCTTACCCTCGTATAATCAGTTTATTGTATTGGAACAAGCGGCTCTTACATCACCAAAACAAGAAAAATATTGGATGGATAAGTTAGATGAGGTGAATTTACCTTGGTGGACAGGGAGAGAAAAGTCACCGAGTGCTCATATTTCTTTCGACATATCAGAGGATACCAGTCAAAAATTGACCGCTTTAGCGGCAAGATTAGGCGTACAGGAAAAGAGCTTATGGTGCTCAGTGTATCTCACTCTGTTAGCCTTGCTTGACGGCTCAGAAAAAGTTGCCGGACCTGTTGCTACTCAGGGACGCCCGGAGATCCCGGGGGGTGATAAGATGGTTGGGGTATTCTTGAACGTTTTACCTGTGCAAATAAGCGTAGCAGGAAAAAGCTGGGCAGATTATATTCAAGCTATTGATCAAGAGCTTAGAGAACAGCATGGTTTCCGGCATTACCCTTTACCTGAAATGCAACGAAAGACTAACCTGGATTTTTCAGGGACGTTATTTAATTATACAAACTGGCATGTCTATTACGAAGGAAAGAGTGAAAATAGGAGTCATCAGGCTGAGTTTGATGATGGTGTGGATAATGAAAACAGCAATGATACCGGGTTTGACAACAAAGTACCTTTGAAAGTCGCTGGCTGGGCGGAAACAAACTATTTATTACTTGTCTATGCTTTTAAAGATGAAAAGACAAAGCAATTTGGGTTGACTATTAGTGCCGATACTGGAGTGTTTGATGAAGCTTTTCGTGCGCGTATCCAAGGTTATGTGGTTAATATCATTCATCAATTGGAAACTAATGCTAATAAATTAATAGATAAAACTAGTTTACTGGCAGAAGAAGAGTTAGGCCAATTATTAGATGAATGGAATGATACGGCAATGCAGTATCCGGACAACCAATGTATTCATCAGTTATTTGAGACACAAGCGGCAAAATATCCGGACGCTATCGCATTGGTTCATCAAGGTAACGGAGCAGAACAAATGCTTAGTTATGGTGAGCTAAACCGGCGTTCAAACCAGTTAGCTCATCTTTTAATTGAGCAAGGTGTTGGTTTAGAAGTGCGAGTTGGTATCTGCGTTGAGCGTAGTGTTGAGATGGTTATTGGGATCTTAGGTATTTTGAAAGCCGGTGGTTGCTATGTACCAGTGGACCCTGCGCATCCCCAAAAACGAATAGCTTATTTGATAGAAGACAGTGGCGTAAAATTGATTGTTACCCAGTCGTCATTATCCAAGACTTTCGAATTAATTGAAGAAAGAAAGGAAGGTATAAAATATGTCTATCTGGATCATGGTTTACAAGACAGGAGCGCAATAAATCCGGTTAACCAATCGAGTTCGTCAAATTTGGCCTATGTTATTTATACATCAGGCAGTACCGGAGCGCCTAAAGGGGTGCTGATAAGTCACGAAAATATTGTGAGTTTAGTCGCCACCGAAAACGCAGTGAAGATTGGAAAAACAGATGTAGTTGCTCAATTGTCCAACTACTCATTTGATGCCATCACCTATGAAATGTGGGGTGGGTTAGTTAATGGGGCTCGTTTACTTATCATAGATAAAGAAACCTCACTGGAACCAGTAAAACTAGCTCGAGAGATTCGTAATCATGGTGTTTCTACGTTATTTATAACAACGGCGCTTTTTAATAGGATCAGCCAGGAGGAACCGGCTTGTTTTTCATCGATTAATCAAGTCTTATTTGGAGGTGAGGCATATTCTGCAGAAGCTATAGAAACAGTGTTGTCTTCAGGACCCAATCATTTAATTCATGTGTACGGGCCAACTGAAACTACGACCTTTGCCACTTCATTTGAGTTAATGAAAGAAGCGTTTTTATTGTCACAAAGTGCGCCGATTGGTGCACCTTTGTCGAATAAAAACGCGTATGTAATGACTGGGAACGACCTTGCACCAATAGGCGTTGTCGGAGAACTTTCTATTGGGGGTGACGGTTTATCCCGCGGCTATCTCAATCAAGCTAATCTAACCGCTGAGCGATTTGTTCCGAATCCATTTGGTCAAACACCCGGTGAGCGATTATACAAAACTGGCGATTTGGTACGCTATTCAGTTGGTGGTGAGTTGGAATTTATTGGTCGAATCGACCAGCAGGTGAAAATTCGAGGTTTCCGTATTGAACTGGGAGAAATTGAAGCTCTGCTACTGCAACACCATCAGGTTAAGGATGTCGTGGTGTTAGCGCGAGAAGATGAGCCAGGGCATAAAACTTTGGTGGCTTATGCGGTTGCAAAACAAATCGAACAGCTAGAGGAATATGAGTCAGACAAGGGAGTAATTGATAGCGGTAAATTAGCAAATGAGTTACGTGAATACGCTGAAGCAGAACTGCCGTCTTACATGATACCTTCAGCTTTTGTTATTTTAGATAGTTTGACTTTAACATCTAATGGAAAAGTGGATCGAGCTGCATTACCAGCGCCAGATCTATCGGTACAACAAGCTGGTTATGTGGCGCCAGAAGGCGTAACAGAAGAACTGCTGGCTAATATATGGAGCGATATCCTAAAGTTAGACCGTATCGGCATGTTTGATAATTTCTTCGAATTGGGTGGTCATTCATTATTAGCAACGCAAATGCTGTCTCGCATACGAACGTCTTTTTCTGTGGAATTACCCATTAGCGTGTTATTTGAATTACAAACAGTTAGAACGCAAGCTCAGGCAATAGTAAAAGCGAAACTGGGTGAAGAATACGAGTATATTCCGATGGCACGGGCTCCGCAGGATAAACCGATATTGTTGTCGTATGCACAACAGCGTTTATGGTTTTTAAGTCGTTACATGGGACCTACCGCTGTTTATAATATGCCGTTAGCGTTACGACTTAAGGGTGAAGTGGATGAAGATGCGTTATTACGCAGCCTTGAAGAGATATTTAACCGCCACGAAGCATTACGAACCCGCTTTGAACCTTATGAAGATAGCGCAATTCAGATTATTGACCCGCCTTCTTTAACTTTGGAGGCTGAGTCAGTTTCTTCAGAAGCAGAGCTTATGTCAATTACGCAATTTGAGATTAATTACCAGTTCGACTTAACTCAAGATAGTCTCTGTAGACTACGACTGTTGCTCGATAAAAGTGAGAATAATTCAGAGAACAACGGCAGTTATGTGCTATTGGTGACAATGCATCATAGTGTGTCTGATGGTTGGTCGACGGGAATATTCTTCAAGGAGCTGGTGGCTTTATATCAGGCTTTCAAACAAGGTAAAGAGTCGCCATTGGCACCACTGGCTTTACAATACGCTGACTATGCCCATTGGCAGCGAGAGTGGTTACAAGGTGAAATTTTAGAAAAGCAAATGTCATATTGGCGTGATCAACTCGAAGGTTTGCCGCCGTTATTGACTTTACCGACAGATAGGCCGCGTCCACAGGAGCAGACTTATAACGGAAGTTCTCAGCCCATCAGGTTACCTAAAGCCTTATCTGATAGCTTGCAGGAACTGAGTCGGGAGCATGTAGCTACTTTGTTTATGACCTTATTGTCGGCGTTTTCAGTGTTAATGAGCCGTTATTCTGGTCAGGATGATGTTGCGATAGGGACACCAATAGCCAATAGAACGCGTCAAGAAACTGAAGGGTTGATAGGGTTTTTTGTTAATACCATGGTTATGCGCAGTGATTTAAGTCAAGATCCGAGCATGGTTGAGTTGTTAAACCTCACACGTGAAATGACGTTGCAGGGGTATAGTCATCAGGATGTTCCGTTTGAGCAATTAGTGGAAGAATTAAGACCAGAGCGAAACATTAGCTATTCGCCCTTATTTCAGGTGATGTTTGCATTGCAGAATGTTCCGATGGATAGTGCGTTTTTACCAGAGCTGGAATTAGGACCTTTGGTGTTTAATAATGAGAATGCTAACGCTATTGAACAAGGTGTTTCGCGCTTTGATCTAACCCTGAGTTTACAAGAGACACCTGAAGGGATTGTCGGCAGCATGGAATACAACACCGACTTATTTGACCAGATAACAATAGAGCGGATGCTGGGTCATTATGAGCGTTTATTAGCAGCGATTGTCGAGGCTCCAAAAACGCCTGTCTCCAGGCTTGAATTTTTAAGTGAAGGTGAAAAAGAGCAACAACTGATTGAGTGGAATGCGGCTGAAATGGATTATCCTAAAGAGCGTTGTATCCACCTTTTATTTGAGGCACAGGTTGATAAAGATCCAGATGCTATCGCGCTGGTTTGTGAAGAAAAAGAACTGAGTTATGGCGAGCTTAATTGCCATGCAAACCAGTTGGCCCATTATCTGATCGAGCAAGGCGTCGATTCGCAGACCAATGTTGGACTCTTGGTTGATAACCCAGTACAACAGTTAATTGGCACACTGGGGATATTAAAAGCCAGTGGCACTTGTGTTCCGCTTGCGCCTCAGACGCCAGCGTTACGTCTGGCCTACCAGTTTGAAGACAGCAGTATTGGGTTTATAGTGACTCAGTCAGCCTTTTCCGGATTAATTGGCTCTATTGAAATAAGCCAATTGATGAGCGAGCAAACCAGTGGACACCCGGTGCAGGTTATCAATTTGGATGAGAGGACTCACTGGTCAAATGAAACCTGCAATCCGAAGCGTCCATTAAATGCATTAGCTTTAGCCTGTGTAATGTATACCACCAGCCATAACGGTGTGCCACAAGCCCAAGGCATGAGCCATCAAAGTATCAGCTGTTTATTGCATAGCCATAGCGGAGGATTTTCATCGCCGCGCAGCTTGATATGTGCTGCGCCGATAGCGTTTGATGTGTTTGTTTTTGATGCCTTGCGTGCCTTATTCAAGGGAGAGCAATACCAAACGCCAGCGCAAGCAATTCAACCCTACCGGGAACACATCCAAAATCTGGATTGCCGAACGCAGCCACAAATCATCGGTCGGGCACTCAGTAATAACGGTGTGTTTGTACTTGACTCACAAGGCGAGTTAGTGGCGCAAGGAGTTGTTGGAGAGTTATACCTCAGTGGTGACAGTCTTTCACAAAGTTACCTTAACCAAGCGAGTTTAACTGCCGAGCACTTTATTCCTGATGCGTTTAATGGCACCGCTGGTGCACGACTCTATCGAAGTGGTGACAGGGCACGTTATTTACCGGACGGTAAACTTGAGTATCTTGGACGAGTCGAGACACCGCCAAATGCAGCAGTACGCAGGTTAGCGCAAGATGAGTTAACAGCGGCATTATTGCAATTCGATGAGGTAAAAGAAGCGGTAATAATTCAAAATGACGGCCAGCTGGTTTGTTATTTTGTGCCGAAAGAGGGAAGCATTGAGGCCGCCAGTTTAAGCAAACATCTGAGAAGCCAATCTCAATTGTATCCCATGCCAGCAGTATTTGTGATGTTAGATGCTTTACCGTTAACCGCCAATGGCCGGTTAGATCACAAAGCCCTTCCTGCACCGATAATGCAGGAAGAGGTTAGACCCTATGTCGCGCCGCAGAGCGAGACAGAGAAAACGCTAGTTGCAATATGGCAACAAAAATTAGGCCTGGAGAATATTGGGATCGAAGACAACTACTTCGTGTTAGGTGGCGATTCGATCCGCTCGATAGCATTGGTTGCAGAAGCTAAAAAGCAGGGGGTGGTATTTTCAATCAAAGATCTGTTTGCTCATCCAACGGTTAGCGCTTTAGCTGCTGCGTTAGAACAGGGAGCAGTGGAAGCTACGGAGTTTGCAGAAATTGCGCCATTTGCGTTGTTAACCGACGAAGAGCAAGACTTACTGAATGAAAAATATGAAGAAGGAGAGTTGGAAGACGCCTTCCCGCTATCGATGATGCAAGAAGGGATGGTACTGCTGGCTCTGAAGCAGAGTCATTTAAATGTGTATGAAAACCTGCAAATTTATTATTTTGATGATGTTTGGAATGGCTCCCTGTTTGAGCAAGCCTTAACCCATTTAATGAATAAACATCCAATGTTAAAAAGTGTTTATCACTTATCGGCAGGCAGACCGTTACAGTTGTTGTTGAAAGATAATCTGCCCAACATGACGATAGTGGATTTGAGCCAGCAAGATGACGTTTCTATTCATGAGTCGATTAGTCAATGGATGCAAACAGAAAAAGCCGCTGGCATAGATACCTCACAAGAATTATGGCGTACTACGGTTCACTTGTTACCGGGTGATAGGTTCGCTTTTGGTATGTGCGTGCACCACGCGTTGTGGGATGGCTGGAGTTTGGAAAGTTTTGTTACTGAACTTTATTCAACTTATGCTCAGTTAAGAGAGCGAGGAGGTGTAAGTGCCTATGAAGCATTACCCTCGTATAACCAGTTTATTGCTTTGGAACAAGCGGCTATTGCATCACCGAAACAACAAAGTTATTGGATGGATAAGTTAGCGGAGGCTAATTTACCTTGGTGGGCAGGGCGAGAAAAGTCTCCTAGCGCCAATATTTCTTGCGATATATCAGAGGCTACCAGTCAAAGGTTGACGGCTTTGGCGGCTAGCTTAGGGGTACAGGAAAAGAGTTTATGGTGCTCAGTGTATCTCATTCTATTAGCCTTGCTTGACGGCTCAGATAAGGTTGCCGGATGTATTGCTACTCAGGGACGTCCGGAGATCCCGGGGGGTGATAAGATGGTAGGGGTCTTTTTGAATGCTTTGCCCCTGTGTGTTGCTATGAAAGGAGAGCGTTGGGCAGATTTTATTCAAGCCACAGACAGCGAACTCAGAGGTCAGCATGCGTTCAGGCATTATCCTTTGGCAGAGATGCAACGCGCCAGCGGTTTAGATTTTTCCGGTGCGTTATTTAACTACACCAATTGGCATGTTTATTACGAAGGAGTTCAGCAAGAGGGAAGCGAAGAAATCAGTCATGAGTTAGCACACGAAGATGGGCTAAACGACACCAGTGGAGACGCTCAAGTACCGTTAAAACTAGGGGGTTTCAGTGATACCAATTACCTATTACTCCTTGATGCCTTTAAAGATGAAAAGACACAAAGATTTGGCGTAAATATCAGCATTGACACAATGGCTTTTGATGAATCATTAAGACAGCGTATTGAAGGGTATATAACAAATATTATTCACCAAATAGAATTTAACACAAATAGTTTGATTGATAAGTCTGATTTATTAGGGGCGGAAGAAATTAAACAATTGCTAGCAAATTCGAATGATAAAGCTCAATCCTACCCAGTGGATAAGTGTATTCATGAATTATTTGAGCTTCAGGTTGAAAATAACCCTGACGCGACTGCGCTGGTATATGAAAATGAACAACTGAGTTATGACGAATTAAATCGTCGTTCGAATCAGTTAGCTCACTATCTTATTTCACAGGGAGTGGGCCCGGAGGTGCGGGTTGGGATCTGCGTTGAACGCAGTATAGAGATGCTGGTAGGAATTCTGGGGATTTTAAAATCAGGTGGGGCCTATGTTCCTATTGATCCCAATTATCCAATAGAAAGGATTGCTTTTCAGCTCGAAGATTCAGGCGCTGAGATTGTCCTGAGTCAAAGTAATTTAGCAACACAACTGTCAGCAGTATGTTCAGCTAACAATTTACCATTGATTTGGTTAGACCGAGAGTGTGATGCATGCGGCAATAATAATATTTTGTCTGATCAACCTGTCACTAATATTGACAAAGAACAAATTAAACTAACGCCAGCGAGTCTTGCTTACGTGATATACACGTCAGGCTCAACGGGTACGCCTAAAGGAGTATTAATAGAGCATTGTAATATAACGCGACTTTTTTATGCGACAGCATCAGATTTTAATTTCGGCCAAAACGATGTTTGGACTTTGTTTCATTCATATGCCTTTGATTTTTCTGTTTGGGAAATATGGGGGGCGCTGAGTTATGGCGGAAGCTTAGTAATAGTTCCATCAGACGTTACTCGTTCACCTGTAGACTTTTATAAACTGTTGGTTTCAGAGGGAGTCACCATACTCAATCAGACACCAACGATGTTCAATCAGTTAATTAGTGTAGACGCTAATAAACAAGAAGCGTTGTCATTGCGCACCGTCATTTTTGGTGGCGAGGCGTTAGAATTACAGCACCTAAAACCTTGGTTTGAACTTCATGATGATGAAGATATACAACTAGTTAATATGTACGGAATAACGGAAACGACAGTTCATGTCACTTATCGACGGCTTTATCAGGCGGATCTTAAAGCAACGTCAGGAAGTATTATCGGTAAGCCGTTGGCCGATTTAGAACTCTATTTATTAGATAATGGATTATCACTTGTTCCAAGTGGAGTGAGTGCTGAAATCTTCGTTGGTGGTGCTGGTGTTGCTCGTGGTTATCTTAATCGAGAAGACTTGACAAATAGTCGTTTCATCGACAATCCATTTAAGTCTGGTGAAAGGTTATATCGAACCGGCGATCTTGGACGATACTTACCCAATGGTGATTTGGAATATATGGGTCGAATTGACAACCAAGTGAAGATCCGGGGATTCAGGATTGAACTTGGAGAGATAGAGGGGATATTGCAGCAACATAGCCAGGTTAAAGATGTGGTGGTGCTGGCAAAAGAAGATGAGCCAGGGAATAAACGCTTAGTGGCTTATATCGTTAAGAAGCAGAACAAAGATCACTTGGATAGTGTTGGTACTGAGTCTGGTGAATTTGTTGATTCAACGGTATTGACTTCGGAACTTCGAATAAGTGCCCAAACAAAATTACCAGCCTATATGGTTCCTTCCGCTATTGTTTTATTAGACGCTATGCCTTTAACCAGCAATGGTAAAGCGGATCATAAGGCGTTGCTTATTCATGAATTGTCGGGTCAGCAATGTGAATATATTGCACCAACCAATGAGATTGAGCAGAAATTATGTCAGCATTGGCAAACGTTATTTAAAGTAGAACGTGTTGGGATCCACGACAACTTTTGGACGCTTGGAGGGCATTCACTCTTAGCAATACGTTTGAGTAATTTTATCCAGCAAGAGTTCGACGTTGAGTTATCGATGAAATCAATGTTTGAAAACCAAAACATTGAAGAATTTGCTGATTTAATTGTGATGGAAAAAGAGTTTGATTATATGAAGCTAAAAGAGAGTGAATTTTTGTCTACTGAAAGTGATGAGAATATCGAAGAAGGGAGTTTCTAACTTGTTCACACTAAACTTTACATTAAGGAATGTAAAATAATGATAAAAGATTTATCGGATTTTGACTGTAATAAACTCGGTGAAATTGGTCAAAAGAAGCTCCTTGTTGATGTAGATGTCGCTGCAAATAGCCTGAATGATTGGTTGGAACAAAATTCCACACACGTTAAAAGATTGTTTCGTGAAAATGGGGCGCTGTTGATTCGCGGTTTACCTATGTCAGGAAGCAAGAAACTCTCACGAGTCTTGGTGAGTCTATTTGGGGAAGAACTACTGGAGTATAATTATGGTTCAACACCAAGAACGAAATTACGTGGAAAGATCTACACATCGACTGAATACCATTCAACTGAAACTATTCCATTACATAATGAAAATTCGTATTCTAATATATGGGCTATGAATATTGCTTTTTATTGTGCTCAACCAGCGAGCAGCGGCGGTGCGACACCCATAGCCGATAGCCGCCAAGTATACAATAGCGTGCCTCCTGAAATACGCGATGAGTTTGAACAGCGGAAACTCATGTACGTCCGTAATTATGGAACAATAGATTTACCTTGGACAGAGGTGTTTAAAACTGAAGATAGACAACAAGTAGAAGCGTATTGCAATAACAATAATATTGAATTTGAATGGTTAGGGAAAAGTAATTTAAGGACTCGTCAAGTATGCAATGCAATCAGTACTCACCCTGAAACCATGGAAAAAGTGTGGTTCAATCAGGCGCACCTGTTCCATATCTCAAGTTTAAATAAAACGAACCGCGAAAATTTGTTAAAAGCTTATAAAATGGATGATTTACCAAGAAATGTGTACTACGGAGATGGCGGTGAAATTAAATGTGAATCACTCGATCTTATTAGAAAAGCCTATCAAGATAATATGATTATTTTTGATTGGCAAAAGGAGGATTTGTTATTGTTAGATAATATGCTATTTGCTCATGGACGTCTTCCATATGCTGGAAGTCGTCGTGTTCTGGTTGGTATGGCCAAAAGCCATACGCAAGAAAATCAAATGGATAATTAAACAGGTAAAGCGTAAAATGAAGTTAAACAATCTGGAATTTTATTCCATTAGTATATTTGACAAAAACTTACGGAGTGTTTTGAGTTATGCCAACTAAGATAATTGAAGATCGTGACGTTGAATTTCCCCCAAAGAAGGGCGTCCCAGAGAGCCTGTCAAGTTTAGTGACATTACAGAGTAAAGGCAGTATTTTTGATATCGATCTTATTTTGGATTCGTTAAAAAAAGATAAAGTAGTATTGATAGAAGAGGTCAAAGGTGAAGATGTAGACCAATTAATGTATGATGTTGCGGCAAAGTTTGGACTCACTGATACCCTTAAGCTGCAGTCTGCATTTGCCTCTTCACTCGGACATCGTGAAAATATTAGTCGTTATTATATGAGTGTAAATAAACGTAATGACTACCATATTGTACCTCCTCATTCTGAAGGTTCTACTTTTGCAGACATACAATTGGCTTCTTTTTATTGTTTTGAAAACGATACTGATGGTGGGGAAACCATCCTTTTGAATGTTGATGAGTCGAGCCATGTTTGGGAGTCACTACGAGAATTTGTGCTGAGGGGCAAATTTGAAGGAACACCAACGGCAGGTCAAATTTCTAAAATTAGAGCCATGCTTCGACTTAATCTCCTGGAAGATACACTACAAGAAGATGATAAAATCATAAACGAATGTAAAGTAGATTCAAAGCTCACAGTTTTTGAAGTATTAGCTAAACCAAAAAAATCTTATTCACGCATTTTGGAGCAACAAAGATATGTCTTTTGGGACTCTTTAAGTGCAGTAGACCACGATTCGCTTAAGTTTATGGAAGAATTATTAAGGCATAATGGGTTGTTTAACGAACCACCTAACTACAGTGGGCTTGATCAAATTGACTGGGATCCTGCCCGTCGCCTTATTCACTCAGGTATAAATTATGAACAGCTCTTTAAGCATAAAATTACGCTCAAATTAAAACCGGGGGATTTCATTATACAGAACAATCTAAGTTGGACGCATTCTGTTGCAAACTGGTCACCAGGGCGTGGTATTAGGAAAGTTGCTGCTGCTTTTGCCTAGATTTATAGTCTCTTATGTCTTTGTTGTGGTTATCTAATACCAGTTATTTATGATAATTGGTATTAGATAATGACTACTGAATTTTTGCTTTTCATTATCACCATATCCTCAAGATTTAAATCAAGGGGGAGATTATTATTAGGGCAATATGTAATTAGTTTTACCAGCAGATCGAACATGAAATCATTCTTGTTGCGTATTGTTGATTTATGATTGTCTGTATAATTTATACATATATCTCAACGGTTTATAAATAAACCTGGTTAAATTGGCAAGTGGGTTCATCAATAATCCCCTCATGTCTGACATGTTTAAAATTAAAGAAAGACTTCAATAATGATCGTTTGACATATCCTTAATGAGATGTTCTTATGAAGCTCTACAAGCTATGTGGTGATTGGAAACCTATACAATAAATTACAAAAAATTTACAAATGAAAATTGAGTTGTTTACTGTTTTTTGCATTGATCATTGATATGTATTGTAAATATGAAAACAGTAAAGTTTTTTGATAAAATAAGTTTGATACAAAGGTGTAACATCACTCATGGTTGCTACTCGGTCATATAAGAAAAAATAAATAATAATTTTCAGAATTTTCGTCTCCGCATATTAAATAAACTCAAAAGACCAAATGTTGTCCATAATTTTAATTGAAAAATTGATTTAAATAGGAGCCCTCTGATGTCAGTCGCTATAAATATAGTGAAGAAATTAATTAATAATGGTGTATATCTTTATCTTGAAGGGACTCAACTTAAGTACCGTACCAAAAAAGGTGCATTTACCCATGAGCAGAAAAAGGAAGTTCAAGAAAATAAAAGCGCTATTATTAATTGCTTGCTTAAACTACAGCAAAAAAAATCTAGTCCAAAACTAAATATCCCTGATATAAAAGCTCAAGATAATTCTGTGATGATTCCGTTATCATTTGGTCAACAGCGACTGTGGTTTATAGATCAGTTAGGTGAAGGTAGTGTCCAGTACAATATGCAAGGGTCGTTTTCAATTGAAGGCGAGTTCAATGAGATTGCTTTCAGAAAAGCGTTGGGAGCTTTGTTTGAACGACACCTGGTAATACGAACCCACTATAAGACGGTAGCAAACGAAGTACAGCAAGTCATATTGGAGGAATATGAACTTCCTTTTACCCAACACGATCTGACCCAATTGAGTGATGAGAAGAAGGCTGAACAAGTTGATGTATTGAGTGAACTAGAGGCTAAGACTCCCTTTAATTTGAGTGAAGATCTTATGCTGCGATTGAGAGTACTCAACCTCACAAAAAATTTGCACCTTATTCTTTTTACTTTTCACCATATTGCTGGTGATAGTTGGTCAATTGGAATTTTTCAAAAAGAATTTAATCTATTATACAGTGCATTCAAAAATAATCTTGAAAATCCACTAGCTCCCCTAAAAGTACAATATGCAGATTATGCCCGTTGGCAACGTGATTGGTTGCAAGGCGAGGTGATAGAAAGTCAACTTAACTATTGGATGAAGCAATTAAAGGGAATTCCTGAAGTTCATAGCTTGCCTTTAGATAACAGGCGCCCTAAGCATCAAACGTTCGAAGGTACGCTTCACTACAAGCAGATTGATGAGGAACTATCAAGTAAGATCCGGGCCTTGTGTCAAACTCATGAAGTAACGATGTTTATGTTTTTGCACACTGCATTCACAGTGTTGTTAAGTCGTTTGAGTAATGAGACAGACATTGTGATTGGTTCTCCAATAGCAGGAAGAGTTCACAGCGATATCGAAGAATTGATAGGACTCTTTGTTAATACCCTGATACTCCGTACTGATTTGTCAGGCGGTCCGACTTTCAGTGAATTACTTCAAAAAAATAAACAGATGCTTCTCAATGCATATGAGAACCAGCACATTCCATTTGAAAAAATAGTGGAGGAATTAAATCCAGTTCGTCATTTGAATCACAATTCTGTGGTTCAAATATCATTTGGCGTGCAAAATGTTGATGGCAAGGTCTCAGAGATTAAAAAGCATGGTGATGACACCAGCCATGAATCAACCGATGCATTATCGAACCGTGATATGAATATTCCATTCGAATTAAAATTAGACGTCTACGATTCGGGTGAACAACTCTCAATGGCATGGTTTTATAACAAGAATATATTCGAAGATAGTAGTGTTCATCGTTTGGTCAATAATTTTTCAATCTTGTTAAAAAGTATCGTTGAGAGTTTATGCTCCGCTGAAAAAGAGCAACGCTTTGATTTACTAGACATGCTTGCAAAGAATGAAAGCAAGCAACTTCTGGTTGACTGGAACAATAAAAAGACTCAGCGAGTAGACGACGCTTTTGTACACGAGTTGTTTGAAGAAAATGTAGTTAAAAATCCTCGCGCAATAGCCTTAAGACAGGGTAACAAAGCGCTCAGTTATTTTGAACTAAATCAGCGTTCAAATCAGCTGGCACATTATCTGATGGAGCAGGGTGTTGGGCCTAACGTATTAGTCGCATTATGTATTGAACGTTCATTCGATATGGTGATTGCGTTACTGGGAATTCTTAAGTCTGGTGGAGCTTACGTTCCTTTAGATCCTGCTCACCCAACTACGCGTATTGACTATATGCTTAATGATAGCGAGGTCTCTATCATTTTGACTCAGAGCAGTTTAGTTAAGCATTTACCTATTCAAAATCAAAATATGATTTGTCTTGATGAACCGGAAATTAAATTCAGGTTAAAACAACACTCGAGTGATAATGTTAAAAATAGTTGCTTTGGGTTAGACAACCAGCAATTAGCCTATATGATTTATACATCAGGTTCTACAGGTAAGCCTAAAGGTGCTTTGCTGAGCCATAAGAATGTCTGTGATTTTCTTCGTTGTGCTGTAGATGAATTTTTAGCAGAACACATAGTCGGTGCCATAGTGAGTTCCCCCTTGGCATTTGATGCAACAGTTGGATCATTATTGGTGCCTTTGTGTGACGGAAAGTATGCTGAACTCTTATCTGAAGGGCCTGAAGTATTAAGTGAGTTAGGAGAACGGTTAGCAGATCCTCAAAAGTCTTATTTATTTAAAATTACTCCTTCTCATTTAGAGGGGGTCCTGGCAAAAGGAGCATTTGAAAATGCTCAATCCCGGCATGTTATTGTCATTGCAGGAGAGACACTATACCCAACAGCGGTGAAGGCATGGATAGAGCAAATTTTACCTAATTCAGCGTTTATTAATGAGTACGGACCAACAGAAACGACGGTTGGTTGTACCACTTTCCCAATCCCTAAGTTTTTTGTCTCCAAAACAGCTGACACTGCTACAGTTCCTATTGGTAATCTCTTTGGAGAAACGGATTTATATGTACTTAACAGCCAGTATTTACCACAAAGCATTGGGTGTATTGGTGAACTTTTTGTTGGTGGTGCAGGTCTGGCTCATGGATATTTAAAACAACCAAAATTAACCGCTGAACAATTTGTTCCTCATCCGTTTAGTCGGATGCCGGGGGCGAGGCTGTACCGCACTGGAGATTTAGTACGATATTCAACTGATGGATTACTTGAATTTATTGGACGGATTGACAATCAAGTGAAATTACGAGGCTTTCGAATTGAGTTGGGAGAGATCGAGTCGCAATTGGTTAGCCTTGAGAATATAAAAGAAGCTGTTGTATTGGTCAATGGAGGAACCAATGTTGACAAACAGTTAGTTGCTTATGTTGTTCTTGACGCGGGGTCAAAGGGAAAAGAAAATTCTGAAATCGAGCTAAATGAAAACAGGAAAAGTGCTTTAATTACCGAGTTTAAAACTCACTTACATACCGTTTTACCAGAATATATGGTGCCAGAAGGTTATATCTTTATGCAAGAGCTGCCTTTAACAATCAACGGTAAAGTAGACAGGAAATCACTAGCAGCCATAGACGCGTGTGATTTTCAAAAAGAAGAATATGTTGCACCCAGAAATACTACAGAAAACAATTTGAGTCGAATATGGCAAGAAGTTCTTAAAGTTGAGCGGGTCGGTATTTTCGATAATTTTTTCTCTTTGGGCGGACATTCCTTATTGGCGACACGATTAATCAGCGCTATTCGTGAAGAATTTGAAGTCGATCTACCGCTAAGAGTGATTTTTGAATCACCCACGGTTGCGGGCATAAGCGAAATGCTTCAAAGCCACAAAAACGAGTTCACCATGCCGCCAATCGTTAAAGCGGATCGAAACGAAGTACTGCCGTTATCGTACTCACAACAGCGATTGTGGTTTATCGATCAACTGGGGGGAGGTAGTGTGCAATACAATATGCCGGGCCATTTCCTTTTAGAAGGTAAACTCAATGTGGAAGCCTTGGAACTTTCACTACAAACTTTACTCGAGCGTCATGAGGTCTTGAGGACTCAGTATAAGGTTGTGGATGGTGAAGCACAGCAGGTTATTGTCAATGAATTTAAACTACCTATCATGCATTTTGATTATTCGCAACTGAGTGATGAAGCTAAGCTGGAGAAAACACAAGAACTGAGCCAAATAGAAGCTAGCAAGGCTTTTAATTTAAGTGAAGACTTAATGTTGCGGATCTGCCTGATAAAGCTTTCTAATAATCATCACCTGATTTTTTATACGATGCACCATATTGCCAGCGATGGATGGTCAAGAGGAATATTACAAAAAGAATTAACTGAGTTATATCGTGCTTTCAATGACAAACAACCGAACCCTTTAGCTCCTTTACTCGTCCAATACGCGGACTATGCGCTTTGGCAGAGACAGTGGCTTCAAGGAAATGTGTTGGACCAGGCCTTGTCGTATTGGAAGGACCAATTGAAGGATTTGCCATTAATCCATAATTTCCCCCTCGATAAACCTCGACCTGCCACACAGCGCTTTATGGGCAAGTCTCAACATTTATTAATAGACAAGAAGTTAGCCGAACAGATTAAAGGGTTTAATCAGCGTCATGACGCAACCTTATTTATGTTCATGCATACAGCCTTGTCAGTGTTACTCAGTCGTTACAGTGGTGAGAAAGATATTGTCGTTGGTAGCGCTATGACCGGGCGCATGCATCGGGATGTAGAGGGCTTGATTGGTTTTTTTCTTAACGATTTAGTTGTAAGAGGAACCGTTTCAGAAAATTCCAGTTTTGTAGCACTATTAGGTCAATATAAACAAACTATTTTAGATGCCTATGCCAACCAATGCATCCCATTTGAAATGCTAGTTGAAGAACTTAAGCCCCATCGAAGTATGAGTCATAGTCCGCTTTTTCAGATCAAATTGGACGTGCGAAACAACGAACAGTCTGAGTTAGCTTTGTCGGATCTTGAACTCGTGGATATTGGAACCGCTTCTGCACAAAATAACGCTAAAAATAGCAAGGAACATAGTGTCAAACACGACTTGTATTTCAGCGTTACCGAGCAAGAAAATGGCTTGTCAATATACATACTTTACAATACCGATTTATTTTATGATGAAACAATCGAGCGATTGAGCGATCACTTTACTTTTTTATTAAAGAGCTTTATAGAATTACCAGATCAGTCAGTGCAGTCATTAACGTTATTAAGTCAAGAACAAGAGCAAGACTTTTTATTAGCGTGCAAGGGGGCTGAGCCATCTGATCCTGAAGAAAAACATATCCATGAATTGTTTGAAGAACAAGTCGAACGAACTCCACATCAATGCGCGGCAATTTTTCTGGACGAGACGCTTACTTATCAGCAATTGAATCAGGAAGCTAATCAGTTAGCACACTATTTGCTGGCAAAAGGACTTAAGCCAGAAACGGTGGTGGCCTTATGCTTAGAACGTTCGTTGGACATGATTGTGGGCATGTTGGGGGTATTAAAGGCTGGAGGAACTTATGTACCTATAGACCCTGGTACTCCAGAGGCTCGTTTAGAATTTATGCTTCAAGATAGTGATTCACAGTGGGTTTTGACACAAAGTGAATTAATGTCAGAGCTCGCATTTGGTGATCGACGCGTATTGCCAATTGATGGTGCGATACGTGAAACCTTATTGTCTAAGTACGATAATATCAACCCGGAACGAAAATCAATCGGGTTAAATTCAACTAATTTGGCTTATGTGATCTATACTTCAGGCTCGACTGGGCAGCCTAAAGGCGTTATGGTCGAACATGGTGGTCTCATCAAGTATTGTTGTTATGCGAAAGACCATTATTATACTGCTGATCTTGAAGGTGCAATAGTCGCTACCTCATACAGCTTTGATCTTACGGTTCCAAGTATTTACCTTCCGTTAATAAAAGGCGGACATATCGATTTGTTGGATGAAAGTAAAGAATTAGATTATTTAGCCAATATTTTAGCGACCAGAAAAGCGGCCTATTTGTTGCGCTTAACTCCCAGTCATCTCTCTGGGATATTACCCTTATTAAAAAGTAAACAAAGTCAATTTCCTCATGTGTTTATTATTGGTGGAGAACCTCTGGCAGTCAGTACATTTATCTCTCTTCAAAAGATATTTCCTCAAGCCAAAATATACAATCACTATGGACCAACAGAATCAATAGTCGGCTGCAGCCTTTTTCCACTTTCCCTGAAAAGTGACTTGTCTGAATTTAGTCACTGCCCGATTGGGCAAACGATGGACTATACTAAGTTACTCGTTCTAAATGATGAACTTCAGCTAAATCCCGTCGGAGTTCCTGGAGAACTTTACGTGGGAGGAAATGGTTTAGCCAGGGGATATCTTAACCAGGCTGCGCTTACAGCGCAGAAGTTTATTCCTGATCCATTTAGCAACCAGTCGGAAGATCGCTTATACCGAACTGGAGATCTCGTGCGTTGGTTGGCAGATGAAAATGGTCTTCCAGGTAATCTTGAGTTTATTGGACGCGTTGATAATCAGGTGAAAATTCGTGGCTTACGTATAGAGTTAGGGGAAATCGAGCGAGTCTTATCCGGATTGGCCGGCATAAGGGAGTGTGCAGTCGCAGTCCCTGAAGCAAGTGATGAGGAAAAACGTTTAATCGCGTATGTGGTGTTAGATGAGGAATTAATCTTAACATCAGAAGATGAGACGGCGTTGATACAGGCTAAAGCGAGTATTATTCATACTTTTAGAGAGAATTTGGCGACACATTTGCCTGACTATATGGTGCCCGCAATATATATGTTTATGGAGAGTTTACCTTTAACCACGAACGGTAAACTTGACCGGCTAGCATTGCCCAGCCCAGCTGAAGCGGATTTATTAAAATCTAAGTATGTAGCTCCACACAACGCAATTGAAGAAACATTGTGTGAGCTATATCAACAAGTACTTAAGCTTGAACAGGTAGGCATAAAAGATGACTTTTTTATGTTAGGCGGTCATTCTCTTTTAGCGACCCGTTTAATTAACTTGATCCGTCAAGAATTTGAAATAGAAATGCCGTTACGAGAGATATTTGAGAATAAGACTATTAGTGAGTTATCTCTTCAAGTATCGACTTATATCTTTCAGAAAAAATCGCTCGAAAATGAACAAGAGATAGACGAGTCTGATGATGTAGAAGAGGTAGAATTATAATGAGTTTCGAAGATGTATTGCTTGAAGCTAGTGATCAAGGTGTTTTTTTCTATCTTAAGAACGATAAGTTAACCTATAAGGTTAAAAAAAACACATTATCTGCTGAGCTAAAGGCGAAAATTAAACAATATCGAGTTGAGATAAAAGTTTACTTAGAAAGTACCGCTAAAAAAAATCATTTTATATTGCCTAAAGTAACACCTGCTGATCGCACCAAGGCTCTATTGCCTTCTTTTTCACAGCAGCGTCTTTGGTTTATAGATCAACTTGAAGGCAGTTTACATTACAACATTCAGGGACGAATGGTGATTGAAGGCTTTTTCAATGAGAAGGCTTTTAAACAAGCGTTGCAGAGCCTACTTGACCGCCACGAAGTATTACGTACTCATTTCACTACGCTCTCAGGCGAGACACAACAAGTGATTGTAAATGATTATACGTTACCACTTACGATACACGATTTATCTCAGTTGACGGACGAAGAAAAAGAAAACCGATTGCAACAAGTAAAAAAAGATGATGCTCTGTCACCCTTCAATTTGAGTGAAGATTTGATGATCAGGGTTCACCTGTTTACTCTATCGAGTAACATTCATCTTATTTTCTATACGATGCATCATATTGCAAGTGATGGTTGGTCATCAGGTATTTTACGCCGAGAGCTCAGAGTATTGTATGAGGCCTATAGCCAACAAAAAGATAATCCTTTACCTCCTTTAACTCTGCAATATGCAGATTATGCACAGTGGCAGCGACAATGGCTTCAGGGAGATGTTTTATCGAAGCATCTACATTACTGGAAAGAACAATTAGCGGGTATTCCTCAGCTACACAAACTTACTCTGGATAAACCACGCCCGTTAGAGCAAATCTATCAAGGTAGATCTTTTAATCAAGTACTAAATAAAAGTTTGACCAAAAAGATCAGTACGCTGTGTGACCAACATTCCGTTACCTTGTTTATGTTTTTGGAGACCGCGTTTACTGTATTAATGAGTCGTTACAGCAATGAAACGGACATTGTTATCGGCACGCCAATTGCTGGCAGAGAACATTCAGATGTTGAGCAACTCATTGGATTTTTTATCAATTCGCTTGTGTTGCGTACCGATCTATCAAATAACCCTACATTCAGTGAATTACTTAAAGCCAATAAACAAACTATATTAGATGCATACTCACATCAGCATATTCCTTTTGAAATGCTGGTTGAGGAACTTCATCCTGAAAGAAACATGAGCCACAATGCACTTTTTCAATTATTGTTTGTTGTTCAAAATAACGAAAATGACCTACCCGATATACCACTGGAAAGTCTGGCACATGGTGAACAAGGCTTATCTCCTGTAACCAATCTAAATATTCGTTTCGACATAGCTATTCATGTTGCAGAGGTTGGCGAAGGTTTGTTAGTCAACTGGTCTTTTCGAGACTCTTTGTTTGATCATGATACGATACGTCGGATGGCGGTCAATTATGAGGTTCTGCTGGAAAGCATCATTGAAGGCATAACTGAACAAGAAAGAGCACAAGCAATAGAACCGAATATTAGTGATCTTGTTTTATTGACAGAGGTTGAACAAGACACATTATTGGTTGAATGGAATGCTACACAAGCTGATTACCCACAAAACAAATGTATTCAAGAATTATTTGAAGAGCAAGTAGAAAGAGTACCCCAGAACACAGCAGTCATCTTCGAAGATAAAGAGATGACCTATCGCGAATTGAACGAACGATCTAACCAGTTAGCGCATTATTTAATTGCTCAGGGAGTTAAACCTGATTCAATTGTCGCTTTGAGTGTCGAACGCTCGTTCGAAACAATGGTAGGGTTGCTTGGGATCCTTAAGGCTGGCGCTGCATACGTTCCTTTAGATCCACATTATCCAAAATCCAGGTTGGCTTTTATGCTGGAAGACTGCGGCACAAATTTAGTTTTGACCCAGTCCAGTTTTGTGGACCAATTGGCTACAGATCAACAACAAGTGATTTGTTTGGATGCCCCTGAATTAAAATCAACGTTAAGTCACCACATTGTTTCGAATCCGCGAGTGTCTGATTTAGCCCTTACTCCCAAAAATTTAGCCTATGTTATTTACACATCCGGATCGACCGGAAAACCCAAAGGGGTGGCGGTTACTCATGCTAACGTTTGTAATTTTATCCACTGTGCCTCTGAACTATTTTTAACGGATGCTATTACTGGATCCGTCGTTAGCTCTCCATTGGCTTTTGATGCAACGGTACAATCTCTGTACGTACCATTATGTGCTGGTAAATACGTCGAATTCCTACCAGAGAATGAGCAACTACTGAGCAATCTCGCTGACTACCTAATTGATGACGAAGACAGCTTGCTGTTCAAAATTACACCGTCACATCTAAAAGCTTTGTCGAATCAAGCCTTTGTGGAAAAAAATCCAGCAGCCAAACATGTCATCGTAATCGCAGGTGAGCAATTAACCAAAGATACTTTGCGACCTTGGCTGGATTTGTTGCCAGGATCCACGTTTATTAATGAATACGGGCCGACAGAAGCAACCGTCGGCAGTTGTACCTATAAAGTGACTCAAGGACTTGATTTTAGGTCCAGTGGACAAGGTGTGCCTATCGGTAAACCACTCGCTAATGTACAGTTCTATGTGTTAGATAAACACCTTTGCCTGCAACCCATTGGCGCGGCGGGTGAGCTCTATATTGGAGGTGCTGGTCTCGCAAAAGAGTATTTACATCAACCTCAACTGACCAAAGAAAAATTTATATCAAACCCTTTTTCAGATAAGCCTGAAGATTACCTGTACAAGACCGGTGATTTGGTTCGATATTTGGCTGACGGAAATGTAGAATTTTTAAGGCGGATCGATGAGCAAGTGAAGATCCGGGGATTTCGCATTGAGCTTGGAGAGATCGAAAGCCTATTGTTTCAACACGAGGCGGTATTAGAGTCAGTGGTATTGGCTAAGGAGAATGAACAAGGGGAACAACGGTTAATTGCTTATATTGTACTAGAAAGCCTTATGGAGGCAACGCCAGCAAAAGGTGACACGCAGATTCAAGACGAGTCCATTGACGGCGAGTCTGAAACTGAAGAGCAAGCAATAGATTATCAGAGTTTATTGCGTTCATATTTACTTGATCTTTTACCTGAGTATATGGTTCCGGCAGCTTATGTATTCATAAAATCTTTGCCCTTAACACCAAGTGGGAAAATTGATAAAAAGGCTTTACCCGATCCGGACCAGGATGCCTATGCCCAGACAGATTATATTGCCCCAGAAAACGCGATGGAAGTACTTTTAGTTGAGCTTTGGGCTGAACTGTTACAGCTTGAGCCAGAATATATCAGCACTTCAGCTAATTTCTTTGCGCTCGGTGGACATTCTTTGCTGATAATGAAACTGATCGCCAAGTTACAAGAACGAGATCTATACACCGATGTAAAAACTTTGTTCAACGCCTCAACTTTAGCCGAGTTGGCTGAAAGCCTGGGATCGTCTAACGAAGATCTCAGACCTTTTATCTCGCCACCAAATTTAATTCCCGATGATTGTCAGCAGATCACACCAAATTTACTACCGCTTGTGGATTTAAGCGAGTTTGAAATTGCCCAAATAGTATTGAAAATACCGGGTGGGACGGAGAATATCCAGGATATATACCCGCTAGTTCCGTTACAGCAAGGGATATTGTTTCACCACATGTTAGCACCTGAACAAGACCCTTATGTCTTAGATAAAATGTTCATCATTGAGCACAAAGACTTGGTAGAACAACTGCTTGTGGCATTACAATGTGTAATAAATCGACATGATGTTTTACGTACGGCTATCATTACCGAAGGCGTGTCTTCACCCGTTCAAGTTGTTCAACGGCAGGCAAAGGTGCAAGTCCATCATATCAATCTTGAATCGGATGCAGAGGTCGTTCAGAATCCATTGTCATTGAGAGATCAGCTACCCGCGATGGTAATGAGTGAGGCGCCGTTATTGAGAGTCCTGGTTGCTTCAACCAAGGGTCAAGCGCCCTATTATTTTCATCAGCAATATCATCATATTATTTCTGATCATGTAGGTAATGATGTGTTGTGGTCTGAAGTTGAAGCTATTCTTAGTGGCTGTATTGAGGAATTACCGCAGCCAGCACCTTACAGAGATTTTGTCGCTCAAGTTATAGAACAAAGTCGTAAACTGGATGCACAAACTTATTTTTCAGAACAGTTGAGTGATATAACTGAACCAACGTTGCCTTTCGGTCTTATTGATGTACGAGGTAATGGACAGGAAGTTGCGCGCGCTCGAGAAACATTGGCACCAAATCTGTCACAAAATATACGAGAAGTAGCACGCAACTTAAGAATGAGCCCTGCGAGCTTATTTCATTCAGCATGGGCCATGGTAGTCAGTGCATGCGGAGGATGCGATGATGTCGTCTTCGGTACGGTGTTGTCTGGTCGATTACAAGGTACTGCCGGAGCTGAGCGGATGTTGGGGCTTTTTATCAATACACTGCCAGTCAGAGTAAAATTAGCAGGATACTCACCTGAAGAATTTGTTAAAGAGACCGACAAGACTTTAAAAACATTATTAAATTATGAGCAAGCATCTTTGGCCCAAGCGCAAAATTGTAGCGGTGTCGATAATGGAACGCCACTGTTCAATTCAATATTAAACTTTCGCCATTCTTCAAATGGCTCGTCATCTGCTAATGAAAATGCAGATAAAGCTGCTATTCGGGGAGCTGGAGGTGGAGAAGGTAAAAACAATTACCCAATCTCCATTGCGGTGAGTGATTTAGGAAACGATTTTAGTATTAAGGCAACTATTGCTCTCGGCGTTGAAGCTGAGCGAGTGTTAAGCTATTTGGTCACTGCAATTACCAACTTAACTGACGCATTGCAGGGAAGCGAAGAGAGTTATATCTCTCAGTTGTCAATATTGCCTGCGTTAGAGCGTCAACAAATGCTGGATGATTGGAATAGTACACAAGTTGACTATCCTCAAAAGAATTGTATTCATGAGCTGTTTGAGGAGCAAGTCGAACGAACGCCGGATAACATTGCTGTCGTTTTTGAAGATGTAAAGTTGACCTATAGAGAGTTAAACAAGCGTTCAAACCAGTTAGCGCATTATTTGGTTGAACAAGGTGTCAAACCAGATTCACTGGTTGCACTGAGTGTAGAACGTTCGATTGAAACCATGGTCGCATTGCTCGGGATCCTTAAATCTGGTGGCGCTTACGTTCCCCTTGATCCCTCTTATCCGGCAGCAAGGTTGACTTATATGCTTGAGGATTGCGGCGCAAAATTTATTCTAACCCAATCTGAATTACTCGAGAGTTTAACCGTTGATCATCAACAAATTATTTGTTTGGACGAGCCAGAATTTCAGTCTATCTTATCGAACTGCGCTTCTACTAACCTGGTTGCCAGTTCTTTAATGCTAGAACCTGATCATTTAGCCTACGTGATTTATACATCGGGCTCAACTGGTCGGCCAAAAGGTGTTGCGGTTAATCATGCCAGTGTTTGTAACTTTTTGTTTTGTGCTAGAGATCTGTTTTTAACAGAGACAATAAAGGGCTCTGTAGTGAGTTCTCCTTTAGCTTTTGATGCAACAGTACAATCTTTGTATGTTCCTTTGTGCGCCGGAAAATATGTAAAATTATTGCCGGAAAACGAGGACATGTTCTACAGTCTCGCTGCTTGTCTGATGAACGAAGAAGATGATCTGCTGTTTAAAATTACGCCTACCCACTTAAAAGCCCTGTCGAATCAAACTATTGTGAAAACAAATTTAGAGGCCAAACATGTGGTGGTTGTCGCAGGCGAGCAATTAACCAAAGATACCTTGCAACCTTGGTTGGAACTGTTGCCGGGAGCTACTTTTATTAATGAATACGGGCCTACAGAAGCGACCGTCGGCAGTTGTACCTATAAAGTGATCCAGGGACTCGACTTTGGTTCGGGTGGACAAGGTGTACCTATAGGTAAACCACTCGCTAATGTACAGTTTTATGTGTTAGATAAACACCTTAGTTTACAACCCATTGGCGTAGCAGGAGAACTCTATATCGGAGGTGCAGGCCTCGCTAGAGAGTATTTACATCAACCGGAATTAACCAAAGAAAAGTTTATATCAAACCCATTTTCAGATAAGCCTGAAGATCGCTTGTATCAGACCGGTGATTTGGTGCGATATTTAGCTGATGGAAACGTAGAGTTTTTGGGGCGCATTGATAGTCAGGTGAAGCTCCGTGGTTTTCGAATTGAGCTGGAAGAGATTGAAAATCGCCTTCTTCAACATGAGATAGTGTCGGAATCTGTGGTAGTCGCCAGAAATAATGAGGAAGGAGACAAACGTCTTGTTGCGTATGTAGTGTTGACGAACAAGGATGAATTTAAGCAAATAAATGCAGATTCAAATAATGAATCGATAGATTATCGCACTAGACTACGTACTTATTTACAGGAAGCTTTACCGGAGTATATGGTTCCTGCGGCGTATGTTTCCCTTGATGTTATGCCATTAACCCCTAATGGTAAAATCGATAAAGAATCTTTGGTTGATCCCGAAGTTCATGCTTATGCACAGACAGCTTATGTTGCACCGACGACGACGACAGAAAATCTTCTGGTGGAGTTCTGGGGCAGGTTATTACAACTCGAAACAGAGAATATCAGCACCACAGCAAACTTTTTTGCTCTTGGAGGACACTCATTATTAGTGATGAGATTAATTCCTTTATTGCAGGAACATGGTATACATACTGACGTGCGCACTGTTGTTAATGCGTCAAGCCTTGCTGACCTGGCCAACAGTTTGGACAACGCAGTCGACGGTGAAAATGTGTTTGTCGCGCCTAAAAATTTAATTCCTGAAGGTTGTGAACAGATTGTTCCAGATTTATTACCCTTGGTGGACCTGAATCTATCAGAAATTGAACACATTATATCGAAAGTGCCTGGCGGTGCCGCGAATATCAAGGATATTTATCCTTTAGCGCCGTTGCAAGAAGGCATCTTATTTCATCATCTGCTTGACCCGGAACGGGATCCCTATGTTCTGAATAACATGTTTGTAATTGAGCATAAGAGTTTGGTAGATAGACTATTGGCCGCATTACAGTTTGTGGTTGACCGACATGATGTTTTACGTACCGCAATCATCACAGAAGGCGTACCAATACCAGTACAAGTCGTACTACGCAAAGCCACATTCCAAGTCCATCACATTACCCTGGATCCTGATACGGAACTTGAATCTCAAGTAAAGGGACTAAAATATAGTCTGTCTGGCATGATACTCAGTAAAGCGCCTCTCCTCAGGGTGTTGGTCGCTTCAGCCGGAGAGGGAATGCCGAGTTATTTTCTTATACAAACCCATCACCTAATTACTGATCATATAGGTAGTGCGATTCTTCGTGCAGAGACCGATGCTTTCCTACGGGGGGAAGCAGATAAATTACTGCCTTCTGTATCTTATCGAGAATTTGTTGCTCACGCGTTACATCAAGCAAAACATTCGGATGCACAAGCTTATTTTACTGAACAACTGGGTGATATAAGTGATTCTACACTTCCTTTCGGTTTAGCCAATGTACGTGGTGACGGGAGGAAACTTGAGCGAGCCAGTGAAGTATTGAGCCCGAAATTATCGAAAAGTATACGAAAGGTAGCACAAAGATTGCATATGAGTCCCGCGAGTGTATTTCACGCGGCCTGGGCATTAGTAGTGGGCGCTTGTAGTGGGCGAAACGATGTAGTATTTGGAACTGTGTTATCGGGTCGTTTACAAGGAACTGCTGGGACCGAACGGATGATGGGACTTTGCATTAATACGCTGCCGGTAAGAGCCAATCTAAAAGGCCGGAATGTCCGCCAGGTAGTCGAAGAAATAGACGGTGTGTTAAAAACGCTTTTAAACTATGAACAAACTTCACTGGCAGAAGCGCAAAGTTGCAGTGGTTTGTCTAACGAAATTCCATTATTCAATGCATTGCTGAACTACCGGCATTCGCACAAGGCCGATTCGACGACCACGACGCCACAACAAGGCACGGGAATAACCAATATGGGCGGGGAAGAACGAACTAATTACCCGTTTGAACTTGCCGTTAGTGATTGGGGTGAAGAATTTAGTATTTACGCAATTATTGAGCATGGAATAGAAGCCGAGCGAGTAATTAATTATTTTGTGACTACTATGTCGAGCTTGGTTGACGCCTTAACATATAGTGAAGAGATGCCAATCGCTAAAGTGTCGATATTACCCACATCTGAACGCCAGCAAATGGTACAAAATTGGAATAATACGCAAGCCGAATATCCTCAGGACAAGTGCATTCATCAAATGTTTGAATCGCAAGTTGAAATGAGTCCCGACGCGGTAGCGCTAGTGTTTGAAGATAAACAATTGAGTTATGGAGAATTAAATCGTCGTTCAAATCAATTGGCCCATTATCTGATTGAACAAGGTGTCGGTTTAGAAGATCGCGTAGGGATTTATATTGAACGCTCGCTGGAAATGGTGATTGGAATATTGGCTATTCTTAAGGCGGGGGGCTGTTATGTGCCGCTTGATCCACAATATCCGAAGAAACGATTAGCCTATATTATTGAGGACAGTGGCATAGCCTTGATAGTTACCGAATCGGC
>JABSOI010000051.1 GCA_013216015.1 Alteromonadaceae bacterium | reverse complement strand
TATCGCGAAAGAGCAATTAAGCGTATTAATCGAATCTGTTCGTCATTATGAGGAATGTTTAGAGAAATCAGTTATCGATAGTACAGTTGACCACTTCAAGTCGGCTAGTTAAAATTGACCTTATATCAATTGTTATAGCTGAGTGGACTTAATATAGAGCTTTTTTATTTTCCTAAATATATAAGCAAAACAAAAATAACCTATAAATTGCCCATAAAAAAAGATCACCATCTTAGGCATAAAGTCAGTTTCCTTACTGAAAAAACTTAAAGCGAACATAGCTGGAGCAGCTAAAACTTCATATCCAGGAAGAGAAATGGGAACCATATTGTAATTAAACCAAAAAGCACACAATCCTATCAACATACCAGCGAGTCCCCATATTGTAGAGAACCTATAGTCAGAGGCCATATTTTTCACTCGTCATAACACTTTGCTAAGGGGTAATTAACTATTGGCTAAACTTGTGTGAAGCTCTGAGCCGTTAATTTTTTCAGTGAGTATACAGATCAATAAGATCAGATCAATAAGATCAGATCAATAAGATCAGATCAATAAGATCAGATCAATAAGATCAGATCAATAGGACACTATTTCTAACAAAAGTACACGTGAGACAGATAGAAGCTAGAGTGTTGGATGAACGTTATTGTTAGCATTTATATTATTTAAAGATACCGCAAGAAGTTGTGCTAACTTTTAATCGACCACCTGAAACTGCATTCACTAGATTTTTTATCTCATACTTTGGAGATTCAGTTACAATTATACACACACCATTTTCAAGCACTAGAATAACGGGATGTTCATTTGTAGGGCCTTTCCTTACATTGACATGATGACCTACCCTTAATTTGTCTCCTGTTTTTATATCCGCGTATAAAGCCTTTGGAGAATCACTTAATAGGAACAACCCTCCATCATTTGTTAATTTTCTGGCTTCTCCAACTTCATAATATACCCATCCATTTATGCCATAGATTGATGCAATTTTCGCCTCAACAGGATTCCAAATAAAATCTGGTAAGAAAATAGCCAGTACAGCAATCAAGGCAGCAAACCCACTAACAATCTTTGACAGATCCTCAAAAGATTTTATTATTATTTCATAACGTTTTTTCATCTTCCTTATCCTTTTAAATACGATACCATTTTAAGTGATCCCATCCGTTTTTCATGTTACAAATTGAATTTAAAAAAGTTCAGGTTGCTTGTCTAACAATACTTTTTATTCTGTGAATAAAGAAATATTCAGGTTAATTTAAGTATTATTTATTAACATAGTTTACGCTAACATTTACCACAAAAGCGGAAGTTCCGCTTTTAGAAACAAGTATCAAATTGGCATTAGAAAATGTATAGCAAAATACCATATTATGGTGTAGGGCTGGAGGATAAAAACCTCCGGCTTCCCGATTAGGCATTAGCCTCATTACCTGCTAGCAGCATTCTCATTCTGCCAAAGAATTTTAATTTCGGGTGAATCAATCACGGCTATTTTAGTCAGGCAAGAAGCCAACTTTATTTGTGCGTGCTGATATATTGGGTTGCCTTTGCTAATACAATCTAGTGAGGTATATTTTTGAGTGGCTTCTGGTAGTAAAGCCCTAAGCACTTTATTAACTTCCCCGTATTCAACTACAGACTGACGATTATTTTCTTCTATATCACCATCCCAGAAGAAGTGTGGCGACGTATTGAAAACATATACATCTACACCTTTTCTTTTTAAAGAAATATTTATTGCAATACCTCCGCCTAATTCGCCAGGTTCATGCGAGCTGGACGTGAGCAATCTCACTATAAACAAATAATATCTGTAACTGTCCAATGTTAATTTCATAAAATACTACTTCATTTTTATGCACGTCCATAATATTCGAACTGAGTTTTTTATACTTAATTATTCAACAGGTTTTAAATACTTTATCTAACTATCTTATAACCCAAGTCAACAACCTATTAAGTTACCAATTAAATACTATAGATTTTATATTTTTATTAAATTCATAATTGAAGTCTAACTCTCCATAGCCAAATATCGATAGAAAGTTGAGCGGGATATTGAAAGTGATTCACAGATAGATTCTACTGACAGAGAATTATTCAGGTGCATCTGCTTTGCCTTCTGAACTTTTGGATTATTAATACCCGTTTTAGGATGACCACCATTTCGGCCCCCTCGCTCTTGCCGCTGCCAACCTAGCGTTTGTGCGCTCTTGTATCAACCGCCTTTCAAACTAAGTAAAGTGCACTGAAAACAAAAAAAATGGCAAACCGACAAAGGTTCACCATTTTTTAATATTAATTTTAGCTCAGTATCGAAGCTAAAGTATCACTGCAAATTAAATAGCAACAATATTTTCTGCTTGCGGGCCTTTTGGGCCTTGGGTCACAGTAAATTCAACTTTTTGACCTTCAGCTAGAGTTTTAAAACCGTCACCAGAAATAGCGCTAAAGTGAGCGAATACATCTGGACCAGATGCTTGCTCAAGAAAACCAAAACCTTTAGATTCGTTGAACCATTTAACGGTTCCTTGTACTGTATTAGACATAATAATATCCTGTAATTTTAATAATATTACCTTCAAGAGGCACGAATAGCATAAAAACAGACCGGAACTTATAAACTACAGAGCGAGGTATTATTAATACAACAACGAAATGGAGAATGTAATAAAAAGGCTTTCTTTCTTGCTGGGGCAGCACTTTATAGAATCTAAAGTTAAAGTCAAGAACCGATTTAAAAAAATATCTTTCGGTCGATAAATTCACCACCTCAATCAAGTGAACTTTGATACATCCTTAGATATCAAAGAAGAATACGATAAAGTGCTTTGTGTCCCACTGGCACAACCTGAACACCACTAGATAAGGTTATTTAGAATGACTAAACGCCCAACTCTAATAATGTTCATATGTTGCACCATTGGATGCCCTCGCTACGCTCCTGTTTCTGGACGGGGACTAGCTAATACGATGTAGTGCACAAATCTTATTACCCGATGGATCACGTAAATAGGCAAGGTAAAGCTGCCCTCCTCTCACTTCACGCACACCAGGTGCGCTTTCACAATTTTCACCACCGTTTGCAACACCTGCGGCATGCCATGCGTCAGCTTGCGCTCCAGATACCGCGGAAAAACCTATCGTTGTGCCATTGCCATGGCTAGCAGGCTCACCATTAATAGGTGGTGTAAGTGCAAAAACTCCACTATCAGTAAAATAAAAACAACGACCTTTTTCGTCGATAATACCTGGCTTATGGCCTAGTTCACCTAAAATGGCATCGTAAAATACTTTAGACGCTTTAACATCGTTCGCCCCGATCATGATATGACTAAACATTTGATTTTCCTTTTATTATTTATTATTTGTTATTTGTTTACATTACGCGATTAGTTTCAAAAAACATTCTGCTTTTGGCTATCTATTCAGTATTCACATTGAATATAACGCCCATATTAATCTGCACTGCCAAGCGTCAGGTTGATGCTTTTGTTAACTGCCACTGGCCGGCACTATGCTCTTCGTGACCCTAGCAGTGACTATGACTTTGTTTTTTGATACAACCCCAACACCGATAAAGCAAATAGACTTACCAAATTTAATTACCTTTGATTTGTACACCTCCTCGTCGTTTTCCAACGCAGGTCTCAATACTGATACATGAATATCGTGTGTCACGGCTTCCTGAACCGGACTTAATTCACTTCATAAGCCACAATATGCACATACGTCACATAATGTATAAACAACGCCCCATGATATACGCGCATAATAATTCTTTTTAAGTGGTCTTGAAACTTTGGTCTATTATAAGTGGTTCGCTTTCTGGTTCAATTTCACTTTTAGATGGTTCCTTAAGGTATGCCCTAAACAAACCAAGTTGAGTCATGATAAAATAATACGGTATTCGACAGATAAACGTTTATTTAAAGTGGTAACGTTTATTTAAATTCATCTATGTTACCCTCTAACTTAAATTTGGTCTTTGGGTTTTTCTTATCGGAAGATTTATTATCGCGAACTCAGGTTAAGTAACGATAAAACACGCCTAACTACAACCACGAAAAAGCATCATATCTTTTAGAAAATATTTGAATGCTTAATACATAAGAGTGTATGGTCTAAAAAATCACGAGACTTTTACCGATAATATTTATTAGTCGAGGGTATAATTCAGCGTCAGCAAGTTTAATCAATCCTTTGCAGGAAAATCATCCTCCCATAATTCGCTATATTGACTTTTTAATTTTTCATCGGCTCTCGCTAAGAGATCTTTTAATTCAAATCCGCCTTGTTGTGCGGATACTTCTGTTTGTATCACAACTTGCTTCATAAGTTCGCTAAGAGCCTGAAAAATAGCATCATGATCTTGTAGCTTTATTGCTTTTAAAGTTGCTTCACTTGCTTGAGAAAATTCAGCAAGCTGAGTTGCCAGCACATTCTGCTGAGATATTTCTTGGAGGTCATGACTAAAAACTTCCGCTTCAGGGCTAAGGATAGTCGCCACAGTTTCCGCTAAGCCAGCTAAAGTAGATACTTGGGCAACGGGAGGTATATAAAGCGTAGTTAGATGGCAAATTTTTTCACTTAAATCGATTTCATCTAAGGGTAGTTTTTCAACTTCTTCATCTGCATTACCAGCCCAGTGAATTAAGTATACTGGGTGTTCTTCTGGATAAACACGGCACAATACGGTAATTAATTCGCCCGCCAACATGTTGCAATGCACCTGGCCGACAAGTAGTGGATATTCTGGGTTTACTACAGGGTAATACTGCTGCTCTAATTCTATGGCGTCAAATAGTTGTAAGCCCTCAATGCCATCAACCTGTACAGCGGTCAAACAAAGTTCAACAAAACTTAATCCCGCAACAACTCGTATTGGTACATTTTCAGCTTCCGCAGCTTTTACTAATAAGGTGACTGACGACTCAGCAATAAAAGGATGTCCTGGAACAGCATAAACAACATCATCTACTTTGCCTAAGGTTAAAAGTTCACTAACAATATCAGCAAATACCTCTTCAAAAGAATTGGAGCGATTATAAATATAATCAAAACTGATTTGCTCTATATCAACGGGCAAGTGTTTAATACTTGGGTGTGTTAAAGTTCGAAAATATACCCTTTGGCTAGCCGTTAACACCTGCCATGCCTCACGTGTTAATAAATCGGCACTACCAGGCCCTAACCCAACAACCGTAATTGCCATAATTAAACTTACCTTAAAGATTTAGTTACTCGACACGAAAAATTGATGTTATTAAATCGGCTGAGTTAACGATAAAAAAACCTTATGATAACCAAATTAAAAATAAATAAAAACTGGTTTTATTATGAAAGCGTAATTAGATGATTGGATTTCACCAACCACTAGATTAGTCATTCTAAATAACCTTATCTAGTGGTATTTAGATTGTGCCAGTAGGACGTCCGCAGTAGACATTCGTTTCTGGATGGGCACTAACTAATAACAGCTTGCTTAACCCTTTCTTTATAACTACGGCTGACTTTTAATTCTTTACCGTTTGCCAGCACTAAAAAATATTCACCATTTAATTGGCTGCAAAATTTATCAATATAATTAATGTTGACAATGGTTGATCTATGACTGCGAAGAAACAGTTTCGGATCCAAAAATTCTTCAAGCTGCTTCATTGTCTGCCTTAATATGTGGGTATTTTTTTCAGTGTGTACGCACATATAATCACCAGCGGCGTCTATCCATAAAATGTCTTTTACCGGCACCCTGTTCACTGCTCCCCCGTCTTTTATCGGCAGAATTTCAGCGTAGGTAGACAAACTCACAGGTTTGTTGTTTGCCAACTCTTCAAGAATTTTTTCACAATCGTTGCCGGTTACATCACTAACTAATTTAACAAGTTGGCTTTTATGTAAAGCGTTATTTTCACTTTGTATGTGCTGATGTACTTTCTCAAGCGTAATGGCAATACGTTCTTGGTCAGCTGGTTTTAAAATATAGTCTAGGGCATGTACTTCAAATGCTTTGATCGCATATTGATCAAAAGCAGTAACAAATACCACCATAGGCATAACCAAACCTTGTTCAATTACACTTTGAATTACCTGAAAACCATTTAATACGGGCATTTGTATATCAAGGAACATTAAATCAGGTTGATGTGCCCGAATCGCTTCAACAGCTTCCCGGCCATTTTTACACTCCATAATAATATTTACGTCATTATGTTCTTGTAATCTTACAACTAGTCCTTTGCGGGCCAGTGGTTCATCATCAACAATTATGGTCGATAAAATTTTACTCATTCTGTGTTCCCAAGTTCATACGGCATCCTAATATTTACTTTAACACCAGACGGACTATTATTGGAAACAACTAATGAAAAATTATCCCCATATTTTTCACCATATAATGCTTGTAATCTTTCTCTGGTGTTAGATAAACCAACCCCTTTTTCCCGATATAAATTACCGTTTTTAATTTCCGCCCCCGGACCGTTGTCTGCCAGTTCTATTAACAAATCATTACCAAAGCGATTAACTGAAATGGTGATTGTTCCGCCTTCTTCCTGTACTGCAATCGCATATTTAATCGCATTTTCAGCAAGAGGCTGCAAAATCATGCTTGGCACTAAGGCTAATTGACAATCCTGAGCAATAATGAAGTTAACTTGTAAACGCTCTTCGAAACGTACTTTTTCTATATCCATATATAATTTCAATGCGTGAATTTCATTAGATAAAGTGACTCGCTTCATCGGATCTTTATCCAGAGAATATCTTAAAAATTCACTTAATTTCGTTACCATACCGTTAGCGGTTTTATTCTCATTAACTAATATCAAGGTTGAAATTGCATTTAGTGTGTTGAACAAAAAATGAGGATTTAATTGGTAACGTAACATCTTTAATTGAGCTTGATGAGCCGCGGTATTAGCATGCAAAACATTTTGTTTTTCTTTTTGCAGCATTTGGTAGTACTTAATACCAAAATACAAACCGCTCCAGCTTAAAATAATATAAAAGGACCAAAGACCGCCTTTAGTGTAATACAGCAAAAAATCAGGACGGTAACCGTGTTGATATATTTCCCAAAGGTTTATATTTTTAATAACTTGCCAAATAATAGCGGTACAATATGATGTAAGGATAATTACCGCAGCAATCTTTAAGGGAGTAAAATTCCAAGCCTTTCGGTAAACATATCGAAGTGGAATGGTGAACATCCAACCAGCATAAGCATTGAGAATAATGATCACAACGAAAATTGATCTCGGTTCGTGCAATAACGAACCTAAATAATGTATCAAAGTAAAACCAATCCAGCCGCCACAATGCAACAGCCAAAATAAGCGATTTCTGTCTTCGATGAAAGATTTCCAATTCACGCTACGTTTCCCAAGCTAGTGTTAATACTTTACTGATGATTATTATTTCAAACACCATCTGCATCTATATGATGGCATCTTTTAATTATGAAGTAGCTTTAACCTTTCTGCACTACCTTTAATCGTAACTATTCAGCGTTTTATCTCATTTTTTCAAACAGAGACGTTTTAATAAATTCAAGTTGATCAAAACAATTAAATTGATTTAGAGCCAAATTCAACAAACATTCATCTTTAGTTGATTTATATTGTTTGAAATACCACAAGCCATTAATTAAATAGCAAAACACAAGGTAAAGCATGACTAATTCAGTGTTTAGCTTAATACTTGAAGAAGAAACTTTTTTATAATAGCTCACCAGTTGAGGCAAATAATTTAACCCTATTTCATTAACACCAATCATCATGGCTAAATCATATTCGGCATCGGCAAGAGAAACGCATTCAAAATCTACAATTTTAGGTGTTTGAAGAGGAAAAATATTGGCGAAATTTATATCGCCATGACAACAGATATTGTTCAATGGTTGCAACACGTCTTTTAATTTATCGTTAATTGATTGAATAAAATCAAGTTGAGCTACTGAAAAAACATCCACACAAAGTAATTCATCTATTATTGTTGCGGGTTTAAGTTTTGGTAAATCAATGGATATTTGATGACATTTACTCATCACCTCAAGACAAATTTTAGCTTTATCCAATAAAGGTAGCTCAAAATCAACTAACGTTTGCTCCTGAACATATTCTGAAACTAACCATTGTGCATCTTGATAATACAATTCTGGTGTAAGACCCATTTGAGAGGCTGCTAAACAAAAATTATGTGCTGCAACAACACCAGCAACTCTCGTTGAACTTTGTTCACTACCATTGTGACCATCTAAAAATTTGACAAAATAATCTTTGCCCTGCCCGGTCACTTTATAACATTGATGACTGTAACCTTGTTTAATTTTGCTAATTTTAATGTTTTGACTAAAACAAGGTAAGTTAGCAATATCGTTATATAATTCATCTGCGTTTCTTTTATCATTGCCTTTAGCCATATAGCTTTTGTTCATATTTAGTTTCAACAATAGTTAACAGAAATCGACAAAATTAAGCTTAATTTGTATTGCTGCTTATTTCTTAGTTGGTTACTTCTTAGTTGGTTATTGCTGACTTGGATATTTCGTTGCTGGTTACAGCAAGCCCATGCATCTTACGCCATTGAAAATAACCATAAATAGCTAACACAACATATAAGCCAAATAAAACTGCTGTTGGCGTTAAATCTTTTTCTATGTATAAGTAAATTGAAACCAGATCTATAACGATCCAATACAACCAATTTTCCAATACTTTTATAACCACTAAATAAGTGGTAAATACCGCAAACACCGTGGTAGCTGAATCAAAATACGGAAAGTGTGCAACGGTGTAATTTGACATTAACCAACCCAGCACAATTGAAATACAGCCTAACAACACGATAATTTTTATATGTTTGTTAACTGGCCATCTTGTAATTTCTATGACCTGAGTATTTTGAAACGATAGTTTCCTGCTATTTCGCCAACTGTACCAACCGTACACGGCCATAACCATGTAATATATTTGCAAAAGGCTGTCCATCCAAAGGTATACTTCGTAAAAGATAACCGTAAACAATAGAGTGCTGATTAATGCTGCAGGCCAACACCAAATATTGGCCTTGGCAGCTAACACCACATATAACAAAGCCGTCACCACGGCGATTAACTCTAACAATGGTAAAGTAGTAAAATATAATATTGTTTCGTTCATTTGATTTTATCATGCCTAAGTGAATCACCCTGTTCTGGATGGACACTAACTAGATTCTTATTTATATTAGTTAATATCAATTACATTATGCAATGTGCACAAGCGTATTAATTAATGGAGCTGATAAAATAAGTTAGCTGACATCAAAACCCATCAAAAATGTCCAAGATTCAGACAAATATATCAAATAGTTAAAATATATTGTTCAACTGACTGATTGATGGGTTACGCCGTTGGCTAACCGATCCTACGCATATAGTCTACACAAACAACCTATTCCCAGTGATCCGGTTCAACTAATCAGCTTCAACCACTGAACGGTCTCCGTTGATGAATTTACAAATAAATACTGCCGAATTCAATTCCTGATGTACTCGCTTTATTTCAGCCATAACCTTGCTGGTAGTAAAATCATATTCACCAAAAATTTGGGTACTCATTCCATTAGTAACCACTTTCAAGCCATCAATCTCACGTAATCGATTAATAAAAATCCAAATTTCAGTCTTAAACTCTTCCTCTGCCAGAGGATAAAGGCTAATTTCTATTGATACTTGCATAATTCCCCCCTATTTAAAATTGATAATCTAAGGTAACACCAACAAGTCTAGGGGCTTTGAAACGAACATATTTTTTATTTTTCCAATCTAAATCAGGTTCATTGCCAAAATAAAAACCACGAGTCGCTACTTTTTCATCCGTTAAATTGTGAACCCATAAAACTATCGACCAATCTTGTGCTTCATACCCTAAACGCGCATTACTTATATTAGACACTTTTGCTTTTTCGTCATGACTATCTGAGAAATAAAAACTACTTTTCCCTGACAAATTAATGTTAACAAACCAGCCGATGTCATTTCGATAAGTCAAACCTGCGCTATAGGTATATTCAGGAGAATGAGCCAGATCTCTGCCTGAAATATCAATTTTACTACCATATTTATCCTGATAAGCGTATTCATCATAGCTTGCATTCAAATAACCCAATGTAGAATAAAATTCTATCTGGTTATTAACTTGCCAATTTAAGTCAAACTCAAGGCCATAGCTGGTTGAACTGGTGGCATTTGCAGTATAAATAACGAAACGTTGCGGTTCATCAGGATTTTGTATTGATGCATTAACTTGCTGATCTTGTCGATCCATATAAAAGAAAGAAAGATTCGTGGATAAGTCATGTTTTTTGATCTGAGATTTAAGCCCAAATTCATAATTGATTAATGTTTCACTATCAAATTCTTTGTATTGATTTAATTGTTCAACTAAGCCCATATTAAATCCACCAGCTTTATAACCCCGCGCAATTCGGGCATAAATTGAGTTTGATGAAGATAATACTTTGCTTAACGCAATATGCCCACCCCACATGCTTTCATCCGGGTTAAAATCATCGCCTAAACTATCTCGATAATCACTACTGCCCGATTCTGCTCTTAAACCTAAAGATAACTGATAATCATCAGGTAACTGACTATCAACTTGTCCAAAGATCGCATAATTTCTGGCAGTATATTTAGAATCGACTTCATCAAGCCAGCCATTATAACTTTCATCAATGGCATTACTTTCTTCTAAATCACTTAGATAAAAACCAGCTAACCAATCAGTTGTATTGGAAAAAATTCGACCTTGCTCTTTAGAACTTAAACGTACTTCTTGTGAATAATGCTTTCTGTCTGCTTTTTTTGCCCATGAATAATCATAAACACAAGGTATAGCATCGTCATAGAGGCCATTAGCATTTTCATCGTAATAATCGGTGCAAGCTTTATCAGCCCAATAGTCAGGATTAGCCCAATCACCGTCGTATGCATGCTGATGATCTGTTTGAGATAAACTGGTAATTGATTCAATTTGAAAGTTATTAAAGCCATTAAATTTAATATTGAATGCAGAACCATTTGACCTTTGTTCATCGACACCAGGTTTGTCTGTTAAAGTGGTGTAGCCATTGTTATCTAATGTCCATACATCGTAACCATTTTCAAGATCAGCATGCAGATAAGTAAAGTTAATGGTTAAATTTTCTCCCGCAGAATAAGCTAATTTGAATTTACCGGTAAATTCATCAAGGCCATTGGTATCATCCCGGTTTAAAAACAGGTTTTGACGAAAACCATTTTGCTGATGTTGTTGCAACACTATTCTGTAAGATAAACCTTCAGTTAATGGACCTGAGCTATAACCACTTATTGTTAATAATTCATCATCACCAATACTGGTTTGCATTCCATGTTCGAAAACATTGGTTGGATCATTAGACTTAATATAAATAAGACCTGCCAGTGCATTGGCACCAAAACGAGTACCTTGTGGTCCGCGCAATACTTCAACTTGTTGTACGTCAAACATATTGGCAGCCATGCCAAGTCCTGAAATATCAATATCGTCAACAATAAAACCAACTGATGAATTGGGTGCGCCACGATATTCTGAACGTTCACCTACACCACGAATTTGGAAATATTTAGCCCTGGAACTGCCCCCGGCATAATTTATATTCGCGACTCGATTAATAATTTCGGTAAAATGCTGACTGCCCTCATCAATTATTTGTTGTTGATCAATAATGGCTATACTTGTGGGTGTTTGAGCTAAGGACTGTTTTCTAAAATCCGAAGTAACAATTATTTGTTCAAGATCGCTGTGTTCAACCTCATTAGGTTGAAGTTCATTAGCTGAAACAATTTTTTCAGCTAATGACAATGGAGTGAACAACGCAGCACTAACAGCAAAAAATAAGGAAGATTTAGACATTTTTTCATCAAGTAAAAGGGATATCGACAAGGATTAGTTTAAAATTAATAAACTAATATTCCAACGCCAGTACTATCCGGTTCAAGTTCTCAAGGTATAAAACACACTCATTAATTTATACATAAGGCTAATACGTAACTTATTACATAACTTAATACATAACTTAATACATAACTTAATACATAACTTAATACATTAACGAGTACATAAACTCAGTGCTCTACCCTTGGCTATTATTCAATCCCTGACTATATCAATAAAAACAATTGGTAATATATTTCATAAAGGCTAAATGGATAACATTGGCCCTAAAGCCTGTCCGCCAAGTAAGTGCATATGAATGTGATAAACCTCTTGTCCACCATGCTTATTACAGTTAATAATTAACCGGTAACCATTTTCATCAATGCCCTCTTCCTGTGCTAGTTTTTTAGCTACAGTGATCATTCGACCTAAACATAACTCGTCTTGCTCGGTAACATCGTTGACGGTTGGAATTAGTTTATTGGGAACAATAAGAATATGACTGTTAGCTTGAGGCGATATATCCCGAAAAGCAGTTACCAGATCATCTTGATATAAAAGTGGAGTTGGTATTTCTTGACGGATAATTTTAGAAAAAATGGTTTCTTCAGCCATGGTAAACCCTCTGATTAATTTAATGAGTGCAGTTTATCGTAAAATATAGCATTTAAAACTAATTATTTTATCTAAATCATAAAAAAAGCCCATTTCAGTCAAGGATATGGGCTTACAAAATTAGGTAAATAAACGCAGCAGTTAAAAAAATTATGAACGTCGAGCAGCTACAGCATCATTAAGCTCTGCTAATAATGTTTCAGTATCTTGCCAGCCAATACAAGCATCGGTAATACTCTGACCATAAACTTTGGCTTTTCCATCAACTAAATCCTGACGACCTTCCACTAAATGACTCTCAACCATTACACCAAATATAGCTTGGTTTCCGCCAGCGATTTGCTGACTTACATCTTTACAGACTAACATTTGATTTTCGAACTTTTTACTGCTGTTTGCGTGGCTGAAATCGATCATTATTTTATCTTTCAAACCAACTTTAGCAAGTTGTCCACTTACTGCTTTTACACTTTCAGCGTCGAAGTTAGTTGTTTTTCCGCCACGTAAAATAATATGACAATCATTATTACCTGTGGTTTCAACAATAGCAGAATGACCAAATTTTGTTACAGATAAAAAATGATGAGGCGCTGAAGCTGAGCCAATGGCATCAATGGCCACTTTAATTGTGCCGTCGGTACCATTTTTAAAACCAACCGGACATGATAAACCTGAAGCTAATTCTCTATGCACTTGCGATTCTGTAGTACGGGCACCAATTGCTCCCCAACACATAAAATCAGCCATGTACTGAGGTGTTATCATATCTAGAAATTCACCCGCTGTCGGTAGCCCCAATCCATTCAAATCTAACAATAATTTACGGCCGATACGTAAACCGTCATTAAGTTGAAAACTGTTATCCATGTATGGGTCATTGATCAAGCCTTTCCAACCAACCGTTGTTCGAGGTTTTTCAAAATATACACGCATGACAATCTCAAGATTATCTTTATATTTTTTACGTAATTCAACTAAACGTTGACCATATTCAATTGCAGCTTCGGGATCATGAATTGAACATGGGCCAATAACTACCAATAAGCGGTCATCGTTATCGTTAAATATGTTATGTATTGCGTCCCTACCTTCGAATACAGACTTAGATGCATTGTCTGTCGATGGAAATCGTTCCAGTAATGCAATTGGAGGTAATAAGTCTTTAATTTTGTTTATACGGATATCGTCGGTTTGGTAGTACATAATTGATTCTCTTACTGCTTTTAGTTTTTAGTTAATTTATTTATTTATGAATAATCAATAACCCACAAACATTTTGGATGTATAGACACCTAAATGAATAAGCCACGCCAATCTATCAGTAAGGCAACGCAAATACCAATATAAAATACATATTAGCGCTTAAATTTTAATTCTTTAAGAAAGGAGGTTCCGTAATCCATAGGTTGCAAATCAAAAATATCCGCAATGGTTTGCCCTAAATCGGCAAAAGTTTGTCTTTTACCCAAATTGATTGAGGCTATTTCATGATGATAAGCAAGTACCGGTACATATTCCCGGGTATGATCATTACCTGGCCAAGTTGGATCACAGCCATGATCAGACGTTAAAAATAAAATGTCGTCTGGTTGCATTGCCTGATAAAACTCAGGTATACGAGCATCAAAACTCTGTAATGCATTTACGTACCCAATAGGATCGCGTCTATGACCATAATCTTGATCGAAATTAACTAAATTGGTAAAAATCAGACTATTGTCCGGAGCCGTTTTAACATGCTCCAAAGTTGCATCTACTAACGCATCAATCCCTGTCGCCTTAGTTTTTACGCTTATACCCTGATGAGCAAAAATATCCGCGATTTTACCCACACTAATTACCGTACCCTCAGCCTTCTTCAATTTTTCCAGCACTGTCGTAGCAGGAGGCAAAACAGAATAATCACGTCGATTACCTGTCCGCACGAAATCTACTGGTGTTTCTCCGACAAACGGGCGCGCAATCACTCTGCCAATATTTAAGTCACCCAGTAATTCCCTTACTGTTTCGCAATATTGATATAAATTATCAAGCCCGAAATGCTCTTCATGAGCGGCTACTTGAAACACGCTATCTGCAGAGGTATAACAAATAGGCAAACCTGTTTTTATATGCTGCTCGCCTAAATTGGCGATAATGTCTGTGCCAGACGCATGACAATTACCTAATATTCCTTTAAATCCGGTAACTTCATTTATTTTGGCAATTAATGATTCAGGAAAACTGTTCTTTCGTTCTAAAAAATATCCCCAATCAAATAAAACCGGGACACCAGTCATTTCCCAATGACCACTAGGGGTATCTTTTCCTGTACTAATTTCTGATGCACAGGCAAATGCGCCTTTATAAACATTAACTGGTACAAAAGGGAATTCCGCATTAGAAGCTTCAACACAAGATTTGACTAAACCTAATGATGTTAAATTTGGTATATTAATTTTTTGATTGGTTTCTTTAAAATAATATGATGCCATATTGGCGAAGGAATTAGCCGTCACATCACCAAATTTATCAGCATCTGGGGCATGACCAATGCCAAAGCCGTCAATTACTAAAATTATTACTCTAGACATTTGTACCTCCAGTTATTTCTATAATTATAGCAAAATGGCGGCTCAATGCCGCCATTTCGTTAACTATTTAACGTATTAACAATTAAATATTTTAACTATGCTGTTGCTAATTGATGCTATAAAACTTGAAGATGTAGGATGGATTAGTGCGGCTAACCCATCCTACGCTATTGCAACTGCGTTAACTAAAAACGGTAACGTAAGCCAAGTTGTGCTTTCCATACCGATGGTATTTTAGCAACTGTTTGAGTTGGTTTAGTGAAGTTATTATAAACATACGCGCCATTTTCAATCGTTACGTCTACAACAGGAGCATTGAATGGTTGAACAAATGATTCTGCTCTACCCCAATCATCATTCAGTAAATTACCTAAATTCTCGATATCAAAGGTAATTTCTAACTTTTTATCACCAGAAATAGTAATTTCTTGAGAAATATGTAAGTTAAGACGGTTGATCCAGCTACTGGTACAAGCATGTCTACGTGAAATTTCACCGCCTTTCAAACAATCATCACTATTGATATAACTGAAGAAACCAGCTTTATCAAAATCTTCACCATAAGTAACTGTCGGATCATCTTCACTTCTTGGTATATAAAGTAATTGTGAGTTATATCCATCCCATGATGCAAAACCAGCAAAACCACCAAAGGTGCCAGCTGATCTCATGGTGTGACTGAAATGACGTCCGTCACGACCATTATATTGCAAAGAAACTACTGTTAAGTTATTACCAAAAAGTTCATCACTCCAGGCTAAGTGCGCGCTGATAGTATGACGAACTTCAAATTCTGAATTATAAACTTTTTCAGATTGAAAATTGCTATTAGCTGGCATTGAATAACCTTCAAATGCCACAAAAGAGTTACCCGGATTAACTTCGGTAATATCCTGATAAGAATAACTGAAACCTACCGTATAATTACCGTGGTCTGTGTAGAAGTTTTTATCTGCTGCAAAAGACCAGACCTGACCTTCACCTTTTTGAGTATTAGTTAAATTTAAGTCAAAAGGCCCTGGTGAACTATAAATTGGTCGACCATCAGGTGCAATGTCTGTAGGTGTCATATTCATTTCTTTATATAACGCCGCGTTTTCCACAACAGTATAAAGCAAATCAAGACTCAACAACCAGTCATCACCTAAAAACCCTAAATCTTGACGACGTTCAATACCTAAATTAGTTTTCCAGACACTAGGAATTTCAAAATCAGGATCAATAGAGTTAGTATCTGAATTATTAGCTAGAGTTGCATCATCTAAAATAGATGGAAGCATTTCTTTACCGTTAAATCCAGAAATATCTGCAAACCAATTACCATAGAATTGAACTTGTTTTCTTACACCATCATTACCGTATGAATTTGACAACCATACATTTGGAGCACCACCACCAAACAGGCCAATACCACCGCGAATGACTGTGTCATCATCGTAAGTATAATTAAAGCCGAAACGTGGTTCAAATAACTCTAATCCATCATAATTATTTTGATTATCATAACCGTGACGAGCGACAAAATTATCATTTAACACAGGTTTGTCATCGTTACTATAATTGGTATAACGGAAACCGATGATTAATGTTAAATCATCATTGTAAGACCATTCATCTTGAGCATAAAATGTAGTTGTGCTGTATTCAAAAATATCCGCAGCATCTCTAGGATTGTTAGAATCAGCATTTTGATATAATAAAATACCTGGACTTTGAGCTTCAAAATCTTCAATGCTACCATACTCAGCCCATCCAAAAGAACCAAACACAAACAAGTTATATATTTCTAAACGCTCATGTTCAACACCAAAAGTTAACAAATGTTCATCTGTTAAATTATAATCCGCTTTTAGTTTAAACATATCACGATTATTTTCTAATTCATTAGCATGACGAAATTGATCTGGTCCAATGTAAACTGATGCGCCAGTGCCTGTTTGAATTAACATCTGAGCGAATCTCTCGCTTGATAAAGAAACCTGCTGGGTATTGACTTCTTTACGGGCAAACTTAAATTCTGTTGAAAAATCATCCGTCCAATCTGAAAAAACTTGAAAGCTGTATGCTCTTAAAGATTCGCTCATATTGTAACGATTTGATTCTGCCGTTGCCCAAGACGCATTAGGGAAAGATTCACCCCAAAAATCACGTACCGTATTACCTGAGTTGTCCTGGAAAGTAAATGATGCCCTGTGGTCATCTGATACATACCAATCAAATTTTAATAATAATTTTTCATCTTTCTCATCAGCAGTAGTATCATAACCACCAATATCATAGTTATATACACTTTGAGCAATATGAGAAATACGATCAAAATCAGCTTGAGTAACACCTATTTTTTCATTCGGTTCAACCGTACCATTTTCATTATCAAGAGAGAACTGGTAAGGTTTAGTGGCATTGAATTTTTCATATGAAGCAAAGAAAAACAACTTGTCTTCAATAATGGGACCGCCAAGAGTGAAACCATAAGTATCTTCAGAAAAATCGCCAATACTTAGGTCTACACCTTCACTTTTATCGCCGATCATACTGTCGTCAGCACGATAATAAAATGCTGAACCATGAAATTCATTTGTACCCGACTTGGTAACTATATTGATACTACCGCCTGAAAAATCACCATAAGTAACTTCAAACGGGGCAATATTAACAGAAAGCTGTGCTATTGCATCAAGCGATATTGGCGTACGACGACCAGGATAACCATTTTTATTCAATCCAAAATCATCATTTTGTTTAACACCGTCAACAGTTAAACTATTACCGCGAACATTACCGCCGGCAATAGAAAGCGCAGGACCGCCATCGGCAGTTGGATCAACCATCATACGGGAATCACGTTTAAGGATTGATTTAAGATCACGGCTTATAGTTGCAGTATTGGCAATGTCACTTTCACCAAATTCTTTAGATGGTCCTTTACTATAAGTACCGGCCATAGCTAACTTACCAGATACCTGAATACGTTCAATTTGCTGTTCTTCAATTAAGCTAATTTTAGAGGCTTGACCTAATTGTAAAAACAAGTCATTAATATTATTAAATTTAAGCGTAGTACCACCAGAAATACGAACGCTGTACGGACCACCAACAGGTAAACCTCTTAGTTGGAATATACCACCTTCAGTGGTCGTTACTGTTTTGATTTTACCTGTTGGTTGATGAACAACCTCAACAACAACATTTGACAACACTGAACCGGATGCATCTACTACCTGACCTCTGATTGAAGAGGAGGTATCAGATGCGTTAGCATATACTTGGGTTAACAATACAGATGCACCTATAATCGCTGCAACTATTTTACTTTTTCTCATTAAAAATTATCCTCTAGTTTCATATTGTTTTTTAACTTTAAATTTTTATTATTATTATTATTATTATGGAATTATTTGTTCTTTTACTGATAATAAAAATGACCAGCTGGTCAGGTTGTGGTAATTTAACATTTTTCAATAATATCGCAACGAAAACTGACGTTTTTCCACCCAAATATTTTCGTTAACATAATAGTGGCTTACTATAATCACCGGATTTGTGATTATCAGTACAAATATTCCAATTATGTATTATAAATATAGGGTATTGGGCTAACCACTAACTTTTATTAACTGGTCAACTTAAGGCACAAATATTTTGCAAAATATTAAACCAACAGTGATTGCTATTGCCGGAGCCTCTGCTTCGGGGAAAACACTGTTCGCTCAAACAATTTTCGATGAACTTCTACCTGAACTCGGTGGCGATGGTATTTCTATTATTAAGGAAGATGCTTATTATCGAGACCAGGATAATTTAATTATGAGTGAACGTGTAAAAACCAATTACGATCACCCAAGTGCCTTTGAACATAGTTTGATGCGCGATCAGCTTATTGCTCTTATCAAAGATGAAACAGTTCAATGTCCCCAATACTGCTATAAAACTCACACTAGATTAAAATCAACCGTTGAATTGAAACCAACGAAAATAATTCTAGTTGAAGGTATATTACTTTTTTCTAATCCAGAACTACTTGATTGTTTTGATATTAAAGTCTATATAGATACGCCACTTGATATTTGCTTAATTCGCAGAATTCAAAGAGATACTGCCGAACGAGGTCGTAGTGTTGATTCAATTACAAATCAATATATTGAAACTGTTCGCCCTATGTATTACCGATATATCGAACCCTCTAAAGAATTTGCCGACATTGTTATTACCCGGGGCGGAAAAAACCGCATGGCAATTGAAGTACTCAAAGCTAAAATCAGGCAATTAACACAAGCGCATCAATTAAAAATTATAAAAAAATAAAGTCAAAAAAAAAACAAAAAATATTTATAATGAGGTTTATATGGAACTATCTGCTCTACGTGGTTTATTGGGTATGGGTGTCTTATTAGGTATCGCTTTTTTACTTTCTAGACATCGTAAAGATATTAATTATCGTACCGTAGGTTTTGCATTCGCATTGCAATTATTAATTGGAGCCTTCGTATTATACATTCCATTTGGTAAAGATGTACTTCTGGCTATTTCAAATGGCGTACAAGGCGTTATCGACAGTGCAAAAGTCGGTATAACCTTTTTGTTCGGGGGGCTGGGCTCTGATGAAATGTATAGCAATGGTGTAGGTTTTGTTTTCGCGGTAAGGGTTTTACCGGTAATTATCTTTTTCTCTTCACTTATTTCCGTATTGTATTACTTAGGTGTAATGCAATTTGTTATAAACATTATTGGCGGCGGGTTACAAAAACTTTTAAGAACAAGTAAACCTGAATCATTATCTGCAACAGCAAATATATTTGTTGGTCAAACTGAAGCCCCATTAGTTATCCGTCCCTATATTTCAAAGATGAGCCAGTCAGAATTATTTGCCATTATGGTCGGTGGCCTTGCTTCTGTCGCCGGGTCAATTTTAGCTGGCTATGCAGGGCTTGGCATAGATTTAAAATATTTAATTGCCGCCTCATTTATGGCAGCACCTGGTGGTTTATTAATGGCCAAAATAATTGTGCCTGAAACTGACCCCAGTAAAATAGCCATGGAAGATGTAGAACCGGAAGAAGAAGATCCACCGGTAAATGTAATAGATGCAGCAGCATCTGGTGCAGCATCTGGCTTAAAATTAGCCGTTAATGTCGGCGCAATGTTACTTGCATTCATTGCTTTAATCGCATTATTAAACACGCTGGTTGGTGGTGTTGCTGGTTTATTTGGCTATGAAAACATCACTATTGAGTGGATGCTAGGTTACTTATTCTCACCTCTTGCTTTTATTATTGGTATACCAACTTCTGAAATGGTGCAGGCAGGAAGCTTTATCGGGCAAAAAATTGTGGTTAATGAATTTTTTGCTTATGTTAATTTTATAGAAATAAAAGATACATTAAGTGAAAGTACGCAGGTAATAATAACCTTCGCATTATGTGGATTTGCCAACCTTTCTTCTATCGCAATTTTATTAGGCGGCATTGGTTCTATGGCGCCTAACAGAAGACATGATATTGCCCGTTTAGGTATGCGTGCAATGATAGCAGCAACGTTGGCAAACTTAATGAGCGCAGCAATTGCAGGTTTGTTTTTTAGCTTATAGAGCTACTTTGCTGTGCTAGTCAATAACTATGGTACCTAATAACTATGGTAGATAAGAGCTATAGTAAATAAAAACAGTTGCTTTTCTACCAATAACTTTAAACGCTCAAGTATATTGAGCTTACTGTAACAATTACCGATAGCATTAATTAATGTGTTATCGAACTAACCCACTGTTCACAATTGACATTGATTTATCTATGCAAACAAAGCAGATAGATAAATCAATACAAATGGATAAAATTGGTACTTAGTTATGTAAATGAACAAGATTCAAATCCTTTGTGTTAATGTTTTGTACTAGTTAAATATAGATCAGTGAAATACAGATTGTTAACGCAACATAATTAAATCAATCAAGCAAAACCAACCCAAGTTGGCAGAGCTCATTTTTAACTATTAAATTTTAGGTGCTTATATGAAAAATAAGGACATTAAAACCGCAGTAGCCGGTAAATCTGCATTGCAAAAAAACACCAATAATGACCTGCGTAATCCGGGTATGCCATTAAACTTTGGTTTTATTAATGGCATAAACATCAATCGCAGTGCTGTTGAACGTAGAGCAGCTACAATAGGTAAACGCAGGACAGTAAAAAAACAACATCAGGCAGCTTGGCTACTTAAAGCAATTACCTTCATCGATTTAACGACATTATCTGGTGATGATACTCCGGGTAAAGTGCGCAGACTTTGTCAAAAAGCCAAACAGCCTGTAAGACAAGATTTGCTTGAAGCACTTAATGCAACCGAGTTAAATATAACCACTGGTGCCGTTTGTGTTTATCATAATATGATTTCAACTGCTGTTGAGTCACTAAAAGGCACTGATATTCCTATCGCTGCTGTTTCAACCGGTTTTCCGGCAGGCCAATCTCCTCACAATATCAAGCTACTGGAAATAGAAGCATCTGTTTCTGAAGGTGCGGCTGAAATTGATATCGTTATTAGTCGTGATAAAGTGCTTACCGGTGATTGGCAAGGTATATACGACGAAGTAAAAGACTTTCGTGATGCTTGTAAAGATGCCCATATAAAAACAATTTTAGCGACAGGCGAATTAGGGACATTAACGAATGTAGCCAAAGCCAGCTGGGTTTGTATGATGGCTGGTGCTGATTTTATCAAAACAAGTACCGGTAAAGAGCCCGTTAATGCAACATTACCTGTAAGTTTAGTGATGGTGCGCGCTATCCGTGAGTATTATGAATTAACAGGTATAGCCATAGGTTATAAACCTGCCGGTGGTATTCAAACCGCTAAACAAGCAATTGAATACATGATTTTAATGAAAGAAGAATTAGGTAATGAGTGGCTTGATCCTCATTTATTCCGTTTTGGCGCCAGCAGCTTGCTGGGCGATATCGAACGACAGTTAGAACACTTTGTTACTGGCAGTTATTCGGCAAGCTATCGACACGCCATAAGTTAGGCTTAACAAAAAAAATTGATAAAAAACAGTTAAGCAAAACCGAATAATTAAACCAATTAAAGAGAATTCATTATGTCAATAAAAGAGATTTTTAATAACATGGAATATGGTCCGTCATCTGAAAACAGCTCTGCTGCAATGCAATGGTTAAAAGATAAAAAAAATACTTTTGATCACTACATCAATGGTCAATGGCAACAGCCTCAAGCTAAAGAATATTTTGACAGTCAGAATCCTGCAAATTTAGAAGTGCTGGCAAAAGTTGCACAAGGCAATGAAAAAGATGTCGATTCTGCAGTAAAAGCAGCTGGTGCCGCTCAAGCCCAATGGCAAAAACTTGGCGGACATGCCCGGGCAAAATACCTTTATGCCCTGGCCCGACAATTACAAAAACATAGCCGTTTATTCGCGGTATTAGAAACTTTAGACAATGGTAAACCTATCAGAGAATCTAGAGATATAGATATGCCGCTTGTTGCCAGACATTTTTACCATCATGCCGGTTGGGCACAATTGATGGATTCAGAATTCCCCGGTTATCAACCTTTAGGTGTTGTTGGTCAAATAATTCCATGGAACTTCCCATTATTAATGTTGGCCTGGAAAGTAGCACCAGCTTTAGCTATGGGTAATACCGTCATTTTAAAACCAGCAGAGTTCACCTCTGCGACTGCCGTATTATTTGCGCAGATTTGTGATGAAATAAATTTACCCAAAGGTGTATTTAACCTTATTTTAGGTGATGGTACAGCAGGTCAGGCAATTGTAGAACATCAAGATATTGCCAAGATCGCTTTTACAGGTTCAACTTCTGTTGGTCGTATTATTCGAAAAGCAACCGCTGGTACCGGTAAGAAAGTCTCACTGGAACTAGGAGGAAAGTCTGCTTTCATAGTATTTGAAGATGCCGATCTGGACAGTGTGGTTGAAGGTGTTGTTGACGCTATTTGGTTTAATCAGGGCCAGGTTTGCTGTGCGGGTTCGCGTTTATTAATGCAGGAATCTATTGCTGAAAAACTAACAAAGAAACTAACCGAAAGAATGAACAAGCTGGTTGTTGGTGACTCTCTGTGTAAATCAATTGATATGGGTGCAATTATTGATCCTACTCAACTGGCCATAATTAAAAAAATGGTTGCACTTGGCGTGAGCGAAGGCGCAACCTTGCATCAACCCAAAGAGCCTGTGCCTGATAATGGTTGTTACTACCCTCCTACATTAATGACTAATGTAGAGCCGGCATCTACTGTCGCTCAACAGGAAATTTTTGGTCCTGTTCTAGTGGCAATGACCTTTAGAACACCTGCAGAAGCCGTTCAAATAGCGAATAACAGCCGTTATGGGTTAGCTGCAAGTGTTTGGTCTGAAAACATTAATTTAGCTCTGGATGTTGCCCCTAAAATTAAAGCGGGAGCAATTTGGATAAACTGTACTAACATGTTTGACGCTTCATGTGGATTTGGTGGTTACAGAGAATCTGGATTTGGCCGTGAAGGTGGTAAAGAAGGACTTTATGAATATATTCAGGAAAGCTGGTTAGCTAAACTTTCAGCTCCTGTTAAAAAAACAGCCAAGCCAAAAGCCAAAACAAGCAATGCAGACATTGCCAATATTGATCGTACGCCTAAGCTTTACATTGGAGGTAAACAAGCACGTCCAGACAGTGGCTATAGTCTACCTGTGTTTGATGCAGCAGGTACACAAATTGCTGAAGTTCCAGACGGTAGCAGAAAAGATGTTCGAAATGCTGTAGAAGCAGCCAATAAAGCAAGTCCCTGGACAAGCGCTACCGCCCACAACCGCGCGCAAGTCTTATATTTTATTGCTGAAAATTTAGATGCCAGAGCTGAAGAATTCGCCAAACGTATTGTTCAACTTACCGGTAAATCTATCGCTGATGCAAAAAAAGAAATAGAATTATCCATCAGCCGTATTTTCACCAGCGCAGCATGGGCTGATAAGTATGAAGGTCAGATCCATTCACCACCACAGCGTATCGTAACCTTGGCAATGAAAGAAGCTGTTGGAAACATTGCTATTGTAGCACCTGAAGAAGCTGGATTTTTAGGAATGATTTCTACCATCATGCCAGCTATCGCAATGGGAAATCGGGTTATTTTTGTACCATCATCGCAAACAGCATTGCTGGCGACTGATTTTTATCAAATTCTAAATACCTCAGACCTTCCTGGTGGCGTTATTAATATTATCACGGGTGACAGAGATGTATTGACCGATACTCTTGCTAAACACTATGATATAGATGGCTTCTGGTATTGGGGCTCTGAAGAAGGCAGTAAATCAGTTGAATTTGAAGCGGCCGCTACAATGAAACGAACCTGGGTTAATTACGGTAAACAATATGATTGGTTTGATGATAAACAAATTGGATCTGATTTGTTTTTAAGAAAATCAGTCGAAATAAAAAATATCTGGGTGCCCTATGGCGCGTAAATCCGTCTAGAATTAACAGCCTTTTCATTTAACAATGAAAAGGCTTTTTCTTAATATAGCCTAGATAACATAGCTACTTATTTATGCTGATTAGCATGAGTATTTCTAATAACAATAACACAAGACACTAAAGAAACTATGGCACAACTCTATTTTTATTATTCCTCTATGAATGCCGGCAAATCGACGCATTTATTACAATCTTCTTATAATTATCAGGAAAGAGGATTGAACACCGTTATTTATACCTCACAAATTGATGATCGGTTTGCAAAAGGTAAAGTAGCATCTCGTTTAGGCATTGATGCCGACGCTCTCTTATTTAATGAAGACACAACATTATTCAGTGACATTGAAGAATTACATCAGCGACAAAAAATTGATTGTGTGTTAATTGATGAGGCCCAATTTTTGTCTGCCGATCAAGTGAAACAATTAACAGACATTGTTGATTCATTACATATCCCGGTACTTGCCTACGGAATACGCACCGACTTTCTGGGACAAACCTTTTCCGGCAGTGCTGCCCTACTCGCCTGGGCAGATAAATTAGTCGAACTTAAAACTATTTGCCATTGTGGCCGTAAAGCAAACTTTGTTATTAGACTTGATAGTAACGGAAATGCTGTCACAGGCGGAGAACAAGTGGAAGTAGGCGGTAATGAACGCTATGAGCCACTTTGCCGCGCTCACTTTAAAGAGCTTGTCTGGTTAGAAACAAGCTAATACCTGTTGCAATAAGCAACTTAGAAGTACAGGTTCAAGATTTGAACTCAGGATGGGTTAGCCAACGGCGTAACCTATCACACTTGGCGTTCACTTAACCACTAACCAATTGATAAATATGTATTTTTACGGATTGCGCCTGCGGTTAACCCATCCTGAGAGGTAAAATTTCGACTTTAAAAAAATTAAAATAGTTTAACTAATAAGCATTATAAAACAGTTTGTTATAGTCTCAGCCATAGTTAACAACAACATAGCTAATTGCATTATTAAATACAGACAACAAGAAACAAATTTAAAAAGTTAGAAAGAACAAATTAATTAACAAAGGAAAAATAATGGCAGTATATGAAAGTAAACATTCCTTGGTAAAACATAAGATCAGTCTGTTAAGAGATCATCAAATTTCAGTAAAATCATTTCGGGAGCTCACCCGAGAAATTGCCAGCATACTAACCATAGAAGCGACCACAAATATGGCTTTAACTCAGAAGCCACTTACTTGCTGGTCGGGTGATATTTCCACCCCGATGCTTGCTGATAAACAACCTACTTTAGTACCAATTTTAAGAGCTGGTTTAGGCATGCTGGATGGTTCATTATCAATATTACCCTGTGCAAAAATTAGTGTTGTAGGTTTACAGCGTAATGAAGAAACTTTACAGCCTGAAGTCTATTATCAAAATATCATAAATGATATAGAAAGCAGAACAGCCATTATTATTGATCCTATGCTTGCAACCGGCGGTACGGCCAATGACACAATCAAACTGCTTAAAGAGTCAGGTTGTAAAAATATTATCGCCATCTTTTTAGTTGCTGCACCTGAAGGTATCGAATTAATAACAAACCATCATCCTGATGTTGATTTGTTTCTAGGTGTAATTGATGAAAAGCTCAACGAGCAAGGTTATATTTTGCCCGGATTGGGTGATGCTGGTGACAAAATATTTGGAACTTTGTAAGTTTAGGTTTTATAAAGAGAAGTTTTATACAAAATAAAAAATTGATGGGTTACGCCTTCGGCTAACCCATCCTGACTACGCGCAGAAATCTTAATCTGATAAATAAATAATAAAACTATGAATTACGATCGTAGCCCCACACTTAACAGGACATAGCCAAGCCTATTAGTTTATCGTCTGATATATCACAGGGAAGACTTCACCTGCAGATTCTGAAATATCAACAGCCTTGATATATTTTTGGCTGGCATATGCAATAACGTCTTCGCTATTAGCATGAACCCGTGCAATTACATCACCTTTATTAACGACAGTGCCAACGGGCAAAATACGATCAAAACCCACACTATGGTCAATTTTATCATCATTGGCTAAACGACCGCCTTTCATACCGACAACTGTCATGCCAATATCACGGGTTTGCATTCCTGTAATATAACCGTGCGCTGGTGCCAGCACCTCTTGAATCATCGTCGCTTTGGTCATAGAGTTCCAAGGATTTTCAATTAAGTCCTTAGGTCCACCAAGCGCTGCAATCATCATCTCAAACTTTTCTGCTGCTTTACCTGATGATAAAGCATTATCAACCAGAATTTGCGCACTGGCGTCGTCAGAGGCAATGCCTGTATTCATCAGCATAGCTTTTGCCAGAGTAACAACAACTAAATGCAAACGCGGTTCACGTTGTTTCCCGGTTAAATATTTAACCGTTTCATAAATTTCAAGCGCGTTACCTGCCGTTGTTCCCAATACCTGATTCATATCAGTAATAATGGCTTGAGTTTTCACCCCTGCACTATTTGCAACACTGACAATACTTCTGGCAAGAGCCGTAGCTTGTTCAATGTCGTGCATCATAGCGCCATTACCGACTTTAATGTCCATCACTAAAACATCAAGCCCGGCAGATAGTTTTTTTGATAATATTGATGCTGTGATCAAAGGTATAGACTCAACCGTGCCGGTCACGTCTCTAATACCATATAAACGTTTGTCAGCCGGAGCCAGGTTTTCAGTTTGGGAGATTATGGCTACGCCCACTTCTTTAGTAATGCGTTTAAATTCAGCAATGCTAGGTTGAACATTAAAACCTTCAATACTTTCAAGTTTATCCGCTGTTCCACCCGTATGACCAAGTCCACGTCCAGATATCATAGGAACATAAGCGCCACAAGCAGCAACAATTGCAGCAAGCATAAAACTTACTTTATCACCGACACCACCCGTTGAATGCTTATCAACAATGGGAGCATCTAATTCAGGCCAACTAAGAACATCACCTGAATTCATCATACAGGTAGTCAAAGCAACAATTTCTTCGGTATTCATGCCTTGCTGAAAAATAGCCATCGCCATAGAACCAACTTGAGCATCATTAAATTTATTGCTTACCAGACCATCGACAAATGATGATATTTGCTCTGATGATAAAGAATCACCATTGCGTTTTATTCGAATAATTTCTTGGGGTAATAACATTCAGTAAAATCCTATGTCTTAATCTTTATTAATAAGATCTTGTGGCGTAAAGGCATCGGGTAACAATTCAAAAACAGACCAAATCTTTCTTTGATCTAAATGATTCACTGCCATCACTTGAGCTGAACTTTCAAAAAATTCTGCAATAACCTGACGACAAGCCCCACAAGGTGGTGTTAATTTTGTTTGTTCGGTATAAATCACCATAGAAGTAAACTTTTGCTCGCCATTGACAACAGCATGCCCAATACAATTTCTTTCTGCGCAAACGGTTAAGCCAAAAGAGGCATTTTCAACATTGCAACCAGCAATGATTTTACCTGTTGATGTATACGCAGCAGCACCTACACTAAAATGACTATACGGTGCATAGGCATTTTGTGAAGCTTGTTTTGCTTTCTCTACCAGCGGTTGCCAGTCATTAAATGATTGATTGGACATATAACTCCTTAATAACTTGACCACATGGTCAAGTTAACTATATCTTAGTTAAAAATTTGTGCAAGTTAATAATGAATATTTAGTTTAACATTTTGTGTCATCAATAAAAAATAATGTTAAATAACAGGTGTTTGTTAATTTTATGTGGGGTGGTGTCTACAGGTGGTAAAATTAATATCTATTGATTAAAGGGCAGTATTTATAGTTTCTTCCAAGTGGACAAATTTATTATAGACTGGCAAACAAAAAGCCGGACACAAAGGCCCGGCTTTTATTAATTACGAATATAAGTTACTAATTTAAGTTACTAATTTAAGTTACCAATATAAGTTACCAATATAAGTTACCAATATAGGTAACGAATAAATTACTTAAAATCTATAACGTACGCCCATTTTAATAGCCCAAGCTGACTCATCAATATCAACCATTGAATAGTTTTTCGAACTAAAATCATTGTATGGTTCTTCATAAACATAACGACCTTGATCATCAATACTCGCATCTGCCACATAGTGTGTGCCATATTCGCTTCGTACTGCCTGACCTTTAGAATGATCTATCATATTTAATAAGTTTTTAATACTTAAGAAAAACTCACCTTTATGGCCTTCCATGAAACCAGGTAACTCTTGAGTAATAGTAAGATCCATTCTCGTTATCCAAGGCGCTCTTCCCGAACCTTTAGGTGCATAACCGCCTGCATACTGAGTTAAACCAGTTTCATCTAAAAAGGTAGAAAATGTATTCCAATCTGTGCCATCCAATACAACATTTGGATCATCAGCTCCTGTTGGAATATAAGGTAAATACGTACTACTTTTGTAAAACTCTGTTTGATCACCAAATTGAGCATTTTTATACGTATTTAATATCCAGCTAATTGGACGACCAGAACGTCTTTCAAAAAACAAATTAAATGCTGTTGCATAATTTTCAATAAATTCATGTGAATAGTTGATATTCAGCTTGAAAGCATGTTCAATTTCATACGAACCTGGCCCTAATTGAGCATGGTTACGATCTACCATTACAGGATATTTAAAGTTCGACATTGAAGTTGATGATGTGCCTGGTGTACCTTCAGTAACATTTTGATTAGTGTATGAAGCATTAAAACCAAAACCATTATCAAAATATTTACTCAAACTGGTAGTAAATATTTTACTATCACCATCTTTATTTGCGTTTTTCATCAGTATGTCAAAACGCTGAGTCGCTTCACCTGTTAAAACATCAATTGGTTGATAAAGTTTACGGCCAGCAGCTGTTGTACCAACAAACTGACGCGTTAAATCTTGCCAGAATAAATCATCCTCTTTATCAACATAGATAAATTCAGCAGTCCATAACCAATCATCACCTAATTCAGGTAAAGAAAATGTGTAATCTAAGCTTACACTTGAACGCCAATCTGTCGGTAATTTCAAATTAGGATCAGTTACGTTAGTATTACCATCACCTGAAACCATACCATCGAGTACACCTTGTGGTACTTGAGTAATATCTACGTTAGACAAATAATCACTTACGTTGTTTGCACTTACATTAGTAATACCATCATTACTGTATGCGTTAGACAACCAGACATTTGGTTTACCACCACTAAATTTACCAATTCCGCCCCGAACAATTATATCATCCGTAGCTTGCCATTCAATACCAACTCTTGGTAGAAGAATACTTTCACCATCAAGACTTTCAGAGTTTGAGAAACCATAACGTGCCTCAAAATTAGTATTATGAGTAGGTTCATCATCTGAACTAATTGTTTCATAACGTAAACCAGCAGTAACACGTATTTCGTCAGTTAAATCAAACGAATCTTCAATAAAGAATGTCGTTGTTACAAATGTAAAACGTGCTTCAGCATCTGCTTGATTGTTAGTGTAGGCATTAGCGTATGCCATATAACTAGCTTCACGGTTTTCAAAGTCATCAATGCTATCAAAACCCCATTCACCTAATGAGCTTGGCACAAACAAATTAATGACACTTATTGTATCGTACTCTACACCAAAACTAATTTCGTGGTCATCATAGAGATATTCACCCAAGGCACGGAATGAAAAGGTCTCATTGCTCAGTGCATTACCATGGCGGTATTTGTCTGAACCAAAAGTTACACTCTCGCCGTGATCAGTTACATCAACAGTAACGTCACCCATTAACTTATTGTTTGACGCCTGTTCAGTTTCTACATCTTTCCACGCTAGTTTTATTTCAGAAGAAAAGTTATCAGACCAATCTGAATAAAAATGAGCAGCGAATGTTTCTAATTTTTCATTCTTATTATACCAATGACTTGATAATTTTAATTCAGACTTCTTGGTGGACATGTTTCGCGTTACGTTACCTTCAGTATTCTGATAGGTAAAAGCAGCACGATGATCATCATTTATATTCCAATCAACTTTAACTAATATTTTTTCATCAGTTTCTTCCGGTCGCGCATCCCAAGTACCTGGATCAACACCGTATACTGATTGAGCAATTTCTCTGATGCGATTATATTGGTCTAAAGTAGCAACCGCTTTATTTGCTCCTGATGCATCCGCAGGACCCCATTCTACAGAGGTTGGTCTGTCAAAATTTTCATATGAAGCAAAGAAAAACAACTTATTTTCAATAATTGGACCACCAATAGTTGCCGCATAAGTTGTTGATTCAAATTCTAACTCTGCATCATTACCGTATAAATCTTTTGGTGTACCAGCCCAACTGTCTGAATCTTTTTCATAAGATAAAGTTCCATGGAACTCATTGGTACCAGATTTAGTAACAGCATTAATCTGACCACCGGAAAAACCGCCATTTCTTACTGAAAAAGGTGATGTTTCTACACTCACTTGCTCAATAGCATCAATTGAAATAGGTGAACGCTGCGTTGGGTAACCATTTTTATTTAAGCCAAAATCATCATTTTGTTTTACACCATCAACAGTAAAACTATTAAATCGTGGATTTGTACCAGCAATTGACATTTCAGCGTCACTACCAGTACCAATGGTAACAAGTGGATTTGATCTAAGAATATCTTTTAAATCTCGGTTACCACCAGCTGCTTTAATTATCTCGTCTGCTCCCCAAGAACCAGAAGAACCCGAATTAGTAAAGCCGGAGATCTTGCTTCCTGTTACAGCAATACGCTCAATGTTATCAACGTCTAAATTAGTTGATAAACGAAATTGCTTGCCCACCTCAAGATATATACCTGCATGTTTCTGGTCTTTAAAATCGTCAGAATCTATAACAACTTTATATGGCCCGCCTACGCGCAAACCACGAATGTTATAACTACCAGAATCGTTTGTTACTACTGTTTTCGTGGCTCCCGTCGGGATATGAGTAACAATAATTGTTGTGTTTGGAGCTGCTTGCCCTGTCGGATTTAATATTTTACCAGATATGCCTGACGAGGTTTCATTAGCCATTGCTGATGTCGTTAAGCCAAGTGCAAGTACTAACGCGCCAGTGATGCGTGAGAGACGATGAGTTTTCATCTTGTTTCCTTGTGGTGGTTTATATTTTAATATTTAATATTTTTATAATTATCTATATGAAGCATTTTCAATTATCGCTTCTATTTATTATTTTCCAGAAATTAAAACAGAGAATCTTTACATTTATATGACACTACCAGTAAACATATTTAAAAATTAAAATTCAAAAATTATAATTCAAAAATTATAATTTCACAAACGGGAACCTGACTAGTGAGTCAAGAAAAAGTTCAATTTAATTAAACATCATTAATATGTGAATAACAAGCCAAATAATCCACTATCCAATAAAACTAAAAAGATAGTTCTCGATCATAAATGGACAGATTCGCATTCCCATTTCATAGTAGCTAATTTGAAATCTAGCCTTAAATATTAATCTCTAGTTAAATAATGAAAATTAAACAGGCGCAAGTATATAGAAAGCAATTACAAAAAACCAATTATTTGACCTTTTGGTCAATTATTATCAAAAAAATAATAGCAAATAAAAAGCCAACAAAGGCATTTTGTATCGGCTTAATGGTAGGGTAAACCGTTAAATATAATCATAATAATGATGGTGATGGTGATAAATAAACAAACAAATAAATAAATAAAAAAACACCGAACATTCTCATGTTCGGTGTTTGTTTTACTATTCCAGTTATTCAGGTGTAAATCACCACACAGTGAGGAAATTCTTACCTGAGCACACAATTATTAGAATTTATAATTTACGCCCATAACCGCATGCCAGGCTGATGCTTCAGCATCAATACTCTGACCTCTGAATCCATCAAAGTTTGTATAAAGATACTTACCATCAACAATTGTTGCATCCACTACAGGGGCATTGTGCTCAAAATCAACTTGCTCATATGTCCCCCATTTATCATTTATAAAATTCCCCAGATTTTTAATTGAAAAGAAAATATTTCCTTTGTGTCCTTGTAGAATACCTGGGATCTCCTGAGTGAACTTTAAATCAACCCTTGTCCACCAGCTACTGTGAGCGCTATTACGGTCAAGTATTGTTCCCCGACTTCCTTCAAGCCCATGATCAGATATGAATTGATTGAATGCTGTCAAATCGAAACCATCGGCATAATTCACCAAAGGGTCATTTTCCAAAGGCACATAAAGCAAGTTACGATCTTCAGAAGATCTTTCATCACCAAAACCAGGGTCATTATCAAATGTCCAACTGAAAGCTTTACCTTTAACTCTCTGAGCGAACATATTTACAGTACTCGCATAGCCAGAAATAAACTCATGCGAATATGACAAATTCAGTGTCAGTCTGTGACGAATTTCATAGTTACTCGTTGCTATTGCCGGATTATTCAAATCCTTAACAGACAAATTACCAAAGTTTGAACTAACAGTTGAAGAATTCATTGGACTGCCTTCTTCGGCATCCATGAAAGCATAACCAGCAGAAAATTTGAAACCATTGTCAAACTGCTGGTTGGCAAAAAACGAAAGAATAGTCGCAGAGCCGTCTTTATCTGCGTTAGTCAAAATGTAATCTGTCGTTGAACGACCACTACAATCCGCACCAGCGGGAGCTGAAACGCAATCAGGATCAAGTAAATCTACGTCCTTGTAAATAGGACGATCATCAGGTGCTGTACCGATTTTAACCGTATTTAATGGATGTGATTTAGGGCTGTTTTTCTGTCTGGAGTAGATTAAATCTACACCTGTTACTAATCCACTTTCAAATTCTTTTTTAAGACCAATGTTATATTTCCAAAGAGCCGGTACTTCAAAATTTTTATCAAGCGCATTAACAGCACCATCACCCCCCACTAAACTGGACACCGACAGCTGAGGTAATTCAAAACCAAAATTCGCCGTATTACTGGCATCTAAAGCCGCATCAATAAGGGCGTTTTCTTCATCGGAATTTCCCTGGCCTCTGCTAACATCAGAAGCACTGATCAATAAACCATTATTTGAATAGTTATTAGACATCCAGACATTAGGATTACCACCTGCGAACAAACCAACGCCACCATAAATAAAGGTGGTGTCATCAAGAACATAGTTAAAACCAAAACGAGGTTGAATTAAATCCATATCAGGTGCAGTAGAATTACGGAAACCATAACGTTGTAAAAAATTGATATTAATCGTTGGTGTATCCCCACTATCCCAGCTGTCGTAGCGTAAACCAAAAGTTAAAGTCAGTTCATCGTTAACGGTAAAACGATCTTGTAAATACATGGTAGTCGTTTCAAGCGTAAACTCCGCAGCTCCGTCATTAGCATCAAGTGAAGGAGGAATATTATAACGAATACGATCAGCTAAACCGTTTCTGAAATCATCAAGAGAAGCAAATTGAAACCGACCTTGACTGCGTGGCACGAATAAATTGAAGACATCTACCGCTTCATATTCAAATCCACCGGTGATCTCATGATCATCAAGAAAATAAGTACCTGCAAATTTAAGACTGTCCGTATCGTATGCAAGGCTATTTGCCTGACGATATTGATCTATACCAAAGAAGACATCCACCCCCGGTACTACATCACTAATTTCAAAATCACCAAAATCAGGATCAGAATTTACCGGAGTTTGTCCATTTTTTATTTCCGCCTTGCCTATCCTGATCTCAGTCGAGAAATTATCTGTCCAATCAGAAAAAAACTGAGCAGAATATGTTGTTAGTTTATTAGCTCTTTTATAATAACGATCGTTAGCTGCATAACTGCTTGATCCCGTACCAGTAGATCTTATATTGTTACCATTTGTATTTTGATAGGTTAGAGAAGCTCGATGATCTTCATTAATATTAAAATCAATTTTCAATAACTTCTTTTCTTCAGCTTCGTCTGCAAATCTGGCTATATCTCCGACTGTATAACCGTAGACACTGCTCGCTATATTTGCAATTTCTTCAAAGTCGGCAACCGTAAGGCCTACAATAGGCGAAGGAAAACCAGCTCCTTCAGGACCATCATCAAAAATTTCGGTAGGATTATGTTTTTCATACGCCGCAAAAAAGAACAACTTATCTTTAATGATTGGACCACCTATGGCAAAACCATACCGTTTTTCACTAAAATCCGGCACATTAAATTTTTGACCGTTAATTTCATCACCTTGCAGTGATTCATTGTTGTAATCCACAAAAACATTACCATGGAATTCATTAGTACCCGAACGAATGACTGCATTAATATTACACCCGGTAAAACCACCGTATTGAACATCAAAAGGAGCCAATTCAACCGCAATTTGATCAATTGCATCAAATGGGAATGGTAAACGTTCAGTAGGATAACCATTCCCATTCAAGCCGTAATTATCATTCTGCTTAATTCCGTCAACAGTCATACTATTATAACGATTGTTTGCGCCAGCACATTGAACTGCATCAGTGTTGCTAACATCAATAACAATGCGGGGATCATTAGCAATAACATCTTTTATATCACGTGAAATTGAAGGCTGAGCTTGTAAATCTGCGAAATTAAAATTAGCCGAAGGACCTTTTGCCTCAAGCATAATGCCAAACGAGCGACCCGTTATTACAATCTTTTCTATTGTACTTTCAGATATAAGGGCAACTTTCAAATAAGCTGGTTCACCCAGGTTTAAATAAACGTCTTTAATTGTTCTTGATCCCGCTTCACTTTTAACAATTAACGTATATGGACCACCAACACGCAGGCCTATAGCACTGAATCGACCTGATTCGTTAGTCGTTAGCACTTTCACAGTACCTGTTCGTGTATCAGTTAATGTCACAGACGCGCCAGAAATTACTGTTCCTGCTTCTGTCGATACAACGCCACGAATTGCAGAAGATGTTTCCGCCACAGCAGCAGTAGTCAATCCAACCGACAGAGCAATAGCTACTGTAATACGACTTAACTTATTTTGAGTAAACATAATACTTTCCTAATTGTGTATGTGTAATTGGTTTGTAAAAATAGTTATTGTTTTTTTTATAACTCAACTTTAATTATTCAGAACACTCAACCATGCAATGGCTTGGTTTATTTCTCTTAGCTTAAAAAAAACAAAAAGTTAAAATAAACTTTCCAGTGAGCGAGAGAGACTATTTTTCGTTCAATTGTCTTAATGCTTACCATTTTATAAAGCGATTAAAATAACCGCTTATGCTCCTTGCGATCATTCGAAAAATTAAAATAGAGATTTTTTACATTTTTATTACAATAGCGTTAATCATTCACTATATAAGTCATCTCAAAATTAAGTGTAGACTAGAGTAAGGAAAATAGAAATCTTAGTGTATGATTTATATATAAATAGGATAGAAGAACACCTTATTTTTATTAGTCATTATTTATTAACAAACAGATTAAAATGTAACAATTAAAATTTACAACCACATAAACTTGACCAAGAGGTTAGGAAGGTGATTAAATCAATTGAACTTGTATGGTACATATAAGCTTTTATAACAAAATAACAATCTGACCTAATGGTCAATAGATTCGAAAATAACAAAAGTGCTACACTAGATGCTAACCATTAAGAAATTCGTATAATAAAATTTAACCATAGATAGGTTGAGATTAAATGGCAGAGAATAAAAAACAGGGAAAACAAAGTAATATTAGAGCTAAAAGCCAGGAAAAAATCTTGGATGCAGCTCAACAAGAATTTATTTTACAAGGATTTAAAGGTGCAACTGTGCAATCTATTGCAGATCGAGCAGGTTTACCTAAGGCCAATATTCTCTATTATTTTAAAAATAAAGAAAACCTTTATCATGCAGTCCTAGAACAAACACTGAATATGTGGGACGAAGGCATTGGTGATATCGTCATAGAAGACGGTCCAAAAATTGCCATTGAAAAATTTATTGCGGCAAAAGTTAAAATGTCTTTTACCTATCCTAGTGCATCAAAAATGCATGCCATGGAAGTGATCCAGGGAGCACCCCATTTAAAAGAATTTGCCAGAACTTATTTAAGACAATGGGTAAGAGAAAAAGCAAAACTATTCCAACATTGGGTCGACAATGGAGAAATGAAGGATATTGACCCGGTAAGCTTAATTATTCTTATTTTTTCATCAACTCAACATTACGCAGATTTCGAAGCTCAAATATTAACGATAATGAATCGTGCTGAATATGAACCAGAAGATATAGAACAAGTCACCCAATTTTTAACAGACATCATTTTACGTGGTTGCGGACTAAAAAAATAACACAATAGGAATTTTAATTGAAAATCATTGCATTAACCCTGTTATTCACTAACTTAGTGTCGGGCACTCTTATGGCAGCCCCATTCAAAAATGAGGAAACAGCAATCGTACCAAACAACAATATTCGTATAGCGACATTCAATGTTAGTATGGAAGCACTAAATTATATTGATAGAGTTCAGGGCCAATCAGCTAATGTGACTGGTAACGAACTATCAGAAGCTCTGAATAATGATAATCAACAAATTAAAAATATCGCAGAAATTATTCAACGAATCAATCCTGATATTATTTTACTTAATGAATTCGATCGCCTGAACAACAGCACTACAAATTTAAAAATATTTATCGATAAATATTTGTCTGTTAGTCAAAATAAGCAAGCAGCTGTTAATTACCCATATTTCTACCAAGGTTCTGTAAATACTGGCGTTAAAGCCAATTTAGACCTGAATAACAATGGAGAAATTGATAATTCGCCTGCTGACACTTATGGTTTTGGTTACTTCCCCGGACATTTTGGTATGGCATTACTTTCAAAATACCCACTGGATATTGAAAAAATACGCACTTTTCAAAATTTTAAATGGAAAGATATGCCAGATGCCTTACGCCCCTTTGACCCTGTTACACAAAAACCCTGGCATAACGATAAGGCATGGCAGGTAATGCGTTTATCTTCTAAATCTCATTGGGATATCCCTGTAATTATCAATAATCAGACGATACACATTTTAGCAAGTCATCCCACTCCCCCCGTGTTTGACGGACCTGAAGACAGAAATGGCAAAAGAAATCATGATGAAATCAGATTCTGGCATGACTACATTACACCTGATTATGGCAACTATATTTACGATGACAAAAACATTAAAGGTGGATTATCCCATAATCAAATTTTCGTCATCATAGGTGACCAAAATGCCTCAAACGTAGACGGTGACGCGATCAATTCAGCTATAACATCACTGTTAACACATAAAAACATTCAAGATCCCAAACCTGCAAGTGCAGGAGGAAAAGCCAATAATATAGAGAACCCCAACAGTGTCAACCATACCGCTTATTGGAGAATGAGAGCCGATTACGTATTACCGTCAACAACTGGCTGGAAAATTAAAGATTGTGCTGTTTTCTGGCCCTTGGAAATTGATGAAACTTTTCGTTTGATTAAAAATAGACAAGCTTCTTCAGACCATAGACTTGTCTGGGTTGATCTTGAGCTTGACCCAGTAGAACTTAAACAGTAAATTATTAGCTAGTGTCCGTCCAGAAACGAGATCGTAACGTGGTCGTAGCGGGCGAGCCAATAACACGAGATGGACACTAACTACAATAATAATAATTGGAAATTAAATGAAAAAATTGCTACCCACATTACTCCTGTGTCTGAGCCCTATAGCTTGCACCCAGACAACTTCTCCCCAGAATACTTTTATCCAGACTACTGCGCCTAAAAACATTATCATGATTATTGGCGATGGCATGGGACCCGCTTATACCAGTGCATATCGTTATTTTAATGATGATCCTGCAACAGATAAAATAGAACAAACCGTTTTTGATCGTCATTTAGTTGGTCAAAGTAGTACCTATCCAGCGAGAATTTCAGGATATATTACTGATTCAGCCGCAGCCGCTACAGCTTTAGCTACCGGGGTAAAAACTTATAACGGCGCAATTTCAGTAGATGTAAATAAAATGCCCGTTAAAACCGTACTGGAATGGGCGAAGAAAAATGGTAAAAAAACAGGTGTTATCGTAACTTCACACGTTAATCATGCCACCCCTGCTTCATATTTATCACATAATGTAACCCGACAAAATTACAGCCAAATTGCCGATAGTTACATTGATAACGGCATTAAAGCTGACCTTATTTTAGGTGGTGGCTGGAAGTACTTTATCAGAAAAGACAGAAATTTAGTGACTGAATTTAAAGAAGCAGGTTTTCATTATATTGACAAATATGAAGGCTTAACTTCTTTGCCAAAAGAAAAACCTGTATTAGGTTTGTTTGCTGATTCCGGATTACCCTGGGCACTGGACGATACTAACAAGCACAGATTGGCAGCCATGACTAAAGCAGCGGTTCATCATCTTGAAGGTGAAAATGGCTATTTTATGCTAATTGAAGCAAGCCAGATAGACTGGGCCGGCCATAACAATGATATTACCTCAGCAATGGCTGAAATGGATGATTTAGCAAAAACTTTGGAATATCTGGAACATTACGTTGAACATCACCCTGACACATTAGTTGTGGTAACAGCTGATCATAGTACCGGAGGCTTTAGTATTGGTAACAAAACTGGGCTTGAAAAAAGTCATTACTCATGGCAGCCAGATATACTGAGAACCATGACAATTTCACCATATGCATTTGCTATTAAATTTGCCAATGAAAAACTCAGCAAAGAACAGACAGAAAAAATATTAAATTTTTCACTATCAATCAATGAAATGATGGCATTGTCAGATGCTAAGGGAGAAGCTCAAAAAAATATTGAAGAATATCAAAATCTTTCTCTTAAGCTACAAAAAGACAAAATAAAACTTAATAATTACAGCGCTATACTTGTTGAAATAAAGAATATTATAGACATAAGAACCAACACAGGCTGGGGAGGATTTAGCCACGAAGGTCAAAGTTCTGCTACTCATACAGCTATTGATGTGCCTGTTTTCGCATTCGGTCCTCAAAGTAAAATATTCTCCGGCTTTCAAGATAATACTGATATTGCAAAGAAAATTTTTACTTTACTAGGTAAAGAAGCAGGTAAAGAAGCAGGTAAAAATTAGAAAATAACAATCTAGTTAGTGCCCATCCAGAAACAGGGTCGTAGCGAGGGCGATCCAATGGTGCAATATAAACGCTACTAGATATGGGCGTTTAGTCATTCTAAATAACTTTATCTAGTGGTATTTAGTTTGTGCCAGTGGGACGTCCGCAGTAGACATTGTTTCTGGATGGGCAATAACTACCAAAAGGCTAATTATTTCAATACTCAGCCTTTTTACTGCCTCAACGAATAAAATTCAACTTTAGCAAGATCTGTCAGGAAATTATTATTATAAATCCCCATAATACTCTTCAAAGGCAATAATACCAATTACAATAATTAAGTGATCATCTTCAAATGGTCTAAATCACCACTAGCTACGTTGCCGACATGGATGTCGGTACTTAGGTTTTGTCTGGAACTAAAAACCTGTGCCGACATGGCAGCTCTTAGGCATCCATGCCTTCGCTGCATTAGTGCATCCATGCACGTCGATGTCGGTACTTAGGTTTTGCCTGGAGCAAAAAACCTATGCTATTGGCAATTTATCCTCATTGAATATTGCTCAATTTATTAATGCAACTGGTATACAACTGAAATTATGATTAACTCAAGTAATAAACAATTTGAAAATATACTTCATTATATTAATGAACACCTTGAACAAAATTTAACGATCGAACTTTTGTGCGACATATCATTTTATTCAAAGTACCATTTTCATCGACAGTTTTCTGCATTTTTAGGTATTAGCGTTGCAAAATACATTCAATTACAGCGACTGAAAAAAGCAGCTTATCAACTGAGTTTCAGAAAACAGATTGTTATTACAGAAATAGGATTTAACGCTGGATTTCAAAACAGTGAATCATTTTCCCGTGCCTTTAAAAATGTTTTTGTTCAGACCCCTTCTCAATTTAGAAAAAATCCGAATTGGCAACATTGGCAGACACTTGAACATCAACTAAACCAAAGATTAAATAACAGAGTTGATAAAATGATAAATACTACACCTTCACCACAGGTTAAAATTGTGGACTTTCCTGAAACTAAAATTGCCGTGTTAGAGCACAGAGGTTCTCCAAACGACATATTAACTTCAGTGGGCAAATTTATAACATGGCGAAAACAAAATAAATTATCACCTAAAGTGAACAAAACCTTTAACTTACTTTACGATGATGTGGAAGTAACCGCAGATAAAGATTATCGCTTTGATATATGCGTAGAAATAAAGGACGACGTATCGGAAAATGATTTTGGTATTGTCACCAAAAAAATTCCACAGGGACGATGTGCTGTACTAAGACATATGGGTAATGATAGTACGATAGAAAAATACGTTAATTACCTTTATAACCAATGGCTAACAGAAAGTGATGTAAATTTAAGAGACTTCCCCTGCTTCTTGCATCGGGTTACTTTATTCCCGGATGTTAAGGAGCATGAAATGATCACTGATATTTATTTACCTATAGAATAATCCGGAGAAAAATACATTCCTTTAACGGATGGGTTAGCTAAAAGCTTAACCCATATCAACAGTAACCAAAGAAACTGAATGATTTATTCGCTTGCAAGTACCTTATTAAAACGTTCAAACCCCTGTTCCAGATCTTCTATTAAATCATCAACGTCTTCCAAACCTATATGTAAACGAATCAGCGCATGTTTATGAGGCCATTGAGTTACGCTACGTAATGCACCTATATTACTCATGGCCAAAATTAAGCTTTCAAACCCACCCCAGGAATAACCCATTTTAAAATGTTCCATTCCATCAAGTAATGCAGTGATCGCAGCCTTATTACCGCAATTTAAAATGAAAGAAAACAAACCATTTGAACCGGTGAAATCTCGTTTGAAAAATTCATGCCCGGGGCAAGATTCAAAGGCCGGGTGCAAAATTGTGGACACTTCTTTACGCTCTGACAGCCAATTTGCCACCTTCATTGCACTTTGCTGATGCTGTTTCAAACGAACACCAATAGTACGAATACCCCGTAATGCCAGATAAAGATCATCAGGAGAAGTACATTGCCCCATCAAATAACTGTTTTCTCTTAATTGAGGCCAATACTCTTCAATTGCTGTAGCAGTACCTAACATGACATCTGAATGACCAACAATATATTTTGTTGCCGCTTGAATGGAAATATCAACACCAAAATCAAAAGGATTAAAGTTATATCCAGCGCTCCAAGTATTATCAAGCATAACAATACAGCCCTTCTGATGCGCAACTGCAGCAATTGTCGGTACATCTTGAACTTCCATGGTTAATGAGCCGGGTGATTCCAGAAAAACAATTTTAGTATTATCCCTGATCAGAGCATCAATACCTGAGCCAATCAAGGGATCGTAATAAGTAGTTTCTACACCGAAGTTAGTTAAGATTTTGTCACAATAATCACGGGTCGGCTCATAGACAGAATCGACCATTAAAATATGATCACCCGATTTAACAAAAGATAATATTGCGTTAGTAATAGCAGCCGTGCCACAAGGATAAAGTGCACAACCTGCCCCACCTTCTAATTCCATCATGGCATCACAAAAAGCAAATGCAGTAGTAGTACCCCGTCGACCGTATACCATAGAACCTTTATGTGTATTTACCAGGGCGTTATTCATTTCTTTAACCGAATTAAAAACGACGGTCGAAGCTCTGACAACAGAAGGATTAACCACTCCATTTGTCCATTGCGATTTACGACCAGCTGTGACAATTTTCGTATCTTTTTTCATAGTAAACGATCGACTCTACATTAAATTAATTAGCTATCTAGCCATCTAGACGTTATTTATAACCTGAAATGCTAAAAGGTGCACTCTTTTTGTGAATTTATTATGGTTTTATTTATGCTTTTCTTATCATTTTCAATGCAATAAATAGCATTTGCAGTATAAATAACAGGTTAAATGTTTTACAACTTTCTGATTTACAACTTTCTGATTTACAATAATTAAATATTATCCTATATTCAAGATAAGGAGTAATAATTTTTACTATGGATGGGAACTAACCCTGTGCTGGCCTGCTCTTTTTAACTTATTTAACATAACTCCTTATCGCGCTCATTTTGTAAATTATATTTGGCTTTTGCAAAAATATAACGGCTATTTAATTTTATCTTGCAAGGATACACGTTAAAAAAGTTCACAGGAGCATGGGGGCAATATTTGATGACAAATCCAATATCAGAGCAGCAAAAACTGGCACACGCTAAATATCTTGAACGCATAAAGAATGAAAATGAAACAAAATGTACAAGCCGAGATTTATGCTTTCTCGATGCCAACTTTGCTTGTGTGCAAGCCATTGCTCAAGCTGCGATAAACGTTGAACTATTTACTATCCCACTTTATACCAATCGCACTAAATAAGTGATCATCTTCAAATGGTCAAAACACCACTAGCTGCGTTGCCGACATGGATGTCGGTACTTAGGTTTTGTCTGGAACTAAAAACCTGTGCCGACATGGCAGCTCCTAG
>JABSOI010000050.1 GCA_013216015.1 Alteromonadaceae bacterium | reverse complement strand
CACCACTCGAACTTTTAATGTCACGTTCACTGTTCCAAATCTAAACGCTTTTAGCGGTGGGTGTCCGGATAATTTCTTAGCGGTGGGTGTCCGGATAATTCTGAACGGCGTAAACCTAAAATACGCGTTACTGAAATATTGCCGGCTTTGTCGGTTTGAAAGGCATGTTCAACTAACGCTTTAATGTTGTCGTTACCGCCTTGTGTCCAACGATGAATGCAATCATCAATTAGTGATTTAGCTACTTGTAAGCGTTCATCAAAGGTAATGCTTTCGTTAATGCTGCGCTTGATCATATTTCGGCCATCATTTGATGCCAGGCTAACATTACCTTTTTTACCTCCAATTTTCTGCCCGTATTCTGCAGCAGAAAGTTCGATGAAGTCTTGAATTTGCATTAGGGTTTTAATTTTGAATTCTTGTAACTTTTGGCTAAGTTCTTTGCCTTCGTCAAAAATTATAAATGGGTGGCTCGATAATACTACTATACCAATGGGTGGCTCGATAATACTACTATACCCGTTACCTTTCAAAATGCGGGAATTTGAGGTGAATTAAAAAGCATAGTTACAAGACGCTGATTCGCCGGATAAGTTATTCTTATTTAAGATTCAGCAACGCAGTAAATATGTTTTTTAAACGAATCAAAACCTGCATTTTGAATGGTGATGGGTATATAAGTAAATCTGGATCACCTAATAAGGCTTGGGCTATGCCAAATCGCTGTCTCATACCACCAGAAAAACCACTGACTGCTTTTGTTCGATGTTGATATAAATTGGTTTGGGCGAGCAAACCTAAAACTACCTCCAAGCGTTCTTTTTTATTCACCAAACCATTTAATATTGCCAAATGGTCAAGTAAATCAATGGCAGAAATTCGTGGATAAACTCCAAAGCCTTGTGGTAAATAACCTAGTCGATGTCTAAGTTCATTAGGATTTTTCAATACATCAATGCCATCAAAGGTAATACTACCGGCATCGGCATTTTCGCATAAGTGACGACTTCCCTGCGCCATTTGGCCCTAGTAATCCGTACAGTCCTTTAGGAATTGAAAGCGAAATATTATCTAACGCCTTAACACCGTTTTCATAGCTTTTACTTATTGAATTTAGAATGAGCATTGCCCTGTCTCCTATAGAAAACATAAAAATTATTGTGAATTATTGTTGGCTAGTTATAAAAATTGTTTTTAGCAGGCTTAGTTTTGCTGCTTACGAGTATTAGGGAGGGAAAAGTTCCAGTTGACATTCGCTTGACGTAGTATCAAATCCTTCAATATCTTCCACCCTGTATTTTTGAGCTTCAAAAGCCGTGACATCCATCCGGTAAACTTCATTGGTTTCAACATGAAAAATAGGGTTAAATAATGTCAATTTCATAGCCACGGCCCTTTTATTTCAATCGTCATTTTAAGAAAAGTGCCCAAAATGAGCACGATATTGGGAAGGAGAAACACCATTGGTGCGTTGAAATGTTCGCCCAAAACTATCAGAAGACATGAACCCGGTTAACTCAGAAATAACAGAGATAGATTTATTGCTCGTCAGCAACCAATTTTTTGCAACTTCTATTCGGATATTTTCAACACTTCGACTTGGAGTTTCACCGTAAATTTCTTTAAATTTCCTGGCGAAATGCCTTTCTCCAAGATACACTTTTGAAGCAAGATTTTTAGTGGATAAGTCTTGTGTTAAATTATCAGCTATCCAAGCCAGTAAGTTTGTAAATTGATCTGACGATTTTTCTTGTTGCTGTAAAAAGAAAGAGAATTGGTTCTGCCCGCCAGAACGCCTGAAAAACACCACTAACATTCGTGCAACATCTGAAGCAGCACCTGATCCCATATCTTCTTCTATCAGCGACAGTGCCATATCAATACCAGCAGTTATGCCTGCTGACGTTATAAATTTATTGTCTTTAATGAATAAAGCGTCAGGTTCAATGTTAATACCCGGATAGCAATGTTTAACTTCATCGACGAATTTCCAATGTGTTGTAGCGGTTCGACCATTTAACAACCCTGTTTTGGCTAGAATAAAAATTCCCGTACAAACACTACAAACTCTCTTTATGTGGCTCTCAACATCAATGATCCAATTAATCAGCCTGTCAGATATTTTGTCACTTCTTGACCCAGAACCTCCGGGAATTATCAGAGTATGCAGAGGCGGACAATTATCGATATTGTAGTGCGTTTGAATAATAACCCCGGCTTCAGTTGTTACAGAACCACCATTTTCACTGATGATAAGTAATTCGTATTGACAACCTGTTGATTGTCCACAAGAGTTTGCTTCTGCTAATGCATCAAATGGTCCGAACAAGTCTAAAGACTGAATGCCATCAAAGACTAAAAAAACCTACCATGATTTTACGTTTATTATTCATTACTTAATTAATCAATTCGTTAATTCTGTTGTGTGTAATAAATATAGCATCGACAAAATAAGTCCACAATGACTATAATCCGACAATTCCAGACATGATAGAGAAATAATAGCAATTTCATCGGCTATGTAGCAGTTAGTGTTGCTACGATCGTAATTTATTGTTTTATTGGTATTTATAAGTCAGCTCAAGATTTAAGCGCGTAGGATGGGTTAGCCGAAGGCGTAACCCATAAAATTCAAGATTTATTCATATTATTAGATGGTTGGGTGCTTTAATATGATGGATTGCGTCTTGCTCTGCTTATTATTATGATGCAGCCCTATTGGCGTAGAGCTGACATCAAACATTAATTTTTATGATATTTTGAGAGCTTTTGTGATCTTTTGAGAGCTTTTGTGATCTTTTGAGAGTTTTTTTGCTTCAAAATACTGACTAGATCTTGAGAATTTGACCTCCATCAACAACTTGTGTTGTTCCCGTTATAAACGGTGACTCTATTAAATATTTGGCAACTTTGCCTACTTCTTCGGCCTTTCCAAGTCGTCCAATCGGGGTAGTACTAATTGCCCAATCTATAATTTCTTTGCCCGCAGAACTTGTCATGTCAGTATCTATGTTGCCAGGGGCAATGGCATTAACCGTGATTGAATACTGGCCTAATTCTGCAGCTAAAGCAGTCGTTAATGTTGTCACTGCTGACTTGGCACAAGTATATGACAAAACAGGTACAGCTCCATTAATAGCATAAGTACTTGATAAATTGATGATCCTGCCATGTTTCTTTTCAATCATCTGAGGAACTATAAATTTGGTCAACACTGCAACAGATGTGAAGTTTATCGCTATTGAGCGTTCGAAATCACTTATGCTCTGTTCCATCCAACCACCGGGACTTAAAATAACTCCGGCATTGTTGACTAAAGTCGATATTTCGCTAACATCACTATAAATTTTTTCAACCAGACCTTCGATTTCATGCAGGTTACTTAAATCGAACTTATACAAAAATACTTTTGTATCTGTAGTTGATTCTATCGCTTTTTTTGTTGCTAATGCCGACTCCTCATCATTATTGTAAACCAGACATAAATTCTTGTGCATTGGAGCAATTGACTCAGCAATAGCTCTACCAATCCCTCGGGTGCCTCCTGTAATTAATGCGGCTTTATACATTGGTATTCCTCGTATTTTATTTGACTTAATTAGGATGCTTAATTGTAAAACTAATAGAATTCACATTTAATATTTATTACTCAAGTTTCGGGGATCATTTTTAACAATCAAGAATGAGTTTCGACCTAATTTTAATGCTTATTGTCACAATATAAAACCATCCATTACATTAATTTTATTCTGTTCTGTAAGCTGAACACTTCATTTAACGAAGCAGGAATTAACAATTTTTGAATAAACAAAACAGTAGCAATATTCAGATCTAGTTTGCACAATAACAGGAGGCATTTGTTTTACACCTTAAACTTTTTGAAAACAGTCGGGTAAATACGCGAAATCCTTCTGACTTTCTGTTGTTCGTTGAGATAACAAAGGCGGGATATATTAAAATAAGGCGGAAAAATAAGACGAAAAAATAATGACAAAAAAGATACTGTAGTTTTATGAAAAATGACGTTTACGCTACTTATACCCATCACCATTCAAAATGCAGGTTTTGATTCGTTTAAAAAACATATTTACTGCGTTGCTGAATCTTAAATAAGAATAACTTATCCGGCGAATCAGCGTCTTGTAACTATGCTTTTTAATTCACCTCAAATTCCCGCATTTTGAAAGGTAACGGGTATATACCCCTAACGCGTACAGGATAAATAGTTATAAAATAGACTTTATTTTCCAAATACTTTATTCAAAAATTGACGATTAGTCGGTAATGCACTCAGCAACTTTTCAGTAGTGTGAAGGGTTTCATTGCGTAATCGTTTTATTAGCGAGGTTTCTTTTTGACAAATGTGAGCACTCTGGTCCTTATCTGTATTAAAGCCCATACCATAGAGTACATATTGCTTACTGGCCGACGAAAACAGTTCAAAACGTTGATTGGTCTCATAGAGCCCGGGCGATTGTGTACGCCATAATGTCAACGCGTCTTGCAAACTTTCGGGAATAGAATCCGTTTGTTGATGTTGCCGCCAATATTCACTGTCGTTGCGGTTTGACAATATATAATGCAACTTCAGAAAATCTATAATTTCCTGCCATCGTTGTAACGTGACGCTATTGAATCTTTTCGCCAGTACCGTCATTGCGCTTCGATCACGGGGTAGTTGTTGACTGATCCATTCTGCTGACTTTTCAATCAATACCAGAGCAGTTGCTTCTAACGGCTCTACAAACCCTGCTGAGACGCCTATAGCGACACAATTTTTGTGCCAGAACGTTTCTCTGTGACCTGGGTTAAATTTGATTTTACGGGGAGTAACTTGCTGTGACGCAAGAAAAGGGTCATTTTTCACGTAATTATGTAACGCCTCTTCTGCCCGTTCTGTATTGGTGAAATCGCTAGAGAATACATGTCCAATTCCTCGTCGGTTTTGCAGAGCAATGTCCCAAATCCAACCACTTTCCTGTGCTGTTGCCACTGTACACGAAGCTATCGGAACGTCATTTGTAGCATATTCTATCTGAACAGCAAGTGCCGTGTCATTAAACAAAATATGATGCTTTGATTTAAATGGGATATTATAATGCTTACCAATCAAGATGGCAGCAAAGCCACTGCAATCGATGAATAAATCACCATCAATATGTTCTGAGTCAGTTAATACAATCGATGAGATATCGCCATTATCTGCCCCAAGTACATGCTCTACATGCCCTTGAATGTATTTTACTCCCAACTTATCAACACAATGGCGATGAAGCATTTTTACAAATTTACCGGCATTGAGGTGATAGCCATAGTTCAGACTAAAAGCATATTCGGGCATTTGTGCTAATTTAGGTGCTAAATTTTGTTTGCATACAGTGCCTTGTGCACAAACCCAGCTTTCAAAATCAATGTCTTGCGGCGTTGCTGACCAGTGCTCTGCCATACTCACAGCGCCGTAACCTGAAGGCGCGGTAAACGGGTGATAATAATGCTCATTTTTCCCGTTAGACCAACCCACAAATTTAGAAGCCTGCTTGAAACTGGCATCACAACAAGCAAGAAATGTGCGTTCAGATATGCCTATCTGACGCAGAGTGTCCCGCATAGTGGGCCAGGTACCTTCGCCGACACCCAAATTTTTAACGTCAGGAGACTCCACCAGAATAACTTCGGTTTCGTTCACAGCCGTATTTTTTGAGCAATGCCGGGCAGCAATGATACCTGCCGTTAACCAACCTGCTGTGCCGCCGCCAACAATCACTACTGTATTTTTCATTTTTCTAGCCTAGTTTAAACCAATTGTATTAAATAACTTGCCAACTTACTTAACCTGAGTTCGGGATAATGAGTACTTGATAGTTTAGTAAAATCATCAAGTTAATAGTTCAAAATAAGATAGTCGATACAATTCAGACTTTATATACTCAATCAATGCTTCATTTTTTTCTATTATCAAGGCAAAACAATTATTAATAGCTGGCTATTTATCCTTGTTTTAACGCAGAGAATCGGAAAAAAGGAAGTATTGAGCAAGTGCTGCTTATCCCGAATTCAGGTTACTTAATACAATTGGTATTATTGATAAATCATACTTCCTGAGCAGGACAGTACTTTTTGATAAAATCTGCATGTTCAGGTAATTGAGAGACAGAGTTTTCTACCATTGTTCTTAGCGCCGTCAGCTGTTCTTTTAACCCTTCTGTGGGTAAAACACGACTGCCTTTATGGTGTTGCTCTGGCATCAGGCCTTGTCCCATCATTACTTGCACCCATGAATCTACCCGAAATAATCCCACATCATCGGGCCATACATAACCATTCTCGCGAAAAATTGCCATTCGATGAGCCAGCGAGTCAGGTATTGCCATCGTTCTGTAATGATTCCAAAATGGGCTGTCATCACGCTGTGTCAAGTGATAATGCAAAATAATAAAATCACGAATAGTCTCAAGTTCTAACTGAGCCTCGCGATTATACTGTTCAGCAAGTAGAGCTGTATTGCCGCCGAAAGGAAACAATTTCATCAGTCGCAGCAATGCTGTAGTGACAAGGTGAATACTGGTTGATTCTAATGGCTCTAAAAATCCGCTGGAAAGGCCAATGGCAACACAGTTTTTATGCCAAGCTTTCTTACGCCGGCCAGTAGTAAATCGAAGTTGTTTTGGCTCTGTAATTGGTTGTCCTGTGAGATTGCCCATTAATATGCTTCGGGCTTCATCATCAGACAAGAATTTGCTGCTATAAACAATCCCATTACCTACACGGTTTTGTAAGGGAATACGCCATTGCCAGCCTGCCCGATGGGCAATAGTGCGAGTGTAAGGACGTGGAGCTTCCACTGCCTGAGTTTGTACTGCAATAGCTCTATCGGCAGCCAAAAAATGACTCCAATCTTCGTACTCAACATCCAGATGTTCGCCAATTAGCAGTCCACGAAACCCCGTACAATCAATAAAAAAATCCCCCGAGATCTTATCACCATTATTTAGCATAAGTGATGTGATATGACCGGTTTCATTTTTTTGTACTTGTTTTATAATCCCTTCTTTACGTTTGACACCAGCTGCTTCACTTTTTGTCCGTAAATAAGCGGCATAAGCCGTGGCATCTATATGATAAGCAAAGTTAACTGACTTCTTTCCTGCCTGAGTAGCAAACTTATTGGCTTTAGCCGCTTTCAATTCCAGACAATAATCCTCCAGGCTTCCGCCAAACCCCTGCGCTTTAGCTTCCATCCAGAACTCGTGAAATTCAGCCATCCAGGAGCGCTGACCAATCTCGCCGAACGAGTGAAAATAGCTATCATTTTGCTGGCCCCAATTATCAAACATGATACCTAATTTAAAGGTCGCCTGGGTAGCTGACATAAACTCCCGCTCTTCAATACCAATTAAACGGTGAAAGGTTCGCATAGTAGGAATTGTTGCCTCACCAACCCCCACAGTACCTATCTGATCAGACTCTACCAGTGTAATGTCGAGCACTTTACCCAAACGAGCTACCAAGCTATAAGCACTAAGCCACCCGGCTGTTCCGCCTCCCGCTATTACTACTTTGGTTTTTGGATCCATAGTTATATTTTGTCTCTTATCTTCAGCGATTTAAATTGTTTCGTAACATTGCCCGCAAACGTCTCGATTGATCCTCGTCCATAGTTGCCAATGCCCCATGACTCTCTGGCGGTAAATGGGCACGTACCGATTCAGCATCATCAAAAATGTAGTAATCGAATAATGCCCGCCACGCCTCTTTTTCCTTTGCCGGGCGGTCCCTTACACTCATCATGGCATGCATTAATACATCCATTGGATTACCCAGAAAAGGTGCTGTAGACATCCACCAAAAATTCACCATCGCATTAAAACGATCAAAGGCTTGTACTTCGTGCCACCACATGCTTGGGTAATATAAAGCATCACCTGGCTCAAGGTCGGCAATATAGGCGTTTTCCAATGCATCTTTTAAGCGAGGAAAGCGGTTGAAATCTGGCTTGCTGAGATCAGCAAGCGTGACCACCTGTCCCCCCGGTGTCGGGCTCAAAGGCCCTGGATAAAGATTGCGTATCTGGTTGGGAGGAAACAGGGTAAAACGTCGTTTACCCACCACACAACATGCAATGTTTTTGGGCTGATCAAAATGTGCCGCAGCAACAGATTCTGTTCCTAACCAAATTTTAGCAACGGGCTGATTATTATTAAATTCGGGATGTTCAAAGGCTAACTGATGGGTCTGACTTAGCTTGGGAAACCCTTCGTCTAACCTGAGTGAATTGATATACAAGTAATCATGCTTGTCCTGATCCAATTGGCTACGAATCGCGTCAAACACTTCGGGAATAGTTGTTCGTTCACTGGTAAAGTTAAAACCAGTACAAGATTTGTTATAGCCAAATCGTGCTTTTATTTCAGGTGAACCCTTATAAACCAGCATTGGGCGTTTACTATAATGCAGTTCTAATTGTTCCATTACTTGATCAGGAGATTGTTGCCCGGTTTTCACTAAAGGCCAGTCTTTCACCAGTCCTTTTAAAATAACAGGCTTCCCCTTTGAAAATAGTTCATCATAAGGGATGGTCTGCGGTGTGATCCCTTCTAGTACCGGTACTTTATTTTCACCATTTATCACGCAAGCTCTTCCTTATTTCGAAGAGAGTTAACACATTGCAGATTTTGCATTTTTTAATTCCATCAACACTTGAAAGTTCCCCATGGAAGACAGCACAAAATACAATAAACTCAGGACCCCATATTGGTTTAGCTTGGCTAAACTGTCACCATCGAGTTTGGTCAGTTTTTCCTGATTTACCGTATAATAATCGCTTAAATTCACTTGTTCTACATTGCTTAGTTTAATTTCAATAGACACGGGTTCCAATAAGTCCATTGATTCAACTAGCGTAAACAGCGTTTTATCAAAATGCATGCCGCTATCAATAGTCTGCAGTGCTTTTTTTACATAATTAAGATAAGGTGCTTCCCCGCCAAATTGAAGAAAAACATCCTCACCCTGCTCGGTATTTACACGAGAGTCTTCCATATCAATGCAGATAACTGGGTCCGGTTGTTCGTCACCTTCTTTTTCTGCTTTTTTATAGCCTAAACTAAAGGGTCCCCTTGCAAGCAACGCTGGTACAAATCTGGTTGTCCAACCGTTTTCTCCAATAAACAGGTTTTCATCTTTCTCTAAACCGAAGATGGCGTGCAATTGTGTTTTTTTACTGTCAGGGTATTTATAAAATACGAGTGGAAACTCTTTGTGTAATTCGCTGATTTCAGTAGCGTATACCACAGAGCGATTTACATTTGAATTGGATTCAGGTCGAGTATCAACCTTTAAGTTTTTGTGATCAACATTATTTAAGACAGTTGCCTTACTCATACGCATACTTCACTTTATTCGTTATTTTATTGATTTTAGTTATTTTAGTTATTTATTAAATTGCGATTTTATCCATATTAACTTGCCAGAAATATCTACGCAAAGAAAAAAGAGTGAAACATTAACATCTCGTTCACTCTTAGATAGATTCACTTTATTTAATTTCCCCAGATCACATACGTACCGGGGAAATTTATTAAGTGCCTAAAAGTTGTAATTTGCGCTTAGTACAACGCGTCTGTCCGCTTCTTGAATAAAGAAAACATTATTACGACTACGGCCGAATTGACGCTGACCTTCCTCAGTTAAGTTAATAACATCAAAACTAACTGATAAATCTTCGTTAACGTTATAACTTACGTTAATATCAATTTGTTGGAAGTCATCGACAAATATCGGGTTACGGTTACCAAAACCACGGTTTACTTTGCTTAAGAATTCATCACGCCAGTTATAAGCAATACGTGTTGAGATATCACCTTTTTCATAGATCAATACCAGGTTAGCCGTATCACTCAAACCTTCTAATGCAAATTGGTCAGCATTTATCGAACCACCGACATCATAACCAATATCACCGTTAACGGTAGTATAGTTAATTTGATAACCAAAACCACTGTCGCCAAAAAAGTGTTGCCACGCAAATTCAAAACCATCGATTACAGCACTTTGGCTGTTAACAGGGTTTGTTACCTGGAATGCGAAGGCAGGATCACCAGACTCTGAAAATACATCATAAAGACCAAATACTTCCCCGGCAAATTCTTGTGAAGTATTAAATTCTGACGCGCCACCTGGGAATGCATCCGGGTTTTGTAAAATAGCCGTCATGGTAAACAAGTTACGTTCATTTACATCAACATTTAAAGCGGTTAACTCAGCTGCAGCTTGATTTGATAAAGTTCCAGATACATTTGAAGTTGCATCTGTCAAACCAAATAACTCTTTGGTAAATTGGGCAGTACCAACAAAATTTTCAACGTCTTTTCTATAATAACCTAGCGAGATTACGCTTGAGTCACTGTAATAATACTCGAAAGATAAATCAATGTTGGTTGATTCAAGGGGATCCAATTTAGCATTACCTGAATTACCTGTTGGTGTGCCACCTAAAGCAGTCGGGCGTTTAGGAGCTGATACTGTAGTAGAATTAAACAACTGATTATATGCAGGTCGAGCCAGTGTTTTACTAAAAGAAGCACGAGCCTTAATTTCATCAGTCACATCAAGCGTGAAATCAATACTAGGTAAAAAATTAGCATAATCATGCTCTGCAATTAAACTCTCAGATGTTGCGCTAGGTATTACTTTAAAGTCGTTATCTGATTCCCAGATAATTTCCAGCGGTACAAGCTGATTCGACGTTGATGTAACATCAGTTTTCTCATAACGAACACCAGCTACTATGTTTAAAGGCATACCAGCAAATTCGTAATCCATTTCAACTTGAACATAAGCAGATAAAATATCTTCTTCAATGGTATTATCATCAAATGAATTAACTGGCAAAGTTGCAAGGGTTAAACCATATAGAGGCCCAATTGCTTCCAGAAGTTTAACCGGATCACCACCAAAACTAACACTACCTAGTGGGATCGTTGTTGAGCCTGCTGGTAATGCAACATCATCAGCACCCGGTACGCCTGCAACACCATGGTCTTCAAATGCACACGAGGTACAGAGCATCTCAAACAAACCTTCATCAATGCCATTAATATCACCTGGGTGATCCACACCCCAGCCACCTAAAGCTTCACTGGTAGATTCACGTGTTTGTCTCATTTGGGAAGCAACATAACCTAAACCAAAATCTACCTTAATATCATCACCTATCCAAGTACCATCAAAACGCACTTGGTCAACACTGGTGACTTGGTTAGATTTGTCTGTTTGAGTTACTTGAGAACCAACATCAGCTTTATCAAAGATACCGTTATTATTACCTTTCGCAATATCGTCAATTACTATGCTGCCTTGCGGCATGGATTGTGTAAAATCAGCAATTTGCCAGCCAGCAGTTGCACCTGCCATATTGAAACGGATGGAGTTCATACCTAATGGACCATTACCACCACTTTTAGCTTCAGATGACGCAACATCAAAGCGTAAATTTAACGCATCATTGACCCAAAAATCAGCATTTATGCCAAAAGATTTTAATTCATCTTTTGTTGCTAAAGCCAGGTTTTGGAAAAAGAAATCTTTGCCGCCTTCTACGTCTTCTGAAAATATAACAGGAGTAGAGACTACAGGGTTACCATCGAATTCTATATGATTAAACTCCCGCGCGAACCACATACCATCAATTAATGATGACGAGTTCTGCTCATTACTGGCGTAAGTTACATCAGCAGTTAATCTAAAATCTTCCATTGGTTCAAATTGTATCGTTAACATCGCATTGATACGTTCGCGCTCGTCATCGTTGGTTCCTAAGCCGATATTAGTTGGAATGGCAACGATTTGACCAATATTAGGCTCATTTAAAGTTGTAACGCCAGGGCTTGAGATATCAGCTAAATCACCTTCAGACCATTCTCTTAATTGAAACTGCTCAACACTCATATGGCGACTGCCAGAGTCACGCCTTTGGAACGAGCCAAATAATGATACACCAAAGTTTGACTCATCATTTACCCAACTCGTCAAACCACTTATTTCTGGAGTAATGCCATCACCACTATAGTCCTTCACACCTTTAACACCAACAGAAGTAATATTTTCACTTTGCTCTAAAGGTTTAAGCGTATTAATGTTTATAGTTGCACCAATACCGCCTGAAGAAATTCCAGCTTTACCTGTTTTATACACTTCGATACCACTAACACCCTCTGACGCAATATTTGAAAAATCAAATGAGCGACTCGAACCTTTTGTTCCTTTATCTTGTGGATTACCCGTGATAGTAGATACATTAGCCGCAGGCATTTGACGACCATTTAGCGTAATTAAGTTAAAATTACCGCCAAATCCACGAACGGTTACTTCTGAACCTTCACCGTTAACACGGTTAATTGATACGCCTGTAATACGCTGTAAAGATTCGGCGAGGTTAGTATCAGGGAATTTACCCATATCTACTGCAGAAATAGCGTCAACAACACCCGACGATGTGCGTTTAACGTTCATTGATTGAGACAGACTGCCCCGAACACCTGTGACTTGAATAACTTCAACATCAGCCTCGGTTTTTTCAGCCCCAACAGCGACGGCTGGCGCGATAACCGCTGTGCCAAACATTATACCTATGCTTTTAGCGAGTAATGATTTATTAAATGTCCTATGAGTTTTATGTGTTTTGTTAACCATGTTTATTTACCTATTATTTGTTTATGTTATTAAGATAAAGTCAAAAGCGACTACAACGTGCTAAATCGCTGCCAACTAACCCCATTCCCTGTTTCATTGTTTTACTTAGTTTTACTTAGTTTTTTCTTGTGAATAAAGAAAGTCGATTGGAAATTCTTTTTCTTCTAGTCAATCGACTCAATTTTCGGGTAGTACTTAGCTTACAGAGCAATACTTAATGAAACTTCTTCATACAAACTAGTTCCTTGGATAATACCTCGCTGCAACGCCGTTTCTGGACGGATATTAGCTAAGTTATTTCTTAACCATATTTATTAACTATATTTCTTAACCAACAAGCGAATCCAATAAAATGAATGCGCTTTCATCAAATAATTTATAGCTTATTGATAAGTGTTTCAATATCAGCCCAAGCCAGAATCGCGTATCAGGTTTCTTTTGTAAACAATGTTGGTTCAGAGCATTACCCGCTATGACCACGAAATAAATAACCGGATGCTAATTCAATATTTTATGTAAAAAAAATCTTTACCCACACCACGTTGAATAATGATTTAACTAACATTTGTTTACTGAATTTCAGTGTAGCGATAGCCTTATCTGATCGGGTAATAAAAAATCGGTTTATCATGAAACAAATTCGGCGTTCACCCTTTTATTAATTTTGTTATGTCAGTAGTTTGTTTCAATATGACAAGTTATGGAATGTAAGGGCCAAACAACAACTTTGAGATTGATTTGGTTCATTTGTAAGTGGCCTTGCTGTGGTTAAAATTCCAGCAAATATATTTTAAACAATAACCTTCAAATAATGAAAACATGATAAGGCAATAAGAAATATACTAAAAATAGAATAAACACATCAAGAGTGAATTCAGTCTGGCACGCAAGGTTCAAATTAATGAGCGGCTACATTATTGCGTGATTAGTGCGATAAGCTGTTAGAAAGTAGGTATTATTAAAGGATTGGATTAGTGGTTATTCATACTTAAACTGATTACAACTCAAACTGGTCGTAACTTAAACAAAAAACTTAATACCACTAGAATTACATACCAACATTTAATACTCCAAAACAGGAATCAACAAATCATGAAAAAAAATTAACACTACCATCAAATAAATTATACGCATTACTGATTGAAGTTCAGTCAATCCCTTTGCAACAATTACACAATGCTATTACATCACTAGGTTTGAAGATAATAAGTATCAAGCAGTCAGAATTTGATACTTTGCCAAGCGACATCCTGCCAACAATTATTATTGTATACCCGTTACCTTTCAAAATGCGGGAATTTGAGGTGAATTAAAAAGCATAGTTACAAGACGCTGATTAGCCGGATAAGTTATTCTTATTTAAGATTCAGCAACGCAGTAAATATGTTTTTTAAACGAATCAAAACCTGCATTTTGAATGGTGATGGGTATAGACGTTAACAGCCATGGAGATCTTGCTCTCACTGGTGTTAAATCCGATCAGAATAAATTACCGCCGATCCTTGCAATTGTTAGCGTAACCCAGCGGGAAAAAACACGCTTATTCCATTTAGGTGCGCGACTATATCAGTGCCCCCTTGATCTCAACTATCGGGTAATAGGGACCATTCAAAATTACCACCAACAGTCAACCGACCACTCTAATAAAGAACCATATACACTTGCCGAAAAAACTGCTCAATACCTTCATCAAATGCTGGAAAACCCAGTATCTTTGCAGCAGATAGCCAAAGAAATGGGTACCAACAGAAACAAGCTATCAAGGGAATTCAAGCTGCATTTTGGTACCAGTGTGTTTGCATGGTTGCGCCAACAACGTATGAACAAGGCAGCTGAATTACTTAGCAACACAGCATTTTCCATTGATGAAATTTCCTACCAGGTCGGTTATCCCAAGGCCAACAACTTTTCAACCACTTTTAAACTTACATTCGGGCGAACCCCATTCTTATATCGAAAAATGCAGCAAACAGACAAAACAGTGCCGTAAACAGAAATAACCGCTATCACGAAATATTAAAATATCACCACTCACTTTAGTCAGCGCTTTAACAGAGGTCATGTGCTGAACATCTCTAATATTAATACATAAAGGAATTTTTTTGAACAACACGACACTTAGCCTTCATGAAAGACGGCACTCTCAATTCATAGAATATAAAGATACACTCAATGATTTTATCTCACAAATGCAACAACCACTGGATAAGATATTAATTTACAGAAACTCAAACGAATTTAGCAGAGAGTCCCTGTTGCAAAATGTGATAGCACAACATCAGAAAATTAAAACCAATGACATGTTTGGCGATATTCGAACGATCAAATATGATCCCAGATTTTCAAAAAACAGCATAGCTTTGTCCGCAAATGCACATCACCTGCATACAGACGGCAGCTTCTGCAAGTTTCCACCTTCATGCTTTTTGCTATATTTTGAAGAAACAGATCCCCATGGCGGTGTTTCAACCTTCCTGCCAGTAGCAGAAATGTTAGCGGCAATGCCCGCTGCTTTTTTACAGGCGATTACAGAGAGTAATTTTTGTATCACACGTTCACGTCATCAGACAACCTCAATTGATGATGTATATATTGGCCCTTTACTGCATAATAACCAAGCAGGCGAACAGATATTTAGATGGCGTAATGATAATAAGGTGCCGATAGCAATTGAGTCTGCCCCAGATCTAAACATGGCAGCATCAGCCATTAACTGGATCCAAACTTATTTAAGTGACACTCCTTATATTGAATATAAGGCAAAAACAGATGAATTAATTTGCATTCCAAATTACAGTTTTTTGCATGGCCGAACAAAACTATCAAACATATCGTCAAGCCGATGCGTTTATCGTGTATGGCTACAATAGTATGAATATTAATTTATCAAAGCTCACGCGTTTCGTCCCTGTATTTTTTGTGTTCTTATGGAGTACTGGATTTATCGGCGCTAAATATTCATTACCCTATATAGAAACGTTTAATTTATTATTTATTCGCATGTTAGCAACAATTGCTGTATTTTCATTGCTTATGATCCTGTTTAAAATAAAACTTCCTCCCAGAAGCCATATTAAACATCAGGTGATCAGTGGTTTGTTGATCCATGGAGCCTATCTCGGCGGAGTATTTGCGGCAATAAAATGGCAAATGCCGGCGGGTCTCACCGCCCTGCTGGTTTCTATGCAGCCATTATTAACAGCCTTGCTTACCATTACAATTAGCAAACAATCTTTACGGCTACATCAATGGTTTGGCCTGTTTATCGGTTTATTCGGCGTCATACTGGTATTACTCTCTAAAGAACAAACCCAAAATTACCAGCTGAGCTGGCCCATGATAGCCGCCACCATGACCGCCTTATTTGGCATTACATTGGGTTCTATTTACCAAAAACGTTATGGCGGCGAAACCAATCTGCTGGCAGCCTCATTGATCCAATACATCGCAACCGCCATACTGATGGGGGTCTTAACATTTAGCTTTGAAACACAAACTATCGACTGGCAGTTTCCTCTGATAGCCGGACTTTTGTGGTTAATATTTGGTATTTCAGTTGTGGCGATTTTACTCTTGTTATTTATGATCAAACAGGGAGAGTCTGCTAAAGTTTCGGCCTATTTCTATTTGGTGCCGGGACTCACCGCAATAGAGGCCTGGATATTGTTTGATGAAACCTTGTCCCTGCTTGCCATTGCGGGAGTGGGGTTAAGTATTTTTGGGGTTTATCTGACAATTAAACAGAGCAATGTCAGTATCAGAACACACTGCACAGCCTGCTCCCAGAAGTAGTTATAACTTAAGCTTTGGGGTTAATTTTTGACACTCAAAAATTAACTTCCCTTATTTTAAAGCTTCTGATCTCAATGTGAAACTATCTCCATTTTACATACTGTTGATATAATTGTTTGGCACAAAATAAAAAAACCAATGGAAAGCCCATTGGTTTTTTTCGTATTATTTTTTATATTCTTTACTTATATTCTTTATTTAAGTTCTTTATTTAAGTTCTTTATTTAAGTTACAGAATAAATCACAGCCTACCAAATCATAACCTATCGATAAATCCAACCAGTTTATCGAACCACACCTTGAGCTAAAGCGGCTTTACCTACAGGCAAATTGGTACTTAAATAAGTTAACACATCCGCTGGCGGCACTTCAGGATAGAATAAAGTTTCACCACCCGGAGGCCAGATAGTTTTTTCATTCCACGACCATATCGCTGTACCGATAAAGTTCACATCATTTTCCATACCGGCAGCCTTCATTTCTTCAACAGCCACTTTCACATAATCTAACTGCTGATAACCTGTATCCATGTTAATTTCAAGGTTTATGCCTAAATTGTCATTACCTTCAATGCGTTCAAATTCATGAGCAGATGCAGAGGCAGGAATAGCAAATTGATAACGCACATTATAGGTTGATGCCATATTCATAACTTCAATAATTTTAGCTTTTATAAGCGTACGATATTCACTGGGGGTATTATGTTGTCCACCGGGTAAATTACCTAAGTCGTACCCAGAAATAACGACATAGCCATTATTATGTTCATTCATCACATCTGCCAGTTCCTGATTAACAAATTGCGGGAAGGTGAATACTGACCACGACAAGCCATAAGGACGCGCTGCAGTTACACAAGTGATTTGTTTTCTTGCTGCCTCATCATTTAATACATCATTTGGTGTAGTGGTATGTTTACCGGCAAATACATCAGCTATACGTGTGTAATAATGAATTTGACCCGGCTGGGAAGGAATGAAACGAAACGGTTCAATGTCAAACTGTACACCTGTTACCGCGCCATCAGCACAAAATGCTTTAGCTGTTTTATCGGCCAAGTGAATAGCATCATCTTGTGTCATGGTTTTAAATGCATCAAGAATATCATCAGAGCCATTGTTTTGTGCCGTGTTCGCGTCGAGACGCCCATCAAAAGTAGGTATCATTACGTGTTCATAATTTGTCTGTTTGCCATGAACCTTTAACTCGGCGCCGTACATATTTGTACCGTCCATACCTGTTGCGCCAATTTCAGCTACCGTTTTGTTTTTATCAAAAGGTACTGCACCATAAAGTACCACCGTATTTTCGTTATTACAGGCTTGAGAAACACTTGATTCACCAGAGCCACGACAATACATTTCAGGACCACCACCGTAATTAAATACCTGGTTGATTTTCATTCTGTCGCCAGCTATCTGGTTAAACGCCGTTAATGCATTAGCAAAAAGTCCGGCTTGATTGTAAGGCGCTTTATCCGGACTATTCGGTGACCATAACGGAAAAGTAGAGTCGTAAACCCAGGCACCTGTACCAATATGAATAGGGGAATTTTGATACCAGGTATTATCTTCAGTAGTGCCACCACCACCACCGCCACTGCAATCGTCTAAGTCGGTATTAATCAAACTTATTGACGCAGATGTTGCCCCGGTTCCTGATAAGGTTATGTTGTAAGTAACATTACCATCACACTGACCATTATCAGATTGACCCGCAACAGTTATTTGCTGTGCCGTATTCCAGTGGGCTGAAGTGAATACCAACGTATTGTTACCTGATATTTGACCTTCACTTGTATCACTGCTTGCAGCCGTTAAGGTGATATCGCCAGTAGGTGCCTCGTTTAGCGTAACAGACAAAGTAGCCATAGAACCGCTTTCATCGGTATCGCCACTTTTAGTGATAACCACATCAACATCTGTCGGCCCGGATGATTGACCACAGACACTGACACCGTTTAATTTAACATTTCTCATATGACCCGTGCTTGGTTGCTGCTTCCAAAACGATGCATGAATATCAGTAGTTGAAGCAGTAGCAGTAAACGTTGATGAAACGCTTGTCCATGAAGTATATGCTCCCCCTACCTCTACCCCTTCTGATTGTAAATAAACAAAAGTATTGGCATCATTTGCTTTAATGTCAGCAGTTACCGTGTAGGAAGTTCCAGAAGTTACCGATATACTAGCCAATACAGCTCGAGCCGATATTATTCCTGAACCATCACCCAGAGAAACAGTACAGCCGTTTTCACTCGTTGAAACTACACCACCTGATGCATTAGCCCATTCAGTTGCCATTGTCACACTGGAGATTGAAATACTGATCAAACCCAGTACTGGCGTTAAAAGTTTTTTATTTTTCATATTAGTTCCTTATATTTTTATTTTTATTTTCACTAAGACGACTTACTGTCGTATTTTCTTTTTTAAATTTTAAATAACCTTATTTGGTATAGTTTCAAACATTGCATTCATCTTATTACTGGGGATTAGAATAATTAAGGGATTTTCCATCCACGAATTAATTATTATTTGAACGCCAGGTACGCATTTTATGGCCCTTGACCGCATAGAATAAGATAAAGAAATATAAAGGGAGCATTATCAAATAAGCCGATTGGCCATCATAGGATTCAGAAATCAGGCCATATAGCAGCGGTATAATGGCGCCGCCTGAGATCCCCATGATTAATATTGCCGAACCTTTTGAGGTGAACTTACCTAAACCCGCTAAAGCCAATGGCCAAACTGCTGGCCAAACCAACGCATTGGCAAAACCCAATAAAGCGATAAATGTAATAGTATTTGGCAACGTTGGAATGCTGGTCCAGCCCCACAATAGTTCTGAAACACCGTAGTTATTGATATCACTCAATACAACTAAGCTTGAAAATATTAAACCAAAAACAGCCGAAGCTATTAACGCTGTTTCCTGACTCATGTAACGCGGGATCAACACTATGCCCAATGCGTAGCCAACAAGCATAAAGGCCATGGTATATGAAGTTAATGACATCGCATTAGCGAAACCTAAATTTGATGCAAATAGCCCTATGGTATCCCCGGCGATAACTTCGGCGCCTACATATACAAATAACGTGATCGCACCTAAGACTAAACTTGGGAACTGCATAATTGATGTTTTCATTTCATTGTTATCGTCTTCATCCAAAACATCATGCTCTGTGGATAGTTCAGGTAAAGATGACATCTTGAGTAAACCTGCCAAAATCACAAAAACCGCTGCCATGCCTAAATAGGGATAAATCAAAGCATCAGATAACGCGGCAATGGTTGTTAATTTTTCAAGCTCACCCATGGCTTCTAGACTGACGGCGGTTATACCGGAAAAGTTACCTAAAACAAGCGCCGTAAAAACAACCGGCACTAACACCCCCGCCCCCTTATTCATCAACCCCATAAACATAATACGAACTGCCGCACTTTCAATAGGCCCAACTTTTACTACATAGGGATTAGCGGCTGTCTGTAATAAGGTTAAACCACTGCCTATAACAAATTGAGCGAATAAAAACAGGCCAAATTGTTGCGAATTAGCGGCAGGAATATAAAAAAGAAACCCAACAACTAAACACAATAAGCCAATTGCCATACCATTTTTATAACCTATACGCTCCAAAACTACAGCCGATGGTAATGCCATAACAGTAAAAGCAAAATAAAATGCGGATGCAACTAACAAAGCCTCTGTTTCAGTCAGTTGGCAAATCATCTGTAAATAAGGGATCAGGGCGCCATTTTGCCAGGTAACAAAACCAAAAATAAAAAATAACCCACCTATAATGCACATAGGTAGTAAGTTCGCTTGTCGTTTAGTTATTGCAGAAAAAATTGCTGAGAACCTTGCTGAGAAACTTGTTGAAGAGTTTGCTTCCATCATTTCACCGTATCGAATAAATTTAAATCATTCTTACATAAAAAAACCAATAATGAAAGGTTTTGAAAGTTACTGCATCTTCAATAAGTTAGCAACAGAGAGGAAAGTTAAAATAATTATATTTTTCTACACTCATGGCGAAGTTCTCTAACTATTGTTAATAAAAGGCTTTATCCAGCTATTCAGTGTTTATTGCTTAATACCTCTTCATTGCCATAACACCCTCACCCCAGAGAAACATTGGGACAACCAACAACACAACCCCTACACACAAATAGCTATAAACGATTGAAATATACAACTTAATTTTTAGTCGTTCATTTTCAACAAGCATTATTTGAACACTGAAATATTCACCCACATAAAATAATGAAGGCTTCATCTCACATATAACTTTCATTTTATTTCTTTGACTTTATGCGTAAGGACAATTATAGTGATTTCAGAAAAGGTTACTTTCATAGTCTTTCACTATAAAGAATTTACCTTTACACTCCATTAAAAGATAAGAATTAAATAAAATAATAATAACTAACTCCTAAATTTAAAGTGAAGGAAATGAACATGAAAACACCTTTAAAAAACATCAACTCACGATTTAAAATGAATAAAGTCGCCCTAGCGACCAGTGCTGTTTTTTTTGGAGTGCTGTCATCAACTCAAGCGATGGCACAAGAAGAAAAGAAAGAAAAAGAAATTGAAGTAATTCAAGTGTCAGGTATTCGAGGCGGTATTATTGCAGGGCTTGACGTAAAACGAAATTCAAACAATATCATTGATGCGGTTTCTGCTGAAGATATGGGTAAATTTCCTGATGCTAACTTAGCTGAAGCATTACAACGTATCCCGGAAGTTTCTATCGACAGAGATGGTGGTGAAGGTCGCTATATCACTATTCGCGGCTTAGGGCCGGAATTTAACCAGGTATTATTAAACGGCAGACATATAGCAAGTAATGAAGCTTCCCGTGCTTTCAGTTTTGACACCATCGCCTCAGAGTTAGTCAGCGAAATGACAGTTTACAAAACCCAGTCTGCTGGTTTAAGTGAAGGTGGACTAGGTGGTACGGTAAACGTAAAAACCGCTCGCCCCCTTAACTTTGACGGATTAAACGTTATTGGTTCTTTAAAAAGTGTTTATGAAGAAAATGCGGAAACAACTAATCCTCAAGGTTCATTCTTGATCAGTAATACTTTTTTAGATGGCAAAGTAGGTGCTTTATTTGGCGCTACTTATCAAGAACGTAAAAACAGAACCTACCAGACAGATAATGGTGGTGTTCGTACTGCGGGTCAATTTCGCGGTACAAACAGTTTTAATGGTTGGGAAAATTACACTAGTGGCTCTTATGAAGGTGCAAATACTTACCGCCCTATTGAGTTAAACCGTAATGTTATTGATGAAAATCGTAAAAGATTAGGCATAAATGCGGTATTTCAATACCAACCTAACGACAGACTTAACATTACTGTTGATTACTTGTATTCAAAGTTTGATGTTACAAAAACGGTCAATAAGAAAAGTAACTGGCTTGGCGGTGTTTATGAAACTTCGGGTCAATATCAAGAGGTACTTGATAGCGGCGCACCACAAGAGTATGCCGATTTAGTTGCAGCATCACAAACGGCAATAGACAGCAATGGTGTATTTACACACATGACAAATGGTGCGACAGCTGCCGCCTATAACCGTTTAGATTTCTTCCGTGATACTGAAACACAAATGCTTGGTGCCAATGTCGAATATAAACTCAATGATGATATGCAATTAACATTAGATGCTGCCTGGTCTTCTTCAACTCAGGATAACCCTGGGCTAGATTCTCGCCTCAGCTTTGAAACGCACGGTGGAATGGACGTTAATGTTAATACCGGAGCATCAGTTCCTTATGTAGTCAATGAAGATCAGTCGTTAATTGCAAGCGATGCTAATGCACCCAGCTTATTAATAAAACGTCACTGGTTTGAAGGGGAAGATATTTCAGCTGAAAGCCTTGATTTACATGCTGATTTAGTGATCACCACATATAACGACATTACTATTCGTACTGGTTTTGCTTATGAAGCGGCTCAAAAAGAAAATAATGAATATAAAACACCATTTCTGGCTCAACGCTACATGCATACTTCTGGAGGCGCATTCACTCTAGAAAACGGTTTGTATGAACAGCTTTTTAATGGTGTACTGAACGTTAGCGAAAGTGATTTAGGCGCACCTTCAGATTCAAATCAGGATATGTACAATATTGATAGAGATGCTGTAATTTCCTATATCAATAACCCGGCGAATTGGATCGATAATGGTCGTAAAGAGTATAACGCTTTAGTTGCGAATGGTGGTTATGGTGCACCGTTAACGGGTAATTCATGGGATGTTGAAGAAACAGTAACTTCAGCTTATATTGAAGGTACTTATGAATTTGAGATAGGTGACATGGAAGCCAGCCTTACAGGTGGTTTACGTTATAGTCATACCGAAATAGACGCGACGGGTTTATCGCAAATACTTACCGATATACAAGTAGTTGAATGTCCTGTTCAACCGAGTGATGCAACTTGTTTAGGTCCGGTATTTGCCAGCACTGATGTAAACGATGATGGCGGCTCTTACACAAGAGATACTGTATCGACTTCATATTCCAATGTATTACCATCGGTTAACCTTAATGTTCATTTAACTGATGATTTGATTTTAAGACTTGCTTCTTCAACGTCTTTAACACGTCCTTACCTTGAAGATATGGCACCTAAATTCAGGTTCAAATCAGCATCTCCTGAAGGCAATACCGCAGAAGGAAATAATGCCGGACTGACGCCTTATACTTCTTTCAACCTTGACGCCTCACTAGAATGGTATTTTGAAGAAGGCGCTATGGCTTCGGTTGCCTTATTCAGTAAGAAAATTGATGACTACATCATTAGAGTAGTCGATAAAGATGTTATTGTTGATACAATTGCCACTGGAGAATATCAGGCATTTAATGTATTTAGACCTGGTAATGCAGAAGATATGACTGTTTCAGGTGTTTCTGTCAATTTAACGCAAAGCTTTGAGTCAGGATTCGGTTATCAATTTAACTACACTATGGTTGATACTGATACTGAGTTTGACGGCAATACATTTGATCCGAGTAAACCAGCTTTACCAGGCCTGGGTGACTCAATGAACTTAGTTGCTTTTTATGAAAACGATGATTTTTCGGCACGTATCGCCTATAACAAACGTGAGCATTTTCTTAGTCAAACTCAATACCAGAATGGTTATGTCTGGGGTGATGAGTTCGGTGAAGCGGTTATCACAAAAGATTACTCTCAAATTGATGCGCGAATTGGTTACGAAATTGCGGATAATATTACCGTATTCCTCGAAGGCATTAACTTAACAGGTGAAACGTTAGGTAAAACGGGTCGTTTTGATAACATTTTCATCAGTTATGAAAACTTTGGCAGAAGATATGTTGCAGGTGTATCTGCAAAATTCTAATATAAAGTAATCACTACTTATGAAGTTTAAGTATAGGGAGTTATACCAATTATATTAATGTAATTGGTATTACTCTATATTTTTTTGAGCAGAAATTACCATGCATTTTGAACAAGAATTTAGAAAGATAGCCGATGTAGATGTTACAGAATTACGAACCTTGGTTAATAAAATAACGCCTGAGCAATGGTCTGAGCACAACCTGAGACAAGAAGTATTTGAAGTTCATAGCAATACACAAACTATCCCTCTGATTTTTGACGATGATTTTCGTCACCGTTTTCAAACCGTACACTCTGGTTTCAAGTCATTTAATGACCTCCTCATCCCTATCATGGATGTGGTTAAAAATCACTTCATCAAACATACGCCTGCAACTAAAGGCTGCCGACCTAACCGTGTTCAAAATGGTTATTTTGTTAGAATAATCTTAGTAAAATTACAAGCTAACAGTAAAATAACCCCGCATGTAGATCATGGTTATTCGTTGAGCCGTGCTCATCGAATTCATTTACCCATTATTACCAATGAAAAAGTCGAATTTACCATAGATAATAAAACCAAAATATTGGCTGAAGGTGAGTTAGTCGAAATTAATAATAGAGGTACTCACAGTGTTAATAATTTAAGTAATTTGACCAGAACTCATATTATTTTTGATTTCGTGATCCCGGATGAAATTATAGAAGATCCTATCAGCGGCACCTTGTATGCGTAGTTTAGATAAAAAAAATAGTACCATTGATACTGAAAATGAACCGCTATATCAAAAAGCTAAAACACTTTTTCAACAACAAAAATATCATCAAGCTGAAAAAGCTATCCAGTTATTAATTATCGAACAAAAAGCCGAACAAAAAGCCGAACAAAAAACCAGTCAGCAAACCGGACAGCAAGCGCCCAACGCCATTTATTTTCATTTTATGGCTCAAATTAAAGCCACAATTGGTCTCCATAACGAACAAATTGAGTACTTAACCCAAGCGCTTGAGCTTAAACCAAATTCAAGTGACTATTTAATTGAATTGGCATTTGCTCATCTTAGTTTATGTAACTTTGCACAAGCCTATAAATATGCTGAACTTATCGCCATAAATGATAACAATAACGCACAAATCTATAACTTAACCGCTAAAGTTTATCACTCACTGGGTGATTATAACGGCTCTGTCGCAATGCTTGAAAAAGCCATTGAATTAGATGATGCAAATTGTCAATTATTCTATGATCTGGGTATGATGCTGACATTATGCGGAAAAATTAAACCTTCAATTGATGCATACCAAGAATCAATTCGTCTTGATCCTGATTTTGGTTTGGCACACGCAGCACTGACCAAGGCAAGAACAGCAACACTAAACAACAATAATATTGAACAATTACAATCGTTGGTTTTACAACATAGAAATCCCTGGACGGGAATTAATTTATACCATGGACTGGCGAAAGAGTTAGATGACCTTGGCAAATATAGAGAATCGTTTGAGGCTTTAACCAGAGGCAAAAAAAGACTACGCACCTTATGTCCTCATAATCCAAATGACGGCGCAGAAAATATTAAAGTACTTATCGCGGTATATGCTGAACATGCTCAAGAAATTACCGACACTTATGAAGTTAGTAAAACAGATAATGAAGAAAATAGTGAAGATGGTAGCAAAATAGCCCCTATTTTTGTCACCGGTATGCCACGTACAGGAACAACCATTGTTGAACGCATTCTAACAAATCATAAAGATGTTGTTACCTTAGGTGAAAGAAACCAATTAAGCGCTTTACTAAAAAAACAGTGTAACAGCCCTTACAGCGCTTTAATTGACGGGAAAGTGCTTGATGATAATTGGTCAACAATTAACTTTGCAAAATTAGGGCAGGATTATATTAAAAGCGTAAACTACCTCGCCAAAGACAGCCAACGCTTTGTTGATAAGTTACCACTGAATATATTATTAGCCGGCGTCGCTCTTCGGGCACTTCCACAAGCAAAAATAATTTGTTTGCACAGAGATCCACTTGATACAATTATTGGCAACTACCGACAAGTTTTTGAACAATCAAGTGGCACTTTTACTTACACCCTGGATTTACATGCCCTGGCCAATTATGTTTATGAGTTTCGTAACTTGGTTAGCTTGCTGGCAAAACTATTTCCCTCAAGATTTTTAGTGGTGAATTACGAAACACTCGTCACAGAGCCATTAACACAATCCAAATTACTTTTTGATTTTTGTGATTTGCCATGGCAGGACGAGTATGTAAATATACATAAAAATACTGCACCAATTGGTACAGCCAGCGCAGCACAGGTCCAAGAGCCGATCCATGGTAAATTTATGGGTAGATCAAATAACTATATGTTTTGTTTAGAAGAAATAAAAATGGCCTTTGAAAAGGTCAAGGAAAATTAAGATGATCGTATGTAGTAAGTTTGTTTTTTTTGCATTTGCATAAATCTGGCGGTACTTTTATCAATAAGATGATATCTACATGCGTTCCTTATGCACAACAAATAGGCTATCATTTTCCTTACTCAAAACTTCCGGCCAGCTATAGACGACTCCCGATTATTGGCACCGTAAGAAACCCTTGGGCATATTACGTCTCCTGGTATGCTTTTCAGATGAAAATGAAACAACCCAATGCTTTATTTATGGCAATAAGTAAAAACAATACGCTAGATTTTGAGGGAACTATATTTAACCTGTTAAATATCAGCAGTGATGAGGAATTATTTTCTAACGTTAGTTCCTTACTTCCACAAAATTTTCAAAACAAAGGGCTTAACCTAACAAAACAATGTATAAAACCGATACAGAATACCGGTATTGGATTTTACTCATTTTTATTTAATCGCCTCTATGAAAACAGTGCTGATCCTACCGTTATAAAAATGGAACAACTTCGGAGCGGTTTTAGTGAGGTAATGAGTAAATTAAGGGTTGAACCTCAGCAGAAAATTCAAAATTTTCTTGATAAATCCCCTGTAATGAATACAAGTGAACATCGAGCATATCAAGGTTATTACTCGAAAGAACTCAACAATCGTATTGCTGATGTTGATTCTGCCGTGATAGATAACTATAAATATTCGTTTAATTGATATTCGTCTAAAAAACAAACGTTTAATGACTGCTTGTTTAAAAACAATCAATTATAAAAATAATTTTAAAGTAAGAGAAAACTAATCCTATGTCAGAACAAAAAGAAAACTTCCAATCTATCAATAACACTGAACATGCAGACCTTTGTGTCAAAGATTTCAGTGATTGCCATCATTTAACAAATACTAACAATTCGGCGTTAGTTGCTGAAGAAATTGCGGATATGGCAGCAAATTGTCCCGTGGTTTTTCTCAAAGATGCAGACTCTGGACGTTTTCAATTATCGGCCTTATTTGGCTTAACCCCAAACGAAAACCTTTTTGTTAACGAAAAAGGACAATGGCTTGGTACTTATATTCCCGTTAATTTCAATATCAAACCTTTCAGTACTTCCTCTGCTGATGAAAATTCTGAGGATTGGTTATGTATTGATGTTAATTCACCTAATGTATCAAAGAGTGAAGGGAAAAGACTTTTTGAAAACAATACTGAATCGGCTTATCTTTCACAGATGCGCCAACAGCTGGAAACAATAATTGATGCATCAGTACAAACTGAGAAATTAACTCAGGAATTAGTAAACAGGAACCTGATCACTGAGTTTAAATTAATAATCGAAGGCCTGACGGAAGAGCCTGAGGTTATCCACGATTTATATACGATTAATGTCGATGAATTTTCTTATTTAACAAGTGAAGATGTTTTTATGTTTCATGAAATGAATTACTGGGGCCCTATCTATGCTATACAGCATTCTATGAAACAATTCAAAAAACTGGTACAACTTCGAAACGCCAGATATGCAAAGAGTAAAATAAAACTTACCCTTCATTTTGATAAAGAAACTAATTGATAACAACCTATTAATCACACTTATTTACGGTATTTCATCTGTTGGTCTGTATTCCTGAAAGTTCATTTCCCAGTAGCTGATAGATGATGCCGTTCAAACGTCGCCCACAGAACAATGCTGCACAAGACTAACAAGATATTAACCTACTGCATTAATTAATATTTATAACCCAATTTACATTCCAATATTATTAATGAAACATTGATTATGTCTTTTGAAATATTGTGAAAGACATCTATGCTTGTTAAGATAACCACTAGACTATTAAAAAACAAAAATCATCATGTTAACAACTATAGAAAGACGTCAGGCAATAGTAGAGCTAACCAATGAATTGGGAAAAGTAAATGTTGCAGAACTTTCAGAAAAGTATCTGGTATCAACTGTTACTATTCGCAACGATTTAAATAGCCTGGATAAAAAAGGATTGATTGTTCGCTCCCGCGGTGGCGCAGTAAGGAACAGTCGAATCGCTAAAGAATTATCGATAAAAGAAAAACATTGTGAGCATTTAGCTGTAAAGCAAAGACTTGCGGTTATGGCGGCAAGTTTAATTAATGATGGCGAATCAATTATTCTGGATTCAGGCACCACTACCGAAGAAATAGCTAAACAACTTCACGGGCATAAAAATTTGGTGGTGATGACCAATGGTTTGAATATTGCCTCTGAGTTGGCAGTCAGTGAACATACCAACATAATGATGACTGGCGGAACCTTACGTAAAAAATCCTTATCGTTTTATGGACGCCAAGCAGAATCCAGCTTAGTTAATCTTCGTTTTGATAAGGTTTTTCTGGGTGTTGATGGTATTGATGAAAAAGCAGGTTTGTCGACTCACTTTGAACATGAAGCCAACCTCAATCGTATGATGAGTCAAATATCCAGAGAAACTATTGTGGTAACCGATTCTTCTAAATTCAATCGTAACGGCTTTTATATCATTAGTCCTCTAGATGGCATTGATACCTTGTTAACCGACAGTAGAATACCCGCAGCTTACAAAGATTATCTGGAGCAAAAGCGCATTAACTTGATTATTGTTCCACACCCGGATGATGACTAAACGCCCAGTTAAATTTTATCCTTTCAAAAACAGCAAACAATAGCTTTCAACTGCTTTTTTTGCTGTTTACCTACCCACACTCTCACATTGCTATTAAGTCCATACACCACCACGCAGCACAGCACCATACATTTCAGTTTCAGTTGCTTTTTACTATCCGCCTCAATAAATACTTTGAAAGACATATAACTCATGTTAACCTTTCATTATCTTACGATATGATTCGATATAGGCTTGAGATACGGCACTATTTAAAAGTTAAAGGTTAAGGTTAAGGTTAAGGTTAAAAGTTCTTTTTACTGATAAGAGCTCAATAACTATTCAAAAGTATAAGCCCTTAAAGAGACATCACTGAAAATGAAAATAATAAAAACTATCCCCTTACTGGTACTTGCCCTACTTCTCACAAGCTGCTCTGAATCTCAGACGAATACCGTACCAAGCTCTAGTGAAAAATTGAACCCAAGCCCCAATGTGATCCCAGCTTTGCAACAATGGACCCAAGGCAGAGGCTTTTTCATGCTAAATGAAGGGGTTTTAATTAATACCAGTGAAAAGCTAAAGCAAATTGGCCAAACCTTTGCGCAAGATATTAAAGAAATTTCTGGTACTGTAGTCAGTGTCAATACACTTATAGACCAACCGACTGAAGGTACTATATCGCTGGCACTAGATTTAAATGATGATGAAATTGGGCCCGAAGGCTATACCATTGATATTGGTGTCAGTATCAAAATTAAGGCGAATTCACCTGCCGGCATCTTTTACGGAACGCAGACACTACTGCAAATATTAACGCAGGATGCCAACAGGCATAAGTTACCTAAGGGGATTATCCGGGATTTCCCAACAATAAAAAACAGGCAATATATGATTGACCTGGGTCGCAAATACTTTGGCATGGACTATTTGAAAAAAACTATTCGCAATATGGCCTGGTATAAACTTAATGCTTTTCATCTGCATTTTACTGAGTGGTCAGGATTTCGTCTGAAAAGTGACAAGTTTCCTGAATTGGCCTCCAAGCAGTCATACAGTAAGCAAGAGTTACGCGAAATTCAGGATTATGCCGCTAGATATCATGTGATGATTATTCCTGAAATCGACCTGCCCGCCCACGCGACCCATATTATCCAATACAATCCTGATTTTGGTTTTAGCTGTGATGCTATGCTGACGGCTAAATGGCTGCCTGAAGATATGAATCAGGCAAAAGTAGGCTGGATGCTGGATGTCACCAAACCCGAAGTGCGCAAATTTATTCACGAATTATTAGAAGAATTTATTCCTTTGTTCGATGCACCTTATTTTTATATCGGTGGTGATGAATGGCAATATGACTTCCAGAAAGAAGCCTGCCCGGAGCTGGTTGCCTATGCTAAGGAAAGAGGTTTTAAACACACTGGCGATGTATTTATCGAATGGATTAATGAAATTAATGAGCTAGTTAAATCTCACGGTAAAACCACACAAATATGGAATTGGTGGCGTTTTAACGCCAAACCAGGTTGGGAGAATGTCACCGATACGCAACCCGCACAGGATATTATTATCAATATCTGGAATAAGCCCAGAGAAGCCCAAATTATCGCCGATGGTTATCAGGTGATATTGACGCCTGAAGAAGGCAAAGGCGCACTTTATTCAACCCCGGGACTTGGCGGTACAAAACCTGGGGATTATGGTTATTTCAACTCTAAGTATATATATGAACAGTGGCAGCCCGTCATATCCCCGCAAATTGAGGGTTATAAAGTATGCTTATGGACCGATGGCGCAGAGCAGCAAGATGAAAACTGGTTTGATCAACATATTGAAAACCAAAAAGCGGTTTTTGCTGAAAAAGTTTGGGGCTACCAAGGCTCTGATAAGCTGACTGATTTTATTAAAAGAAAAGAGTCGATAGGTTATGCACCTAATGTTCAATAAAATCTAGAGCTCAATAAAACCTAAAGTTCTGTAATATATAAAGTGCAATAAAATCTAAAGTGCACTGCTAATTCCAGGTTGAGTCCTAGTTGAAAGGCTCATACGAGCCTTTAAATTTAGTATTTGACCTCTACTCATCTCAAACCTAAATACGGAACAATCTATTTTTCCCCCTATCACCACTCTCACCCCTACCCTCATTGAATTTAAAAGTAGCAAGCTGGTCAATTTGGCTATATCGCAGTTCATTGATGCTTTACAGATGAATCGATTAGTCAACGGCTTTACTCTACATTTAATGGCTCGTATATCAATTTATATTTTAAAAATCAGATAGTTGATGGGTTACGCCTGCGGCTAACCCATCCTACGCGCTAAAATTTTGAGCTGATAAATAAATTCTAATAAAACATTGAATTACTGTCGTAGCCACACTTAACAGATACATAGCTGAGCACTTTATTTAGTTCCATTATTCTGATATTCACAAGTTAGCGATAAACCGTCACACTCATTATCCCGACTTGAGATTATTTATTTTTAGCCTTGAACGCTAAAGCTGCTAAACTCAATCGAAAACACCCCCAAAACAAACTATCAAGCCACTTCACGTACCTAAAATTTATACACATTAAAATGCAATGAAAGCACCATTCAGTAATCCAACCATTAATGAAAGATATCAAAACCACCGAAACCTTTATTTCATTGTTATTTGTTCGTTGTTGTTGTAAGTTAGTTTTACTTAAATCTGTTATTGAAAGTCATAACTAAACCTTTAGCAGATGATAAAGCATTCGTTTTAGAGAATGTTTGAAAATATATGTATGTTCAGCCCGTATTAAGTGACTAATTTAGCGCTTAATTTTGCAAATAGTTTAGAAAGAAAATGTTTTTTGCTATTCAAAACCAAAATTACTGAACAGGCACATTTATTTAATCAATATTGGAGTATTCAAATATGTTAAAAATAAAAAAGATACCGTCAATTTCTGAAAAAATACTGATTTTACTGATTTTACTGATTTTACTGATAACAATGTCCTTCGTAACAATAAAGGCAAGTGCTTCAGAATGGGTAAATACCAGTGGCAACACAACTCAAACAGGCGATATTCTGGAACTGGTGAGCGATTTTACGACCACAGCAAGAGCTGAAATAGTGCTAGATGTTGTACCCGGTAATACTTATACACTTTACGGAAAAGTGAAAAACTCGGTTAGTGGTCTAAAAACCTATATCGGTGTAAATAATGGCACAGAAAACATAGAACATTATCGAGATAAAACATCATACCGTGACATAGCGCCAATACATTTTACCGCTCAAGGCGATACGATTATTGTCTATGGCTCACTATGGAAACAGCAGGGAGATGGTTTCGGCTCTATAAGCAAAGTCACATTAGGGCAACCAGTTTTAACGCTTCTGGCCAGTGGTGAAACTGGTGGTAACGGAAATTGTGAGGGAACTTATACCTTCTGTGACGACTTTGACGACACTTCGGTTGATGCAAACAAGTGGTACGTATTAAGAAAACAATGGGGAGGTAACAACGCAAACGGAGGTGTTGTTGAAGACAATGTCTCTGTATCAGGAGGTAATTTAAACCTTGCAGGCCTAGGTAACTATTACGATGGATCTGTCACAGGAATTAATAAAGACGGTTCCAGTCGTGCCGACGGTAAAAAAACCGGTGGCGGCATCGCGACTAAAGAATATCTTGGCTCTGGTATTTATGAAGTCCGGATGAAAGCTTTACCTGATTTTGGCGCCGTATCAACGATTTGGACTTTTCATTACCAGGAATATTACCCGGCTGATCAAGAATACATAGATAATAACGGAACAGGTACTTATTGGGCGTCAAACCATGAAATTGATATAGAAATTCCTGGAAGACCCGCGGCGGCACACGAAAACTTTTCCTTTGATTATTTATTAGCCAATGTTTGGCAAGGTGAACGCGAAAATGAATATGACGCCAACTACCTAAACAGTGGCGACAATGCGGATGGTTTATTCCACGATTATAAATTCATTTGGCACACAGGTGGTAACGGAGAAACCCCTCGTGTTGAATTTTACCGCGATGGTTTATATTTGTTTACAGAAACAGATTATGTTCCCACCAAAAAAGGTCGTCTTTGGTTAGCAGTCTGGTTTGCCAATGGCTGGGCTGGTGACGCAGATTTTGACACTGATACTATGGCGGTGGATTATTTCAGATTCACCGCTTTTAATGAGCCAAATGATGATGATGCCCCAGAGAGCTTTCCTTGTGATGGCCTGATTGGTTGTCAGTAAAGTCTAATATTGTTAAACACAAACAGGCAGATGGTCCGCCATTTAGCATTACCCCCGTACCGTATTTTTGTATGATCTGTTTGTGTTTTTTTGTGTGTTGTACCAATCTCGATATTTATCCCCATCAGCATTAAATTCACTGTACTAGTATTATCAGAAATTCCTGATCCTAAAGTCATAATCTGAATTCCCTATAATCAATATTTATACAACAAAATAGAAATAACCTTCAAGAACTTTCTTTGTGTTTTTATATCAGGGAATAAATTAACTTAAAACCCCCAAGCAAAGGCATATAAAATATATACTTTATTGACTTAACAATAATAAAACACATTTTCCCTTAAGAAAAGATTTGAAAGAAAACGAAAGGTTATGTATGATATTCATAAGTCATAAAAAAAGAAAGAAATAAAGTGAAAGATATAAGAACAGTATTAAAAGCCAATCGCAATGGCGAGAACAAAGGCATTTATGCAATTTGCTCTGCTCATCCTTTAGTAATTGAAGCCGCAATAGAACAAGCTCTACAAGATGATACGCCTGTACTCATTGAAGCTACTGCAAACCAGGTCAATCAATTTGGTGGATATACCGGCATGCTGCCGGCAGACTTTTTAGCGTTTATCGGTAAAATTGCTGATGATAAAGGTTATCCGCGAGATCGGATTATTGCTGGTGGTGATCATTTAGGTCCCGTATGTTGGGTCAATGAAACAGCAGGAGAAGCGATGCAAAAGGCACGTGATTTAATTACTGCTTATGTGGCTGCTGGGTTTAAAAAAATCCATTTAGATACCAGCATGAGCTGTTCTGACGATCCACAATGCTTACCTGATGATATTGTAGCTCACAGAGCTGCAATACTTTGTTTAGTCGCAGAACAAACAGCCATTGAAACATTTGGCAAATCAGATTTGGTTTTTGTCGTGGGAACTGAAGTTCCTCCTCCGGGTGGAGCAGCTGAAGAAATTGAAACCCTGGAATTAACATCCGTTGAACGTGTTAAAAACACCTTGAAACTTCATCAGGATGCTTTTGAAAATCTGGAACTACAAAACGCCTGGCAACGGGTTATAGGACTAGTAGTTCAACCCGGTGTCGAATTTGATCACACAAGTATAATCGATTATCAATCAGATAAAGCGCAAGCCCTCAAAGAGTATATTACCACTGTTCCTAACATTGTTTACGAAGCTCATTCGTCTGATTACCAAAATGATGAAGCTTATGTTGCATTGATAAAAGATCATTTTGGCATACTGAAAGTTGGACCACAATTAACACTTGCCATGCGAGAGGCGCTTTTTGCCTTGTCGTATATTGAGGACGAATTAATCCCCGTCGAGCAACGTTCATACTTGCGAGACGTCTGTGAGCAGGAAATGCTGGAGTCACCAAAAAACTGGCAAAAATTTTATCCTGTTCCTGCAAGTAAAGGCACTTTATACCGTCGTTATAGTTATAGTGACCGCATACGTTATTACTGGCATCAACCAAGAATACAAAATGCAATATTGAAGCTATTTAATAACCTCAGCAGTGAAAGCATTCCACTGCCATTGATCAGCCAGTTTTTTCCTGAACAGTACCGCGAAATTCGCAATAATGTATTAACCTCTACTCCACAAGAATTAGTAAAAGCTAAAATAAAGCAAGTCCTTAAGTCGTATGCCTATGCTTGCTGGAAACAATAGTTTTCAAATAGAAAGAAGTTATTCATTATTATCAAGTCAATAAGTTATAGGAAAAGGCGATGTCAGTTTTTTTAACATACAACGAAGAATTCTTAAAATCCAAAAATGGTTTTTGGACCGCCAAAGAAATATGTCAACAACCCAGAGTCTGGCGCGAAGCTGCAGCCCAGGTAAAAACTAAAAGAGTAGAATTAGATGCCTGGTTGTCCCCTATTCTAGACCAGCCAAATCTACGGATTATTTTAACAGGTGCGGGAACATCAGCCTATGTAGGGGAATCTATTGCTCCTCATTTAAGTCAAACCACAGGTAGAATTTTTGAAGCGATCAGCACAACTGATATAGTCAGTAATGCGCCTCAATATTTACTTAAAGATGTACCCACACTACTCATTTCATTTGCCCGCTCTGGTAATAGCCCTGAAAGTGTTGCCACAGTAAAATTGGCTAATCAAATAATTACTGCTTGTTATCACTTGATCATTACATGTAACCCTGAGGGTGATTTGGCTTTAAATGCCCAGAGACAAACAAATGCATTTTCATTACTTATGCCTGAAGGTACATTAGATCAAAGTTTTGCCATGACCAGTAGTTTTACTTCTATGTTAGTGAGCACATTATCTATTTTTCATCCTCAGGCACATCAACTTGAATGTGCTGCACAATGGGCGGAAAACTTCCTTGAAAATGGCGTGGAAAGTTTAAAAGAACAAGCCAAACGACCGACGCAACGATTGGTGTTTCTAGGTGCTGGTGGTTTGCAGGGCATTGCTCGCGAAGCGGCACTTAAGGTATTGGAGTTAACATCAGGAAAAGTTTTAAGTTATTTTGAAAGTCCGTTGGGGTTTCGTCATGGTCCCAAGTCATTGATGGACGACAGTACGGAAGTGATATTTTTTTCGTCAAGCGATCCTTATACCCAATTGTATGATCAAGATTTACTTAAAGAGTTATACAATGACAATCAAGCCCTGGCAATTACAACATTGAACAAAGAAAAATTTAATCAAGCAACAGATATTGAAGATGTATGGGCCGGGCTTCCTTACATTTTATATTGCCAGATACTGGCCTTTTTTAAATCAATGCAGGCTGATATAACCCCTGACAATCCGTGTCCTACTGGTGAAGTGAATAGAGTGGTGCAAGGTGTTACACTATATCCATTAGTTAACGACAGGTTGTAATTATGTCATTAGTTTCTAATGATAAAAAAATCACATACGGTATAGATATTGGGGGTACAAAGATTGAAATTGGTTTATTTACTTCAATAGGAATTCTGTGTGAAGAACTTCAATTATTAGACAGTTGGCGTGTCGCTACCCCCACCGATAACTACGATGAATTTATTCAGGCAATCGTCAGTTTAGTTGCCGATGCCGACCAGCGAACTCAGCAACAAGGTGTTATAGGCATTGGTATGCCGGGCATCAGAGATAAACACGGTAAACTGAAATCAGCAAACGTACCTTGTGCAACAGGTAAAAGCATTACTGAAGATTTATCACTGGCACTGAATCGCCAAGTGGTTATTGGTAATGACTGCCAGTTATTTACCCTTTCAGAAAGTTGTGGTGGTGCTGGTAAAAACCATACTAATGTTTATGGTGCTATTATTGGTACTGGTGCTGCGGGTGGCTTGTGTATTAATGGACGGTTATATACAGGTAAAAATGGTTTTGCCGGTGAATATGGACACCTGCCCGTCTCGGCACCTTTAATACAGCGTTATAATCTACCTATTCGAAACTGTGGTTGCGGCCTCAAAGGTTGTTATGAATGTTATATAGCAGGTCCTGGACTTGCGTGGCTTTATCAACATTTTGGTGCCGAAAATGGTGATACACATCATTTTATTAAGCAATTGCGTAATAATGACCCTATCGCAAAAGAAACCTTTGCTTGTTATATGGAGTTTCTCGGAGCTTCTTTCGCGACCATCGTATTATCTTATGATCCTGATATTATTGTCGTAGGTGGTGGCCTATCTAAAATTGACGAAATTGTTGAAGCTTTACCTCAATATATCAATCATCATTTATTTAAAGGGGTAGAATCTCCTCCTGTACAACGCGCAGTATTTGGTGACTCAAGTGGAGTTAGAGGTGCTGCAATATTACGGAATCAACAAGTTGAAAGCTAAACCCTATTATATACATGCTGCTCAAGTATTTACTGAGTCATCAATTAAGCAAGATTGTTTTGTACTCATTGAGGCAGGCCTTATTCGTGAAATAACAACACAACCCAAAAAAAATATTACGGTTGTAGAGTTAGGTGAATTAAATTTACTACCTGGTTTCTTGGATCTGCATATTCACGGTCGTGAAGGTGCTGATATTATGGATGCAACTCCTGAAGCAATTGAAACTATTTCTACTTCCCTGGCTAAACATGGTGTTATTGGCTTTTTAGGCACCACTGTTACTTCTACATGGGAAAATACCCTCGCCGCTTTTACCAATATTGGTGAAGCTTATCAAAACCAACCTAGCGGGGCTCAGGTTCTGGGTGCATATAACGAAGGGCTGTTTTTTACAGAAGATCATAAAGGAGCCCATGATGAACAATATTTCTTACCTTTGAGTAAAAAAAATATAGATGCCATTATTTCAGCGGCCAAAGGCGCTTTGAAAGTGGTGGCATTAGCACCAGAACTCGATGATTCAGATGAAATTATTCGCTATCTGTCATCTAAAGGTATTATCCCCATGCTTGGGCACACAAACGCCAATTTCCAACAAACCTGCGACGCATTAAATGCGGGGGCGTGTGGCGGAGTGCATGTGTTTAATGGCATGAAAGGCATACATCATAGAGATCCTGGTTGCGCAGGCGCGGTTTTACTTGATAAAGAAGCTTATGTGGAAGTAATTGCAGATGGTGTTCACCTTCACCCTGGCATTCTTGAAATGATCTACCGGATGAAAGGACCGAATAAAATGGGCTTAATAAGCGACTGTATTGTTGCTGGTGGTATGGATGACGGCACTTACCGTTTAGGTATGTTAGAAGTAAACGTTACTAATGGTATTGCCAGAACAGAAAGTGGTTCATTAGCAGGTAGTACGTTAACGCTTGAAAAAGCCGTTTCCAATTTAATCAACCTGGCGGATATACCTCTACTGGAGGCTGTGCACATGGCAAGCTTGGCTCCCGCAGAATTTCTTGGGGTAAGTGAGTCATTAGGAAGTATTGCCGTTAACAAAAGGGCTTGCTTAACGATTGTTGATAATGACTTTAATGTTAAGGCCACCTTCATCGACGGCAAAGTAGTTTTTGTAACTGAGCACTTAAGAAATGAATTTGCTAAAGGGAACTATTACTAAGACCAATTATACCAATTTATTGATGGGTTACGATTTCAGCTGCCCCATCATTTCATCACTTTTTATACGTATTAAAAAAGGGCCATACAGGCCCTTTTTTCATACTAACTTAATACTAACGACTGTCGCAGGCGTTAATTATTTAGTTAAACTTAACATCAATTTATTTAAACGTGTAACGAAACTTGCAGGGTCTTTCAAACTACCACGCTCTGCTAACATTGCCTGTTCATATAAAACTTCAGTCCACTGATTAAATTGATCATCATCTTGCTCGTCTGCAATATGACGAATAAGATCATGTTCAGCGTTAATTTCAAAAATTGGTAAAGCATCAGGTACTTCCTGACCAACTGATTGCATTAACTTCATCATCTGGCTGCTCATATCATGCTCATCTGCAACAATACAAACTGGAGAATCAGTTAAACGTTGAGAAATATTAACGTCTTTAACTTTACCTTTTAGAGACTCTTTAATACGCTTAACAACAGAATCAAACTCTTTTTCAAGTTTTTCTTGTGCTTCTTTTGTTTCTTCGCTGTCTACTTCACCTAAATCAAGGCCACCACGAGTTACTGATTGTAATTGCTTACCATCAACTTCTGTCAAATGGCTCACTAACCACTCATCGATACGATCAGACATTAATAATACTTCAATGCCTTTTTTACGGAACACTTCTAAATGAGGGCTGTTTTTAGCGGCTTCAAAACTGTCAGCAACCACGTAATAAATTTTCTCCTGACCTTCCTTCATACGTTCAATATAATCAGTTACAGACACATTTTGTGTAGCTACGTCTTCATTCGTTGACGCAAAGCGAAGTAATTTAGCTACTTGCTCTTTATTAGCCATATCTTCAGCCGGGCCTTCTTTTAATACCTGACCAAATTCACCCCAGAAGCTTTGATACTTTTCTTTATCTTTTTTACCTAAACGCTCAAGCATAGTTAAGGCACGTTTAGTACAACCTTTTCTTATCGCCTGCGTTACTTTGTTGTCTTGTAATATTTCACGGGAAACGTTTAACGGTAAATCATTAGAATCCAATAAACCTTTCACAAAGCGTAAGTAGGTTGGCATGAACTGTTCAGCGTCATCCATAATAAAAACACGTTGTACATAAAGTTTTAAACCATGCTGTTTTTCACGGTTCCACATATCGAAAGGCGCTTTGCTTGGGATATAAAGTAAACTTGTGTATTCGGTTTTGCCTTCAACTTTATTGTGTGCCCATAACAATGGATCAGTAAAATCGTGTGAAACGTGTTTATAAAATTCAGTGTATTCTTCATCTGTAATATCAGATTTTTCACGTGTCCAAAGTGCTGTTGCTTTATTTACCGGGTTCCACTTTGCAGGAACTGCCGGTACAGCTGGCACGGCTGGAATTTTTTCACCGTCAGGACCATCTGGACCATCTTTTTCAGGTACTTCCGGAATTTCAGCAACTTCAGGCGTTAACATTTCTACAGAAACTGAAATATGATCAGAATACTTAGTCACCAATGATTTAATCTTCCAATCATCAGCAAACTCACTTTCATCTTCTTTTAAATGAAGAATGATGTCAGTACCGCGATTGGTTTTTTCTATTTTAGAGGTAGTGAATTCACCCTCACCTGATGAACTCCATTCAACACCTTCACTTGCAGGTATTCCGGCAGCACGTGAACGTACAGTAACTTTATCTGCAACAATAAATGAAGAGTAAAAACCCACACCAAACTGACCAATTAATTGTGAATCAGACGCTTGTTCACCCGATAACTGAGAAAAGAATTCAGCTGTACCTGATTTTGCAATAGTACCTAAATGCTCAACTATTTGATCATGAGTCATACCAATACCATTATCAGAAATGGTTAAGGTATTGTTTTCTTTATCAGCACTGATACGTACACGTAATTCACCATCACCTTCATATAAATCAGCTTCTGACAAGGCTTTAAAACGTAATTTATCTGCCGCATCTGCTGCATTGGACACAAGCTCACGAAGGAAAATTTCTTTATTTGAATATAATGAATGGATCATTAATTGAAGTATTTTAGAGGCATCTGTACTAAAGCTATGATTTTCTTTATCTATTTTCTTTTCCATTTTATAAAACCTTTGAATTTTTAATATTTGGTCACCTATTTGGTCACCTATTTGGTTACTTTACCCGGTGGGTTACGGGTTAAATCATTTGTTTAAATATGTTAGGGGTAAATTATAAAATTCAAGTGAAAGGTCAAAATTTTTTCATATTTAGCTAGTATCCGTCCAGAAACATGGTCGTAGCGAGGGCGATCCAATGACACGAAATAGGCTCTACAAGATATAGACGTTTAGTTGTATTAGTTTAGTTGTATTAGTTCAAACTCGATCTGACGCTTTCAGCAAAGGCTCGCGGTATAACCGTACAGTCTGGACAGTTCGCATTGTTGAAGAAAAATGCTTTACGAAAGAAATGCCAGCTGACTTAACAAACAACAGACATGATATATCAATTTTCTATCTCGGTATGGGGCACATAGCGAGATAGAATTAAGGACAAGTTTGTTCGCATTGCTGACGTTAGCTATCGGTTGCTCTTTAGGTCAACTGATCGCTATTAGCGGACGTTTTGGCTGGATTCGAAAGGCTAACTAATGCCACTTTAGAGACATAAGCAAAAATTAGGCTAAGGTCAGGAGTAAGATCCCAAAGGAGACGTTGGGACGCTCAGATTTTGTTTCGCAGTTATAAGCCAAGTATCAAAAGGCATTTAAGTACATCGACTGGACGTATTGAGCGATAAGGGGCCGTTCAAGTATTAAAGGATTACCGAATTAGGATCTCTTAGTGCGCCTAGAAGAATTTACAGGGAATTAAATATAAGCTTCTGCTGTTGGAGGGAAAGTATTCATAACAAGTTGGATAAGACATCTAACTCTACGGCAATATAGATAGTAGCCTTTGATGCAGACTTGACTACTGCGTGCCATGAAGCAACCAAGCTCTGTCTTTTAAATTACGAATGCATCTACAAAAAATCGAAATAAATTTAGACCTTGCATCCATCTAAGTTCAAAAGAACAGCCAAGTAATTACAAGTCTTAAGTCAGAGTAAATATAACATCTTTCGTTCAACTTCCTTTGTTCACAATAGAATTGTCTTCTACTGTTTAGTACGATCCACTAGTTCACTTATTTTACTGATAACTGGCGTAGCGGCACGCCAATAGTTTGAAAGAACTATGGAGACATAACCTTTATCTAAGTAAATATCTAAATTTGTGTCAATGCCTGGAAAGCCACCATTATGACCAACAACTCTATTTCCTGATGCTCCACTAACACGAAATCCGTAGCCATAACTTGGTGACTGTAATTGAGGTTTGGCGGAATAAAGTTGCTCTGTATGCTTCTTATTTAAGAGTTTATAATTAGTAAGGGCTAAAGCGAATTGATACAAGTCTTCGATAGTTGAATATCCTCCACCTGCGGGTCCACCTTTAATCACATGCATGAATAAGTTGTTAGTCCAACCTGTGTCGTTATCTGTTGGTATATATCCTATCGCTAAGTTAGCTACGGGTTGGTCCATTTCATAGCTATCAGTATTTACCATCCCAGCACGCTTATATATATTTTCTCTAATGTAATCGAAATAGTTTTGAGTACTAACTTTTTCGATAACGACACCTAACATTAACATTCCCGTATTGCTATAACGATTACCTTTACCAGGTTCAAACTGCAATGATTCATTTTGAGTTAGCTTTTTATAATCAGATAAAGAACGAAAGAGGCCTCTTGAAGAGGCCATGAAGTCTTTATTAAAAAAGCTCCCTAAACCAGACGAATGTGTAAGTAGATGTTGGATTTCTATTTTATTGGTAATCGTTTTTGGCAACCAAGTTTCATCTACAAAACTACTCAATTTATCGGTTAGCGACAACTTTTTAGACTCAACAAGCTGCATAATGGCTATTGCTGTGAACATTTTATTCATCGAGGCCAAATTGAATTTAGTTTGTTGATTGTTGGGTATATTGAAACGTTTGCTAGCTAAACCAAAGGCTGCTTTATATAAGATTTTGTCTCCTTTTGCTAAAAGTATTGCACCCGAAAATTTATCTTTATTAACTAATTCTTTCACGAAAGTATCTAATTCAATCGCAGTTTCTTTTATGCCTATTTTTTTCATGTTCTCATTGCTTTCGGTCGCGAATGTAATCGAAGCATAAAGAAAAAAAAGTGTTGTGGTTAATATGTGTTTTATCATTAGGAACCTCATTTTTTTATTAAGAAGCTTGATTATTTAGAAAACAAACTCAGACGTTATTATTTTAAGATCAATCTAAACTAGAATGAATGACAAGTATACGACTAATTTCGTACACCCGGAAGCTGTCAATATAGTTGCAATGATTTACTTTAATTATGCCGCTTTATTTTGGCTATCATTAGCCTCATCAGCTGGTTTGTTTATATAAACATCTCCAATTGGTTCACAATTTCTTGTCTTACCGGACCATCGTTCAGGATGTTTTGCTTTAGCTGTTTCAATAACCTTTTTTCTCTGTGCTAGTTGTGCCTTATCATTACCATTATGCCGCTGATTAGGCGTGACAAAATTCAAACCACTGTGCAAGTGTTGATTGTTATACCATCGCGTGAATTTTAATACCCATTCTTGTGCATCTTGGAGTGTCCCAAATCCTTTTACAGGATATTGGGGACAGTATTTTAATGTTTTAAATACTGACTCTGCAAAGGCATTATCGTTGCTGGTATGTGGTCGATTAAACGAACGAAATATGCCTAAATCTTGCAACGTGGCATACAGTGTAGCGCTACGCATTGGTCCTCCATTATCACTGTGTAAAATACTGGGTATTTTACCTCCTAGTGCTTTTTCACGCGTAATAGCGAGCTTAGTCAGCATCGTTGCATTTTCTGCGCTTTCATTGAGTAACACCTCAGCTAATATAATTTTTCTACTGTATAAATCTAAAAATAAATGCAAATAAAAAAATTGACCAAGTACATGCGTTTTAAGGAGAGATACATCCCAACACCATATCTCATTGGACTCGGTAGCCTTTAGTCTCGGTGGCGTTCGCGTGACTGCTTTAGCACTGCTTCCACGGTGAATGAGCATTTTGTTACGTCTTAATAGTCGATAATACGTTGATTCACTCCCAAGCCAAATTTCCTTATCAAGTAATAACGGCACTATTTATGTCGGTGGTAAATGGAAGTGTAATATATTGAGTTTTCACAATGGCGAATTTAAAACTACTGTCTTCCATTTATTGTCCCAATCATTGCTATG
>JABSOI010000049.1 GCA_013216015.1 Alteromonadaceae bacterium | reverse complement strand
GATGGAAACTGTTTATTGGCGAAACTGAGACCCATATTAGTACTCCTATCACTAAATTAGTAGAATACTTAATATTATCAAATATTTTGATTTTTTAAACTTACGGTCTTCAAGATGCGACAGAACCAGAAAGTCCCCCTACCTTAAGATTTAATTCCCCCTGAGCCATTAACGCTTCACTTTTAAATGGGCCCTCTGTATCTGGATTAACCGTTAATAACATTGTATTCGTTCAACAACTTGCTGAAACGATATAAGGCATTTATCAATTTTCTTCCAAGATGCAACAAAATCAGAAATTAATCTTTACGCATATGCAAAATTTAATTAAAATAATGCTTCTTAAAATATATAAGGTTTACCGCCATATGACAGGGGTATTTAAGCTCATAATTTTAATTCTGACAAATCAATTGGTCAGAATTGTGTTGAGAGATGAAAACGCTGATGGAACTTTATTCCCTAACTTTAAGGCACGCAAATCCATTGAATTCAAATAATAGTAACGTCACCATTCATCCATATAATGAGGCACGTTCAACACAAATTGCCGACTTATTTCACCTGACCATCCATGCTATAGATCCAGCATTATATAGCGAAAAGGAAACAGAAGCCTGGGCACCAACACCACCTGACTATGTCAAATGGGAAAATAGACTTAAAAATAAAAAGCCCTGGCTGGCGATACAAGATGATGCTCTGATTGGTTTCATTGAATTAGAAGAAAATGGCCATATTGATTGCTTCTATGTCCACCCTGAACATCAGGGCAAAGGTATTGCCAAAATGCTTTATGCCCACTTGTTGCAGCTGGCACAAAAACAAGAAATGACTACCTTGCTGGTAGAAGCATCCAAGCTGGCTCGGCCTTTTTTTGAAAAAAGAGGTTTTGAAGTGTTATCAAGAAATGAGATTGAAAGAAAAGGGGAGGTCTTAATCAATTACAATATGAAAAAACAGTTAATATAATTTTCCCTCACATCTTTTTATTTTTCCTAGGAAATCCCATTGGGGTCCTTTAATTGGTTCTGTCGCGTTCGCTTAGTCGTGGTTTATATTAGCATCCATTTTCCAAGAGCCAGAAACAGCGCGTTTACGGCAACGAAAAACGACTTCTAACTGTGGTGCATATTCCAAAACCCAACGGTGAATAGTCGCGTGGTCTACCTGAACCCCACGCTCTGCTAACAACTCTTCAATATTTCTGTAACTCAGTTTGTATGCTAAGTACCATCTTATAGCCATTAGCATTGTAGCTGAGGGAAATTGTTTATTTGCGAAACTGAGTGCCATATTAAAGCTTTATTTCAGTGAATAGGTCATATGTTTAATATTAGCAAAATTTTGATTTAATAAACTTACAGCCTTCAAGATGCGACAGAACCCTTTCTGTTCGTCTATTTTCAACTGAATAAAATCTGCGGGTTTATTTACTTTTTTAGTCAGTATTTTTCTTTGCTTTTACACCGCTTGCGAGAGCTAAAAGTCTTTGGATTAATTTGGTTTTCCCGGCAGTATTCAACAATTGTCAAACAGCTGGATTCTTGTGTTTCAATAATGGTTTGCCAAGCTTCTAGTGTACGTCTACCCATAATGTTATTCCCAATGTTAATTTCGTGGACAGGTTAACGGTTCTGATCAACTAGATGAATGTGTGGGTAAGCCGACGTTTACGGGTTTCGTACAAAATGATACTTTAATGTGATTGTAGAATTTTAATATTCGCACACACCTACTCCAAATAACATAGTTATTTGGAGTAGAACAAAATAGAGATGTTCAAAGTTTTTTAATCTAACTGGATCACATTAACCTGAAAAAAGAGTCCATCCATTTTAGGAAAAAAAAGTGTGCCATCAGTGTTTATCATCTTCCAATCCACACGACAAGAGCCTGGTATATCAGGAGTGGTGAATGAAACTGCAATATCGACCATTTCACCTGGATAGGTATTGGGTATGCTTATAGTCGGGGCCGATTTACAATCATTTTCAGTATTCGGAGTAAGCCTTAATAATGATCGGTTGAGCCAGGTTACTTTGCCGGTATTTTTTATTCGCCATATTTTATTGTAAGTTGTGTTTATTGGAACCATCATATTGTCAGGTACCGTAGAATCCATAATGAAGGCTGAATTATCATTAACAACTAAAGGCTGAAGCGGCTTTTTTCGCTCGCTACCAGGGATTAGTGACAGTGAATTAACTGTTGCAATGTTATATTTATGATCACTTGATTTTATCATTCCTACTAATATCACCGACATAAGGAAAATGATGATAACGTACACAAAGATATCTTTTGATATTAACTGTTTTACTGCTGTTTTTTGAACAGGCAAAATCGGTGCAGGTTTATTCTTTCGGTCGAGTTCAATATATTTTAAAATCTGCTCTACCGATTCCCCAAATGCATCTTTTATGGACAAACTTTAATGTAAATTTATCCCACTAAGGGCGACTTTTTTGTCGCTACACATTAGTCGGTGTTTTAGATTGGCGGTGCTATTTTTAGAAATAAATACAACAAGGTTGAATGCAAAGGTAAGTTATTGCTTTTTAGAGTTATTGTGGTATTGTTAGGGCTTATAAAAAACTGGCGCCACTACCCACTAACGTGGAATATCAGGGAGGATCTACTATCAATACATCTATTACCAAAGAAAATACACTACTTTGATTTTGGGCGTTTCATTTTCCTTAATATTTATTCGTTCCATTTATCGAGATACATGATGAGTATATTCAAAGAAGGTTGGGATCCACACAAAACAAAAGTGTGGAAACATTTAGCACAAAAGTATAAAGGTCAATATATTGATGGAAATCTTTTCACCAGTGAAAAAATTCAAATCGACAAAGATGGCTTATTTATTCAATTGAACACTCGAACTGAAAGAGTTCAAGGTGAAAGTGTAGGAGTATACACCACAATAGTAGCGCCCTATAAAAACACATCAGGTTTTTATTGTGAGATTTACAAAGAAGGTTTTTTCCAAAGTATTGGCAAAAAGTTAGGGATGCAAGATATTGAAGTTGGCATTCCAGAATTTGATGATTGTTATATTTTGAAATCTAATCAGCCAGAGACATTGAGAAAAATACTCAACGAACCTCTTTTGGTTAAAGAAATTAAAAAACATCCAAATATAAAATTTATGGTGAAAACAAAAAATCGATTTCTGGGCGACTTTCATCCGGCCGGAATTGATCAGCTTTTCTATGAAGAAGAAGGCTATATTGTCGATATAGAAAAACTTGAATCAATCTTTGAAGTATTCACCCTGTTTTATGAGCTCATGTTACAACTGGAAGTAGCAGACTAAGTCATTAATAAGTTAGGAAGTAACTTAACGTATTATAATGCTTTATTCATTAAACGTTAAAACCCTACCAAATTATCCCCTGTTATTCAAAAATTTTCGGTTGCTGTTCTGTTGTAATGTGATCCTGTGATTTTTGGAATTTCCTTATATTTATGCCTAACCATGGTTTGAGAGACAATCAGACAAAAGAAGTGGTTACTGAACTGATAAAAAGAAAAGAATTACAGCCCATGTCCCTTCATGGATTGTTATTAAAGAACTTAAGTCAAACGATCTGGTAACGATAGAATTATTTTTAGCTTGGTTGTCGACATTAAAAATGATGTGTAAAAATATTGTATGTAAAAGGTCAGGCCAGGGGGGAGCCTATGGTTGAATCTTTATTATTATTTGTAGAACAATTCTCTGATCACATAACGGTTAGTGATGTTGTGTTGTTTGAAGAACGAATGAGCAGTTTTAACTTTTGGGTTATTCAATTATGCGATGGCGATGGTTACGTAGAAAACAGCGTCCAGTATCATTAAAAGTGGTACCACTAAAAAAAAGTATTGCTGTATCAGATGAATACTGGGAAGTGCTATATCAGCCTTTAATTGACGTAACCACTCGCTGTTTTTCCGTGTTTGGATCGTCAAAAGACAAATTATTCATTGATTACATCGATCAGTTTGTAAAACTAGTGAGATGTAATAAGGGAACAGTACAAGAAGACCCTCTGTTGATGCATATTCAGACATTCTCACTCTCTGTGGCTTATACCTCATTGTATTTAAGTCGGTTAATGTTAGCATTCGAGTGTCATTGCGTATCCACGGACAAGTCGAATAAAGGAGAACGTAATGTATTTTACCCCTGGTTACATACCCCATCAAACATCGACATTCGACTAAAAAAAATTACACACGTATTACCCTGTTATGTATATGCTTTTCCAATCATGAGTAAGCTGCTTTGTAATGACACGGGATTGAAATGGTTGCACAGCAAGCCCTTAATAATGAAAGCCCTTTATGATGCCTTGATGTCTAATGGTGAAAAAGGTTTGTTATCTGATTTGTTATCTATAATGAAAAAAGCACCTGTAGATAATGAATGCAGTGTTATTTCAATCACGAATATTGAACCAGTTCATTCAACTGAGCAACCTAAAGATACCGTCGAGAATAAAGCTTCACTTAATGATTTGATTGCAGGTTTAGGTGGGGAAGATGAAACACCTTCAATTGACCAATTATTAGGTGATGGTGTTAATAATGACAATCCAAATAAAAAGCCAAATGAAAAGAAAACCTCTCCCAACCCAGATGATACTTTAGACTTTTCTGTGAGTGTTGATACTGAAAAAATGGAAGCTGTTAAGAAACAGGATAACTTACAAGATACAACCACCGATGATGCGTTAATTGAGTTTCAAAGCTATATTCAATCACAACAGTTAGACGATGACGTTAATTTTGATGTTCCCGTTGAAGAGTTATCACTTTTAACGTCATCGCCTCTGTGTGATGACTTGATCAAATGGTGTGTTTCCAGTCTTGTAGATTGTGTTAATGGGGCAACTGCAGAGGGTATACATGCAGTACAGTATGATGGAATTAACCGTATTGGCATTGACAAAGATAAAGCCATTTGGGCTTTTGTTAAACATGATTACACGCTTGATACGAAGAGTGATTATCAAATGGTGGTTGATGATGTACTTACTGAGCTGGTGATGTCTTCAGATTGGATCCCCAATAGTGAAGGAGGGGATGAGTGGCAATTGGCGTTAAAAGGTTCAACCATTGAAGTACTACTTCTAAATGTTGAATTTCCTTCAGAAGTGAAATTGTCGGCATTAGAAATAATTAGTTTATAATATAATTTTTTGATTTAAGCAATAAGGGATTTTTGCTCAAATTAATTTTTAAATACTGTATTATAACTGTTGAAAAGATAAGCGACACATTCAGGGTTGAAGGTGTTTTAGAATTTTAAAATGTATTCTATAGGGAGTAGTTATGAATACACCATCTTTATCGGTCATTCGTACTTTTTCGGTGCGAACGCCTTTGCTGATCAGGGAAGTGTTATTAGCATTTATATCAGAAGCGGATGATTTTTCGCATCCGTTAGTTGTTTTCTTTGGGTTTGATGAAAAAACGTTTAACTTTATCAAGCAAGCCCCACCCTCAGCTTTATTAAAATTGTCCAGTAATCTTGTTAGAGCAAATGCCATTAGCATTGTCTTTGATTCCTGTCAGGTAGCGAAGATAATTTCAAATATTAACAATGCCGCACAGTTGAATATTACATCCTCTAAAAAGGATCACTATGAAGATAAAATCTTTTGTAATTTACATGTGATAAGAATATTGGTCATGTTTTTATCTGATTCTATTTATGAGGTGGGCTCAGCGTTTGAGGGTGTTTTTGAGGTTGATCATTGTCTGAAGAGTTTTTTAATATCGGCAAACACTGCTCAAATCGAACAACTTTGTTTAAGTATGATCAACGAACGTAGCGTGAGATTTTCATTTGATAAAAGAAAGATCAAAGAGCGTACCTATGCTCAAATTAGTTATGAGCGTCGTGAAGGGGTAAAAGATTTATTGGTGACGAACAAAGCGACTTACGCTTTGATGAAACATTTATTCAGTGATGAAAATGAGGATTCAGTACGTTACCGAAAGAATCGACTGGGCCTAGCCCCTTTAAAAGGTCGTCCTAGAACAGTGCCGATGGATGAATTTGTTGAATTTATTTGTATTTGGACCAGTAATCAATCTGATACTGAGTTAGCGAGATTTTTAATGGCCCACAGAGCGCAGGGATATAGCTTTGATGTACTTTGGACATTATATCAAAAAGCGCATGAAGAAGGACATTTTGCCCCTGAAGTGATGGAGAAGGCTCAAGCAATTCACAAATATCGCAAGTAGAAAGTTTGGCATGCCAAATCATATGAATCATACATAACAATTCAAAATAAAAGCCTATAACTAAAAAGGCTAAAACTAAAAATAATAAAACCCTAAAAATATACTCTTGGTTTACCTAAGAAACATCATAGAGCGGACGTTATTCTTTCCTCTGTTTCATATTTTAGGCAGTGCAATGAAAGTATATTTATGTGAAAAGGCATCGCAAGGGGGGGAGATCGCAGCGTTCCTTGGGATGTCTCTATTGCATAAAAAACGAGGATATTATCAAAAAAATAATATTGTTATTACTTGGACCAGAGGCAGATTGTTTAAATTGTGCGCGCCAGAGCATTATTGCGCTGAATTAAAAGAAAAATGGTCTTTTGATCACCTTCCTGTGATCCCTGAAAAGTTTGAATATTCATTGGACTCAAGAGCTAAGTCTCACTTTAATATAGTGAAAAAGCTATTAAAAAACGCAAAAGAAGTTTATATCGCTACCGAGCCTGATCCTGAGGGAGAATGCATAGCGCGTAATGTACTTAAATTTTCTGGGTATAAAAAAGAGATATACCGAATTTTATATTTAGCAACCGATCAAAAAACACTGACCAAAGCTTTTGCAAACCCTTTACCTGGCGGGGAAACACAATGGATGTACCAAATTGCTTTGGCGAGTGCTCAATCAGATTGGGTAATTGGCATGAATTTAACCATCGCCATGACCTTAGTCATTCAAAGGATAAAGTCTTCATCAGCCTATAAAAATGCTTTTCCTCTTGGTAGGGTAAAAACTCCAGCGGCCATGCTTGTTTATGCAAAAGAGCAGGCCATAAAAAACTTTAAAGCGGTTACTCACTATGAAATAGAAATTGATGTATCAACAGAAACGGATGAGAGGTTTACTTTGCTTTGGCAAACACCGGAACGACTATTACAACAAGGTCGTTTGCTGGATGTTAACTATGCTAAAAAAGCCTTTACCTATGTAAAATCACAAAAATTGGGTGTGACAGCTGATTGTGTGAAAACAATAAAAGCACAGCAACCGCCATTGCCATACGATTTAACTGGTTTACAACTCGCCTGTGAGCGTTTCGATATTAGCCCTGATGAAACGCTGGAAATAGCAAAATCGCTATATGAGATGCCACTTTCGGCAATCACTTACCCTAAAACCCATGTTGGTTCTTTACCGATAAGTTTAACTCAAAATATATCCGATACCCTACCACTATTACTCTCATTGGATATATTTAGTCAATTAACGGAGCAGGTTGATTTATCTCGTAGAACAAGTGCTTGGGATGATAAAAAGGTAAAAGTGACACATGGCATAATTCCAACCACTAAACCTATTGATATAGCGCGTTTAACGCAAAAACAAAAAGCCATTTATATTTTGGTGGCTAAAAGATATATTGCCCAGTTCTTACCCGATCATGTGGTCCAAAAGACGAATGTTCGCGTAAAAATTGGCAATTTTACTGCTATCGCCAATTGCGCTTTGCCAGTGTCGACAGGTTGGAAGCTCATAGAGCAAGAAACTAACACGTGTACTCCCCAATTACCCCTTCTCAAGAAAAACCAAAAATTGACGATCAAATCTGTCCGTCTATTAGAAAAAACCACAAAATCACCAGAGCGCTATACAAGAGCTTCCCTCGCCCATGCGATGGAAAATATATCTTCATCAATCGAAGATAAAAAGTTAAGCGCTTTGGTTAATGAGAATGACAGGATAGGAACCGTTTCAATTCGCCCTGCAATTATCAAGGACTTAGTCTTAAGTGGTTTATTAATAGAAAACAAAGGTGAATTAAAGCCATCATCTTGGTTTGAACGATATATGCCCCATATACCTGAGCAATTGAAACAACCCGTAACATCAGCGCTATGGGAAAGAGGGTTTACTTCTATTGAAAACGGTAGTTTAACCGCAACTCAGTTTGTTAACTTTCAGGCTAAATTCGTTAAAGCGGCCGTTGCTGAGTTGAATAAAACCTTTATGGAGATTAAATAATGCGATTGATGAGCATTATATTATTACTCCCATATTGTGTGGTGCTCTGTGCCTCAGGAGAATCGATTACAACCGACAGGTACACATTAATTCGACCTGTTCCGATGCAAAAAGAGTTAGATCCTCTCTCTGTCAATATTCAGATCGCATTTCCACCGCATATTAAAACAGTCAGAGACGCACTCAACTTTGTGTTGGTCCATTCAGGTTGGGTATTAGCCTTAAAGAAATCCAATGATGAAGCGTTAGCCATTACCATGGCTAGGCCATTGCCACAGGTACACCGAAAATTATCATTAATGCCACTGAGAACCGTGTTGCAAATTTTAGTCGGCGTGTATTTTATCCCGGTAGAAGATCCAATAAGGCGTATTTATACCTTCGATTTAAGAGAGGAATTCAAAGGGTTAGTAAAGCATGACTAATAACGTTAAGGATGAACAAATTGAAACTGAATCTGAATCTGGAAATGAAAAGGAAAGTGGTTTACCTGATCTGGATATCCCTAAAGATACTTCTCCAAATAAAAAACATCCGGTTGTTTTTATGATTGTTTTATTCATTGTGTTAAGTAGTGCAGGGTTTGTAGTGCAATATTTTATTTCGCAAAGTGACATGTTTACTGATAAAGCGATCATACCTGTAGAGCCTCCTTTGCCAGATTTTGGGGAGTCAGCTCTATTTGATATTAACGTGGCTGACCCCGTTATTGTAGGTGATATCAACTCTAGAACATCAATTGAAAGTGAAGCGAATACACCAACAGTTGTCTTACCCAAAGAAGAAATTGAAGCAATTTTACTTGCTCGAAATATGGATGAGATCCATCAAAATTTAAAGGCACTCCATAGAAAACTAGCCTCATTTTCGGATCAGTTTGAACGTCATTCTACATATTTAACCAAAGTGTTAGAAAAACAAACTGTCATGCAAGCAGACATAAGCGATATTAACGCGACCATAGTGACGAATAAGGAACAGTTAGGTGAAAAATTGAGAAATAACGAGCGTTGGCTACATGGAATTGCTAATCAGCTCAATGACATTGGTGTCACGGTAAAAGCAGAAAATGAAGCATTTTCATTAGTGGTTTATAACAAAAATATTTGGGGAGATGACGTGTACTTAACGGTTGCAGAGAAAGAGCATCCGGAGCAAACGTGGTTTTTTCGTGTTGGTGATATTACGGGTCGTTGGAAGCTGATCAGTATCAAGGGATCAAAAGCAATTTTTCAACACGTTGAAGGTAATACCAAAGAGGTCATTTTTTGATGAACAATTTATTGAAAAGCTTAAATTTAAGTGTAATGAAAAGTCTAAGTTTACTTTTAGTTATGGCATCTGCTGTTTTAGGATGTGCCTCAAACACTTCATTTGATTTACAAGAAGGGACATTAGCAACCAATGATCGTATAGACGTAGTATTTGCACAGGTGGATAACCCTTACCCTGAATGTGAAAATACGACTGAAATAAGGCGAATTGCGAATTTAAGTGAAAAACGTTCAAAGCGTGTTTATCTTCAAGGTGGTGCTTTATGTCAAAGATCGCATTAATTATGATGCTTTTAGTTTTACCTATTACTTTTGCGGCTGAGCAACAAAACGCTCTACCAAAAACAAATGGTGAAGGGCTGACATTAACAAAATCTCAATTGTCTCATGCACAATTGTGGTCTTTATCGAGAGATGAATATAAAAGATATTTAAAAATTCTGAATTCTCCGAGAGGGTATTTTACACCTAACTTAGAGAAAAATCCTTTGTTAGCGTTAGCGCTGGAAGCAGAAACACAAGCGGAACGCAAAAAATACGCTGATCATTGGGTAAGACTACAATATGAAAACAATGTAAAAGTGATCTCATGGCAATTGGACGTTAATGAAGCATGGAAACGTCAATATCCGGGAGTGCCGAGATTTACTTATAAAAAACCTGCATTATCGAAATACTCAATAAGTCGTTTGACTTCGGCATCATCACACGCTGGTAGTACTATTGAAGCGTTGCTTCAAAAACAAGCAAATAAACCACGTTCACAATTGTATATCGCCATTAATCAATGTGATTTCTGTGTTAAAGCCTTCAAACAACAATATAGTGATTTGAAGTCGGGAAAAATAGCCGGCCTGGACATTCACTTTATTTCAAATCCAACAAAAGTTCAGATCATCGAGTGGGCGACAGATCAAAAGCTTGATGCTTTAGAAGTCAACGATCAGCGAATAGTAACGCTGAATATTGCGGAGAAAACCGTGAAATCAGTACCATTTGTTGAGTTTAAATAATGATATTTAAGCGCATCTTGCTTGTCATTATCGTGACCAGTGCTTACCCAGTTAAAGCGGGTTTTGATGGGGTCGTTAAGCAGTTCTCTTTAATGTTCAACACACCCGCATGGGTAGTTCGTCATGTTTGCACACATGAAAGTCAGAGTTATTTTAAGGGTAAACGACAACCTTGGCCCTGGACGGTAAACGTTAATGGAAAAGGGTATTGGTTTAAAGACAAACATTCAGCAAGTATGTTTGCCCAATTAACCATCATGTCAGGGACGACGAATATTGATGTCGGTATTTGTCAGATTAATTGGAGGTGGCATGGAAAGCATTTTAAGTCAGTAAAAGCCTTAATGGATCCAATAACCAATATCGAATATGCGGTTAAATACTTAAACAAAATAAAAGGTGACCGGTCATGGAAATATGCAATAGGAGCATATCATTCGCCAAACGATCCAGAAAAAGCGGCGCGATATGTATTATCAGTCTTACAGCCCTAACTTCGTTTTCAACAGTAGAGGGAGCAGTAGCCGATTTTTCTTTTGAACAGTTAATTGAAATAGGACGTGTTGGTAAAACCATTCCTGCTCAAAAATATTATCAAAATGTAGATATTAAGGAAGTAAAAATCAATGTAGAAAAATCAAAAAAGCTTTTAGGTTTGGCTAGGGCCAGTATCTCAGCAGATATATTTTTCCCTTTGAAACCCGAAACGATGAGATCTGGTTTACTGTCGGGTTATCGGTTTGACACCTCAAGGTCAGTTAAACCTTTTGCTGTGGTTGGTGCGGATCCTCTTTCTTTGCGGTGGTTAACGTTGAGAAAAGAAAAATTAATAAAACTCAACGCCCCCATTTTTGTTATTGAGGCCAACTCGTTTAATGACCTCAAAAAATTAATGGTTGCGTATAAAGGTTTGCGCTTTGTGCCTTCATCAGGTGATGGAATAGGGAAAGGGCTAAAAATTAACACCTACCCATTTTTAGTTACCTCAATGGGCGTATGGCAATGAGTTGTGATTATCCTATTGAGCGTTTATTACGTCCACCAGTAGAGTTTTACGCGGGGTGTATTTCAGCGACAGCAGGGATGTTAAGCGCTGCTGTTCCTCATTTTTGGATGATGAGCCCGACCGTCTCTTGGATCAGTGCGGTGATATTTGGCTGGATTGCGTATTATTATTTTGATGAAGGACTTAAAATACTAAAATATCAACGTAATATTAAAACCTTGAGTATCTACAAAATCAAACCGAAAAATTTACCGGTGTCCAGTCACAAAACTTTTCTTGGAATGGGCTATCGCTGGCAAGCTCGACATACACAACGCCTGCTTGATACCTATAAAGAAGAAAATGAATCGTATGTACGGCCAAGTGCTGCTTATGATTGGGCCCGCCGGGCAGAAGTACAATGGGAGAGAGCCCTTGGGTTGAGTCTAATTGCTAATGCTTTGCGAAGTAACAGTGTTTTAAACCCATTTCGACCGTTTCCTGATATTGGCGGTATGGCCGCACTTCATGGTGTGGGTGTTGACGAAGAAGATGAAGTTTATTGGAATTTAAGTGAACGGACAGGGCATGCCCTTATATTGGGAACAACGCGTGTCGGAAAAACACGATTGGAAGAGATCATCGTCGCGGGTGACATCAGGCGTGGGAATAACGTAGTTATTGTTATTGATCCTAAAGGGGATGGTGAGTTATTTAAACGCATGTATACCGAAGCTATAAGAGCTGGTAGAAGTGATGATTTCTATTTTTTCCATTTAGGTTATCCCGAGGACAGTTGTCGTTATAACCCGGTGGGTGAATTTCAAAGGATCACCGAAGTAGCGGGTAAAACGACCTCCCAATTGGGTGAGGACGGTAGCTCTGCGGCATTTAAAGCCTTTAGTTGGCGCTTTGTAAATGTAGTGGCCAGATCGCTGGTTGATGTCAACATTAAGCCAACGATTGATAACATCAATTATTATGTCCAGGATTTAGAAGAACTACTTTTCTTGTACGTGAAGAAAGCGTTTAAACCTTTTGATAATGATCCTATTTCCTTGATTGATAAAAGAGCATCATTAGTCAAAGACAAGCATCCTATGGTGATTCGAAAAGGTAAATCAAAACGGACGGTTGCGATTATTGATTTAATTAAAGAACTGTTACCCAATGACAATTTAGCGCGGCAATTGTTATTGGCGACTAATTATGAACGTTCTTTTTATGAAAAACTTGTCGCAAGTTTATTGCCTTTTTTGGATAAATTAAATACGGGTAAAATAGCGAAGCTACTCAGTCCTGAGTATTTTAATGAAAATGATCATCGACCCTTATTAATTTGGAGAGAGGTTATTCAGCGTAAAGGCATTGTTTATATTGGTCTGGATGGATTGACTGATAGAGAAGTCGCAACGGCGGTTGGCAATGCAATGTTTAACGATCTCGTTTCAATTGCCGGACTACTGTATAAGGGAGGTAAAGATGTTGGTTTACCATCCCTGGATAAGTATAAAAAGATAACAATGCCTGAGATAAATCTGCATGCGGATGAATTTAACAGCCTTGTGGGGGATGAGTTTATTCCTATGGTCAATCAGGCTGGTGGGGCGGGTATTCGTGTTTGTGCATACACGCAAACACTGCAAGATATTGATGCTAAGTTTGGCACCACAACAGGTAATCCCAAATCCATGCAAATCATTGGTAACTTCAATACCTTATTGATGATGAGAGTACAAACAGAAGAAACAGCAAAGTTAATGACAAGTAAGTTAAATAAAGTCCAGGTTAAAGACGCAATGTTAGTGTCAGGATCTTCAGATAAAGGGATTGAAAATGGCTTGACATTTTCGGCAACTAACCAGGATCGTATCTCTGAAAAAGAAGTGCCAATTATTGATCCCTCAGATATGACGAGTTTACCTAAAGGTCATGCATTTTTATTAATGAATGGTAATAACCTTTGGAAATTACGATTGCCACTCTTTGACAGCAAAGACGACATAGAATTGCCCCCGAACTTGTCGGATATCTGTGCGGATATGAATGATAAATATCGCACGGGAGAGTTATGGTGGGAAGATCATGAATAATAGCGAGCAACAAAAACGAGCGCAGAACACCAAGCGACAGGGGGTGTTTACTAAAACAGTGACCTTCATAATTTCGTTACCGATGACAATATTTGTCACCATGATCATATCAATTTGTGTGGAATGGTTCGTGATGTATAAGTTTTATCCTGAAATGGGCGCTGATCATTCACTCCAAATCCTCCAGCAAGAAGCTAAGTATTTAAATACCCATTTTAAAGAAAGTTTACTGGGATCTAACCCTATCACATTGGCAGGAGATTCTATTACCTGGGTTGATGATCATATCTTTAACCCATTGGGCATAAAGGAATATAAAAAAAGATCAAAACAAGAACGAAGTGATTGGTGGACGGTTATCGTGTCAGCATACACCATTGTCAAAGTGGTTATCTTGCGCTTGTGTGTTTTATTCCTTTCTTTACCGGCCTATCTCTTATTTGCAACGGTGGGAATTGTTATCGGTTTGGTTGAGCGTGATTTAAGAAAATTTGGCTCAGGTAGGGAAAGTGCAGACAGGTTTGAGTTATCCCGAAAGCTTATTTCCCCCTCTATTATCTTATGTTTTATTCTTTATATCTCGTGGCCAAATAGCATTAATCCGGCGTTCATTGTTGTGCCATTTGCAGCATTGTTCGGATATTCCATTTATTTAACTATTTCTAATTACAAAAAATATTTATGAACAATTATTAAACAAAGTTAGAGAGATTTGAGCTGTAGATTTTTCATCAAAAATTAAAAAGGGTAAAGTCTGCGGAAGAATATTAAGTCTAATAAATTGATTTGTTTAACTTTAGACCTATTCTTAGTATTGGATGGTAACTCCCTTCTTTTTAAAAATGGAATTTCGCTTCTCAAAGAAATATTAATGAAGTAAGTGAAAATTTTAAGATTATTCTGAACAGTATTTTTTACTGTTTTAGAACATACCAATAAAATCGAATCATATACAAAGGAGATATTATGACCAATAAAAACAAAGTAATTCATAACTGGTTAATTCCGGCAATGATATTTAGCACGGGTGTTTTATTTGGCTGCGAGGAAAAAAGGTTGAAATTGTCCCTACAGTTGAAGGGTAAGCGTCTTATAAACCGCACATTTTAAATTATTTTCGCATCAGTTAATCTCCCTATTGTACTAATAGTAGGGGATACCGATGAAAGCATCAAACCGAAAAAAATGGTTGAATATTATAGAAAGACACGAAGCAAGTGATCTGAATATCACACAATTTTGTCGTCCGCAACAGATTAACAGTAAAACATATTACCGATACAGAAACCTTTTTAATTTTGAAAAATCATCAGTTAAACCACAAAAATTTATAAAAATAAATCCACCCACCCTAGTTAACAGAGCCTGATTTAAAGCTTTGTACACCAGTGGCGATTAGATCTGATTCTGGATTTGAATTCGGCAGAGTTAAGTAGTGATTGACAAAATTATCAATTATAAATGTTTTCATATTTACTCTCTTCTTGCTCCAATCCCTAGTTCACTGTTTTAAAATATAATTCGCTGTTCTTTTTTTTGTGTTTAAACCTTCAATCAAGAAAAAGATTTGGCATGCAGAATCTATTTCCTTTTCTTACCCCAAAATAAAACGCCATAGTTTTACCTGTACTTTTTAGAAATGTTTCAAAACGCTTTTTTATAAAATACCGTCATTGCTTAAATTATGGTTGTTTTATGAAATTTGTCAGGATGATTTTAGTATCGATTATTACGCTTGGGATCAGTACGTCTGTATTTGCGACTAACGAAACTGAAAAAGGCGAGCTTCTTCGTATTGCAAAAGAAATAAAATTTCTTAAATCTGAAGTGAATAGGATAAAGTCATTACAACGTGTTGATGATACGGAATCCTTTAATTATCAGGCGTTGATTTCCGATCTCGATGACGTTGCTAAAGCTATTACACGGCATGTGAATACCCCATCGCGTCAACCAAAAAAAGTAAATCCTTTAATTTTAGATTATGACAATCTTCACTGAAACGGTAGGTCTTTCGCCTGATGTGATATTTAGTTTTATTCAGTGGCTCCTCTCCTTTGTCGTTGTCATTTTTGGCGTGGGGGTTTTAAGAGGGTCTTATCAACGAATGATAAAAGGTGATATGACCGCTATAGATGTATGGGTCGACGTTGTGATAGCAATGAGTATTGTGGCATTAATTGAAATTTTAGTGAGTTAATTTTTTTGGAGTCAAAGAATGAAGAAACAAGTTTTAACCGTGTTGGCTAAGGTTAATGTAGCATTTTTAATGTTATTTGCTTGTCTTGTGCAAACCCATGCTCAAGGCACAACGGGAATACCAACAACAAGCGATTTTGCTAATGGCGCTGAAAAGAAAGGGGCGTTTCAAACACTCTTTTGGCTAATGGAAAAAGGGGCACAACTGATCGTTATCGCTATTGCTGTTTTTTTTGTGTTTATTATTGCCAAAGGAGCAATGAAAAAATATAACGACATTACAGAAGGTCGTGGAGGTTGGATAGATTTAGGTGGTCACGTGATTGGTGGGATCGCTTTATTAACTTTGACCATTGTCATGTTGAACTGGGTGGGTACATGGGTTAAATGATGAGCCAGGATGAAAGTGAATTTACCGATAACTTTACCGGGGATTTTATTAACGAAGAGCCTGTCGTTTTTAAAGGGCTGACGGATAGCGAAGTCAAAAGCGTTTTTTTAATTTCATTAGTGACAGGCACTCCTTTTGGTGTTGCTGTTGGTTTGTTCATCGGTATACCGATGTTGATCGTAGTTTTCGTGCTGTTATTTCCTATTATCACCGTTTATTTCACTGCCCGATGGCTGGAGAAAGCGCGTCGGGGTAAACCTCCTGGTTATGTTGAGCAGCTATTGCACATTAAGTTGTCAGAAAAGAAAATAGTCTCTGCCGACTTTATATTTGATTCTTATCATTGGGGATTGGGTCGAACAAGCAAAAAGGACAGGGATGCGAATAAATGAGTAAAGCAAAAAAAGAAAGTGATCGTAAAGATAAAGTCATTCGTTCTTTAACTATATTTGTATTGCTTTTGTTAGGGCTGGTTGCTCATTCACATTTCTTATTAGCGACGTTAGCTAAAGAATTTGAATGTCATTTTCCGCCTGATTTAAGTAAAGGAGGAATGGTTAAAGTAAATGAATTTCAAAAACATGAACTTTATGCCTTTGCTTATAAAATAACCCAACAACTTTATCGCTGTGAAGCTGATTGCTCCGTTGATTTTGGGGCAAACATCAGAAATTACGGTTATTTTTTAACCGACAATTATCGCCCCAAACTTTTAGCAAAAGCGAAAAAATTAGAGGGTTACAATCGTCGTCGTGTCCGCTCCGTAACAGAATTTGGTCGATTCAGTGAAAATAAGGTAGTTGCATTAGGGGCTCAAGTTTGGATTGTTTATCTTGATCTTGAAGAAAAGGAGCATATAGGGGGTAAATTAGTCCGTCATGCCTACATGCGTTACCCGCTGATCATCACAAAATTCGATGTAGATAGAGAGCGGAACCCTTGGCGACTTGCCATTGATGGGTTTCAAGGTCAACCTGAGAGATTGAAGTAATGATTAAATGTGTCGTGATCGTTTCGCTAACCCTTTTTTTTACCTGTTTTTCAACCTTAGCTTTATCTGTCGAGCGGGTAACTTGGCAACAAGGGGTTGAGATAAAGACAGAATTATTACTCAAGGATGAGCGTAAAGTGATTTTCCCGGAACAAGTGCGACTGAGTGTTAAATCTCATTACAAAGCTATTTTTACTTATTCCTTAATTGATACTGTCCTTTTTTTAACGGCTAAAGCATCGTTTAATGAAAAATTAACCTTGCAGGGTTTGAATTCAGGACGGTTTTACATGCTTGAAGTGAGTGTTTCCGGTGAAAGTGTGAATGCCCTGGATGATCTTATTATTCATATCGTTGAAAAAAAGCCAGAAGATAATGAAGCGGCAACCGCTTATCAACCCGTCATTGTTGATCCGATAGATTTAGTTCAATACGTTTCCCAAACACTCTACGCGCCAAGTACAAAACTGATAGAGCCGTTACCGGGAATAAAAACCGTCAATGTAAAACAAAGGAGCATTCCTTCATTATATCGGGGAGGTTCATTAGAAGCTGAAGTGCTTGGTGGCTGGTACGGTGGACAATATTATATAACCGCGGTTAAATTTAATAACGTAACCCCTCATAAAATCCCTTTTGAGCCTTGTCGTGTGCGCGGTGATTTTTATGCGGTTTCAGCTCAATTTAATAGCGTTTTTGCTAGAGATCATAAAGCAGATTTTACCGTCGCTTATTTACTCAGTTTAAAGCCATTTGATGTTGCGATACAAAGCCGTAAATTATCATGCGTATAAATCAAAATCCTCTCGTTAAGGCACTAACGGCCCTCATGATTTTTGTACCCATATATTTTTTTGCAACCAATGATCATAAAGAATCTCAACAAGCACAAACTAATCCATCAGCTAAAGAACATTCAAGTAAACCGATAGAAACTGCCAATGAAGAGATTGCTGCATTGAGCGGATATTTAACGACCGTTGAAGCAGAACAATCTGTCATTCAAGAAAAACTGGATAATCTTGTCTCTAAAAGTGAGTTTGAACAGTTGATAGCGTCGGTTAAAAATAATGCTCCCCATGGTTTTGATGAAAATGCATTGCTTGAAAAAGTGAATACCCTTATCACCAGTAGAGTAAAAGTGTTGCAAAAAGCCATTATAAAACAAAGCGCAGTCGCACCAGATAGGGTAGGTAATGTTGATGAGCAATTTGAGACACCTTTTAACGATGCCTTTGAAGTTAATACTGGCGTTCAACAAGATAGTGCAAATGCATCCAACGATGTTCAATGGGCTTATCCTCTGGGTTATCAGATAGAAGACAAAAGTGTTGAAAGCCTAGTGTCTGGTTTCACGCCTTTTAGTCAGGAAATGGGTAAATTTTCTGACAAGGTGGTTGATGGAAGCAATGAGTTCAAAGGCACGACAGGAAAGGAATTAACGGCTATTCCATATGCCACCATTCATTCCGATAGCGCTATTCATGGTGTGAAAGCACTGACAGCACTAATCGGTAGAATAGAGCGTAAAGGAAAATCACACGAACCTTTTCGGTTTACGCTGATCATTTCAGGGGACACGCTCATGGCTAACGGTCAAGTCATGCCAGGGGTTTCCAATGCGCTGGTTAGTGGGATCGCGACTGGCGACTGGGCGTTCAATTGTGTTCGGGGCAAAGTGATCAGTTTCACGTTTAATTTTGAGGATGGACGAATATACAACCAAAAAGGCACGTTTGAACAACCACTCGCGGAGCTAGGGGATGAATGGGGTAATCCATGCGTTAAAGGCGTTATCGTTGATGATATTAACCAATTTATTCTTGCTCAGGGGAGCATTGCCGGTTTGGCAGCAACTGCAGATATGATTGCTAATAAACAGCAATTAATTACAACTTCTGGGAATATTCAATCATCAGTGAAAAAAGGACGGTATGGCGCTTTAGCGGGAGCAGGCATTGTTTCAGGAGGGCTTAATAAGACAGGTGAAATCCTTGCTGAACGGTTCAGTAGTTATTACGAAGCTATATATGTCCCTCCAGGCGCTAAGGTGTCTTTATTTTTTCTTGAAAATATTAATATTGATTACATTCCTACCAATAGAAAGGTGAGTTATGAAACAAATCGTGTGTCTTTTGCTTCTTTGGATTAGCTTGAGTGGTTGTGCCAGCCAAAATCCGTTTGAAATGGCTCAGCATGGACCAACCATGAAAGATCATTATCAAACCCATATGTCAGGGGGGACTGAATCTACAGGTGTACCTATAGATCAAATAGACAGGGCATTAGAAAATGATTTGAATTATCGACATGTTAACGAACGCGCATACAAACGACTCAGTAATCCTGAATTAGAAATGTTTGTTTACCCTCATAGGGTAACGTCTCATGGGATCGTTGTTCCTGGTTACACTATCCGTTTCCCTATGTATGAAAAAGTACACTATGCGCTACCTGGAGACGTTGATTTTGAAAACTGAGCCATATTTTGAAGGGTTGAAGCGATATATCAACATGATTGGTGATAGTTTTAAACTTTATGATCGTGAACCAGAAGAAATGGTCACTGAAGCGGATATTAAAAACATGTATTCAGTGCGCAGAAGCTTTACAGATAGGCTTCCGTGGATAGAATATTTAACACAAAATGACTGTTTTTTATTGGACGATGAGCGGAGTGTTGCAGCTGTTTATGATATTTTTCCAACGAACGCTGAAGGTGTTTTATTAAGTGAATTAGCCAGAGTTCGAGATAATTTTAAAAGTTTTTTAAATGAAGTTTTTCCTCAGCATGAGAAAAACCCCTGGGTTATTGAATTTTATCAAAGTGATGTATTGTCCTTATCTTTTTTCTCTAAAACCATTCGTGAATATGCGGAAAAAGTGGGTACTGAAAATCCATTAATGAAAGAATACTTTCCCGTCATGGAACAACATCTTAAAGATGTATGTAAAGAAGGGGGACTGTTTTTTGACGATACTGTCACCGGTACGCATTGGCGTGGAGCCATTCGTACCTACCGAATGATTTTTTACCGTCGCTACGGTGAACGCGGTACACCGTCTAAGGGTCGTACACCTATTGAAGAATTAACACAAATTAGACAAAAAGTAGAAAGTCAGTTAACGCAATCAGGGATAAAATGCGTGAGAGTCAAAGGCAAAGCATTCTATGAATGGATGTTTCGCTGGTTTAACCCTGCACCGGAAGTTACTGGCGGGGATACGGATAAATTATTAAATAATCTACCCTATGTTGAGGATGATGACCTTCCTTTTGGCCACGACTTTGCAGAAAGTCTGTTATATCGCCCACCACAAAGCAAAAAAGAGACGGGCAGCTGGTATTTCGATGGGCTCCCTCATAAAATCATCACGGTCCAAAACCTTCGGCGCAGACCTAAAATAGGCGCATTATCGGCGCCAAAACAATCAGGAAAACATATTGCGTCTGTTTTTGACCGTATGCCCGAAGGCACTGTTATGTCTATGAAGGTGGTCATGGTCCCTTCACATGTAACAGAAAATAGGGTTGACAAAATAGAAGAAAAGGCAATAGGAGAGGGTGCCAGAACGCGGCGTATAAAAGCGGAAGCACAGCAAGCAAAAGAAAAAATAGCGAATGACGATCCCATGTTCCCAGTTGAATTATGTTTTTATATTCGTGGTGAAACCGATGAAGTGTTACGCCAAAACCAGACCGATGTAGTGTCTATGTTGCAGCTGGAAGGTTTAAACGCAATAGATGACACCGATGATCCCATCATTCTGGATTCATACTTAATAAATTTACCGATGAACTATGAGCCGTCCAAAGAAAGAAGGCGTCGACGTTCTCGTCTTATGTTTACTGAGCATATCGCTAATTTAGTGCCTATTACTGGTCGTGGCAAAGGCACAGGCAATCCAGGCACCCTTTGGTTTAACCGTGGCGGTGAGCCGATGTGTTTTGATCCGCTCAACCCAAAAGATAGAGCCAAAAATGCACATTTATGTTTGTTTGGTCCGACAGGCTCGGGGAAATCCGCCCAAATAACCGGCATGATCTTATTTATCATGGCGATATATAACGCAAGGGTATTCCTCGTGGAAGCGGGTAATTCGTTTGGAATGCTGCGTACGTATCTAAAAGAATCAGGCGTCACTACCCATAAAGTTAGAATGAGAACGGGTGAAAACACCATCATCCCTCCTTTTGCTAATGCGTTAAAAGCATTAGCGCAAGAAGAAAAAGAGCAAGCACTATACGGTCGTAGTAAGATAAACGCTGATGTCGATGTAATAACCGAGGTTTTTGACGCGTTTAAGGACGGTACTTTACTTAGCGATGATGAAGATACAGTATTTGAAAAAGATCACCTTGGTGAAATGGAGATTATTGCTAGGATCATGGTGTCTGGTGGTAAAAAAGACGTAGCTAACGGTATTAAACTAGGTGATCAACAAATCATTCGCGAATGCATTCTCAATGCTGCACGACATTGTCGCGCCACAAAACGTGCAATGGTCCTAACGGAAGATATTGCCGGTGAGTTAAAAAAAATATCGGTTGATGACAGTGTTCCGCTGGATGTAAAAACACGTTTCTTTGAATATGCAGCCGCCATACGTATGTTTACACAAGGCCTTGGAGGGCAAATCTTTAACAGAGAAGGAGAACTGTGGCCAGAATGTGATTTTACCCATATTGATTTAGCCGAATTTGTAAAAGACAACAAAGAAGCTGAATTAGCCGTCAGTTACATGTCAATTTTAAATAATGTCAATGATATCGCAGAAAGGGATCAATTTTCAGGTCGGCCCATTATCTTTCTCACCGATGAAGCCCACGTGATCACCAAAAACCCCTTACTTGCTCCTGGTATCGTTAAGATTGTCAAAATGTGGCGTAAATTAGATGCATGGCTTTGGTTAGCGACACAAAACCTGGCTGATTTTCCGGATGAAGCGCAAGTGATGTTATCGCTATTTGAATGGTGGCTATGTTTAGCCTTAGAGCCTTCAGAAGTTGAAGAAATCGCCAGATTTAAAAATTTAACACAAGAGCAAAAACATTTATTGGCAAGTGCTAAAAAACAAACCGGGGCCTATACCGAAGGTGTTGTGCTAAGTTCCCGTTTAGCTGAGTTATTTCGCTCTGTGCCTCCCAGTCTCACCTTATCTCTTGCAATGACTGAAGGTTATGAAAAAGCAGAGCGTAAAGCACTGATGGATGCACACGGAATAAGTGAAGTAGCTGCCGCTAAACTTGTTGCAGCTGAACTTGACAGGAAAAGGGGCATAATAAGGTAAATCACCATTGATAGTTAAAACATTCTGCATGAAGAATGTTTTGATAGGAAAACGCCAATTTAAAATCTAAATTCGAGCCCATTTGACGTATTCAACTCAATCCGGCGACTGATACCTGAGACTCTGCTATTCAGGTACTGTTAATTTGAACATCGAATATGGTCATTTAATTGTGGGTTCTTACTATTATATTGCTGACTAAAATTCTAGTTAACAACGCTATAAAATTATGCCAAACAATCTCCAAAGGTAGCTGACATCAGCTGAATTACTTATTGCGCTTTTGTTTCTTTCAGGCTAGTTGAAATAAATTTTAATTGCTGAATGTTGAAATGTTCAGGCTAAATTTCTAATCGAATAAAGTATAAAACTACCACTATCATAAAAAATTTGATTAAAAATTGTTGAACTCTAAGTTAACAAAGTTCGTTTCGTTGACGTAAATTAACATAAGATCAACAATACTATTTCTAATCGCTATAATAAAAGGATGGGTTTTACGAAAAGTATTATAGATCAGGAGCGTTAACCCTTATTCTCTCAAAATAGCTGAGCACTATATTATGACTAAAGACGAAGCTGAAAATATAGTCATATATTTTATTCTAAAAGATAAACTTGACTGCGTATTGTTATCTGATGCGACGGAAGAATTTACTAAATGCTTTGTAATATATTATCAAAGTTCAAAATATATCGAAACAGGAAAAGATGAAGAAATGTACGTTGGACACGGTGGTGTTATTGTTTCAAAAGAAAACGGTGATGTTTTTGAAACAGGAACAGCTTTCGCGGTGGAACATTACGTTGATGTATTTGATATGTGTGGAGATCCGTTTGCTGTACCAACGGGAGAAGTTGAGGTAAATGGATGGTTAGCGGGAGCAAAGAAAGTATCAGCAATAAAGCATATAAAAGCACTATCTGGTCTAGGATTGAAACAGTCAAAGAATGTAATAGACAGAGCGTTAGAATATCAACCAACAACATTTAATGCTGGTACTCCTGCCAATGCTGAGAAAACTGTCAGGATATTATCGAAATACAGGTTCAATTGCCGGCAATTATGGAGCAACCAGTGTAAATAGGTTAATATTATCGAAACAAAAAACCAAATCGAATACGTTTGTTTAGAACAATTGTTCATGTTGTCGATGTGGTAACTACTTTCCTTGAGAGCAGAATTAACAAGTAATAGCCCGCAGAGTTGGCCCAACAAAGTAAAATGTTTAAGGTCTTCTATTAGCGAACAGCCGCCCATATCAAATAATAAAAATACACTAAAATCAAATGGCAATCTGGCAAGCAACAATCCTTTTAATTCCTGGTGATTTTATCAATAGTGAGTATCCAATGACTGATAGCCAACGGCAGTAGTGAAACAGAATTGGACATGAGGAATAATTGCTAGTTCAGTTTCGCTCTACGTTCAAAGGTGATTATTTTTTGTTCGTTATTTTGAAGATATTTAAGATATGTTCAAATGCGAACTTAGTTAAAATGTTGCTGAAAGTTCTGTATAAACAGATCTGTTGGCATCCTGCCCATGACCAAAAAAATCTGAATTGCACACCAGTCTGAATATTCTATTACTCGATGTTTGGTATCTAATTTCAACCAGCATACTAAACCCCAAAAATTCACATCCCATTTTTCAAAGCAATCCATTGAACCGCATTTTAAAATATCAAAATTGAGTGATAAAGGTTTTTAATTCGTAATGACGCGTAATCTTGCAAGTGTAACGGTATGCCTCTGTGCGTTAGTAACAGGTTGTTCGGTTGCTTATGTTGAACGTATATCACCTACGCCTGTTTTTTTTATTCAGTTCGAGCAGGAACAGGCGGATTTAAACAATAAATACATAATCCAGAACAAAATAAATGAAGCGGTTAAGGAGATTGAAGATAGTGTATCTCTAACCTGGATAGTTGTTGCTTCGGGTAATTCACCTAAAGACTATACATTAGCGTTCGAACGCATGGTCAGCTTTAGTCATGCAATTAACACGGGAGCGGTAAGACTTGTTGTTCAACCACTAGAACGGCCGGAGCAAGTTGATATGTTGGCTGTTTATCATACGACCCAATGGAATAAAGAAAATAAATTGTTTTTTTTAGATAACGAATTTACAACACTATCCAATGTTAATGATGTTTACCGAGCTTCTGATAAACGGCAATTTTATGCGACGCCAACAAAGAGGACGATAACTTTAAAGGGAGAAGACATCATCGCGCAGTTTGACAGCGTACTAACTCAGTTAGGTTGGTCACTAAATGCGGATGATGCGAATAGAAAGTTTGAAAAACAACTATCAGTCCCTTCTATTGATGTTGTGCTGCTTGGTGAAAATGCGACGAAATTCGAAATTAAAATGTTAGTCGAAATTTTCATAAAAAAAGCGCTGCAAAAACATGAATACCAAATTGATTTTGAGAATAAAACGGTTCGTTTGTGGCAGTCATCAATTTTTTAATAAGGACAAAGCATGAAACTAAACCTTTTCACCATATCAGTTTGTAGTCTGGCTAGCACAATCGCTATTGCAGGTGGAGATAATAGTGTTGTAAAAAGCTTCCAGGTGAAGGAGATTTCTTTTAATGGCAATGAAACAAATGCGACTGTTCAAAATAAACCAAAATCTGAGCCCAGTGAAATTAGCGCAATAAGCTCGTCACTTTCAAAGACTAATAACAATAACAAGAATAATGCTGAAGAAGTTAAGCCAGTAGTCTATCAAAAAGGTAACTTCTCGCGATATGGAGTGGATGGTCGAGTTACGTTTAAATTAAAGGCGGGTTTACTAAAACCCCAATTGATTGAACTGTTGCTTAATCACCGTTATGTGGATAGTGATGATGATGTCCAATGGTTAGCCTCCAGTAATTTTGTTTGGCCGAACAGTCATCTATTAAAAGGAAAGACAATTGACCATGTCTTAAATGAGTTGCTGAAACCTTACCGTTTGGTCGCTGACTTTAAAGGGAATGGAACCGTTGTTATTGACTCAATTTAAGCGAAGTATCCTATGATGAAAAAATTATTATTTAGTCTTAGCGTAGGTATTAGTGCAGCGGTTTTTGTTGTTAGTTGTACTTCTAATATCTCTTCTTATGATGATGTTGAAAAGAGAGGAAAAGAAAGCGTTAAAGAAGCTTATACGCACGCTTTAGTTGAGCCTGAATTACCCTTCGTACGATATTCAACAGAGTTTTTTGTGCCTCAATTAAAAGAAAAGGACAAAGACAAACCCAGTTGGTTTTTTGAGACAACTGAAGGACGTTTTCTGGAGTATACCTTAGAAGAAACTATGCGGGATGTGATGGTTCAAAAGGGCATTAACATTCGGTATTTAGACAGTCTTGATAAAAAGCGTGGATTTTCCTTAATACATAAGGGGACTATTGGTGGCTTGTTAGATAAAATTTCGTTTGCTACCAAATTTAGCTACCAAGTGGATGGAGATTTATTAACTTGGAGTAAATTTAAAACAGTTGAATTTGATGTGTCATTTATTGCCGGGCAAACAGATTATTTTTTTGGCTCTAAAGAATCCTCACAGGCGGTTCAACAGTCGGGTAGTGGAAGTGAAAATACACAAGTGAGTGATACCGGCTTTTCATCTTCTGATGATTATATAAATTTTTCGACGAAAGAATTATCTATATGGGGCGATTTACAAAAAAGTTTAGCGTTATTAAAAAGCAAGGAAGGTGTATTGGTTATCAATCAGGCAACATCAAGTATTTTAGTGAAAGACTACCCTGATAATGTGACGGCCATTGCACAATACCTAAATAATGAAAATGACCGGTTGACTAAAATGGTTACGGTTGACCTTCAAATTATTGAATATATCTCAGAAAAAGGCGATCAGCGCGGTATTAACTGGAAAGTGATAAAAGAAGATTTAGCCAGTGCCGGTGTTTTCGGATTAGGAACTGCTTTTAATACACTGGTTCAAGATGAACTGGCACCAACAATATTGGGTTACTCTCGAGAAACAGGTAAATATACAGGTTCTCAGGTGCTCATTAATGCACTAGATAAATACGGTGTGATCAGCAGTGTTAAAAATCGCCGGATTGTGAGTTTAAACAATCAAGTTTCCAAAATTGTGGAAGGTAGCGAACTGGGGTACCTGGCACAAAGCGGCGGCACTTCTACGGCAAACGTCGGCTCTCAAGATAATTTAATACCGGGTATATTAAAAACGGGTGACGCTATTTATATGCTGCCAAATGCGGTTAATGACCAGATCATTATCCAGCTTTCAACGAGGTTAACAAACTTAGAAAGATTAAGAAATATTACCAGTGGCAGTAGAACCATTGAAACCCCCGAAACTCGTTTCTCTGACTTATTCTTAAAGTTTTCGGTTCGTGATGGGGAAACCCTATTAATTTCTGGATCCAGTCAAGATCGCCACGAATACACTGAAAATACCACTGCAGGCATGTTATTGCTTGGCGGTGAAGTGGGAGGTAAGAAAAGCACGAAAGAAACTATCGTGCTAATTACCCCTCGTGTTGTTCATCGGTAAGGACTGATTTTATGCGCATTTATACCAGCCCAAAAGAGGAATACAGATGGGTTTTTCAGCCCTACAGGAAGATTTTTAAGGGAGCGAAAAGGGAAGCAAAAATCAGCTCTGTGGCTAAACAGAACGAGTTCAGGTATTTAAACGTCATCGCATCAGGTGAAGCACTGCACGCCTCTTATGGTACGGATAAAGATACTTATGATTTTGCCAGTCGATTTCTCTTGTACTGCAAAAAGCGCAAGTTAGACAATGTTATTTACATTGAACGAAACAATGAAGAGCATAATGCGCTCGTTGTTATTAAAAACAACGAGATCAAACAAGACAAAATTGGCCACAAAAGCGAAATAGAGCAACATTTACAATCCATCGTGGATGGTGGTGATCTTCATCGTTTTACCCTAGTAAATTATCAATTCCTTGAAAATGGGCTATCAAAGACATTAAAAGTGGCCTTTGAAGAACGCGTTGAGAATTTAGCTGACGCTTTAACGGACGAATTGGCGCCTACGGATGAGTTTCTTCTTTTACCTGAAAAAGAAGCTATGCAAAAAATCGACAGTAGAAAACCTTGGTTGTTGTACCTGATTGCACTTGTCTTTATTTTCATCGTGGGAAATAGGTTTATCGGTATGAATGAGAATGCGGAAGTGAAAGCATCTATAGCAGATCCATACGACAGTTTTTATCAATCAATGCGAACAGACACCGTTCAGGTGCTCAATAGAATGGCCCAGGATTATAACAATCACGTTCGTCTGTTAATACTCACCGGATGGACGGTTGATAAAGTCATTCATACCAAAGGACAAGTCAGTTATCGAATGATCACAAGTGAAAAAGGTAGCCTGAGTATTCTCCGTGGCTTTGCCAAAAAGAACAATATGCTGGTGATGGTTAATGCAACTGAAACGGTTGTTTTAGGTCATGGGGCTAACCTACCCATTGCTACAGAAGATAAGTCGCCATTATATAATGTTGAAGACATTCATTATTTTATCAGAGATGCGGTCAATGAATATATTCCAGGGGCTGAAGTGACGTTCCTGCGGGACATCCCAAAAGGCAACAAGTGGGCAATCAGGGAATTAATGTTTCAGTTTAAAGGGATATTTAAAGAAGATTTATTAACACTTGGCGCAATTTTGAAAAGGTTACCAGTAAGTTTGGGCGGGGATAGTGTAGATCCAAATGCTGGACAATATATTGTTGACAAAGAACGCTTCACAGGCGGAATAAAAATTTCAGTGTTTGGAGATAAATTGTGAATAAGCGAACGTTAATTATGGGAATTGCTGCTAGCGTGTTTTTATTCTCTAGCATTGGTTATCGGGTTTATGATGGTTATTCAAAGGAAATAGCGGCGGTCAATCCATCGATAGATAAGTCAATGAGTTCAAATGTTAGCAATACAAACAACATCAAGAATAAATTAAATATTATTCAACCACCTGATCGTGGTTATATTTCACAAAGTATTGAAAGTTTAGCCAGACAAATTGTTGAGAATGCTCCCAATCAGGATGAAGCATATGCCTTTCTAATCGAAGCAAAATCATATCGTATCCAGGAACTACGTAAACGTAGGGCTAAAGAAAGAGCGGAAGAAGAAAAATCCCTTTATGACGCTGAATTATGGAAACGTAAAAGAAAGCAGATTAATGCCGAGTTAACGAAAAACCTTGAGGTTGACTCAATTGATACTCAGGCAGGACAAAGACGAGGTAATTTTAATCATTTACCTTCAAATCACAGTAACAATTACAAAAACAATAACAACAGCAGTTCGCAAAACAATTATTCCTTAGAAAATTTAAGCCTAAATGATTTTGTATTAAGAGCTATTATCAAAGATAAAGGACAATATATTGCCAGACTTGGGTATAAAGACAAACATATACCAGCTAAAGAAGGATATAAATTATTTGGTGAAATCAAGGTTGAATCGGTGACTTCAAATCAGGTTGTTTTATCCAAGGATAAAAAACAAATCATCCTTTATGCATATTAAATAGTGGCACATATGATTTCAGAAATAAAAAAGCTAGGTCAATTTTCGTTTACTCAGTACAAAGACGAGGCGTATAGCTTTTTTAAACCATTATTAGAACAATGTTTAGCGTATGAAGGAAGTGGTGATAACGAAGATGAAGAAACCATCTTCATTGCTATTATCATTCCTTTGGGTTGTGATAATAAGGCAATAATCATAACCACCGAAAACGCCTATTACCAAAAATCAATTGAAATCCAGAACATAGAAACACTGCTGCTTTCGAAACACGCTATCAGCGATATTACCGTAGAAATTTCCACGCCTAAGGAAATTCATGCAATTTTACATGATGCATCATCTACAAAATCGAAAACGAGCCATAGCAATGAAGATTCAAAAAGCGCAGTACTGAAAGATTTAGAAAACATTGTTACTGAAGCCGTCTTAAGTGGAGCCTCCGATATTCATTTTTATGTCCATGAAGACAGAGCAGAAGCTGTTTTTCGGATCGACGGGCTCTTTAATCAAAGAACACCACTGGGTCGTGAACAAGCGATCAGTATTATTGCGGCAGGTTTAAATACTAAATCACCTGATTACCGTTCGGTGACTGACGATAATGAAATGACAGATGTTTCCATTTACATGAATGTAGAACTCCCCGATCATAGCGATAACACTAAGCATAAAACAAAGCGTGAGAAAATAAACCTCAGAACATCCAAGAGTGGTTCATTAGAGGGGCCACACACCGTAATGAGAGTGATCAGAACGAGTCAGGAAGCGAAAAAAACCATTGATGACTTAATGATGGACCTAGATGTAAAACAAATGTTGATTGATGCTTGTGATGCACCTTCGGGTATAGTTTTATTAACGGGCCCTACCGGCTCGGGTAAATCAACGACCCTTGCGGCGTTGTATGAAACCATTGATGAAGATAGAAAAGTTATTTTATTAGAAGATCCGGTTGAGTACCGTGTTAAAAGAAAAAACACGGTACAAAAACCCGTATTTCCTGAAATAAAAGGACTCGGTTTTATTGATTATCTCAACAACGCATTAAGACAAGATCCGGATATCATCGGCATCAGTGAAATGCGCTCTAAAGACGTTGCCGATATTGTCATTAAATCAGCATTAACAGGACACTTAATGGTATCTACGCTCCATACCAATGATGCAATTGGCGGTATTAGCCGATTAATTGATGAAGGGATCAGTTCAAAAATATTATCTGAACGAAATTTATTTCGTTGTATTGTGGCACAACGCCTTATTCCATCACTATGTCCACATTGTCGAATTGAAACAAATGTAAAAGGTCTAGGATATGCAAACATTGCCAGTAAAGCAGGTTGTAAGCATTGTAATCACACCGGTACCAAAGGGCGTGTCTTGATTGCAGAAATAATCATGTTTGACGATGCCTGCCGTCATTTTATTGCAGACTATGATTTAGTGGGTCTAGAAACGCATTTAAAAAAATCAGGCTGGAAAGGCATGGCTGAAAGGGCAAGATTACGCATCGCCCAAGGTGTTATAGATCCCTTTGAAGCAAAGCGCCATATCACCAATCTCTTTAATGAAGAAAGTATTATTACCTATCCCGACGTTGAATTTGATAATAGTGGTTTAATCATTTAAATGATGCTGAGCACTACCGTTTATTCTCCTTTCACTTGCGATAATATCCAATGTTCTCTACTCGCTGTGTAGTTCAGAAAAAATCAAAGCGGTGCCTGCTTGCATTAGATCTGATAGGGTTCTATTGCGGATAATTTAGATGGGATATCTTCATCGAAACCTAAGTTAATGGCTACAAAATTGCTAGGTAATTAAGCTACGACAAAGTCGAAGGGGGTTAAAACTTAATTTGTATCGGTTCAAATCTGGCTTAACCATTTAAGTTCAGATTGGACAATTTAATATATGATTTAACGGGCTTAAATTTGCATCACCTCTCAAATCATCTCTGTTTTTAACTGACAAATGTCAAAATCGAGTTTGGGGAAGTTTTCCATTTAGGGCACTATTTAATGATGTGATGAATTCGTCAGAACTTAGCTCTAATTTAGCCTTTTTAACTATGCTTTGTGCTTCATCTGCCCGCTCATTCATAACAAGTATGGCTACTAGTCTAGATACATTATATATAAAAATTTTGGTATCTGATCTTGTCATTTTTTGGGTTCTTTCCTTATCTCCGTATACTCCTCGTTTATTGGCATCTATTGAAAAACCGTAAGTTGATACCATCTGGCTGAAATTGAGATTTGGATTGAGATATTTGTTATAGAGTGAAAACTGTTCATGCTTTGTCAACACATCCTGAAAAATATGAAAGGTTATAGAAGCGACGTCAGGATGATGCGTATCTAGCCATTTAAAAAAGCTGATAGACTGATCTGTTCGCTCTAACGTCCTATTGATAGATATATATTCATGGATCAAAGAAAAAGACTCTTTTGGGTTATCCATTAAAGTATGTTTTGCATAGTTTGCGGCGTATCTGAGAAGTGTTTTGGCTGGTGGATATTTATCGCCGAGTTTAGCCCAGGCCATTAGCCCATATGACAGTCTTACCGCACTGTAATGCTCATCCACTTCGAGTGCGTGTTGGTGAAAAGGCCATCGCGTAATTCTGGTTCTGTATGTCTTCGTTAGAATTACTGCGTAACTGTCGCAGGTCTATAGGAGCTTCAGGTGTGAATTCTGGTAAAAAGTCTAGTATATCTTTGGCTCGATTGGGATAATTAAGCCATTCACCGGATACATTAATGAGTTTACATGGGTAAATGCCTGCAAACTTGTTATTGTGCTTTTCGCAATAATTATGCACATCCAAATCAGCAATCTCTTGTGATTCACGGTTGGTCACATAAGCCCAAGCCCCTCCCTCTGATTGCGCAAAACTCTTAAACCCTGATACGTTTTCATTTTTGTGTTTATAGGCATTAAATGCTTTGAACGTTATAAATGAGTCTATGCCTTGGGGTTCGTATTCGAAGATAACATTTGGATTTTAAGAAGCTGTTGGCGAACGTTTTGTATAATGTCAGAACAAGACAAAACTAAAGTAATTAACCCTAAGAAAAATAGCTGTTTCATGTAATATCCCTATTAAGTACTATTGAAAATCAGTTGTCATGATAACAGTTATTCGAAGCCCTTCATATGGAGAAGCAGTAAAAAGAAGACGCAGGAACCTGCGGTGGCAGAGCCTAAGAAATGACCTGTTAGGATCTACAGTGTGCTATTTAAACTGTAGTTAATCATGAAAATAACACAACTGAGGTACTATTTACTTTGTGATTTCAAGCCTGATTTTTCCTCAAGCTGATCTGGTGTGTTGTTGAACATGCTATGTGTTTGCCTATGATCCTTCAAAGCCAGCATCCCCACAGTAAAGCGTGGGAGGCAAAGTTCTAAGTGGTACACATATCCTTCTTGCGCCCTCTTAAACTACTTTTTAAAATAGAAAAGAGCCAAACAGTGAATCGGATAGTTTTTAGGTTTATAGTACACACGTGTATTAAGTGTTGATAAAGCTCATGACATATACCTGTACGCCTTAATCAGTCAGTAGGTAAAGTACACAAATCACTGTATATACATCTGAAGGCCACTTTTTAATCTCAATGAAATGTCTCGAAGTGGTAGTTGTTAGCATTTCAAACTCAACCATAAATGTCTGCTTTTAAGCGAACAGATGAGCTAAAGAGCAACCGATAGCTTATGTCTTCAATGCGAACATCAAGTCGTTACATTGTACGATTAAACTTTACTCTGGATTTAAATTTGACGATTAAGTGATGATTAATTCACTTAATTCATGACAAACGATCAATCAAATAAAACACAGCACATTCCCCCCTTGTTTCTCAGAACAACATTCATTTTATCCTTTTACTATTGTGCACATTGAATCATTTGAGGTTTGAAAATGACAATAGACACAGAACCAATGGAACAGTTTATTAAAAAATTGTCTTTAATCGGCCTTGAGTATGCGGGGCTAAATTATCAAAACTGGGATAAAATTAAACGCCTCGTTAGAACGTGGGGTTTTAACCAAAAACGGCAAATAGAATTTATTCAAGATTTTGCGACTTGGCTTAATGATGACTGTAGTCCATCACAAGCTTGTCGTTCAATTATTGATGCAGGTAAAGATGATGCTCGTTTGACGTTAGAAGTTAAAGCGGCAGAGTCAATTTATAACGCTTTAGAGAAAGGTTTGCCTATTAGTGAAGGTTTAATCGACTGGTTTGAACCGGAAGTTGTTACTTTATTTGATGCCGGGCAAAGTGCGGGGTCAAAAGCTTTAACGAAAGTTGTTAATGAATTTTTAAAACAGGAAGCACAAGAGAAAAGGGCCCGGTCTGAATTTTGGAAACCCGTTAAACAACCCTTTATTTATCAGTTTATCGTTCTTGGTTTCATGATGGTAATGGGGATGTTTGTATTACCTCAATTTTCTAGCTTAATACCAGCAGAAAAATTATCTTCTTCTGTCAATATTGTGATGGGTTTTTCATCATGGATGAAAAGTAACAGCCTGTATTTGATGGTATTATTGTTAGCCTCTTACCTTGCTTTTAACCATTTTGTAAGAAATAACACGAGCCGTTTCAGGTTGATTGCTGATAATCACTTCCCTTTAAATATTTATAAAAATTTTGCTGCCATGAAGATGATGACGACATTGGGGATCCTCGTAGAGACAAGATATAACCTTCATCGTGCAGCGGTTGAATTGAAGAAACATTCCAATGCGTACATGACGTTTCATTTAAATCACATCATTAGAGAAACACAATTTGGTGAGTCTAATTTAGGTGATGCACTCGATTCGGGTTTGTTGTCCAAGCGTTTGATGTTTCGTTTGAGAAATGCGGCAAATTCACCTGATCAAGACAGGAAAAAATCTGCGATTTCAGTTGCCGCTGATCGCAGCGGAGATGAAGCCGTCAGATCATTAATGCATACCAGACGGTGGGTGGCAACGGTTCTGTGGATTACCATGTCACTTAATTTGTTATTGGTGGTCAATGCATTTATGGGGCTTGTATCCTCATTGTTTGCAATGTCATACCGATAATTTTTAGCTGAAACTTAACATAAATTAAGGAACTGAGAAGTGAAAAGAAAACAACAAAAGCAGCAACACATAAAAATGGTAAAAGGTTTTACCTTAATCGAATTGATGATTGCGCTAATGATAATCGTTGGTTTGACTATTACTTTGTGGCCTCAAATTGAACAAGCCATGGGAATTGGTGATGCTGCTAAAGCAAGAGTACAAATTTCTGAAATTCAAAATGGGGCAGGGCTATTTAAACAGCGAAATAATGTATTTACTGGTGTATCAATGTCAGTGCTTGATGCTCAAGGTTATGTATCTGATCGCATGGCTGATGGTACAGCAAGAAATCCATGGGGCGGTAATTATGCTATTTCAGTTGTTACTGAAGATACTACCCAATACATGGTAACGGTGTCAGGGATTAAAAATTCCGATATTGGAGCGCAGTTAGCGGCTGATTACGCTACCTCAGCAGTATCTGCTACTTTTTCAGAATCCAACTTAACCTTGATTTTTCAAGGTTAACTATGAAAACAATCCCCGGCTTTACCCTAATTGAGCTAATGATTGTATTGATGATCAGCGTGTCATTGCTTTTGTGGGCTAGTGCTTATTGGTCTGTTTTAGGTCGAGTTGAAACGGCTAAAAGGTTAAATCGTGATGCAGCAATTATCCTTGAATCGATGAACCAATTTTATACCAGACATTGTAGTAAGGTCGATTTTCCTTCCATCAACATAGCAATATTACAAAGGGAGAAAATCTTGGTGGGTTCGGGGAGTTTTAATAATCCATGGGGAGGCGATTTTCAGTTAAGTATTATTAATGTTAGAAGCACGAATGCACAAATGAGGATTTCTGCGGTTTTCGACACGGTTGTTGATGCAGAATATGTTGCTGGTTTTTCTGGAAAGGCAATAGCAGAAGATACAAAAGTTGTTTGGAAGAAGAACAGTTCATTAAACAGGACGGTTGAGGGTATTAACAAACAATTGGACAGAAAAATATTTGGAACGTCGCTTTGCTAGGAGTATCAAAATGAGATTACACCATGTTCGAGGTTTTACGTTAATAGAACTAATGATTGTGCTTGCTATTTTATCTGGTATCGCAATGACAATTGCTCCTCAAATTGTTCAACAAAAGATACCCATGGATCAAGTCAGTGAAGCTAATAACGCGATAGCAGAGATTAAAGCTGCGGCTAATGCTTACTATATGGAAAATAGAGCGTGGCCTACTAATGTGAATAAATTATTTGAAGCAGGGTATTACCCTGGCACAGGGGTAAGTCCTTTTGGACATGATTATGTATTAACAACAAATGATGAGAGCATGTTTTTAAGCATTAGCGTTGACACTGGTCGTGATCAACTTGCAAATATGTTGGCTGCAAAATTACCTTTTGGGTCTATTTCCGGACAAGGGGATACTATCGTTACGACAAAGATGGGAACACCAACCCGTGTCGCTATACAATCCTATTTTTTAGCGAGAAAAGAAGTCGCAGGTTGTGATAAATGTAATCAGTTGGCAGATGATACTGATATAAACGTTAATAATAATGATTTAAAGAATATTTATGAGCTGGATGCGGATATAGCAACGATCAAAACGGCTACGATCACTGAAGCAATAATAAAAACAACACTGGATGTTAATAGAATTATTTTGGGGGATAGTTCCATTTCTATTTCAGAAAATGCTGAGAATGAATTAGATATCAATGCACAACTGATAAATATGCATGGTCAACTAGCGTTAAACAATCATGACATTACCGGTATCAAGAACTTGGGTGTCGATAAGGGCACAATAGCTACTTTAATTTCTGAGGAAGGAAAAATTGATAAAGTTAGCGGTGCTGAATTAGATTTTGACTCTGGAAAAGTTAAAAAATTAATCGGTATATCACTAAAATTTAAAACAGGAGAAATAAACAATTTAGTAGGTAAATCGATAACGTATGACAAGATAGAAGCGGCTACTGTTAAAGGTAAAAATAGTGAGTTTAACAATTTATCTACCCAATATTTATCCGTGGAAAAAGCCACCATTAAAGCCCTGACATTCAAAAAAATCATTGTTGATACATTTATTGCTACCAACGCAACCTTGGCCACTGTTAAAACCAATTCACATTCAACTAATTTCTTAACGACAGGAAACTTTAGTGCAAATAGCGTTAACGTCACCGGTGATTTTAGGGTCGGTGGAAATGTTACTGCTACTAATGTAACGGTTAGCAATGTAACAAAAACAAATAAAATGCAAGCATCAACCTCATCATTGGGTCAAGCAAGCGCCAGCTCTTTAAATATTTCAGGGGATATAAAAGCGAATGATTTGAAAACAACTTCTCTTACTGCAGATTATGCAAGGTTGAAGATCGTTTCTGGGGTGACGGCTGGATTTAATACTGTCACAGCCGATCAATTTAAGGGGGGCACTTATAAGGGGCGCAATTTTACAACATCTATCAGTAGCGTAAATAACAATAAAAAACTGATTGATGCTTATAAGGCGCAATGGGATCGTTGTGTTGCTGATGAAGGTTGCCAGTAGATCGAGGTTAATATGATAAAACAACGAGGTTATGGGGTTTTATCCTTTTTATTAACGGCCCTATTATTATCTATAGGTGGTTCTTATTACTACCAAACGCGAATGGTACAAATTGAAAGTGTTCGTCACACCTATGAATCATCAGCCGAAGAAATAAGACAAATGACCAGTGCGCTATTAGCATACTATAAAGATAATCAATCTTGGCCTCCAAACTTGAATGGGATAGTCACGGGTGGATATTTTTCGGGTGATCCAACGCGGTGCGGTGGTGATGGTGTGTTGCAATCGAGCTTTTGTACTACATTTATTGGCTCGTCAGCTGCGGATAATTCGAGTTATACATTAACGGTAAATGTCTTAAGTGATCACCTTGCCTCGATAATAGCCAATCAGCTTTCTCAAGGGCTTAGTGCGGGTAGCACTGTATCAACAACAATTAAAGTACCTTATAAATCGTCTATTTATGAAGACTATTTACAGCGATTTGTTGATCCTGACAATCCCAGTAGAACTCAGTTAGAAGTTGATATTGATATTAATGAAAACGATCTCAACAATATCGGAGCCCTAAGTGTTGATACGGTAAAAATTAAAACACTGAAGGTAACGGATGCCAAAATTGAAAAATTATATTTAAAAACAAAAGTTTTAAAGATCGGTGGTAACAAAATAACAGGGATTGATAGCTCGCTAAATTTTAATTCATCGCTGGTTAACATGAATGGTCAATTAGCCATGTGGGATCATAAGGTTACAGATGTTGACGTATTAAGCGCTGAGGAAGGAACAATTAATAAAGTTATTGTTACTGAAGGTAAATTTGAAGCGTTTAGGGGTAAAAAATTAGAGTATAACGCTGCAGATATAAGTAAATCTTCTGGTGATGATTTTCAATTTGATAAAGGAACAATAGACCGTTTAACGGGGGATACCTTAGCGGTTAACACGGTAACAGGCAGTAAAACAGTCAAAGCAAAAAGTGGTAAATTCACCAACCTATCAGTTCAAGTATTAACCGTTTTTCAAAACGAGGTTGATAAGATTGATATTGACTCGGGTATCATAACGAATGCTTCGGGTAATATGATTATAAGCAAAGACAATGCTGAAATTGAACGTTTAAGTAGTATCACTGTAAATTCAATTTCAACGAATGGCGGGAGAGTTTCAGCCAATACAGGTTCGGTCAGTGGAAATGCCACCCTTGGTAATTTAAGTACAACCGATCTGACCGTACTTAATCAATTAGCCACAAAAAAAATCAGTGCCAATATCTCTGAGTTAGGAAGTGCTTCAGCTACAAGTTTTTCGATATCTGGTCGTGTCTCTGTAAAAGGAATAAACGTGACCACTGCCGAAGTCAAGGAGGCTAAAACAGGTGATCTAACGGGTTCAACGGCTCAATTCAAAACTGTCAATGCCAATCACTTTAAAGGAGGAACATTCCAATCAAAAGAAGATTTTTATACCGATGTGAGTTCTGTCAATGCCAATTATTTACGAATAAATGAACAAAAAAGTAAATTAGACAACTGTATGTATGTGACTGAGTATTGTTTACCACAAGATCCAATGGTTACCGTAAGTTGTCGTCGTTGTGTCTATTCTGATTTTCGTACTAATTTTTCAGGCAGTGTGATTGCCAATATCACTCAATGCAGACAAGGATGTAGTTACAGCTGGGTGACAAAAGGTACCGGTCTCATTTTTTCCGGTTGTGATTCAGGAACAATACCCAAAGGTGGCTCTGCTAGTCAAAGTTGTCGAGTCTCAGCCAACCTTCAGCCTCAACAAATTGGGACAGGAACAATAGAAATAGTTGTCCTTAATAAACGTTACCCGAGTAAAAAGGCTAACGCAAGTGTAGACGTTGCATACAAAAATCTTATTATTGATGATCCTTTTTTAAATGTTGCAACAGCTTGTGCAAACGCCCATAGATGTCATTTGGATTTGACAGGTCTATTTTCGGATGACACGGTTGAGTGGAGTGTTGGAGATGTTTTTAATGGCGCTGGACGAGGATATTCTTTCATGGATCCAGATGATTGGCACGTGTTGTGGAGTGGAGATTGCACTAATGCCGGGAATTACTGTGCATTTGATGTTCCTCATCAGGATGCTTCATATAGTGCAACCATTGCTGTTAAGCACCTCCCGACGGGAAGAGTGAAAAGTTACCGGGTGAATTTTTCAATAACGTTATCTTATTAACTATAAAAAGTAACCCCGGAAAAATAACCCGGGTTACTTTTTAGACTGAAATTTTTGCTGTGGTTAGATATTAGGGATTGATATTACTAACAATCAGGTAGGAAATAAAAAATGAAAAATATACTCACCACTTTTGGTGCATCCATATTAATTGCAACGACAGGTGTCTATGCCAGCGATATAAAACCACTATCAATGAATGAAATACATGTGGGAGATTTGCCAGTTGTTGCGTTAAAGGCAACAAATTCAGCTCCGGTTGCTGATGTAGTAGTCTTTTATCAACCCAGTTATATGGCTAAGTATGGTGAATATGAGGCTTTTCGCCGCATAGAGGAATGGTTTAAAACCGCGAATAAAAGTTATGCTGCACATGGTCTTAATTATCAACTATCAATTAAAGATATTGTGCCAGTTGAGTCTGTAACCGATGATATTCCTTACGCTAATGTTGAAGATGAAAATGATACTATTATTCAAAATGGCGCGACATATATATTTTCTGTGGCCGTATTGAATGCAGGGAAGCCGGAATATGGTCTTTATCAAACAAAATGGAAAGCAGATTTAGTTGTTTATGTCCGTGAAAGGCGCAAGGGTGATAAAAGCTTAGGTGCTGCTGGTCTTGGTGGTGAGTATGCAATTGTTTTGGATAATGATACCGATCCAAAAGCGTATACCACACTAGCTCATGAGATTGGTCATTCTTTGGGTATGAACCATGAAAAAGCAAAAGCGTCTGTTGGACCTGACTATGGGAGAGCATGGCAATGTGGGGGAAAATCTACCATTATGTACTCTAGCGCATCAGAAAAGGCAACCTTGCATCACTACTCATCACCGTACTTATCTTTTGGTGAAGAAACATGTGGTGATGAAGATGTGGCGAATAATGCTCGGATCCTTCAAGAAAATTTCATCAAGACAACACAGCGTCGAAATGGCGTTGAATCTTTAGGTCAAGTCTCTTTCTCATCCAAAGTATTTAAAGGAAATGAGAGTGATGGTGTAAAAATTTCACTCGTCCGTGATGGTGATCTGTCACAAAAAGCCAGTGTTAAGGTGTTTGTAGAAAATGGTAGCGCTGTTTGGGGAGAGGATTTTACTGATAGTTTTGTTTTAGCGGAGTTCGAAGCTAAACAGGCAACTGTGGAGGTCGTTTTGCCTATGGTCAACGATGTAGATAAGGAAGGCGATGAAACGGCGAGTGTGTTTATGCAGTACCCGTATAAGTTGACACCAGATGATGACGCCAGAGCAAATATTATAATTGAAGATGGGAGTAACAGTGGTCTTGCCGGCCAGTTTTCAATTTCCAGTAGTGCATCAACGGTGGATGAAGGAGGAATACTTGAATTTACCGTGACTAGAACGGGTGGTGTGGGTGAAGTACTTATTCACGCCGTTGATAAGAATGAAACCGCGAAAGCAGGCAACGATTTTGTCGAACTCAATGAAAGCTTATTATTTGCAGAAGGTGATGTTGAGAAAAAATTCTCCTTGAAAACGGTGAATGATGAAATTTATGAGGAAAGTGAAACAATGACAGTTTCAATTTCTAGTTCAAGCACCTCTGTTGAATATCTAGAGCAAGATGTTCAGATAAGTATTCTCGATAATGATGTTTATCAACCAAAAGCGGGTGGGTTTTCGTTATTTGTTGTGAGCAAGAAAGTAAACGAAGATATCGGGTCATTTACGGTAGGGGTTAATCGTGTTAATGGTTCAGATGGTGAATTAAAGGTACGAATATTTACCAGTGATAATGGTCAGGTTTCGGGAAAAGATTATAAAGCTATCGATCAAGTCTTAGTGTTTTCAGATGGTGAAACTAAGAAGGAAGTTAAAGTGACTGTGATTGATGAACAGGTGAATGATGATGATACGGGCTTTACGATTAACCTAGAAGCAAAAGGTGTGGAAATATCTGAAAGCCCTTTAACTATCACCATTAAAGATAATGACAACCCTAACTCGAAAATCAAGAAAAAAACATCAAGTTTTGGTGGCAGTATGGGAACGGCCAGTTTGATCTTGTTTAGTTTAGTCGGTTTTCTTAGACGAAAAGTATTTGTTAATTTACATTGAAAAAATGAATTTGAACAAATCTAATCAGTGAGTTATAGCTAGTGTTCAGATTATACCAGTGGGAAGTCGATAGTAGACATACGTTTATGGATGGGCACTAGCTAATTATTACAATTAGACATATCAAGTGTTTTGGGATGAACTATTAACAATTTATTTACTCATTTGGGAGAGGTAGGTCTTAGTAACGGGGGAAAACGAACTGTATTGAAGGTTTATAGGTAACTGGTGGTTATCAATTTAATTCAAAATACTATTTGAAAAAGTTGGATTAATGAACATTTATACGTAAGTAAATAGGTGTTAATTCCTTTGCCGTTTGTGATGGATTCAGCATGTTGTTGAAAAATTTTAAAGCAATTGGTTATTTAGTGATTGGTTGGGTCGAAATAGTACTGAGTGGCGAAGAACCCAAAAGAGGTAATTAGAACAATTATCAGATGGTTTTGGTAATGATGTTACCGGTGGTGATTCTTATGCACATGAAGATTCCAGTGCTAAGTAAGCTCTAAGTGATTTTTATGACATCGATATATAAAAGTAAAAAGTAAAAAGTAAAAATTAAAAAAGATTCGGCATGCCGAATCTTTTTTAGGTTTGTTGACTAAAATTGTCCTATAAAACTATTGGGATGTAAATTATTTAACTCGTTGGTAAAGCATCAAGTTATATTTTTAACAATAATGGAAAATTCATGTTAAAAAAATAATAATCACTCTATTATTTATTACTTCATTTACCTCTGAAGCAAAAATAGCATTAGATCCAATATAGTACCCAAAAGGAAAAATGGGGAATTATTCAGACCCAAAAATGGAATTACAAAGAGGCTTTGGAAAAATCAAGTGAGTTAGCAGCGTGGGGGTATAAGGATGCGCAATACGTCATGGTATTCATGCTCCTTAAAGGTCAATATGTACAGCAGTCAACACTCATTGGTATTGGCTGGCTTGGTGTAGCTGCTGGATCAGGTCATAAAAAGTGGATAGAATTATTTGATAAACGCTACGCTGTGGCATCAAAAGAAGAACAGATAAAATTTGATGAAATCACTAAGGATTATATATCAAAATTTGGGATGAAAGCGCAGCGTGTTTCATGTGGAAAAGGATTAAACAACCGTCATGTAGGATAATTTAGGATGGTATAAAAGACGAGCATTATATTGCAACACAGAAAATTGATCTTGTTGAATTGCAAAAAAAGTTGTATGTTTTTTTAGTCAGCGCTTGTTGTATTACTACGATATCTCAGATAAGCAACTATCTAGTATGATCTCAATTAAGTTTTAAAGGACCGTGTGTTTAGTATTAGCAAAATAATGGAGGACGAGCTACTTTGCAAGCTCGTTATGGTTACCTAAAATGGTAGTCTTTTCTACAGGAGCAAGATTTTGTCTTTAAAGAAAATTACACAATTAATAGCCTTTGTTTTTATTGGCTGGATTATACAAACGAGGGCCTATGCTTCTAGTGACGAGAGTTTAGTCGCATGTAATGATGTCATGGGTAAAGTTCATAGTTTGAATGCTTATGAATTATGGCAGGGCGCGAATGTTTGTGGCAGGGCTGACGATCTAAATCGCGCCACTTTTCTAATTTTGTCTGGTCAAATACGCGCTATGACTGACATGGGAGTGTTGACGCCAGCTAGTGATGAAGATGAGATCCAAGTTGGGGAGCTACACTATATGGAAAACTCTATTATCAATCAGGTGGTTCAGGAGATGACGAAATTTATAGGGATGTTAAACAAACAAGTTTACTATTCAGTGCACTGCAAGATTGGAGTCCAAGGTTAACTAATTCATATGATCCTGGTTGGAAATACAAGTCGACAGTTAAAGCTAAAAAGTACGCGCAAATGTTGGCTTGTCAAAAAGCCATTCGGATAGAAAAGCTGAAAAGGTATGCGAATTTAGTTTTAAATGATAATTACTACAAAGCAAGTAAAGAGCTAAATGCACTGAGAGCTGACAATCCAGGTAGTATGACTGTTGGTAGCGAAGTAGAAAAGCAGTTCAATGTTATAATGTCCAGGATGAGGGAGGTTTCAACTGATAAGTCAGCTCCTATGGAAAATCCGACAGCGTGCTAATTTGCTCAAAAATACGAGCCTGATCCCGATGCTGATTTTTCCCAACTTTATATAGGAGCCAATGGACCTAGAGGAAGTGAGGCCAGAGTCTATACGTCAAGGGAACAAGTGATAGGGTCGTGGATTTCAAAATCATTGTCGGAAGAGAAGTTAACCGAAGTTTTAGGGCATGTAGATTTTGAACGTCAGATTTTCGTTTCTTTAAGCTTTTGTAAAAGACAAAACGCAACCGGAACAATTTATATCTCTGGCATTAATTATAATTCTCTTCTCGAAAGTCTGAGTATTTCAGGGCTCATTGGTGTTAACTAATCAGACTGCGAAGAGCCAAACGCAGATTCATATCCATTTGCATTAGCGGTAGCACCTCGCCCTGAAAAAATACCTACTAATCGTGGTATGTTTAGTCAGAATTTTGGGGATAGTTGTAAACCAACGATGAAAGGTGCTTCAGTAACAAAATAGAAATGAGCTACTCATTTCTTTAAAATATAGAATCAAAAAATCATGCCGGCGAAGACCCGCAATAATGAATACTCACCAAAAGTATAAGGAAAATAGATGTATGAAGATATTTTTGAGTATTTTTACAAGTTTATTTGTGATTTCTTGTGCTAGTGTTTCTAATGCACCTTTAGATAAATCTGAACTTATAGCAATAGGATCAGCAGAACAATTTGTAGAGAGAAATGGATATACCACAAAGGGGCATCCAGCCAATCTTATTGTCAATTACGCTGAAGTGCTTGACTCACTCATGAGTAAAGAAGAATTAGTATTAACGCGTAAAGGTACGATATCAAGTAAAGCATTTGGACTTTCAAAACTAACTGATAACTCATTTTATGTTCTGTTTCACTCATTAAATGATTGGTATGAGTTTCGCGCGGTATTAGTTCAAGGAGGTATCGCGGTGTAGCCGACCAATTTCCTGCCGTACTTTTTCCCAAATTATCTATCATACAATTTGGCAATATTTAGGCTACATTCC
>JABSOI010000005.1 GCA_013216015.1 Alteromonadaceae bacterium | reverse complement strand
TGCCTCTGCGTTCATTGCTTTAACTCCAATACAATATTCATCGGGTGGAACAGTGAAGCTTGGTTCAATAGGAAAATATACTAAAAATAGCCTATTAAGAAGTCAGCTTATTTGTGGTGCGATGGCAACGATACGCCACGTGGTAAAACGAAAAGCAAAAACAAAAAAAGATGTTTGGCTTCAAGGATTAGTGGAACGTCGAGGTAAAAAATGTGCCGCAGTCGCTTTAGCGAATAAAACGGTAAGAACCGCTTATGCAATGCTAACACAAGGAACAGAATATAAAGCAGAATTACTCGCTGTTTAAAAAGCGTTCAAACAACAAGAAATGTATAAACGAAGATAAAAATCAGCTAATTTAGTCAGTAGAATATAAAGCAGAATTACTCACTGTTTAAAAAGAGTTCAAACAACAAGAAATGCATAAACGAAGATAAAAATCAGCTAGTTTAGTCAGTAGCCAGCANAGAGCCTTTGAGCTCGCTNAATAGATTTGACAACTAGTTCGCGTAAATATCATAGAGCCAGAGATAGCTTCTCAATGAGAGCTCGTACATAAGCACGCGCATTANTTCTTTGAAAANCGTTTTTTGTTGTTGACAGGGGGGAGTCCACATAAGCTGGCTATTGGGATTGAAGGCAACGCAGCTAATGGTGATTTAGAGCATCTGAAGATGATCACTTATTTAGTGCGATTGGTATAAGTAATTCAAACCTCGATAAATAAATGATCTAAAAATATTCGAGCATTACTATTCAAAGATACATTCTCAGGCCACACAGCACTGAGAGAAATAGGTGTTACTTTCCATTCGGGAAAAACTTCAATTAACTCCCCTGTTTCAATGGCTTTATTTACCATAAAATCTGGTGGTGTCGCCAATCCCAGGCCATTTTTACAAAATTCAGTCATAAGATCGACACTGTTCACCGTAACCTGGCTTTTATACGAGAGGGTAAGTTTTTTACCATTTTTATCAACAAGAGATCTGGTGCTCGATATCATGGCTAATTTGATCCAATGCCATGAAGATAGATCTTCAGGCGATTTAGGGGTGGGTTGTTGTCTGAAATAACCTGGAGTGCAAACCAGTTTTTTTTGTATGTAACCCAGGTGTTTGGTCTTTAAAGAGCTGTCATCCATTTTGCCTGCTCGTATCGCTAAATCTATACCCTTTTCTATGATATTTTGACGTTCATCTGTACTGTTAATGTTTAGCTCAAGCTTCGGATAACGTTCAATAAAGTTAGCAATTTTTTTTGAAAATATTGAACGGGACAAAAATAAAGGTATTGATAAAGACAATTTTCCCATAGGTTCAATATCACTTGGTGTTGCTTTACTTAAACCTGTTTGAGCATGTTCCAGCATTTGTAACGCGTGACGATATAAAGCCTCACCTTCATTGGTTAAAGACAGTTTTCGTGTAGAACGATAAATAAGTGCATTACCAATCTTTTTTTCCAACGCACAAACATGATGACTGATAACAGACGGAGAAAGCCCCAGCACTTTTGCTGCTCCCCGGAATGACCCTTGCCTTATTGTCTCTGCAAAAATTGCAATAGCTCTCAAATCATCAATCATAATACCTTCTGTACTGTTTATTGAGTTTATAGTGCTTATTCAGGCTATGGGCTCTTGGTGATCTAAGCTTCAGTTATTAGCGCTTAGTTATTAGCGCTTAGTTATTAGCCCATGGTTATTATATCACCAGGCCAAACAAATAATCCCAATTAAAGCATCTACTAAAACATAAGACAAACGATTAAACTATTTGTATGAAGTGTACTAACGGTACACACTGAAAAAAAGGAATACCTGTGTCTTTAATTTTTGCTATGTGTTTATTTTCATTATCTATGTCTATTTCGCCCGGGCCCGTCAATATGATAGCGCTCTCTACAGGTGTTAACTACGGTTTTAGACGAGCTATGCCATTTGTATCTGGCGCAACCATAGGCTTTTCGATATTACTTTTTGCTGTGGGTTTAGGTATAAATGGTTTAGGTTCGGGCCTGGAAAAAGCATCCTCCTATACTTCACAGTTTTTTCTGCTGTTAAAATACGCTGGCGCTCTGTTTATTGCTTATACAGGGTTTAAAATTATAACGTCGAACTCAGAGATCAAAACCCAAAACACAGATCTGTCATCATCGTTTTTTCATGGTTTTATATTGCAATGGCTTAATCCAAAAGCATGGATTGCTTGTATTTCTGGTGTAACTGCCTTTAACTTTCAAGCGCTAAATGAATTAACGTTATTTGTCAGTCTTTACTTTATTATTTGTTATATCTCTGTCGGCAGCTGGGCATTAGCCGGATCCAGAATTGCCCCCGTTTTGTCTGATACCAGAAAGTTGCGAATTTTTAATATCTTAACCGGGGGAATATTGGTTATCGTTGCTTTATACCTGATGTTTTTATAACGCTTTCTGTTAACAACAGAAATAAGAAATGAAAAAATTAAACCTTAAATTCAAGACTAAACTCTGCCCCGCCTAATTCACTGGAATCACCAATAGTGAAATCAGCTTTATGCCAAAGAGCAATACGGAAAACAATAGCCAGCCCCATACCATAACCAGACTGTTCCAGTACATTATCTCCGCGAGTGAAGGGCTTTAATAGTCCTTCACGTTTTTCTTGTGCTATGCCTGAACCATCGTCAGCAATAGAAAATACAACCTTTGATTCAAATTGCTCTACGCAAATTAAAATTTTATGATTGCCGTATTGCTGTGCGTTATTCAATAAATTATTCACTAACATAGTCAGGTAATTATAATCTCCAAGGATCGTCGCTTCTCCTTTAGGCTGGAAAATAATTTCCGTTCTACCCGACCGTATTGAATTAATACATTCCATAATCAAACGATTTAATTCAATTGGTTTACGCTCAACAGCTATCATAGCCTGCTCTAATCGCGCATAATTTAACAATACAGCAACTAACTTTTCCATTTCATCAATATCACGGCTTATATGGGCCTCATACTTTTCCCTTGTCTTTTGATTATTGGTTTCCTGTAAAGCTTCAATACCAAATCTTAATCGCGCCAGCGGAGTACGTAAATCATGGGAAACTGCATTACCCAGCAGTTTGTTATCATTAACTAATGTTTCAATACGTTGAGCCATGTTGTTAAATTCAATTTCTATATCAGAAATATATGAAGTTGAATCAATGACAATACGCTCCTGCAACTGACCTTCACCAAAGGCTTTTGCAGTGATCCTTAATTGTTTCAAATGTTTAATTAAAGGATACAACCAAATAAATACCACAATAATAATGCCCAGATAAAATAGCGTCGTTAAAATAAGTTGCAGTGCACTGTTATCAGTATTTTTTTCTATCGCTGGTAACGACAACATCAATACTTTTTGATTTTTGGGCAGAATAAAATGTATTAAAATATTGTCTTCCGACTCTAAGGTCAGGGGCTTACCCGAGTTGAAATCTTCTTGCAAAGACGTTGGTAACGGAAATTCAACTAAATGGATCAAGCTTAAACCAAGCTTATTTTGATGCTGCCAATTAGCGATAAATTCATTGATATCTTTTTGTTTGTCCAACGTTTTAGCTAATGACGAACCCAAAATATAATAAGGAGTCAATTCATTAGATTCAGCCGTTGGATTTTCACCAATAGAACCGTCCCCCATTGAATGTTCTTGTGCTTGGTATTGGCTAAACAAGTTATCCAAACCCCAGCCTAACCCGATAATAGACACAAGCATCGCCAACATTAACGAAAAAGTCAGCTTTTTCATAATGCAAACTCACACACTTTTATCATCAACTGAAATGTCATCCGCCCAAATATCATCACTGGAAATATCAAAATCATAGGTATCACGACCAGGCATCCTTCACAAATAAATAACCTTTGCCCCAAATCGTTTTAATTCGGTACGGATTACTGGCATCATCACCTAATTTCTTACGAATCCTTGAAATCATAATATCAACAGATCTGTCAAAACCATCGTAATCAATACCTCTAAGCTCAGTCACCAATGTTTTGCGGCTGACAACATTACCCGCTTCTTTTGCCAATATCCAAAGTACATCAAATTCATTCGATGATATGGAAATAGGAATGCCTGAAACCGTCGTTTTTCTGGAATCTGCTTCTATTACAAAATGACCATATCTGAAACTTTTTCCATCCGTATCCTTACTTGCATCATCAGGCGAAATTCGACGGAACAACGCCTTAATTCTTGATAAAAGTACCCGTGGTTTTACCGGTTTTGTTAAATAATCATCAGCCCCTAATTCTAGGCCCAATACTTCATCAGTTTCCTGATCACGAGCAGTCATCATTAAAATAGGTCCATTATAAAAGTTTCGTACAGCCTTACATACATCAAAACCATCTTTTACCGGCAGCATAATATCTAAAACTACCATATCCGGGTTGTCTACTTCTATCAGTTCTATTGCAATATCACCACGATTTACTATGGTAACCAAATATCCCTGTTCGCTTAAATAGTCGCTAAACCATTCGGCCAGCGATATATCATCTTCCACCAGCATGATATGCTTGCCCGTAAACTCCTCAATCACAATAGTCTCCAGCTTAATTTGGATCGTTTAGTTGATTTATATACCCAAGCAACAACAATGTGAGCCTGAGCAAGATCAACGTTTGAATTTTTGCTACGTAAAACAAACGTATTACTTTTACTTGATTGGAAATCAAAGCTATATTGCCCTTTGCTTCGATTTCTCCAACACTTAAGTACACTATTTCTGGTGACATTAATTAAACAGTAATCACTACTTTCGCCTTGCTGCCATTTAAAGGTAACTTCTAAATAACAGGTTTGCCCTTTTCGTAAAGCAATACAACGCTCAGGAGTTACTTCTAACTGAGTCCCCCGAACCGGTTTATCGGGCTGTGCTAACGAATGGCTGCTCGCCAGCATCAGGCAACATGCGATTAACCAACCTGAAATTATCGTTACGTGAGGTTGTTTATTTCTTTTCTTGTTTCTTTTATTATTTATTGCTGTAGTAAGCATCTGATTATCCATACTTAAAACACATAGCTAATGCTTGTGCTTAATGCCATAGCACTTGAACGTCTGGTCATGAACAATGGACTGTCCATATCTTCATCAGAAACAGTTCTGGCCCGGGCTGTAGCTCTAAAAACCCAATCTTCAGTAATGGGGTAAGTAACACCAACCTCAGCCGTAAAATTTACATTACCGCCGGGCTTATATTCTGTAAATTCAGTTCTCGCGGCTTCTTCGGCTGATACACCATAATAATATTGGTTCATACTCGAGTTGTAATAATACAGACCCAACATGCCATGAAAATTCCAATTACGTAATTGCCAATTCCTGCCTGCAACTGCCGAGGCCGCGAAGCCATTGGTATTGCCACTTATATCGTGTTTAGCTGAAAATTGAAAAATATTGTCACCAAAATAGCCCGTTAACCGACCTCCAAACATGGTACTGCCTTTTCGTTCATCCAGACCATCAAACCGTTTATTCGTAAATGCGCCGCCACCATATTTAGAACCAACCACCACATCAAATGACCAATTATCACTATTATAAGCGTTATAACCTATAACGAATGGATCCGAACTTTCTCCATATTTTTCGATAAATAAGCCATTCCAATTATAGCTCCCATTGATAAAAAGAGAGCGACCTTTCCATTGTTCTTCTGAACTTGCAAGCTTTGGTGCCACACCCATTGCTGCACCTATACCTATCTCAAAATAATTTTCCGTAGTGGTATTATCCTGAGTATTATTTCTGATGGCATGAGCAATATCTGCCGCTATGCTAGCTGAAGATAAAGTTACGCTAAGTAATGTTACTGCTGTTACTAATATTTTTTTGTAAGTTGAATTCATTATTTTTGTTTCCGTTGTTGTAAAATACCCTGCCAGTATATTTAACAAGAAATGAAATTGACGTAACAAGATCTATCGTTTGTAACAAATTGTAGTCATTGTGAAATCTGCATAATAATTATCGCTCATGCGATTGACTGACAATTGTACTAATAAATTGATATGAGGTGCCTTTAACCTGCCTATTTAACCAGAACCTTTCATTGATTTATTTTCAGGTGTAATAACAAAAATAAGTAATCCAAAAAGTATGAACATATCCGCAATATTAAAAACCCCCGTCCGAATTGGACCAAATCCTATATTTAAAAAATCGACCACAGCACCATTATTAACCACTCGATCATAAAAGTTGCTGAGTCCACCAGAAAAAACCAGTGACAATCCGACTAAAGAATAAGTCGTTTGCCTGGCATTCAAGACCAAATAAATCAGCAAGCCTAAAAGTAAAGCACCCACTGCAATGACAAAAATTCCAAAACGATAATTCTCAGGTAAATTACTGCCTACCCCTAAAAAAGCACCAATATTTTCCGTATAGCCAATTCTAAAAAAATCATTGAAATAGCTATCCATCCCCGTTTTTCTTAGGTATTCAGTTGCCAATGCTTTAGTATACTGATCGCAAGCAACACCAGCGACACTAACCAATAAAATTATTTTTATTCTTTTGAAAATATTCATATTCTTTCTTTCTTTCAATGAAAACAAGTTAAGTTAAGTTAAGTTAAGTTAAGTTAAGTTAAGTTAAGTTAAGTTAAGTTAAGTTTTTAATAATCGCAGCAACAAGTAATACAAAAACCAGAATTATAGCAATTCTTGAAAATTTAGCTTGTTGTTCGGGCTCCATTGGTTTTGCATAACGCTCACCAAAGACAACCATTAAACCAACTCCAACAAACAAAACCGCCAGTATTATCAATAGCACCATTTTCATTCCTTATTTATTTGGGTATATTGCAAAAATCAATTATCATGCATAGCCTAAATCAAGCGCTCATTTTGGACAAGCATTTACATGACGCAAACAGATGATTTCTATCAAAAACGTCGATTTATTATACGACTGGGAAAAGCATTACATAAATTAGGCACCACGGCATACCGATTAGAAGATAACTTACAAAGTATTGCAAATTTTTTACAGCTGCGGGCATCTTTCATTATTGCACCTACCTCACTAACATTTATCCTGTCAGATGACGATGACGACCAACAATATAATCACCTGGTCCGTGTTCCTCCTGGTGATATAGATTTAGGATCTTTGGCTCGAATTGATGAGCTGGTTGATGAATTAACTTCAGGTGAGAGAACACTCGCCGAAGCAATTGAACGCTTAAATGAAATTGATAAAAAACCTCCTCCCTATGGCTTTTTATTAACATTTCTGGCATATGGTGCTTCAAGTGGTGCATTTGCGATGTTGATGCGTACCAGCTGGAATGATGTTTTCTGGTCTACATTATTGGGATTTGTCGCCTACCTTTTTGTCGTTTGGTCTGAACGTTCACGCTCAGTAACGGAAATGTTAGAGCCTGTCGTCGCGTTAACTACTTCTTTGCTTGCCTGTGCCATTACACTCATTGATCCAAGCATTAATGTACCTATGGTTATTCTCTCCAGCATAATTGCCTTTATTCCTGGTTTATCTTTAACAGTAGGACTTTCTGAACTGGCAGCCAGACACTTGATGTCAGGCACGGCACGCATCATGGACGGCGTAATGATGATGTTTAAATTATACTTTGGTGCAGTACTTGGTATGGCTTTTGCGGAGCTCTTCTGGGGCAAAGTAGAATTTATACCTCCTGAAACCACACCTATGTGGACTTCATGGGTTGCGGTGACCATTTTATCATTCAGCCTGGTTATTTTATTTAAAGCAAGATTAAAAGATGCACCCTGGGGCATTATTTCCGGATATGTTGCTTACTCAGTCAGTGTATGGGCTGGTGGTTATTTAGGTGTTGCTCTTGGCGCTTTTGTTGGTGCTTTCGCGTTAGGTATATATAGTAATTTATTTTCACGCTTCATGAATTTACCCTCAAGCATAGTTAGACTACTTGGTTTAGTCGTACTTGTTCCTGGAAGTAAAGTTTATATAGGGCTAAACAGTTTAATTTCAGGTGAACAAATGATTGCCTCAACAGACATTGGCTCACAGGCATTTTTAATTTTTATGTCATTAGTTGCCGGAATTATTTTTTCTAATGTTGTTTTACCCCATCGAAAAACACTATAAATATACCCGTACTATTGAAGAAATGTGCGAATGTACATTTAGTTTATTTTTAACCTGATTTGTATCCTAAAAAAGATACATTTTCAAAAATTACATCTATATTAAATGTTGATAATATAGGATTCAAAAAATGTTCATGCTATAAACTACTCCGTCATTATTAAGTTCAATAATATGTAATCAGATGTTTCTCTGAATAAGTATTAATATCTTGAAATAAAATCAGATAAAGACATCTTCTACGGAATTTAAAATCTAAATTTATATAGAATAAAAACCTGATTACTTAAACCGAACGACTTTAAACCTAATTACCTTAAACAAATATACATTAAAATGTGAGTAAACAATGAAAGCCCTAATTACAAGTGCAGTATGTACTTCATTATTGTTTGTAGCTGGTTGTGACCAGAACCCAGCAAAAACAACCGAGAACTCAGTGCAACAACAAACTACTAGTCATGAAATGAAAAAGTCTGTTTTAGTCTCTGGTGTCACTAGAGCTAATATGGATAAAACTGTTCGTGCTCAAGATAATTTTTACCAGCATATCAACGGTGGCTGGATGAAGGCAAATGAGATCCCTGCTGATAAAACAGCCATTGGTTCTTTTTATGACCTACGCGATCAAGCCGATGACGATGTTAAAGCCATTATTGAAGAATTAGCTACGACCAAAAACTTGAAAATGGGCTCTGATGAGCAAAAAGTTTCTGACTTGTTCCGTTCTTATATGGATTCAGAAACTCGAGATAAAGCAGGCATTGCGCCAATACAACCTATTCTGGATAGCATTGACAACCTTACAGATAAAAATGCATTAGCCGTTTTTTTTGGTAAATATCAAGCGATAGGTGTAGGCAGTCCGGTAGGATTTTATGTTGGTATTGATTCAAAAGATTCAAGCCGTTATGCCACCCACATATGGCAGAGTGGACTGGGCTTACCTGACAAAGATTACTATTTCAATGAAGCAGAACGCTTTGTTGCTTTGCGTGCAGGTTACCTTGCCCACATTGAAAACATGTTTAACTTAGCAGGTTTAAAAGACGGCAAAGCTGCCGCACAAACTATAATGACAATTGAAACCAAACTTGCTGGTTTCCATTGGACACGAGTTGAATCACGAGATCGTGAAAAAAGATATAACAAATTCGATGTTGCAAATCTTAATACTTTAACTGATGCATTTAACTGGAATGCGTATTTAGATGCTCTGGGTGTCGCTGCTCAAAAAGATATTATTATTAATCAACCTGATTTTATTGAAGGATTTGGTGATATTTTTGCTAAAACATCTTTGTCAGACTGGAAAACTTATTTAACCTTCCACTCATTAAGCAATTTTGCACCTTATTTAACAGCAGAAATTGATAACGAAAACTTCGACTTCTACTCAAAACAACTTAGTGGCCGTAAAGAACAAAGACCACAATGGAAACGCGGTGTCGCGGTAGTAAACAGTAACTTAGGCGAAGTTATTGGTAAAGTTTATGTTAGCCGTCACTTTACACCAGAAGCTAAATCTCGAATGAGTGCTTTAGTAGAAAACCTCAGAGATGCTTACAGCGATAGCATTAACTCACTTGAATGGATGTCTGGCGATACTAAAAAAGCAGCTCAAGTTAAGTTAACGGCCTTTACCCCTAAAATTGGTTATCCGGATAAATGGAAAAATTATAGTGCCTTAACAGTTAAAGTCGATGATATTGTAGGTAATATTATTCGTTCCGGTAAGGTTGAACATAATAAAGATATTAAAAAACTAGGTGGCCCAATCCAAAAATGGGAATGGGGCATGACTCCACAAACAGTTAATGCTTATTACAGTGCAGCCGTTAATGAAATAGTTTTCCCTGCTGCAATTTTACAACCTCCTTTCTTTAATTTGGCTGCTGAAGATGCTGTTAACTACGGCGGAATTGGTGCGGTTATTGGTCACGAAATGGGCCACGGCTTTGATGACCAAGGCAGTAAATATGATGCTGATGGTAATTTACGTAACTGGTGGACAGAAAAAGATCTTACTGAATTTGCCAAACGCACCGAAGCATTAGTTAAGCAATATGCTGATTATAAAGTTTTTGATGACTTGAACGTAAATGGCGAGCTTACTTTAGGTGAAAACATCGGTGACTTATCTGGTGTTACTATCGCTTATAAAGCATATAAAAAATCACTAAATGGTAAAGAAGCACCAATTATTGATGGCTTAACTGGTGATCAACGTTTCTTCATGGGATTCGCTCAAATATGGCGTTCTAAAATTGTTGAAAAATCTATGCGTAACCGTATTGCTACAGACTCACATTCTCCAGGTGAGTTCCGTGCATTAGGTGCATTATCTAACATGAATGAGTTTTACAAAGCATTTGATGTTAAAGAAGGTGATGCAATGTATATAGCGCCTGAGAAACGCGTAAAAATTTGGTAATTCACCTTTTTTTGAAATACGTATTTTATTGAGAATACGATATTTACCTTAATGAAAGAGCTGCTTGCAGCTCTTTTTTATTTAACTGTTTATAATTCCAATTGATAAACAGCTATAGCCATCTAAACATCTAAAGTTGACCTGTTCTACTTCTCACTGTACACTTACGCAATATTTTGTTGGTGTGTGATTCAGAAATTCAACTATCTGAAAAACATCAAAGGGAATGTGGTAATAATCCACAACTGTACCCGCAACTGTATTTAGTATAAAAAATATTTATTCCATTTTTTGTGTACTATAAGTCAGATACCTTCTAACAAAAATTTAAGCTAATAATTAAAGCAATAATTAAAGCAATAAAATTATCGCAAACAGCATTAAACCCGTGCGGGAAAACACGTGAGTTGTAATTGTATAAGCTCGGCTTCACAAGCCAGGGTAATATCACTTTCACTCTTATTTTTTAATTTTCTGCTAATATATAAATAAAAAAACCACATAATTCATGTAGCTAGGCAGGCAATAAAAATGATTTTTTCAACAAGATCTAAAAGAAAAAAGCTGCCACTGGGGGATCTCCGCTAATGTCTGCTTTACTTTATATTAAGCAACTTAATTGGAAAGTGAGTGGTAAAACGATCCTTAATAATGTTGACCTCAATGTCAGTACAGGTGAAATTGTTGGTATTATTGGTCCCAACGGAGCCGGAAAAACCAGTCTTTTACGCTGTATATTGAATCAACAGAAAGACTTTACGGGCACTATTCATTTCAAAGGTAAAAACATTAATAGCTACAGTGCTAAAAAACTGGCCCGGCACTTCGCTGTGGTGGCACAAAAAGCGAACCCAATATTTGCACTAAGTGTTTTCGACGTGGTCAGCATGGGCTTATTACCCCATAAAACAATGTTCTCCCTGAATAATAGTCAAGACCTTCATCAAATGACCCTGGCACTGGAAAAGGTTGGCCTGGCGAATGAACTTCATAGTCAATATAACCATTTGTCAGGTGGTGAACAGCAAAGAGTATTAATTGCCAGAGCCTTAGTGCAGAAAGCTGTAATTTTAATATTAGATGAACCTACCAATCATCTGGATGTTTATTACCAGCATCAAATTTTAACATTAGTAAAAAATCTCAATATTACCGTAATCATGACAGTACATGACTTAAATCTTGCTGCACAATATTGTCAGCGTTTAGTCTTGCTGAATAAAGGCGAAATCGTTGCCGATGATATTGCTGATAAAGTGCTTAATCCCATAATTTTAACCGAAGTTTTTCAACTACCTTGCCAGCGGGAACAAGATCCCGTAACAAATGTAGCCAGAGTTTATTTCCATTTGGCTGACCAAATTACCACTTCGGACAATGAACAATTGAGTACAAACAACGAACAACAACGAAACCCAACAAATAACAACAAAGACCAGACACAGGCAATGAGCCATGAGTAAGTTTTCCGTCAAAATATTTCTCCTGGCTATTCTGTGTTTAGCCAGTACTTTTGCTGCATTAACAATCGGTCCTGCCAGTATCAGTACGCAAGAATTAGTATCTTGCTTAATGGGGGTTTGCCAGAACACCGTCACTGAAATGGTGGTTTGGCAAGTTCGCCTGCCCCGTGTATTGGTGGGTTTGGTTACAGGTATAGGTTTAGCTTGTGCCGGCACTATATTACAAAATATCACCAGAAACCCATTAGCCGATCCTTATTTATTCGGCATTGTTTCAGGGGCTGCACTTGGCGCGACTGTCGCCAATATTACAGTAGCCAATCAACTTACGATTGCACTGCCATTAGCCGCTTTTGTTGGCGCATTATCGTCGGTGATTTTAGTCGTGGTGATCGCCAAAGCCTTACAACGCATGGAACAATTATTACTCACAGGTATTGCAGTGTCTTTTATGTTTCATTCTATCACCCAATTTCTGCTTTACCTTGGCGACCCTTTTGCCACTAACCGCGTTATATTTTGGTTGATGGGCAGTTTAGCCAGAGTTGAAATGAGTAACTTTTATGTTATTTCCACCATTCTTTTGTTCGCACTAGTGATAATTTTTGCTTTACATCGCCAAATTGATGCCTTGCTTTTAGGTGACGAAAGTGCAGCAAGTCTGGGGGTAAATGTTGATAAATTAAGATTGGCAATGTTGGCTATTTGCGCTGCATTAACCGCAACAATTGTTGCTTATTGTGGTGGTATTGGTTTTGTCGGCTTAATGGTTCCCCATATTGTTCGACAAGTAATTGGCGTGACCACTGTACCGCTGATTATTGGCAGCGCCCTAATTGGCGGAACTTTTTTATTATGGGTTGACGTTATTGCCCGTTCGGCACTAGATAGTGCAGAAATTCCTATTGGCATTATTACTTCAGCATTCGGTAGCATATTCTTTTTACTCATTATGTATCGTACCCGTAACAACCAGGAGGCAAGATGACTGATTCAGCTAAATCAACTAAATTAAATAAACCCCAGAGCACCGACAAAGAACAAAAACATCAACAAAGGATGCAAAAACTCAAAGAAAAAGTAGATGAAAGGATCGACGCAGCACAAGAAGAGCGTGGATTATTGATTGTGATCACTGGCAATGGTAAAGGAAAATCAACCTCAGGCTTTGGCACGGTTGCCCGTGGTGTTGGTCACGGATTAAAAGCTGCTGTCGTGCAATATATTAAAGGAACATGGGCTTGTGGTGAACGGGACTTGCTTGAAAAGCTTGGTGTTGAATTTCATGTTATGGCAACGGGTTTTACCTGGAACACTCAAGATAAAATTACAGATATTGCAGCTGCAGAAAAAGTATGGAAAGAAAGTAAACGCTTACTAAAAGATGATTCTGTTGATCTGGTCTTGCTGGACGAATTAACTTATATGCTGTCGTATAAATATCTGGATCTGGATGATGTGATTGAAACACTGATTAATCGTCCTCCAATGCAACATGTGATTATTACCGGACGGGCCTGTCACCGTGCAATTATTGAATTGGCTGATACTGTCAGTGAAATACAATCAATAAAACATGCTTTTGATAATGGTGTAAAAGCACAAAAAGGCATTGATTGGTGATGATAAAGAAAGGTGATTTTGATTGTTAATTAAAAAATCATTTAAGTAACATCTTAAAACCTTAATTTACACAAAAAAAATTTACACAAAAAAATTCCAAATATTAATAAGTTAACTAATAATGAAATTATTGTACGTTCTACAAATAATAATAATACAAACAACACGACTGAAAATGCCACAAATAGGCAAGCCAGTTTTACGGTTAAAATTTTGCCTATATTTTTTGTTTTTTAACATTGCGATAGCCCATGCTCAACCGTCAACACAGGCAATGCTGACTAAACTAAATAAGTCAAAACCGACTATTATCGCTTTATCACCTCACATTGTAGAAATGCTTTTTGATATCGGTGCAGGCGAACAAATTATTGGCACCACTGAATTTTCGGATCACCCTGAACAGGCAAAAGATATTCCCCGTATTGGAAACTATATTCGCTTACAACTGGAACGGATAATCGAATTACAACCTGATTTAATTATTGCCTGGAAAAGCGGTACCCCAAGTGATGATTTAGCTCGTTTAACAACACTGGGTTTTAACATTGTGTATTCACAACCCAATACCTTTGAAGATATTGCCAGTGAAATAGAATACTTTGCTCAATTAACCGGACACTCAGAAAAGGGTAAAGACTTATCATCAAAATTTATTGCTGATCTTAATGTCATTAAAACAAAATATAGCACTAAACCTGAAATCACAGTGTTTTATGAATTATGGTCTCGCCCTTTAACAACAATTGCGAAAGGAAGCTGGCCCCAACAACATTTGGATATCTGCCGCGCCAACAATCCATTTAAAGATGTCAACAGCCCTTACCCGCAGGTAAATATTGAACACGTTTTACAACAACCTATCGCACTTATTATTCAGCCTGTCTCGTTTAATCAGAAAAATAGAGAAGGTTTTAACTGGCAAGACTGGTTAACTATTCCTGCGGTAAAAAACAACCAGATAATTAAACCTGACGCTGATGCATTACACCGCATGACCCTTCGCAGCCTCGGTGAATTAGAAAAATTATGTGAAGAAATTGATCTCGTTCGTTAATTTCTTTAAATAAAGGAAAACCTTGAAATAGGGATAAATCTCTAAAGGTTTACATCAATCGTTCAATTTTATTGGACTTAATTTAAATGTTAGGTGTTTGTTAGTAATTCTGCTTTGTCTCAATTTAAACAATTGAAAGATAAAGCAGCAATACAAAACAGATGAAACGGGAATTTGGTTAAATGCCAAGACTGCCCCCGCAACGGTAATGGGTAATCCCCTAAGTCCGGAGACCGGCCTAACCATTTTTTATCACATTTTGCACGGTGGGTGCATATTTGAGGAAAACATGAAAAAAACACTAATAGCGCTAACTATAACGACTTTATTTGCATCAGCTCCATTTCTTATTAACGAGGCTCATGCTAACGATACTTCGGTAAAAAAAGAAGATAACTCAAAGGGTAAAGGATCTGCTGTCGATGAAGTATTCGTTGTCACCGCAAGTCGTACACCTCAGTTGAGCTCTGATATTCTAAGCAGTATAAAGGTAATTACCCGCGAAGAAATTGAATTAGCTTCAGCAAGTTCTGTTGCCGAATTACTAAATGATATTAACGGTTTGCAAATGTCGCAAAATGGCGGTAAAGGTCAAACAGCTTCAATATTCAGCCGAGGTACAAACTCCGGCCATATTTTAGTTATTATTGATGGACAAAGGATCAGTTCAGCCACTTTAGGCCAGGTGGAATTTGCAAATATTTCCACTGCACAGATAGAGCGAATAGAAGTGATTAAAGGTCCTCGTGCATCTTTATGGGGCTCAGATGCAATTGGTGGCGTCATCCAGATTTTCACCCGTAAACTTGACGCAGGAGAGCTTGCGTTCGACTTGGGACTTGGCAACAAGGGTCAACAACAAGCCACATTAAGTACCGCAATTGGTCATGGTGATGGCGCTACCACTTTTACCATTTCGGCGGAATCTTCTAACGGTTACGATGTTTTCGAACTGGCAGAATCGGATGCCGACGGCTATAACAGAGAAAATGCCTCATTAAAGGGTTTTCAGCAAATAAACGAACAATGGCGCCTGAACTGGTTGGCTAAATACAATCAAGGGCATGGCGAATATGATAATGCCTTCGGTGGTCCTAATGAAAACGCCTTTGAAGCAAATCAATGGCAGCTGTCAGCAACACAAAACAACGACAAATGGTATCAGGAAATAGTTGTCGGTCAACAAAGCAACGAATCATTTACCTATGGTAACGGACAATCAAAAGAAGATGCCAGCATTTTTAAAACAACACGATTACAATTTAACTGGCTTGCCAATTATCAAATTAGTGAACAGTTAACATCAACAGTTGGTGTTGATTCATTTGAAGAAAAAGTAAAAACCCTCACAGATTATGATAAGAAAGAACGAGATATTGATTCCATTTTCACTCATTTAGCATTCGATAACGGTTCTCTCATTATTGAAGGTTCTCTACGTTATGACGATATTGAAGGGGTTGGCAGCAAAACAACTCATAATATCAGTATTGGAAGCCGTTTTATCTCAGATTCATTAGTAAGCCTTAATTTTGGTACCGGATTTAAAGCACCGGGTTTTAATGATTTATATTATCCTTCTGATGCCTATTCGTATGGAAATTCTGATTTAAAAGCCGAAACATCAGAAAGTATTGAACTGTTATTTAAATCAGAAATAGCCAGTATTCAAACTGAGTTAAGTGTTTATACCACCGAAATTGAAAATTTAATTGAATGGGTCCCTGATGAAAATTATGCGTATCATCCAATTAATGTTCACACAGCGAAAATAGAAGGTATAGAACTTACTTTAGCAACAGAGCTAAATGGGTTTGATCACCAATTACAACTAAACTATTTAGACGCCAAAAACGATCTTACTGGTGAACAATTAATCCGCAGAGCCAAAAATACGGCGAGTTATCAACTAAGTCACAACTGGGATAAAGTCACTTTACTTGCGAGTATCCACTATCAAGGAAAACGTGAAGGTAGTGAATGGCCGGGTACCATCACTTTACCAAGCCATACAATTGTTAATTTCAGCGCCAATTATGAAATGAATCCATCATGGAAATTAGGGTTCAAAGTGAATAACCTGCTTGACGCAGACTATGTCACTAATAATCATTATATTGGCCAACCTGCTCAATATTTATTAACGATCAGCTATCGTAAATAAGTTTCAGGAATAATTGTATACCCAAACTACCTGGAAATGCAGATTCAATCCGGCATTTCCAAATAGTATGGGTATACAACGCCATGGCAGCTAAGAAAACGCTAAGTTTGAACTTGGGATTTGAAACGTCTCATCTGTCGCTCCAATCACAATGTTATTTTCCGAGATAATTTACAACGGTTGTTTTGGCTTGCTCAATGGTTAGGGAAGATGAATTAACGAATTCAATTATTACTGGAAAACACACTGACCTAATACCAATTAACATATTTCTTATTGATAAATAATCTAACAATTTATAAACAGTGGGCTTTCTATTGTCGTATGATATGTTTATCCGCATTATCTACCAACGATTACACACTAAAATTATCTACCTAAATAGCGGTAAAATTTAGGCTCTTTGACGATTATCAATATAGAAGTTAAAGACTTGCTAGTTTAAAAGTAATAAAAAAACAGTTAAAAGAGTGGCTAACAAATATGCACACAGTTTTTCTTGATCAACAAACCTTCAACAACAATATTTCATTAGCTGAAATTAAAAATGAAGTCAGCACATTAACTTGTTACGAAACAACACGACCAAATGAAATTATCGATAGATGCTTAGACGCAGAAATAATTATCACCAATAAAGTCGTCCTATGTGAATCATTATTGAAACAATTACCCAAATTAAAATTAATTTGCGTTGCAGCAACAGGCATGAACAATATTGATTTAGTGGCCGCTAAAGCATTAAATATTGAAGTAACCAATGTCAGTGGATATGCAAGCCAGTCAGTTGCCCAATATGTATTTGCTCAAATATTAGAGTTATTCAATCAAACAAGCCATCATAACCAAAATACAGAATCAGGCTTGTGGGCTAAAAGCCCGACCTTTTGTTATCTTGGCAATAATATTAATGAATTAGCGGGCAAAACCCTAGGTATAATTGGTTATGGTGTTCTGGGTAAAGCCGTATCAAAAATTGCAGAAGCCTTTGGCATGAACGTTTTAATTGCCGAACGGGCCAATGCTGAAAACATTCGCAGCAACAGAACAAGTTATCAGCAAGTGATAAAAACAGCGGATGTATTAACTTTACATTGCCCGCAAACACCTGAGACCGAACAAATGGTCAACAAAGAGTTTTTGCAAATGATGCAACCTCATTCTACGATAATTAATACCGCCCGCGGTGCACTGGTCGATAATAGCGCTTTACTTAATGCATTAAAAAATAATGAGATAGCTTATGCCGTTTTGGATGTACTTGATCAAGAACCTCCTCCTGCTGATCACCCACTCATTTGCAGTGAATTAGACAACTTGAAAATTACAGCCCACATTGCATGGGCAAGCACACAGGCACAGCAAAAATTAATTTCAGGGATATCAAAAAATATAAATGCCTTTAGAAATAGATAGCCTGATATTGATAGACTTTTACCGTCATGACTTTTATTATTAATTGCAAAAAAAGTTACACAACAGACACTCATAATTTGTAATAAGTAACATCATACGTCACAACAAGAAAACACAAGGGATAGCTCCATATGAAAATTATCTTTACAGCATTTCTGTTAATTTGTTTAACATTGTTATCTGGATGTAATGGCTCTTCGGGAAAGAACAAAGAAGAAAGCAACACTCCATTGTTCGCAAGCAGCATTGTTCTGACATTATTAAATAATGACTCTGTGATAGAACAAAGTTTTGATAAAGCAGAAATCATTACATTACAAGCAAGGGTTTACGATCAGAATAGCCAATTACTGGCAGGTCAAATTGTTGAGTTTAGTGCCGCAATTGGCACGCTTTCTCAAACCTCCAAATTAACCAACAGCGAAGGACTGGCAATTGTCGTTCTTAACAATGAAACCTTTGCCATTGGTGCCGCTATTGCCGAAGCCAGTATTTCAGACTTTTCCTCAACAATAAATTTTGAATTTATCAATAACGAGGTAATAAAGCCTTTACCTTCCCTGACAACTGAATTATTGCTTGATAATGTTGCGGTTCATCAATTTAAATCAAATCAGACAATTCAAATCACCAGTAGATTAATTGACGGCGACAACCAACCACTAACCAATAAGATCATCAATTACACTGCGGATATTGCTCTTCTCAGTACCCTTTCATCGTTAACGGATAATAACGGGTTTGCCACAGTCACTTTACTGGCAAGTGAAGCCAACGATGAAATTATTGGGGCCGGGGTGATAACAGCCAGTTACACGCCCCAGATAAATACCGATACAACAAGCAACAATACAGCAATTAACCTGGTAACAAATCGTATTAATTATGAAATTTTACCCCGCAATTTTGATATTGCACATAACGTTCGTATTGGACATTTCAATAATAACAATGAATTTATCGAAGGAAAAATTAAACTGTCACTTACCGATAATATGCTAAGTGCCGGTGGCACATTAGGATTAAGTGTTGATTTAGTTGATAGTAATGATGTGCGCATAGACATTCCTGCTCAAGTGAACTTTTCATCAAATTGTGAACAAAACGGACACGCTAATTTAGACTCGACTGTATTTAGTACTAAAGGTAACGCCAAAGCTACTTTTGAAGATATAGATTGTGCAGGTTTATCAGGTACCGACGATGTTATCACAGCCTTTGTAACCCTGGGCGGAATAACCCACAGCGCATCAGAAACTATTACGATCACGGGTGAACACCTTGGCTCGATAGAATTTATTTCTGCTGAGCCTGCAACTATATTGTTAGAAGGTAGTGCAGGTCAACAGACATCCAATTTAACCTTCAAAGTGAAAAGCGATATTGGTAATGTATTAGCTCAACAAAAAGTCGAATTCAGTTTAAATACAACGGTGGGTGGAATTACACTCAGCCGGACAAGTGGTTTAACAAACAGTCAGGGATTAATTACGACTCAAGTAACGGCAGGTACGGTACCAACTTCTGTAAGAGTTACAGCAAAAGCTATGATGACGCATAGTGGAAATGGAAATAGTGGTGATGAAGTAAGTGTGCAGACACAATCGGGCTTATTATCAATAAACACAGGCTTACCTCAACAAAGATCATTTACCATAGCCGCTACTGTTCTCAATCCTGAAGCCGATTATAATGGTGAAACATCCCAAATAAGTGTCTGGCTGGCTGATAACTTTAATAACCCTGTACCTGACGGCATCACAGTTAATTTCACCACAGAAGGCGGAATTATTGAACCTAGCTGTACGACAATAAATAGCCATTGCTCGGTTACATGGACCAGTGCACAACCAAGAGTCAATGACCACCGTATTACCATTTTAGCAACCGCTCTGGGACACGAAACTTTTTACGATAACAATGGTAATAACACTTTCGATGATAACGATGGTTCAGCCATTTTAGATGTTTTGGTCTCTTCAGGGTTCGGGCGACATATTTCACAAGCCTCTGGTTTTATTGATATGCCGGAAGCCTGGCGTGATGACAATGAAAATTTCCAATTTGATGCTGGTGAAACATTCCTTGATTTTAATAATGATGGAAGTTTTACAGACGTTGACGGTAAATTCAATGGCCCACAATGCCAGGGATCAAAGTGTTCTGACACAAACCAGCATTCAGTTCATGTACGTAAAGCGTTAACCTTAATTATGTCTGGTTCACAGGCAAGTTACCTTATTGAATTAGATTCAACTAAATATGTAGATAGTCTAAACTCTATCAATTTTGATCTTCCTGAACTTCCTGATAATAACAGCCATTTTTATAAGTTATCTTTCGCTGATCTTGCAGGACAAACATTACCAATAGGAACTTCTGTAAATGTAACCTCTACCATTGGAGAGCTTTCAGGCACCATATCAACTGAGGTTGCAAATACAAAGCAAACAGGTCAAAGCATAATATTTGGCTTAACCAACCCTACTGACGGGGATGAAGAAAGCGGTTTGCTGACATTTACCATTACCACTCCTAAAGGAACCGTTAGTACACTTTATAAAACAATTAAATTGCTTGCTCCCCTTGTCCCTTAAGTACATTCAATAGTTCATTTTTTATAAGCCACGATAATCCGTGGCTTTTACACCCATTTTCAGTAAATAAGCACACCCCATTTTGATTAACGTATCATTTTTAAATTTAACCGCATTCCGATATGTGACAGAACCTTCCAACCTATATTTCACACATAACCCATAAAACAAACCAGTTATTAATCTTTTTATTCTTAATAGTGAGTAATACCATTCGCATTAAATAAGTGATCAATATTCAATGATTAGTGCATGGATGCCCGTAAGTAGGATAATGCAGGAGCAATTATCGAGCAATAGCTGGCGTGTGTGATTGAAGGCAGAGGTTTTTAGTTCCAGACAAAACCTAAGTACCGACATCGACGTGCATGGATGCGCTAATTCAGCGAAGGCATGGATGCCTAGGAGCTGCCATGTCGCAACGCAGCTAATGGTGATTTAGACCATTTGAAGATGATCACTTATTTAGTGCGATTGGTATAACTTCTTATAATTTTAATATTGTTTAAAAGTTGGCAAAATACATGGGCTTTCATTTATTTCTGGCAAATTTGAATTGCTGTTCAAAACGAAGTATCCGATATATATTATAGAATCTCTTATTACACATAGGTACAGTTAAGTATTAAGATATTTCAAAAAAACACGGAAGGTAGATTCTAAGAACAAAAACCATAACCTGCTAGCCAAGTGCAAATATGTCATAGAAGAACCCCTTATTTACAAAGGACTCCAGGAGGGATTTCCTAGGTATAATAAAAAATCCTAGCCAGCTAGGATTTTTTTACGTTACTAACTCACCTAAAAATAAGTATCTTTAATTTTTCCATAATGAAAATACCCCCATTGCCCTACCCTGCGTAACGGGGCTAATGGAAATTTCGGTAAAGCTTTCTGGTAAAGTGGCAAATTCGGTACCGTTTTTTCAGCGACTTTTTCAGCCAAACGTTTACCCGCCTGCACCGAAAAAGAAACACCACTTCCACAGTACCCCATCCCGTAAAATATGCTCTTGCTGTCATTCTGGTAAATATGAGGCAAATCATCAAGGGCCATGCAAACCCAACCAGACCATGCATAATCATATTTTAGATCAGTTAAAGACACAAAACTGGTTTTCAATACTGCAAGTAAACGATCAGCATAATAAGGATCGTGTGCACCTTTCCCAGTAATTGCCCCACGACCACCAAACAGCAGACGATTATCAGGTAATTTCCGATAATAATATTTCAGTGCACGGGTATCCATCACCACATTTGACGTTAAAAAATTACAGGCCGCTAATTGTTGTTCTGATAATGGTTCAGTAACAATAATTTGTGATAATACCGGCAATGTACGATCTTTAACTAAAGAATGAAAACCTTTTGGCGTATAGCCATTAGTTGCTATAACCACTTTTTGCGCTTGCACTCTCGCATTGGGCGTTTGTAATACTTGAACCTTATCTTTTGGATGGGTTTGACTACGGTTTTCTTCATGCCAGGACATTACAGGTGATCCGGTATGAACTTTAACGCCAGAGTGACGAGCCAACTTTTGATATCCACAAGCTAATTTTAATGGATTTACACCAAAACCATCTTGATAACGTATTGCGCCAAAAGCATTATGATCATCCATATACTGCTCTCGTACTTCTTGTTGAGATAATATTTGCACGTCATAACCAAACATTTTTTGCTGTAATTTTGCAGTGGCAATTAATTCTTTCATCATACTGGGTTTATGAGCTACTTTAATGAAACCCGCTTCTTGTTGATCACAATCAATGCCTTCTGCAATCAAACTTTTTACCGTATCAACCCCTGCACACATTTCCTGATAAATGCCGCGCATCACTTCTTCGCCCCATTGCCCGGCCATTCGGCTATAAGTTTTGCGACCCGAAGATTTAAGAATAAACCCCGCATTACGGCCACTACAACCCCAGGCAGTTTGATTAGCTTCAAGCACTATAGCTTTAATGCCATGCTCTCTCGCTAAATGTAACGCGCAAGACAAGCCGGTATAACCTGCCCCGATAATAACAACATCAACGTCAACATCCTGCGTTAAAACACCGTCATCTTCAGGTGTTTCTGTTAAAGTATCAGCCCAATAACTATCAGGATACGGCTCACCACAACCTGGCGTTTTATCATGCAAAGGATCATACATTGTCATAAATCTTTTCATTATTTTTAGCAAACTATGACACTTATCTAAAAATTTTGCACTATTTGTACTTTATAACTTAAACTTAAACTTAAACTTAAACTTAAACTTAAACTTAAACTTAAACTTAGCTTAACCCGTAGCCAAAGATATCCTGAACTACTTTTATGGCAAAGAATCAATGAGCAACTTTCACTACAGAAACCTGACTCCAGCTGACTTTTCTAAAGTTATTGAACTTGCTAACCAAGTACATGGCGACAGTTATTTGAATGACGACAAGATTAAACAATGGGTCGAACAAGGAATTTCCGACCAAATAAATGCGGGTTATGTAGTTTACCACGACCAGAAATTGATAGGTTTTCGCATTACATACGCCGCACAAAAATGGCAAATTGACGAATGGTGCAGCACTGAACTATGGCAAGTACCTACAGAAAAAGTTTGCTACTTCAAATGTAATACTGTCGATGAAAATTATCGTGGTCAGGGTATTGGCAGTAAGTTATTGAAACTGTCAATTGAAGCGCTTAAAAAACAAGGGGCACAGGCTGGAGTAAGCCATTTATGGAAAAAAAGCCCAGGCAATAGCGCAGTAAAGTATTTTACCAAATGTGGTGGTCAATTAGTGAAAACACATCCTGACAAATGGTATCAAGCAAGTAAAAATGGTTTTAACTGTGTTATTTGCGGTTTTAATTGTCATTGTGAAGCCGCTGAAATGATTATTTATTTCTCCTGAAAAAAATAGCCCTTTCACCATAGGCTCTCTCCAAAAAACCGCTGATATATTCCCAAGCGATTTGGGTATACTTCAATTATATTAATAATTTACATCAATATAATTCGCTTGTTGTTATCCAGTGCTTTTCATACAATAAAAATTATTCCTCATGGTCGTTACGTCCATGGATACTATTACAGCACTTTAAACTATCTTTCGACGAACATAAAATCAGCCTGAATACCAGTAATATGCGTGAACAAATGGCACCGTTTTGTCCTAATTATAAAGTACCTGCGTTAATAGATAATGAACTAAAAGTGTGGGATTCGTTAGCAATTTGTGAATATATTAATGAAGGTTATTTAGATAATTCTGCTTGGCCAAAGCAGCCACAACAACGTGCACAAGCACGTGCAATCAGTGCAGAAATGCATGCTGGTTTTACCCATTTGAGAAATGAAATGCCAATGAACTGTCGTCGTACACCATCAGCGATAACTTTATCAGAAGGCGCACAAAATGACATAAAACGCATTATTGAAATTTGGCAACAATGTTTATCTACTATCGAGTTAAATACTTCCGGTGATCCAGATAATCAATTCTTATTTGGAGAATTTTCAATTGCAGACGCCATGTATTTACCTGTGATTTCACGCTTCAACAGTTACCAGATTGAAGTGCCGGCAAATATACAGAAATATATGGACATGATGCTTAATTTACCTGGCTATAAGCTATGGTTGCAGGCATCAATTGCTGAAGTTGAAATAATGGCTATGGGTAAAATTTAGTTTTTGCAGGACAGGCCAATATGATTGGCTATGTACCAGTTAAGTGTGGCGATAATAGTTGTAGGATAGGTTAGCCAACGGGGTAATCACTTTGTAAGACACAACTATTTGATAATATTAATAAAAACTTATATTTTGATGGGCTACGCCTTCGGCTAACCCACCCTGCGCAGTTTTTAATCTGGTTTGTTATCGATTAAATCGCTATTTATCAGCTCGACCCATGAACTTTTGATCAGCAGTATTGACTTTTATTTTATCGCCAGTAGAAATATGCTCAGGAACTTGTACCGTTAACCCGGTTGAAAGAACTGCAGGTTTAGTGCGAGCTGTAGCAGAACCACCTTTAATTGAAGGGTCAGTTTCAGTGATCACTAACTCTACACTCGATGGCAAATCAATACCAACAGGTACATCATCAACTATAATAACTTGAATACCTTGCGTATTTTCATCAATATATAAAACTTCGTCTGCGATACTCTCTTTATTTAAGTTATACGGTGTATAATCTTCATTATCCATAAACACATACTCATCACCGTCAATATATGAAAACATAACCTGATGACGAGTTAAATCAGCTAAAGTCAGCATATCGCTATCTTTGAATGTTTCATCAACTTTTGAGCCAGAGACTACATTGTACATACGCATACGATATAAACTACCACCAGCGCGACCCTGCGGTACAGAACGTTCGATATCCCTGATAATATAAACACTATTGTTGTACTCGATTGCGGTATTTTTTTTAACGTCACTCGCCTTTGGCATAATAATGATTCCTGAAATAAATAATGAAGTGAAAATAACATGAACTGAATTTTATGCAAGAGTTTAACTGCAGAAGAAAATAATTTATTCAATCTTAATAAAAAACTCTATTCACTTGATGGTAAATAGAGCTTTTTTATGGGTAAACACCAACTAATACAATTGCAATATTAAGTAAAGCTACGTCTCAAATTTGAGCCGCTTATCGTATTTTAAGACTGTTGCCCTTGTCTACGTCTTAACCATAAACCAGCAAGTCCTAAAGCAAATACTGCTGTCGTGGAAGGTTCAGGTACTTCAGTAGGTGGATTACTATCTGGATCATCAACAACTTCTGCCCGACAAGCGTCATGGTTTGGTGCTTTATCAGTTTCGCCAAAGCAATTGCCTTGTCCATGATGAGCCCTAGAAATAGTTTTAGGATCAGAAGCATGTAACTTATTTAAACTAATTACTGCATCAGCCTGGTTATAACCAAAACTAGACAGATCAATTGATGCTAAATCACCAAAAAACAATTCACCATCATCGCGCTGTAATTCAATTTCCAGCCCCCAATTAAAATCCCAGTCAATCAACTGTCCATTAATTTTATTTGTACCAATATCTGCAAGCTGATAACAACTTGGATCGCTACTAGTCTCATCTAAACAACCTGGAATTTCATCCGGAGTCAAAGTCTCAGGTGAATGATTTTTAAACCAACCTGGTACTGATACATTTTCATTGGTAAATAAACTTCTATTGTAATCAGACGTAGAAAGAAAGCTGAAGTCCACACCTGAAAAGTTGCCAGTTCCTGCATGAGGACCATTACCCAATTTATTTTGCTTAGGATTAAATTCTACTTTATAACCTATATCGTTACTCTTAAGTGTCAATTCAATCAATTCACTGTCGATTGCGCCATGAAGTTTTTTGTTGCCATCTTTCTGACCATTCCAGCCCACGCTGTACTTGTCATTTGCATTATTGCTGTATGACAAATCCTTAAAACCCAGGGGATGGCTGATATACATATATTGTTTGCCATTATGAGTGGTCAATGCCAACGTACCACCATGTATAACGCCTGTTGGATTAGCAGCACTGGTTTCGTAGTAGTAATCTATAGAGAAAACTTGATCATATTCCGACGCGACAAAGTGTCCATCATATTCAAAGTTTGTACTTGCCATCGTGTTAAAACTTAACAAACACGCAGAAATAACAATCTTATTCAACATACTGCATCTAATACTATTCAACATACTAATTCCAATTTTATTTAACATACGGCATCCTTTGGCCATTCCAACAATATTTATTTTAACTAAAACATCAATGAATTTGTAACAATAGAAAACAATAATGCAATAACCATACCCATCTATATATCACCTATATTTCAACGCTTTGGCTATCATTATTTTGAGGCAACACTTTAAATGTAAAAAAAACTGACACACATCATCTATTAACATTTCCTATCTAATATGCTTACAATAACCCAAAATCAACTTACTTTAAAGAACCATGTTTTTTGAATCCTGCAACCATTGTGATTATTCGCTATTTTACCCCTTGAAGCGACATTGACCTTATGACATTGATCTTATAATGAATTCAATAATTGTTGTGCCAGCTTTTTTTCTGTAAAGTTTTCATTTGATTCCAGTGCCACTTCTAATTCCATAATGGCTTCTTTCTTTCTTCCTAACTTAACTAAAGTATAAGCAATATGATAACGATTTGAAGGGTTATTAGCATCCATCGAAAATGCTTGCCTGAGAAAGTTTAAACCTAACTTATAATTCTTTTGCTGACTGAGGATCCAACCTTTCGTATCAAAAAAGCTTGAATTGGTGGCATCCAGCTCTATTGCCTTATCAACAAAACCCAGAGCCTTTTCAAGATTTTCTTCTAAATATATGTTCGCCAAATTATTATAAACGTATTTTTTGTTAGGTAAATCTTCCACTTTTTCCAAAATAAAATAGTGTTCTTTGGCTTTATTTTTTTTGCCAATACTAAAAAAATAATCCGCGAATAAATTACGATGAAAGTAACTTTGTGAATGACGATCGATTATACCATTCATAATTTTTTCAAATGACCTATTGCCAATATTGTTATTCTTCGCTAATTGATATAATTTTATTGCTGCCAACGAATAGTTATTATTAAGATCCAGTGCTTTGAAATAATGTTTTTGTGCTTTAATAAACTGTTTTTTGGTATATGCAATATCAGCGGCAATTAATTGAACGTTTGCATTGTTAGTTTCAGTGACTAACAATGTATTAAACAATACTTCCGCATCTGATATTTTGCCTTGAGTGACATACAAACGCATTAACTCTATTTTTGAATAAAGAAAATCAGGGGATATCTCCAACGATTTTAAAATAGATTTTTCAGAATCAATAAATAATTTAGCTTGTCTTTGCATTTGCCCTAAAGTGAGTAACAACTGATGATTATCATTCCATAAACTAAAAAGGATCCTATATTCTTGTGCAGCTTCAGTTAACTTATTTTGAAAAGCGTAAATCTCAGCTTTAGCTTGTATATATTTGGGTTTCAAAAAATAGTCTTTACTGAGCCTTTCCAACTCATCAATTGCCAAATCGCCTTTACCTGTTAAGCGATAAATTTTAACAATTTGCTCTGACGGAATGGGGCTACCGCCTGCCAGTCTTCTAGCTTTAAAAAATGCATCAAGAGCAGAATCCATTTTATCTTGACTAAAAAATGAATTACCAAGTAAAACATACAATCTAAAACTTTGAGGTTCTGTAAATATCAATTTTTCAGCATACTTTTGAGACTGAAAAAATTCTCCTTTCAAAAAATGTAGTTGAGCTTGATTAAATTTAGCTTGAAGTGAATCAGGCTGAATTCTTAATATATTATCTACGATGGATTGAGCTTCATCAATTTGCTGGAGATCAATTAATATGTCACTTTTTAATAATTGATAATTGATATTTTCAGGCGCAATGGCCAGTAATTCGTCTACTATTTCCAGTGCCTTCGCATCTTGTTTATTTTGAATGTAGAGTATTGCCGCCGTTTTCTTTATTTTTTCTTCGCTGTTACCAGCTAATTTTTCCTTAAATAAAGCCAGTGCTTCGGGGTATTTCTTAAAATGTTGCAGTGTTTTAATCTGCATTAAATCCAGCGATTTAATATCACCATGGATCTTACGTAAATCCGAGATAAACAGTTCACATTTGTGAACCTTTTTATCCTTAATATACAAATTACATAACATAAGTGACAAAGATAAATTTTGTTCAGTTATTAATATTTTATCTTCAAGAAACTGCACTGCTTTGTAGGTTTCATCTTGCTTGATATAGATATCAACCAGCATTACAATAGTTTTAATGCTATCTTTTTCGTTTGCTAGAAAAATTTGTAACTGCTTCCGGGCCTTCTCGTAATTTCCCATCATATAATCAGCTAATCCCGACACATATTGCAACTCTGGTAAATCTTCAAAAACGGTTCCAGGCAATAAAGTCAGTTTTTGAATTAAACTATTATAAGCCTCGTCTGCTAGCTCATTTTCATCATTGATAGAAAAAAGACGAGCGTTTAATAACATTATAAATGGATCATCCGAGGTATCTTTGAGTATGTCATTAATAATGACTCTGGCTTTATCGTAGTTCTTAAGACCAATATAAATATTGACAAGGGAACGACTGATAAATGGATCAGACGAAGAACTTTTATAAGCGCGTTCGAAAAAAACAAGCGCTAGTTCTATCTCGTTAGCTTGTTGATGAAGCAGACCTTGAAAATGAAGCGTGAGGGGGTCATCCGGGTTTATTTCGACTAACTTTAAAGCCAACTCTTGCGCTTTCTTGATATTTCCTTGTTGTATATAAAACAAAGCAAGACTATTAACTACTTTTATATTATCTGGTTGCAAAGCTAATGCATGATTGTATTTTTCAAAAGCATTGTCGGGGTTTTTTAAATTTTGCCAGGCAGCAGCCTGCAACAAAAAGAGTTCAAATTTATTCTTCTTAGTTAACGCAACGAACGGTAGATCAATTACTTTTACATAATTCTTCTTTAGCATATAAGCTTTAGCAAGAGTGACTGTAATCAGGTTTAAGTCTGCTCCAAGTTCAATCGCTTCATGGAGCTCATCAATTGCAGCGTCTTCCTCCCGTTGAATAACAAGAATTTTGCCTAATAATAATTTAGCAGCTAAATTTGCAGGATTTTCCTGAAGCGCGTTTTTTAAATGAATATAAGCATCATTATTTTTTTGTAAATTAAAACTTTGCAACGCTTTTTCATAATTATCCGACGACTGAGCTACAGTAGGCAGGCAAATAACCATCAACAACGCTAAAATGATAGATAATATTTTATACGACACATTTAATCCTAAGCTTCTAACTAATACTTAATCCTAACACTTCTTACATGATTGTAATAAAAAGATTATTTATTTTGTACTCAATATTAATGAAGTAAGCCTCTATTTTAAATCTGGTATTTCTTTTTTATTGTATTGAGTTGCTTAGTTTATTTGGCCTTAGTTTTATTTGAAATAGCTATTAAACAATAAATTAGATATTGAATAATAGATCTCTAATCTGATCAATAAGAAGGAAGTTCAACTTTTCCATTATTTGATCAGCTTGGTGTTCACCCAATCATTAACCGAATGATAAGTATATGTTTTGATGGGTTACCGCCTGCGGCTAACCCATCCTACGTGGTAAAATTACAAAATCACCGAATTAAAGAGCTGGTGCTTTTCGATGTTTGGTCGCTTGCTCATAACCGAAAGCAGCCTCAATTAACGTACCTTCCTGCAATCTCCCTGCAAACATTGATAAACCGACAGGCAGGCCTTTCACAAATCCCATTGGAACTGTTATATGCGGATAGCCTGAAACTGCAGCGGCAGAAGTTGCAGAGCCTAAGTAGTGATCACCATTTACCCAATCAGTTTTCCACGCAGGTTGCACCGTTGGCGCAATGAGTAAATCAAGGTTATGTGATTTTAATACTGCATCTATACCTTTTTCCCGGGTTAGCTTTCTCGAATTTTGTAGTGCATCCTTATAAATTTGATCTGATAAATCACTTTTAGCTTGTGCCATTTCAAAAATTTCTTGATCAAAATGTGGCATTTCTTTGTCCCTGTGCTTTTTATTGAATTCGATCAACTGTTCAAGCGATTTTGGATTACCTTGTTTTGTACCTTGCAAATAGTCGTTTAGCCCCTGCTTAAATTCATAGAGCAGTACTTCAAACTCGGCGTCATCCCATTGACCATTGGTTTCTATGTTGGCATTGTCGACAATAACAGCTCCCTGCGCTTTTAAGTCTTTTATAGCTTGTTCAAATACTGAATCTAACTTTTTATGATAGCCCATTAAATTGCGGACAATACCAATACGTTTTCCCTTTAATCCGTCAATGCGTAAATGTGAGGCGTAGTCTATTTTAGAGGCTAAATTTGCCCTGTCTCTTTTATCGACTGCGACCATCGCTTTTAACAGAATAACGGCATCGGTGACATTTCGAGCCATGCTGCCTGCTGTATCCTGGCTATGAGAGATTGGTATAATGCCTTGTCGGCTAACAGTCCCCACTGTTGGTTTTATACCAACAATGCCAGTCATTGCAGCCGGGCATATAACAGAACCATCAGTTTCTGTACCTACCGCAATGGTGGTCAAATTTGCAGAAACGGCTACGCCGGATCCCGAACTGGAACCGCAGGGACTTCTTGTTATATCGTAGGGATTTTTAGTTTGCCCATAAAGCCCGCTCCAGCCGCTTGAACTACTGGTGGAACGAAAATTAGCCCACTCGGTTAAATTAGTTTTACCCAAAATAATGGCACCGGCCTGTTTTAATTGTTTTACCAAAAAAGCTTCTTGTTTGGGGTGGTTTTTGGCCAAAGCCAAAGAGCCAGCGGTATTTGCCATTCCATCAAGCGTGTCGATATTATCTTTGAGAAGTACGGGAATGCCGTGTAACGGCCCTTTAAGACCATTCTCTTTAAAATAATCATCGAGTTCCTTCGCTTGAATTAATGCTTTCTTGTTAATTTGAACAACTGAATTAAGCTTCAACCCATTATTATCAATACGCTTTATACGTTCCAAATAATATTCAACAAGCTGTACGCTCGTGAGTTTTTTTAAATCCATTTGTCGATGGATATCATTGATTGTCATGCTCTCGTTAATTTGAGCATATAGACTTAAAACCGGCATTAATAAGAGCAAAATTGCAACACGAAACAGATTCATAAAAGCTTCCCTTTGACTAAACAGTACTTTTTATAACTGAAAGGGCTAACTTTTGTCTATAGTAAATAAAGTTTTTTCTTCGTATGGTGGCTTTATAGTCATTTAAAAATAACTGTATATTGTGGCGCACTAATCATGTCAATGGGACGTGGACAGTGGACAAGCTCACGGTGTTTGTGGGTTGCGGTATAGCAAAGCTTTGTCGACACAATAGAAAAAAATCTTATACCATCATCCCAAACTCTAATTTACCTGATGAGTTAAAAGAAACTATAACTCAAAGAATTATGAGTAAATGCGCTGCTATGCGCAAACCAATTTTACATAAATAAAACCCCTTTGTTTACAGTGTATACATGATTAAGCTATCCCTAATCTGGGTAATAAGCTAGATGGGTCTGATTTACGATTGTTTATTAAGATGAAAAGCTCTGAGATATATTTTGAATATTCATGATTGAACATGAGCACTTTCAAATAAATACCCTATAAAATTAGAAAGTCGCTTTATGCGGTTTTTTTTGTAAAAAATGTTACAATGCGCCAATTTTTTAAGATCCAAACAAAGATCGTCCTGAGCACTAAAATTAGCCTGGGCGTTTATTTTGTGTGTACCGTTGTGTACCAAGGGAATTTTCATGAGCAACAATAGCGAACAAGCCAAACAGGTAAACGTACGAAGGACGTTTGCAATCATCTCTCACCCAGATGATTTTCGGTAAGAACCCTTAAGAACCTTCCAGAAAAAATCAATTTAAAACCCTCTACACATTGTTAATGCCGTAGTCTATAGGTTAATATCCCCTCTATACTTTAGAAAGGTTCGGAAACTATCAGAAAGATGTTTTGTGTGTACCATTGTGTGTACAAAAGCTACTTTCATAGTTAACGAATCTAAATAGTACACACAAACAAGAGTAAACCCACATGGCACTAACTGATAAGTGGCTTAAGGCGCACCTGAATAAACCACAGGCAAAACGTTTTGAAAAAGCTCACCGTGATGGACTATCGGTAAGAGTAACTAAAAACGGTACAATCTCTTTTCAATATCGCTACTACATCAAGCTAACTAAGAAACGCGACTTTTTAACCATTGGTAACTACCCCCAATATTCTTTAGCTGAAGCGGTTAAAGAAATGGAAAAATACAAGGCAATTCTTGCTGAAGGAAAAAACCCAAGATTAGAACAAAAATCAGCTGTAATTTTTGAAGCTAAAAAAATAACACTAACTGAATTATGGCGCAACTGGTATGAAAACGTTTGTGTGTACAAGAAAAAAAATGCACCTCTTTACAATAGAACTTTTGAAATTCATTTAAAACCAACTTTAGGTGATTTAATAGCAGATAATATTACTAAACCTGTTTTATTAGACCTGCTAAACCCACTATCCAAAGCCAAACCCAGCATCACTGAAAGAATAATAATTAATTTGAAACAAACTTATAACTGGGGAGTTGATCAACATCTAATAGAAAACAATCCAGTTAAAGATATTTTTGCCACTAAATTAGGTATAGAGAAAGGTCAAGATACCCGCTTTTTATCTGAGCAAGAAATTATATGGCTTTTTGAAGCTCTGGAGAAAATGCGTTCACTTGAAAAAAACAAAGTGTTTATTGAGTTACAATTATTTTACGGTTGTAGGCCACAAGAGTTGCGAGAAACAGAAATTAGTGAAGTAAATTTTGACTTTAGTTTATGGACCATTCCCTGGCAAAAACATAAAACGGGTAAAAAAACAAAACTACCACTAGTTAGACCAATCATTAAAGAAGTAGAACACTTATGGAAACTGGCTATCGCGCTATCTTCCAGTAAAAAATGGGTATTTAATAATGCAGGGACAAGTGATCCTATAACACGAAACAGTATTTCATCTTGTATTAGAAATATTAACACCTATTGGCAAAAACATATTAAAGATAAACAAGGTGAACCAATTAAATTCGATCATTGGACGGTATATTCTCTACGTAAAACATCGAGAACAAACTTCTCAAATTGGGGAGATTGGGTTGTATGCGAAAAAATGGTCGGGCATAAAATGGGGGGTGAAGCTGACAAGTACGATTACAACTTATATGCCAAACAAATGGTGCCCGTTTATACTGAATGGTGGAACTATTTAACAAGATTAAAAAATGGTGAAACTAATATTATTAATTTTACAAACAGACTTCCATTACAAATGAAATAATATCAATTGAAAATTAATAAAAAGCGCAGGTTGGCTCGCCCCCGCCACACCAAACAATACTTTATAATCAACAGGTTATAGATAATATTTTATTTTAGTACCAGAAAAATACCATATAGGATTTTTTAGGTACTAAAACCACGCTAGATTATAGTTAATATTCCCCAAAATCATTTATTACGGCACTTTGATTACTATAAGTCTCAAACAGTATCATTGACTCATAATTAAGATAACCGAACTTTCAGGAGCAGTAAAAAAGATAGAGGTATAATGTGTTTGACCAAACATATAGTACAGCGATAACCCACTGGTTTATATTTACTTAACTTTGAATTATCTTTTAATTTAAAGCTCAGGTATCAACTCAGGTATCAACCAAACAGATGCTTAACTTTGCTTTTTGTTGCCTCTAAATAATGTGCTGAGGCAATTAACAGTTACAAATTAACTTGTCCGATAAACAATGTCAGTGCCGAGCAAATATTATAATAATTGTAATGAAAATTTTCAATTCGAGTACAAACAATCGGCGGTTTGTTTCTTAAGTAGCAAGAGGCAAGATGCCCTCTCCTAAGGGGCAGATCGTGGGTTCTACTCCCTCCGATGTCGCCATATAAATACTTAAAAAACGATAATTTAGTACGTTTTGATCCGTATCATGTAAAACTCAAAATACTTAAAAACACCTAATAAAGTCCTATTTTTCGTACTAAAGTGATCCATAAGTGATCCATAAATAAATCAATACTAGATTAAGTGTACTTGTAAAACTTCGCTTGACGAACATCACCGCGACACTTGACTTCAATTAGTCAACTATTGGGCTATGAATCTGGATTAGCTGAGGATTAACAGGTGATTCGATCCCTCGCTCCAGCACTTAAGATCAAGAAACGTAACTAAACCACTCTACAAATACATTTAAAATAAGGTTAGCAGAACGGGGGATTTACTTATCCTCAAGCATTACTTTTGAGGTCAGGTTG
>JABSOI010000048.1 GCA_013216015.1 Alteromonadaceae bacterium | reverse complement strand
ATAATAATAGACACACAGCTAGCTTAAAGCTACCCGTCTAAAGACGGGGGTTTTAACCTTAAGCTCGGACTAATAAATATTGACTTCTCAATACCTTATACTAACCTTGATTGTGAAGGTAGGAAAATTGAAAGCACGGATATGGAAAGATTGCTACGAACCCTAGAGTGAAGGAACTATAAGCTAACATTTAGCCGCTATAGAACTCTTGTTTTACGCCTGTCTTTCTTAAAAACCTTAAAATCAATTACTCTGACCCCCTTCGATCGTAAAATTTAATTAATAAGGATTTTAATAAAATAAACAAAACATTTAATGTAAAAATGACGAGCCTCTAACTAAATTTTTCTGTTTTCATGATGCCCCTGAAACAGTCCTAGATGCTAAAGTTTATCTTAATTCAACTAATTTTATGGTAATTTGATAACGGAACTGTCTATGTATATAAAAAAAAATTCTAGTCCTGCGTTACCCTATACCTTTGCGCTCAGTGCCTTGGTATTAAGTATGGTTTCCAACGTGAATGCAGCAGAACTTATTCAATTAAAAGCAAACGGAGCCAATGCGCTCTCAACTGCCCTTAATTCATTAAATCAAGCCAACCCTGGTATTAAATCAGCAGCAGCTAATTATGAATTTCAAGCGATAAAAGGCTCTACTAAGACTTCTAATGATATCGAGCATACGCGATACCAACAATACTACAAAGGGGTAGCTATTTTAGGTAAGCAGGCGATCACTCATCAATCTGCAAAAAGTGGCCAAAATTTAAGCGGACAATTACTTGCTGATATTGAAAACGATATTAACAGTGTAATACCTGCCTATTCGGCATCACAAGCATTGGATAAGCTTAAAAACGCCAATGACCCAACTATTCCTGTTTTTTTGTCAACTTCACCCGCCCGTACTTTTGAGAACGAGCAAAGCCAGTTGGTCATTATTCAAGATGATGCTGGAAGAGCACATTTAGCTTATTTAGTCAGCTATTTTGTTGAAAATGTTCAAGGAGGCGATCCCAGTCGACCATTTGCATTGCTTGATGCAAATAATTTAAAAACAATTAAGCAGTGGGAAGGACTAACCACAGATGCCATAGGTATAGGACCAGGCGGTAACGAGAAAATTGGTCAATATCAATACGGTACTGATTATCCTGCTCTTGATGTTATGCTTAGTGCTGATTTGCTCACCTGTACCATGGAAAACAGTAATGTTAAAACGGTCGATTTAAATCACGGAACCTCTGGTGAAACAGCGTTTTCTTTTACTTGTCCTGAAAATACCCATAAAGCAATAAATGGTGCTTATTCACCTTTAAACGATGCACATGCTTTCGGTAACGTTATTTTCGATATGTATAATGATTGGTATGGTGCAGCACCATTGACTTTCCAATTACAAATGCGAGTACATTACTCAACTGCCTATGAGAACGCTTTTTGGAACGGTTCATCCATGACTTTCGGTGATGGGAACACTACTTTCCATCCCTTAGTGTCACTTGATGTTTCAGCGCATGAAGTTTCACATGGTTTTACCGAACAAAACTCTAACTTAATTTATGCCAGTGAATCCGGCGGAATGAACGAAGCTTTCTCTGATATGGCGGGTGAAGCGGCAGAATTCTACGCTAATGGCACCAATGATTGGCTACTGGGCTACGATATATTTAAAGCAGCTGGGCAAGCATTACGTTATATGAATAATCCTCCTCTTGATGGTAGATCAATTGATCATGTTGATGATTATTATGAAGGAATGGATGTTCACTATAGTAGCGGTATTTTTAACAAAGCATTTTATAATCTTGCCACTACGGCTGGTTGGGATACGCATAAAGCCTTTGATGTTATGGTGCTTGCAAACCAAAACTATTGGTTAATGGATTCAACCTTTCATCAAGGAATGTGTGGTGCTATGTCAGCGGCAGATGACTTAGTTTATTCAGCAAATGACGTTGAAAATGCTTTTATTCTAGTCGGATTAGGTGGCACTAGTTATAGTTTAATTTCACCAGCAGAGGATCAGGTATTTGCTGTTGATAATGAAGCTATTTTAAGTGTTAAAATTCAAGACTGTTCTGGCACTGAAACTTCGTCAGTCAATATTACCATTACTGGTGGTGCAACTATCGCACTCAACGATACTGGTATAGATGGCGACACCACGGCTGGTGACGGTATATTCTCTGCTACATGGTTACCAGTTGCAACTGGACCGGCTGAGATGACAGCAGCAATTATGTTTAATGGTGAAACTACTAATATTGTGCGCCAAATTTCAGTGATAGATATAACAGAATATAATGTTTATGAAGAAACCTTCCAATGGGTTGATACCACTGCCGGAACCTGCCTTTCATTAGGTGACGAAAGTCCAAGCCAAATCACTATACCATTTGCTTTTGAGTTTTATGGCGAAGAATATAATGATGTCATGGTTGATCCGAACGGATATTTAACTTTTATATTAGAAGCTTACCCTAGAAATTTATCTTGGTCACATACGCCAATTCCTAATGAAAGCATGCCTAACTCAATCGTAGCTCCATTATGGTCAGATTTTAATACTCCTAGTAATTCAGTCTGTTACGTTGAGGAAGGAACTGCGCCTAACCGCACTTTAACCGTAGCATGGATCGATGTACCTGCATGGCCGAGTGTAGGAGCAGTGACTTTTGCAGTGACCCTGGAAGAAGACACAAATGATATGGTCTTTAATTATCAAGATGTCGACTTTGATAATGAATTTTATGATTTTGGTGCCTGGGGCACGGTTGGCGTTGAACATAGTACAGGTTTATTTGCCACACAGCACTCCTTTAACGAAGCGGTATTAAGCAATGAATCAGCTTTACGGATATCACAACATCCTCCAGTGCTTGATGCTGATGATGATGGGGTTCCAGATGCAGATGATAACTGTATTGATCACGCTAATCCTAATCAGTTAGATGGTGATAATGACGGTGCAGGTAATCGCTGTGATATTGATTTCAACAATGACGATGTGGTCGATAGTGCTGATTCCATGTTATTCAGAACCATGTTGATGGATAAACATCCTGCTGCTGATTTAAGTGAAGATGGTAGCTGGAACGGGACTGATGTTATGGTCTTCAGAGAATTATGGATGGAAAGGTAAATTTTTTGTAACTATTCAGCTGTTTTATAGAAAAAGTGGATAAGTGAGTAAAAGCTCTTATTCAATTAGGAAACACAGAGTTTTAACGATATAACTCAATAGGTTTAGAGTATTATCCATTATGACTTTGACGTATCCTAAGTAAGAATACTATTTATCCACAACCTGAATAGTTACAATTTTTTCACTAATTATTAAATATAAAAAAATAAGGAAAATTATGAAAAAACGATTTATAAATTTAATTGGACCATTGATACTTTTATTATCAATAAATGCCAATGCTGGTTTGATTTATTTAGAAGAATCAGGAAGAGTTGGTAATGAAGTTTCGGTATCTCTTAAAGGCTCGGGTTTTAACGAGGGATTAGCAGCCGGAAGTTTTTATGCCTCTTGGGACAGTAGTTTGTTCGAATTCATCGGCATTAGTTTCAATGAAACATTATATGACTTTGTCAATTATGTTAATTACGTAGATCAAAGCTCCGGTTACTTGGATGATGGGTTATTTTCAGCGCTTGTCGGTGTTGATCCTGTGATCACTGCCGGTGAATTTGAAATAGCAACACTCACCTTTGGTATTATTGCTGAAGGGTTTTCAAGAATTGATGTTGCTCAAGGATGGGGATTCAATGGCCCACAGCCATATTATGACCCGAATTTCAATGAAATAACCGATATATCTTATGGGGGCACAAACATAAGTGTTCCTGAGCCTGCATCAATTTTACTATTTTTGGGTGCTCTGTTCGGATTATCTAGAACAAGACGCTTAAGTAAATAGTGATAAATTAAACATTAGTAAATAATGTTTTATTAATAACTGGGTTAGTACCAAATGTTAGTATAAATATTTGGTTACTAGCCCTTTTTTTATCCATTTTATTAATCCAATTGGTATTATACCCATTGGCTATGTCCCAGTTAACTGTGTCTGCGTCAGTAATTCATTGTTTTATTTACCAATTCAATAATTTATTCGGTAGGATGGGTTAGCCGTAGGCGTAACCCATCAAACTACAGATTTTACCTGCGTAATTAATTAGTTGGCTGCCGTTCAATGATGGGTTACGCCGTGGGCTAACCCATCCTACAACTGTTGCTGACTCATTAAGTTGTTATTTTTCAAGCTCAAAATTAGCACATTTATGTGCGTCTTGAAGTAACCCGTGGATAAATCCACTAACTACAAAAAAGAGGCCTTCTAAGAGTTTGCTGAGTTTCTAAATTTTTACAGACACACTTATCTGGGACATAGCCATACCCATTGGTATAAAACAATAAGGGAACGTTACTTTATCCAATGAACATTGATCAATGAACTTTCTTCCTGCCCTAGATATTCCTGACAAATAAAATGTCCCAATGCTGCAACCAACACCTCATTGTAATAAAGAAAAGGGATCCTTTTTCGTTGCCAGGGAGGAATAGCCAATTCCTGCAATACCTTTTTCAACGGCCTGTTTTTCTGTCGGTAATCGGGTAAGCAAGTCGGATTTTCATGGGCAAAACGAATTGAGATTTTTTCATTTTGTTGCGGCGCTAAAATTTTGTAATGATGGGAAACGGTGCAATGTTTCGATGGGCTATGTTTTGATTGACCATGTTTTGACGGACCATGTTTTGATGAACCGGCTCCTGAGGATTCCTGAACGAAATCCAGTACACCTAAACCATCAGGTAACTGAACAGTTTGCTCATCACTTAAATTGTCATTCAGGACTGTTTGCCATGAAGAAATATCGCTAAAATCAGGGGTGAAGTATAAAACCTCTTTGAAACGTCTTAACCAATGATCACCCACTTTCACTGCTGGCGATTTATCTTCCTGGGCCAATAATTGTTGATGAACCTGCTCCAGTTGCTCAGAGCTTGGCATCAGGCATTGCTGACATTGTAAAAAATAACGTACAACATTATTAAAACGCGCTTTCGAAAGTATCAATAATTCAACAACAGATAAGGTATCAGGTGACAATTGGCAAAGGGTTAAATCTTGTTGTGCTAATTCAGTCAGTAACGTCTGCCCTTCACGACAATGTTCTGCACTGCGGGAAATAGTGCTTAACATGCTTGGCCAACGCTCAGTCAAAAGCGGCATTATTTGATGGCGGAGAAAATTACGATCAAAACTGGTATCTTGATTTGACTCGTCTTCAATCCAGGTTAAGTTATGCTTTTTTGCGTAGTCTGTTATATCTTTTCTGGTTAATTTAAGTAACGGACGAACCAGCAGTTGATTTAAGTGTTGAGGGTTCAGTTGTGACACTTGCGCCATGGCAGATAAACCTTTCAAACCTGAGCCGCGTTTAAGTGCCAGTAAGAAGGTTTCACTTTGATCGTCACTATGATGACCTGTAACAATTAACGCATTGTCAGGAGATGACCTTCTAAGGGCATGGTAGCGAGCATCACGAGCAAGTGCTTCTAAACTTTGCTGTGGTTTAGCCTGCACATTAACTTCAAAAACAGCTAAAGGCAGCTTTAATTGCATACATTGCTGATGGGCAAATTGCTGCCATTTTCTCGCGTTCTTGCTCAATCCATGATTTACATGGCAAACACTAACATCGTTATTTATGGCTTGTTGTTGTTTTAAAGAAGCTAAGGCGTGAAGTAAAACTTGAGAGTCAACACCACCACTATATGCGATCACAATAGGACATTGAGGATATTGTTGAAAGAAATTTAAAAGTGTAGATTCAATTAGTGACATAAATAACATGCTTAACAGCAGTATAAAAAATGATGCCTGAACTAAAATATTCCATTATTAAAATCCATGGTCAAGAGCCATTATCTAAGGCCATTAATAAGGCATCGTTTTGAAGCTCAGCAAAGTCCAAGCTTCAAGAGGCGACACACTTTTAACAGTAACCGAAAGACATTAATCTGTCATAACGTTTTTCAATTAACTCTTCTTTAGACAAACCTTCAAGATCTGCTAAATCAGTTTTTATTGCCTGTTTTAACATTGCTGCCATTTGATCAACGTCACGATGTGCACCACCTAATGGCTCTTCAATAATATTGTTAATCAAATCCAGTTCTTTAATTCGGTCAGCCGTAATGCCCATAGCTTCGGCTGCCACTGGTGCTTTTTCAGCTGTTTTCCATAAAATAGACGCACAACCTTCAGGAGAAATAACTGAATAGATAGAATATTGCAGCATGTTGACGCGATCACCGACACCAATAGCTAATGCGCCACCAGAACCACCTTCACCAACAACAGTACAAACAATAGGTACAGTTAAACGAGCCATAACTTTCAGATTTTTTGCAATCGCTTCACTCTGACCACGTTCTTCAGCACCCACGCCTGGATAGGCTCCTGGAGTGTCGATAAAAGTGATAATAGGCATATTAAAACGCTCAGCCATTTCCATTAATCGCAACGCTTTACGATAACCTTCAGGACGAGGCATAGCAAAATTACGTTTAACTTTCTCAGCCGTATTACGACCTTTTTGATGTCCAATAATCATTACTGGCTTACCATCTAAACGCGCAGTACCACCAACAATTGCACTATCGTCAGCATAAGCACGATCACCCGCTAATTCATCAAAGTCAGTGAATATACGAGGTATATAATCTAAGGTATACGGGCGTTGAGGATGACGAGCCACGCGCGCAGTTTGCCAAGCATCCAGGTTTGCGTATATTTTTTGAGTCTGGACTTTATTTTTTTCTTTTAGTTGTGAAATTTGCTCTTCCAAATCAAGATCTAAATCCTGACCGAGGTTTACTAATTTCAACTCTTCAATTTGTGCATTAAGTTCTGCGATGGGTTGTTCAAAATCTAAAAAATTAAATGACATATTTATACCTAAATCTGTTTTTCTTACATAAGTTACTTACATAAGTTATTTGAATAAGTTCATAAACTTGAGGCTGTTAGTATCAGAACCAACAACCGCTACTTAAATTGCAGGACGACATTTTCATCACCAAGCAGAATTTTTAATTCATGTAATAGCCTATCTGCTGGTGTAACTCGCCACTGAACCCCTAATTCAAGCGTTGCCTGCGCTTCTGCACGCTGGTAGAACACTTTTATTGGGCACGTACCATCTTTATATGGTGACACTATTTGCGTAAATGTTTCAAAAAAGTCAGTCTTTATTACTGCCTTTTTAATTTGAATATCAAGTGATTTTACATAATTTTCACGTGCTTGTGCAATATTCATAATATCTCTGGCGGTCATTGTAATACCACCAGAGTAATCATCAAAGCTGACCTGTCCTTTACAGACTAAAATTGCATCATTTACTAACAATTCCTGAAATGCATCATAGTCATCCGGAAACAATCTTATATCCATACGGGCACTTTTATCATCGAGTGTTACCAGTGCCCAACGACGCCCTCTTTTATTTACCAGTACCCGTACGCCAATAACTAAACCAACAGCAGTTGAAGTATGATCTTTATTTGTTGGTTGTAAAGAAACCAGGCGACCAGATGAATAGTGCTTTATTTCTTTAAGGTAGCGATTAATAGGATGTCCGGTTAAGTATAAACCTAAAGTTGCTTTTTCACCATCAAGCCACACTTCCTCAGCCCATTTAGGCACTTCTCTAAATGACTGGCGATTATCTTGTGGCTCTTCATTGATCAAACCAAATAAATCATCTTGTCCTATCGCTTGTGCTTTTGCATGCTGATCTGCCGCTTTTATCGCTTCTGGTAAACTTTCAAATAAAGCAGCACGGTGAGGACCTAATTTATCCAGAGCTCCCGCTTTAATCAATTTTTCTAATACACGTTTATTGGTTTTCTTCAAATCTAAACGTGCACAAAAATCAAATAAGTCATTAAAAGGACCGCCACTTTGCCGTGCTTCAATAAGGGCGATAATTGGCCCTTCACCCACCCCTTTAATGGCACCGATACCATAAACAATTTGATTATCTTCATTGACGGTGAATTTATATTGGCCAACATTGACATCCGGGGGCAGTAAGTTGATTTTCATGTTTTCACATTCATCAACCAAGGTAATAATTTTTTCAGTGTTATCCATATCCGCAGACATAACTGCCGCCATAAACGGCGCAGGAAAATGGGTTTTCATCCACAAAGTCTGATAAGAAACTAAAGCGTATGCGGCTGAATGTGATTTATTAAAACCATAACCGGCAAATTTTTCAACTAAATCGAAAATTTTCATCGCCAGTTCGCCATCGACACCACGATTAATGGCACCTTGCTCAAAACCGGCACGTTGTTTCGCCATTTCTTCAGGTTTTTTCTTACCCATAGCACGGCGCAGCATATCCGCACCACCTAGCGAATAACCAGCAAGCACCTGCGCTATTTGCATAACCTGTTCCTGATATAAAATAATACCATACGTTGGTTCAAGAATAGGTTTTAAATCAAGGTGCTGCCATGTTTCATCAGGATAGCTTACGGCTTCACGGCCATGCTTACGTTCGATAAAGTTATCAACCATCCCCGATTGCAAAGGGCCGGGTCTAAATAGTGCCACTAAAGCGATAATGTCTTCAAAGCAATCAGGTTTTAATTTGGCGATTAAAGATTTCATACCGCTGGATTCCAATTGGAATACTGCAGTAGTTTCAGCTCTCAACAATACTTTGTAGCTTGCAGGGTCTTCTAAGGGAATATCTGCGATAACAATCGGTTCTTTTCCCTCTTTAAGCAGCTTTTCGTCTGCCATTTCTATTGCCCACTGCAATATCGTTAAGGTTCTAAGTCCCAAAAAATCGAATTTAACTAAACCAGCGTCTTCAACATCATTCTTGTCGAATTGAGTAACTGGATTTTTGCCTTCATCGTCACAATAAATAGGGGCAAAATCAGTTATAGTGGTGGGAGAAATAACTACACCACCGGCATGTTTACCGGCATTACGAGTCGTACCTTCCAGAATACGACACATATCAATCAACTCTTTAACTTCCGTGTCCTGAGCGTAAATTTCAGGTAGCTTCGGCTCCATTTCAAACGCTTTTGCGAGCGTCATACCCGGATCACCGGGAATTAATTTTGATAGACGGTCAACAAAACCGTACGGATGACCTAACACCCGGCCAACATCACGAATAACCGCTTTAGCCGCCATAGTACCAAAAGTAATGATTTGCGATACCGCATCACGGCCGTAAAGTTGAGCAACATGATCAATAACTTCATCACGCCTATCCATACAAAAGTCAATATCGAAATCTGGCATAGATACACGTTCAGGGTTTAAAAATCGTTCGAACAGTAAATCAAATTTAAGCGGATCAATATCGGTAATTTTCAGTGCGTAAGCAACTAAAGAACCCGCTCCTGACCCCCGACCGGGACCCACCGGAATATTATTATCTTTACTCCATTGAATAAACTCCATCACGATCAAGAAATAACCGGGGAAGCCCATGTTGTTAACAACTTCTAATTCAATCGCCAGGCGATCATCATAACCTTTGCGTATTTCGGCAAAGTCATCCGCTTGTCGGTCAAATAACTCATCGAGTCGTTCTTCTAACCCTTCTTCAGATACTTTAATCAGGAAATCCTTTATATCCAGACCTTCAGTTGGGAAATCAGGTAAAACATATTCTCCAAGAGTTACCGTGACATTACAGCGTTTGGCAATTTCAACTGAATTGGCAAGTGCTTCCGGAATGTCAGCAAATAACTCACACATCTCCTCTTCACTGCGTAAATATTGCTCGGTACTATAGCGTTTAGGCCTACGTTTATCGTCCAGCGTAAAACCATCGTAAATGGCCACACGAATTTCATGTGGTTCAAAATCATCAGGAGATAAAAATACCACTTCATTAGTGGCAACCACCGGCAGTTGATTTTCTGCTGCAAAGGCTACAGCAGAATGTAAATAATTTTCTTCATTATCCCGGCCAGTGCGAATTAGCTCAATGTAATAATTGTTGGCAAAATTTTGTTGATAAAAAGAAAGCATCTCTTGAGCCAGCTGTTGATTACCTTTGAGCAATGCCTGTCCAATATCACCTTCGCGTGCGCCAGAAAGTAAAATAAGCCCATGCCCATATTCTACCAGCCATTGTTTATCTAATACCGCTTTACCTTTAACATGACCACGTAAATAAGCCTTCGAAATTAATTCAGTTAAATTTTTATAACCGACATTATTTGTTGATAAAATAACTAACCGTGTCAGCTCACCTTCCAGTTCATCGCTGATAACCCAAAAATCACAACCGATAATTGCTTTAATACCCGCACCATGTGCCGCGTGATAATATTTGACTAAACCACATAAGTTAGTTTGATCGGTAAGTGCAATTGCTGGCATGCCAAAATCAGCTGCTCTACTGATGATAGGTTTAACCTTTTTCAAGCCATCACACATCGAAAAATCACTGTGTACGCGAAGGTGAACAAACTTGGGGTCTTGGTTTAAATGAGCTTGGTTTAATGGAGGTTGGTTTAACGCTTCCTGCTCTGCAGTAGGATCACTCATTAACGTTTCACCTTATTAGCCGCCAGCACATTCGCAACAGGTTTAAAACTTTGACGATAGCAATCCAGAACACCATGCTCGATTATTTTTTCCAAATGAATTTTTGTCGGATAACCTTTATGTTGAGCAAAACCATATTCCGGATGTAGTTTATCTAAGGCGATCATTTCATCATCACGAACCACCTTGGCCAAAATAGAAGCTGCACTTATTTCTGAAACGCGATCATCGCCTTTTACCACCGCCAGACAATCAATCGTGCTCTGAGCGAAATTTTCATTAGTTGCATTAGCTGCATTAGTTGACTGAGTGTTTGAAAGAAATGAAGGACAACGGTTACCATCAACCAAAACATAGTCTGGCTCAATACTTAAGCCTTGAACAGCTCGTTGCATTGCTAACATGGTGGCATGCAAAATATTTAGGGTGTCAATTTCTTCGGGTGACGCACGGCCAATCGACCATGCGATAGCATGCTGTTTTATTTCGATAGATAATAAATTACGTTTTTTATCAGAAAGCTTTTTAGAGTCCATTAAACCCTCAATAGGATGTTCTGGATCTAAAATAACAGCTGCGGTTACGACATCACCCACCAGTGGTCCCCGTCCCACTTCATCAACACCAGCAATACAATAGGCAATGGGATAGACAAAAGTAGGCAATACCTTTTTGGGCTTGATGTTTTTTGACCCTTTATTTTTCGGCTTAGCAACTTTCGGCTTAGCACCTTTGGGCTTTGTACTTTGTGGCTTAGCACTTTTCAACTTAGTGTTATTTGGCTTTGTATTTACTAAAGCAGTTTTATTTGGCAAGGGGTTCTAACCTCGTTTTTTTCTTAACTAGTGCCTGTACAGCTTTTGCTGCTTGCTTACTGGCATTTTGTTTAAGCTTATTATGTATATCAATATAAGCACTGTTAAGTTGTGATTGATCTTTATATAAACGTTCAACCACCAAGGGTACAATTTTTTCGGGTGAAACTTCATTTTGTAATAACTCTGGCACTAATGATTTTTTGGCCAGTAAATTAGGCAGAGAAAACCATTCTAATTTAACCAAAGCTTTAGCTAAATAATAAGTGAGTAAGTTAAATTTATAACAGATGACCATAGGTCTTTTCACTAATGCGGCTTCTAAACTAACCGTGCCAGAAGCCATTAACAAACAATCGCTTGCTGCCATCACTTGTTGAGTTTTATTGACAAAAATAGTTAAAGGTAAACCCGGTGCTAACGATTCTTGCAAATGTTTGAATTGCTGAGCTCTTTTTTCACTGATCATAGGCACAACAAAACATAAATCGTTATCTGCGGCTCTTAATTGCTGCGCACTTTGGATAAAAGGAGCAACTAAACGAGATAATTCACCAGCCCGGCTGCCTGGCATTAAGGCAAGTATTTTTTTATTTAACGGTAATGCTAAATCAATTCTAGCTTGCTGTTTATCAGAGACCATTGGAATATCATCGGCAAGTGAATGACCGACAAAAGTACAAGGTACCTGATGTTTATCATAAAACTCTTTTTCAAACGGTAATAATGATAAAACCATATTAGTTGCACGGGCAATTTTGAAGATTCGCTTTTCACGCCAGGCCCAAACCGAGGGGCTAACGTAATGCACGGTTTTAATACCCGTAATTTTGAGTTTTTCTTCAAGGGTTAGATTAAAGTCCGGGGCATCGATACCAATAAACACATCGGGTTGAAGCTTAGAAAAATATTTTACTAAACTTTTTCTTATGTACATCAAACGACGTATGCGACCTAAAACTTCTACAATACCCATCACCGAAAGTTCTTCCATTTCGAATAAACTTTCAAAACCAAGTGCTTGCATTTTAGGTCCGCCTATACCGACAAATATGGCATTGGGATACAGTAATTTTAATTCTGATATTAAACCTGCGCCAAGAGTGTCTCCTGAGTGTTCACCAACCACTATGGCAAATACAGGAGCTGCGGCTTGTTCAGATTGGCAGGTTAATTCTTTTTCTAATGGTGATGTCACTACGGTTTCTTGTTTTTATCAATTATCAGTTATAGAAACTAGGTTAAAATCCTGTCTCATCTCAATCCTAGCATCTGAATTTAACCTGACTACTAGCCCCTGGCATCTTTATCACTAATACCTTTTATACTAATACCTGTCATACAAATACCTTTAATACTAGTGCTAGCAATAGCAAGGCCTGTTTTATTACCGAATAATTCCACGGGATGAACTTTCAATAGATTCAGCAAATATTTTAACTTCAGGGTTTTCTTCAACAAATTTATTTATTTCAATCAATGCATCTTCAATAGACAGGTGCTGGCGATAAACTGCTTTGTAAGCACGCTTGATGTTAAATATTGCGTCTTTACTAAAACCTCTACGCTTCAAACCTTCAGAGTTTAAACCGAAAGGTTTTGCCGGATGACCTGAAGCCATCACGTAAGACGGTACATCTTTTAATACCAGAGCATTGGCAGCAACAAAACTATGCGCCCCTATATGACAAAATTGATGCACTCCAGACATGCCACCAATAATAGCATGGTCACCAATATGAACATGACCCGCAATTGAAACATTGTTAGCTAATATACAATTATTGCCAATCATACAGTCGTGAGCGACATGGCTATAAGCCATGAACAAATTATTACTGCCAATTTGAGTTAAACTTTGATCTTGAATCGTACCCCGGTGAATAGTACAACATTCCCGAAAAGTATTATTATCGCCAATCACTAATTCTGTCGGCTCTCCTGCATATTTTAAATCCTGACAATCTTCACCGATGCTGGCAAATTGAAAAATACGGTTGCCTTTACCTATTCGTGTTGGTCCATTAATTACGACATGTGAACTAATATGGCAATCGTCACCGATAAATACATTTTTGTTGATGTATGTCCACGGACCAATTTTGACGTTATTCCCGATAACAGCACCAGGTTCAATTATCGCTTGTGGGTGTATATCGTTATTTTGCATATCACTATCTGGCATTTTTTATCCTAATAAAAACTTTTATAACTTGCTGGAACTAAAGTCCTAGCAAGATAAATTTCAGATTTTAACAAGAATTAATATAATTCTCTTCTGGCACACATTAATGTAGCAGTGCAAACAACTTTGTCATCAACTTTTGCTTCACACTGAAATTTCCACATACCACGACGCTCTTTTAATAACTCAACATGTAAATGTATGGTGTCACCCGGAACTACAGGTTGTTTAAAACGGGCCTGTTCTATAGAGGCAAAAAGGTACATATCATTTTTACCTCGCCCTTCGACAGATTTAAATCCTAAAACCCCTGTTGCCTGCGCCATACTTTCAAGAATCAAAACCCCCGGAAAAATCGCAACCTCTGGAAAATGTCCATTGAAAATAGGTTCATTGATGGTAACATTCTTGATGGCATGTAACCATTTACCCGGTTCATGATCGATTACACGATCAATTAATAACATTGGGTATCTATGAGGGATCAATGTTTTAATTTCGTTTAAATTTATTCCTTTTTTTGAAGATTCCAAATCATTTTTCCTTATTAAATTAGTAAATCCAATATTATTTATTAATGAATAAACTAGAATTGAATTCCTGGCACTATTACGTCATTTATTTTAATCAACAGCGTTTTCAAATGATTTTTCTAAGGTCTTTTCTAATGTTATCACCCGCTTAGTTAAACGATCCAGGCGCCTGATTCTGGCATTATTTTTATTCCACTCTTTATTTGTCACTACCGGAGTGCCCGAAGAATAAACGCCAGGTTCGGTTATAGATTTTGTTACCATAGACCGGCCAGTGAAAACACAACCATCAGTGATTTCTATATGACCATTTATGCCAACTAATCCAGAAATTGAACAGTTCTTACCAACAACAGAACTGCCGGCAATAACACTACAGGCTGCCATTGCCGTATTTTCACCAATAACAACATTGTGCGCTATTTGAATTTGGTTATCTAAAATAACACCATTGCTGATAATGGTATTTTCCAATGCTCCGCGGTCTATTGTGGTACTGGCACCAATTTCAACATTGTCACCTATAATAACCGTACCTAATTGAGGGATTTTTAACCATTGCCCATTATCATTTGCATATCCAAAACCATCACAACCAATTACGGTGTTTGCTTGAACTAAACAATTCTGACCAATTTCAACTCTGTGATAAATACTGACATTCGACCACAATGATGTATTAGCACCAATGCGCGCTTGTTCGCCAATAAAACAACCTGCTCCGATAGAAACATTATCTGAAATAACAACACCAGATTCAATAACGGTATTTGCACCAATATTAACGTTTTCACCTAAAGTAACACCTTGTGCTATAACAGCACTTGCATGGACTTCTTTAGCTGTGGCAGGTGTGTTGTCCAATAATTGCGCAACAATGGCATAACCCATATATGGGTTTTTCATGACTAATGCATGGAAAGTATGATTTGGAATATCATCAAGGCAATCTTGAGCAAGAATAACGGCACTGGCTTTGGTTAACGATAATTGTTGTCGGTATTTTTTATTTGATAAAAAAGCAATCTGTCCAGTTTCAGCAGAAACTAAAGTTGTAATACTGCTAACGATACATTTACCACCCTCCCCTTGGGATGAATCAATAAGAGTAGCGCCAATTTTATCAGCTATTTCTGCAAGTGTGTAACTCATGGTGTCTCACAATATTTCAGTCATTAAAGATTTTTGATGAAGTATAATACCCAAACTACTTGGGAATGCAGGTTCCGAGCTAAGCTAGTACATCAAAGCAAGGTGCAACACTGATGTTCTAGCTTAGCTCCCTTCGGGCAAGGCGATAAACGGCTATCTCCTGCGTTATTGAATTTTCAAAGTAACCATATACAAAATAACCATTTACAAAATAACCATTTACAAAATTCAATGCCTTGGATATAGCTGTTTCTCGACTTGCAAAATCCTGCATTTCCAAGAAGCTTGGGTATAATACCAAATTATTAACGAATTTAGGGATATTAAAAAACAAAAAAGTACTATTTTTCAATAAGTACTTTTTTACATTTTTACCAAGCTAGTGTTAACTAGAAAGTAACATTTAGACCAATTTAAAAATAAATTAGAAACTAAAATTACTTAAGTTTACTTACTTGCTCAACAACTTTACTTGTAATGCTTTGTTCAGGCTTGTTGTAAACAACAGCTTTTTGCTCCAGCACCATATCAAAATTATCTTTAGCTGCAATGTTGTCAATCGCCTGACGAACAAGAGCAATAATTTTATTTTGTTCTTGTTGTTGACGAACATTAACTTTTTGTTGAAAAGCTTGTCCTTTAATTTGATATTTATTATATGCTTCAGCTGCTTCCTTGTCTAACGCTTCTTTTTCGTTAGCATTCATCAAAGAACCATCACGTTTCTTCTTTTCTTGAAGATATTTAATATCTTTTTCCAATTGAGTTAAAAGTTCTTTTTCATCTTTAAACTCAGCTTCTAGACTTTGCATTACAGCTGCCGTTTGAGGTATTTTCCCCATAACTTCCTGGAAATTAACTACGCCAATTTTTTGATCTACAGCCATAGCTGAACTTGCTAATAAAAAACTTGATGCTGCCGTTACGATAGCGATAGATTTGATAAATTTTTTCAATTTCTTCTCCTACAATATGAAATTTTGTTGTTCTTATATCAGCATTATACCTAAACAAAGTATTAATGCTTGTTATTCGTTAAAAAGTTCGACCAATGTTAAAGCTAAAGAATTTAGTGTCATCACCTTCTTCTTCTTTTAACGATTTGGCAAAACTGAAAATCATTGGTCCCATGGGCGATATCCACTGAACAGACAAACCAGCAGATGCCCGGTAACGGCCTATATCTGAATAATCGTCTACTTTCAGGTACTCATCCTCTGATAAATGTTTATAATCGTCAAGATTAAATTCAGTATCCCATACATTACCAACATCTACAAAGATACTGGTACGTACACTATTTGAAAAACCTTCATCTAAAAATGGTGTCGGTACAATCAATTCAATACCACCAATTATACTGGCATTACCACCAACCGAACGCCTGGAAGCATCAATGGTGTCATGATCCGGACCTAAGCAACATCCAGTATTACCCAATGGATCTGGCGAACCACCAATACTGGTCGGCCTGACAAAAATAGCTCTAGGACCAACTATATTACTTTCAAAACCACGTAAGGTATCTGATCCGCCTGCGCGGAAGTTCTCCCAAAATGGTAGAATTTGATCATTTCCGAAAACCTTACCATAGCCATTACCATAACCAATTTGGAAACGAGTTAAGAAGCTCCAGCGTTGATCACGGGTCAATGGGAAGTACCATTTCGTATCTAAATTAACTTTAAAATAGTTATTATCCGAATTTGGAGTTGTAGCCTTTAACGACAACCTTTGTTCTGAACCATCTGTTGGGAACGTTCCTCTATTAAGAGTTGTGCGAGAAATACCAATCGTTGCATCAAAGTTTGCAAAAACTAAACCGCCGTCCGGGTCGTCAGGATCTGAATACAAATCATAGAAACGTTGAATTTGTTCGTAGCTCTTTAAACGGGTAATACCATTATTTTTATAGCCTAGTCCAAAATTCATCCGAATATATTCGCTGATAGGGATACCAAAATTAAGGCCCACACCATACGTTTTATTATTATATTGAACTAAATTAGCACTGCCAGCATTAAACTCAGTATAAAAAACATTACCGCCCAGAGAAATACCATCCACAGTAAAGTAAGGATCTGTATACGAAACACTTGCGCTACGTGAATAACTTACCGTATTAATGTTAAATGATAAACGGTTACCTGTTCCTAAAAAGTTATTTTGCTGTATACCGGCATTTAAACTCAATTTTGTCATTGAGCCATAACCAACCCCAGCAGTAAAAGAACCTGATGGTTGTTCTTTAACAGTAAAATCAATATCAACTAAATCATCTTCTCCGGGCAGCTGATTAGTTTCAAACTCCACAGTTTCCAAATAAGGTAATCGAGCAAGCCATGCTTTTGATGATTCAACTAAGCTATTAGACAGCCATGCACCTTCCATCTGGCGCAATTCACGGCGTAAAACTCTATCAGCTGTAACTTCATGCCCTTCAAAATTTATTCGGTTTACGTAAACACGTTTACCAGGGTCAACTGAAATAGATAATTTAACGGTACTATCTTCTTCATTAATTTTAGGTAGTACTTCTACTTTAGGATAAGCATAACCATATCGACCCAAAAATCTACTTATCACATCTTCGGTATAAGTAACTTCAGCCCCATTATATAATTTACCTTTGCGAAGAGGATTAATAGCTTTGATAGCTTTTTCAAAATTCGCCATATCGCCGATAAAATCAACTTCACTTACTGTATATTTTTCGCCTTCATTAACATTTAACGCGATATATACGCCAGTTTTATCTGGTGTCATTGATACTTGAGTAGATTCAACTTTATAGCGAAGATAACCACGATCCAGATAATAGCTTTTAATCGTTTCCATATCTCCTTGAAGAGTTTGTTTCTGGTAACGATCTTGTGCCATAAAATCCCACCATGGCGAATCAAAAGTAAGTTCAGCTTTTTCCAATAACTCTTCATCAGTAAAAATTTCATTACCAACAATATTAATTTGTTCAATTGCTGCAGCATCACCCTCAGTAAAAATAAACTTAATATCTACTCTGTTACGAGGCAGGTGGGTAATTTCCGCTTTCACATCAGCATTATATTTACCAACACTGTGATAAAAATCTTCAAGCCCAAATTCTATGCCTGATATAATTGTTCTATCTAAGGTCTCACCAGCACGGATATCACTATCATTTAAGCTTTGAATTAATTGCTCATCTTTTAGATCGCTATTGCCATCAAAAGTTACTTCGTTAATTGTTTCTCTTTCCCTGACCCGGTAAATAACCCGCTCACCATCACGAGATACTTTAATATCGTTGAAATGACCTGATTTATACAAAGCTTTGATAGATTGAGAAATACGAAAATCATTCAAAGTATCACCGACATTAAATGGAATATGCGTTAATGCCGCACCTAATGCAACACGTTGTAATCCCATAATTTGAATATCTTCAACTTGAAAATTTTCTGCTGCTTGTACCGTTGTTCCCAACGTACCGCATAATACCGCTAAGGCAATTTTTTTAATTATCATAAAATATTAACTTAATTTACTTCTTTAATTATTATTAGGTATATACCCAAACTCCCTGAAAGATCTGCTCAGGAGTTTAGAGATTGAACCTTATAAACGCGATAAATCATTAAACAATGCAATACTCATCAATCCGAGCAATGCAATAGCACCAAACTTAAACCCCATTTCCTGTACTTTCTCTGGCACAGGTTTCCCTGTTAGAATTTCAATAAAATAATAAAGTAGATGCCCGCCATCAAGTACTGGCAATGGTAAAAGGTTAATTATGCCCAAATTAATGCTAATTAGTGCTAAAAAACCTAGAAAATAGACAAATCCATAACTTGCACTACTTCCTGCCCCTTGAGCAATGGCAATAGGACCACTTAAATTCTTAACTGATATGTCACCTGTGATCAACTTACCGATCATATTAAAACTTAAGGTGACTAAATCCCATGTCCGTTTAAAACTCTGCCCTATGGAATCAACAAATCCATATGAAATTTCAATTTGATACTCTTTCGGCCATGAATCAAATTTTGGCGCTACCCCTAAATAACCCACTTTTTTGCCTGCAGATTCTTTAATTGAAGGAGTCACAGTTAAATCTTGTGTCACTCCGTTTCTTTCAATAGTTACTATGATTTGTTCATTCGGATACAACTTAATTCTTTTAGAAAAAAGTTTCCAGCTTGCTTGTACTGATTCTCCATTAATAGCAATTAATTTATCATCAATCATAAAGCCTGCTAATTCAGCTGGGCTGTCTTTAGCAATATGAGCAAGTTGATTATGTACTTTTGGTGTATAAGGAGTTATTCCTAAACTCGCTAACGATGACTCTTTTGACGGTGAAAACTTCCATTGTTGTGTATCTAATAAATAACGACGAATATATTGACTATCAGCCTCTTTAACCTTTATTTCAATACTATCATTACCTATTTGACCAACCAGAGCTAAATTAACATCTTGCCAGTCAAGGGTCTCGTGTCCAGCAACTTCGACAATTTCCACATTTTCAGGTAAATTAGCCTTAGCCGCTATAGAGTCTGTTACTACACTGCCAACAACAGGTTTAATGCTTGGAACACCAATCAAAAACATTAAATAAAACGCAAATATTGCAAAAGCAAAATTAGCAAAAGGACCCGCACCAATAATAGCGATACGTTGATATACCGATTTACTGTTAAATGTTTTATCTTTGTCTTCCAGGCTTACCTCGTCAACCCTCTCATCGAGCATTTTGACAAAACCACCCAGAGGGATCAAAGCAAGTACAAACTCAGTTCCGTAACGATCGGTTCTTTTCCAAATTGTCTTGCCAAAACCAACTGAAAAACGCTCTACTTTCACACCGTTTTTACGTGCAACCCAAAAATGACCGTATTCATGTACTGCGACCAATATTCCCAGAGCTATAATAAAAGAGCCCAAATTCCAAATAAAATCTATCACTATCGTTTAACATCCTCAGAGTCTGGCTTTACTTTATCTATTACATTTTCTATAAATGATGCTACTAGTGAATCAGAAAATTCTCTTACTCTGGCATCTAAATCAATGACATCATCAATACTATTAACCCTTTCTGAGACAAATTTTTTCACAGAAGTTTCATTTATTTTAAATATTTCAGTAAATTTAATTAATCCGTTCAAAAAAGCATCAACCGCAACTTCATTTGCAGCATTTAACGCTGTACATGCCGCCTGCCCATTTTTACATGCTTCAATGGCTAATTTTAAATTTGGATACTTTTCAAAGTCTACAGCTTCAAATTCAAATGCTGCAACATTAAAAAAATCTAACGGCTCAACGCCTGACTCAATCCGCTCAGGAAATGCTAAAGCATGAGCTATAGGGGTCCGCATATCAGGATTACCCATCTGAGCAATCACTGAACCGTCTTTGTACTGTACCATAGAATGAATTGTACTTTGAGGATGCAATACGATCTGAATATCCTCTGGTTCAATATTAAACAACCATTTAGCTTCAATAAACTCCAGACCCTTATTCATCATAGTGGCAGAATCTACCGATATTTTACGTCCCATCGACCAATTAGGATGAGCACAGGCTTGTTCTGGGGTTACGTTAATTAATTCATCATTATTCAACGTTCTAAACGGACCTCCAGAACCAGTTAATAATATTTTATTAATACCATTTTCTGCTAACTGGCAAGAAACAGATTGCTGTTGAACATTCATCGGCAAGCACTGAAATATAGCATTATGTTCACTATCAATAGGGAGTAATTGAGCACCTGATTTTTTTACAGCTTCAATAAAAATAGCACCAGAAGTAACCAGAGCCTCTTTATTAGCAAGTAAAACTTTTTTACCTGCTTCGACTGCAGCCAATGTTGGCAAAAGTCCGGATGCTCCAACAATTGCAGCCATCACAGTATCTGTACTGGGCGACTTGGCAATATCAACCAATGCTTTCACACCATGTGTAACATTAATGTTAACTTCACCTGCTTGTTTTAGTCGTTCGAGTAATTGGTCAGCATGGCATTTAGTCACCATAACAACATGCTCAGGGTTAAATTCAATACATTGTTCAAACAACAAATCAACACTTGAATTAGCCGAAAGACTAAGCACGTTAAACTTGTCAGGATGAAGGCGTACTACATCTAATGTACTTTTACCTATTGATCCTGTTGAACCCAAAATACATAAATTACGGGATTTGTATAAACTTTCTATGGACATAATAAAATACTACTTACCAACCAATTATGGCATAACAAAGAGCAAATATAGGAGCTGTTGCGGTTAAACTGTCAATTCGATCTAAAATCCCACCATGTCCCGGTAATATTGAACCACTGTCTTTAACTCCTGCCTGGCGTTTAAACATACTTTCATTCAAATCGCCCAACACGGAAACAGTAGTAATAACAACAGTAACAACTAGAACTAACGTAAATTCAGATATATTCCATTTCAAAATAAAACCGGCAATACAAACTAAAATACACGCAAATACAACACCACCCAAAAAACCTTCGAAGGTTTTTCCTGGGCTTACATTTGGCATGAGCTTCTTTTTACCTATCGCTTTACCGACAAAATAAGCACCAATATCGGCACTCCAAACCATCAAAAACAGTGACATTAACAATTGAGCGCCATGATAACTGTCTGTTTGATAATCACTGCTACGAATTACCATAAAGGCAAGCCAGGCAGGCACTAAAGTCAACCAGCCAAAAATACCTCTGATAGAGCGGTGGCTAGACCAGAATTTACTGTACCTTGGATATAAACAGGTCATTACTGCTGACACAGTCCACCAGAGTGCAGCTAACCAGAGCATATAAAGAATAGGCTGTTGAAGTTGATGCTGTTTCAACCATAATTGCTCAAGAGGAAAAAAATACCACAATAAGCCGATAATAATTATATTGGTCAGCACAAAAGCAGATCTTCGCAAACGATTAGCAAAGCCCATTAAAGGCCCCCACTCCCATGCACCTACAGCCATTATAAATAACAGTAAAGCTGAAAAATAAGCGATCGGTAAATAAAATATTGCCGCTATTGCAGCTGGAGCCAATACTAATGCAGTTAAGATTCTTTGTTTTAACAAGACATAGCCCTTTTTAATTATTTTTTAAATTTTCTGATTTATGGTGTAACTTCTGTCACTTTTTAAGTGCTCGATAAAAAAATTATCGATAGAATTTACTTCTTCGTTACTTGAGCACCAGTGCGACCAAAACGTCGTTCACGTTGATCAAATATATCTAATGCTTTGCTAAATTCATCTTCTTTAAAATCTGGCCATAAAACTTCAGTAAAATGAAACTCAGTATAAGCTGCCTGCCATAATAAAAAATTACTGATACGACAATCACCTCCGGTTCTTATCAACAAATCAAGCTCTGGAGCTTCAGCTAAAGAAGTGAAACTATTTAAGGTTGATTCCGTAATATCTTCAACAGCCAAATGTCCTTCTTTTACCGCCAAAGCCATTTTTTTAGCCGCTTGGGTAATATCCCAACGACCACCATAATTAGCAGCGATTGATAATATCATACCTTCATTATTTTGAGTTAATTCTTGTGCTTCAATTATTTTTCTTTGTAATTTTGCTGAAAACCTACTGACATCCCCAATTACGGTCAAGCGAATTCCATTTTTATGTAAACGTTTCACCTCATGTTTTAAAACAAACATAAACAAGTCCATCAATACACTGACTTCTTGTTCTGGTCTCTTCCAATTTTCACTACTAAAAGCAAAAAGTGTCAATGCTTTTACGCCACTTTTACGTGCCGTTGTCACAACAGCCCGCACAGATTCAACTCCAGCCTTGTGACCAGCAACACGAGTTTTACCTCGAGATTCTGCCCAACGTCCATTACCATCCATAATAATAGCTACATGTTGAGGGATTCTTTTGTTTTTAATATCTATCATCTTCGTATTTTTCAAAAAACCAACTTACATTAAAAAATCTTATTATCACTCTATCACATCAACGTGCATAGATGCACTAATGCAGCGAAGGCATAAATGCCTTAAAGCTGCCATGAGATCGTGACATACACGTTCGTCCTGAACATCGTCTCTTCACATCGACGTGCATGGATGCACTAATGCTGCGTAGGCATGGATGCCTTAGAGCTGCCATGTGATCGTGACATACCGTTCGTCCTGAACATAAAAACGCCGTAGTTATTATGTACGGCGTTCACAAATATGCAATAAAAAATTAGATTTCCATTAATTCAGCTTCTTTTACGGTCAATAATTCATCAACCTGCTTAACAAATGAGTTGGTAATTTTTTGAATTTGGTCTTCAGCTTGATGTTGTTCGTCCTCACCGATCCCTTTTTCTTTTTCTAAACTTTTAATATCAGAGTTTGCGTCACGACGAATATTGCGAATAGCTATTTTACTATTTTCACCTTCATTACGAACCACTTTAACTAAATCTTTACGACGTTCTTCTGTTAATGGTGGCAAAGGAATACGGATCAATGTACCTTGTGATGAAGGGTTTAGACCTAAATCTGATTTCAATATTGCTTTTTCAACAGCGCCAATCATGCCTTTATCAAACACAGTAATCGCAAGAGTACGGGCATCTGGAGTCGAAATATTACCAACTTGATTTAACGGTGTATCCATTCCGTAATATTCAACAACAATATTATCAAGTAATGATCTATGTGCACGGCCAGTTCTAACTTTATTAAGATTGCTCTTTAATGAGTCAATACTTTTACTCATACGCTCTTGAGCATCTTGTTTAATTTCATTTATCACTTTACGTTCCTTTAAAAACCTTATAAATACAGTTTAAAATATATCAAATTAATTTTAAGTCGCGTTATACCAATTGCAATAATTAATTATCATTTCTCAGATGGTTAATTGTAGTGCCTTCTTCACCGCCCATAATAACAGATTTAAGTGCACCCACTTTATTCATATTAAAAACACGAATAGGCATGTTGTGGTCTCGTGCTAGCGTAAAGGCAGCTAAGTCCATTACTTTTAATTCTTTATCTAAAACTTCATCATAGGTTAAATGTTTAAATAAATCAGCATCAGGGTTAGTAACCGGATCAGCCGAATAAATACCATCAACCTTGGTAGCTTTAAGCACAACATCAGCTTCTATTTCAATACCACGCAAACAAGCAGCAGAATCTGTAGTAAAAAACGGATTACCAGTTCCTGCACTAAAAATAACAACTCGGCCTGATTTTAGCAAACTAATTGCTTCTGCCCAGTTATATCGGTCACAGACCCCTGCTAAATCAATCGCAGACATTAAACGAGTATTTACAAAAGCGCGGTGTAAGGCATCACGCATTGCCAGGCCATTCATAACCGTAGCCAGCATACCCATTTGATCACCAACAACTCGGTTCATGCCAGCTTCAGCAAGCCCAGCACCACGGAATAAGTTACCACCACCAATAACAAGACCAACTTGAATGCCCATTTCAATTAATTCTTTAATTTCTTGAGCCATGCGATCCAACACTTTAGGGTCGATACCAAATCCTTCGTCTCCCATCAATGCTTCACCACTTAATTTTAATAGAATGCGACGATATCTTGGTTTGGGGTTTACGCTCATGAGATAATAATTCCTTAAATTCACTTAAATCTCAGCTCAAATTTAATATTAAAATTTGAACAAACAAAATGGAAAGACAGTAGGTAAAAAAATAGCCGTGATCGATTCAGACCCCAGCTATTTTGATACGTTCATCAGACAACACAAAGATATGGTCTAATACGATGGCCAACCGACCATTGAACGCTCATTATTTTTTTGCAGCAGCAATTTGTGCTTCAACTTCAGCAGCAAAATCTTCAGATTTTTTCTCGATACCTTCACCAACTTCAAAACGGATAAAAGTAGTTACATCTGCAGATTTATCTTTAAGAAGCTGACCAACTTTCATTGAAGGATCTTTAATGAATGCTTGACCAGTTAAACTAACTTCACCAGTAAACTTAGCCATACGACCTGTTACCATTTTTTCAGCGATTTCTTTTGACTTACCACTTTGTAAAGCGATATCAAGTTGAATTTCTTTTTCTTTTGCAACAACATCAGCAGGTACATCTTCAGGCTTAACATACTGAGGATTAGCCGCTGCAGCATGCATTGCGATATCTTTGGCAAGTTCAGCGCCGCCACCATTTAACGCAGCGATAACACCAATACGGCCACCGTGTACGTATGAAGAAGTAAACTCAGAACCTTCAATGGTAGTTACACGACGTACAGTCATATTCTCACCAATTCTGTTTACTAAGTTAGCACGAGTTTCTTCAACCGATAATTCACCGATTTTCTCAGCATTTAGTACGTCGATTGAATTTGCTTTAGCAGCAAATGCTACTTTGATAAGCTTTTTACCAAAAGCGACAAAACTTTCATCGCGGGCAACAAAATCAGTTTCACAGTTAAGTTCAACAATTGTAGCAACACCGTTTTCAGCTTTAGTTAAAATAACACCTTCAGCAGCGATACGACCTGCTTTTTTAGCAGCTTTTGCTTGACCTGATTTACGCATGTTATCAATAGCTAATTCCATATCGCCATTAGATTCAACTAAAGCTTTTTTACAATCCATCATGCCTACAGCTGTGCGTTCACGTAATTCTTTAACCATTGCAGCAGTAACAGTCATAAGTAATTCCTTAAATATTCAGATATACCCAAACTTCTTGGAAATACAAATTCAGTATTTCCAAATAGTTTGCGTATTAAAGTTAAATACAATGAAGCAGAGAATGACTCTCTGCTTCAAAATCTAAATTAAACGTTTATTGTTAATTTATTTATAGCTGAGGCAATTATTCAGCTTCAACAAATCCGTCTTTTTCAGCTTGTACTACGATGTTCTGCTCACGACCATCTAAAATAGCGTTTGCAGCAGAATTTGTGTACAAGGTAACAGCACGGATAGCATCATCATTACCTGGAATGATGTAATCAACGTTATCTGGATTAGAGTTAGTATCTACTACAGAAATAACCGGAATACCTAAGTTGTTAGCTTCTTTAATGGCAATATGTTCGTGATCGGCATCAATGATAAATAAAACGTCAGGTAAACCACCCATGTTTTTGATACCACCTAAGCTTTTATCAAGCTTTTCCATTTCACGTGTACGCATTAACGCTTCTTTTTTAGTAAGCGCTTCAAAAGTACCGTCAGTGCTTTGAACTTCAAGATCTTTTAAACGTTTGATAGATTGACGAACTGTTTTCCAGTTAGTCAACATTCCACCTAACCAGCGGTGGTTAACATAAAATTGGTCACATTTTATTGCAGATTCTTTAATCGCTTCACTTGCAGCACGTTTAGTACCAACAAATAAAATTTTACCTTTTTTAGAAGATATGTTGTTTAAAAGCGCTAAAGCGTCATTAAACATAGGTACAGTTTGTTCAAGGTTGATAATATGAACTTTGTCACGAGCACCAAAAATGTATGGCTTCATTTTTGGGTTCCAATAACGGGTTTTGTGACCGAAGTGAACACCTGCTTTAAGCATATCGCGCATAGAAACGTTTGGCATGTTTTTTCCTTTATGGGGTTAAGCGTTCATACACCCAATATACACGACTCTTGTGCTTATCAATTATGCTTTGCTATATTATCTTACCCGAAACATTATTATTCGGTGATAGATAATCAAAAACAGCTATTGAATAAATAAGCTGAGCACCCCGGTATATCTTTAACAGATGTATGTGAGTTTTATTGTAAGTATCAAATTAATTTGATACAGGTTATTCGCTGAAAACAGTCTATTTACGTCAACTGTTTCAACGGCGCACTTTATAACATAAAAACAATTTTTTAACTAGTTATTTGTCCTAATACCCGAAGATAACAACGGGGTATTTTATTAATCGGCTTTTGGACTGGTTTATTTGAATTCTGCACGTTAAAATTCAACTAATCAACTTCATAAAGAAAACACAAAGTAATGACCCACCCCTCTGCTAATGTTAAAAATAATAACAATTTTGAAACTACTATTGAGCTATTTTATATTTATGATACTCATTGCCCCTGGAGCTACGCCACAACAAAGTTAACTAACGAAATTGCAAAAGCATTTCCTCAGATAAAAATTAACCTTTGGCATTGTGCGAATTACGAAGGTGACGAAAAAATTACACCTGAGCTAATTAGTGATGTGAGAAATGATAGTCTACAAACATTCAGTGATCGCTATATTAATCAACTTAACATTAAAAAAGATTCAACGATTGCAGCTAATGTTATGGCCTGGACCGAAAACAAAGCCCCTAAAAAATCATTGCCACTGCTAAATGCTCTGCAACAGGCTCACTTTGAAGAAGGGAATGAATTATCAGATAAAGATGACTTTTCCCTGATAATTAACCAATTAAAACTTTCACCACCAGGTAAAGTATTTAACAAAAATAAACTGTCACAAGATGCAGAAATTACCATGCATGATATTATATCGATGCGAGAAATTATTGGCACCAACGCTATTCCGGCATTGCTGCTTGCTGTAGATGAGAAATTAATTTTATTGAATCACAATTTATATCTCCAAGCACCGCAAACCATCGTTGATGCTATTAATATAGAATTAAATCAGGAATAAAACAAAGCCAGGTATTTCCTAGTGCTTTGTTTCAAACTATACTCAAATAACTTGAGTGATACCAATACCTAAGCTAGCTGAAAATTATGCTTAGGAACTTATTGACAAATTTAACGGCTGTTAGCCAAACACCTTGAGGTATAAATGGGAATAGTAATAAAAAACCAGCAAGAAATTGAAAAAATGCGTATTGCTGGCCAGCTCGCAGCTGAACTATTGGAAATGATTGAACCACATGTAAAGGCTGGTATCTCCACTAATGAACTAGATGCCATTTGTGCTAAATACACAGAAGAAGTACAACAAGCTATATCTGCGCCACTAAATTATCACGGCTTTCCTAAATCAATTTGTACTTCAATTAACCATGTTGTTTGTCACGGTATTCCCGATGATACTGAACTGGTTGATGGTGATGTAATTAATATTGATGTTACTGTGATCAAAGACGGCTTTCACGGTGACTCCAGTAAAATGTTTCTTATTGGAGATGTTTCACTTGTAGACAGTCGCTTGTGTCGTTTAACACAAGAAGCTTTATATTTAGCAATAAAAAAAGTAAAACCTGGCGTTGCTTTTGGTGAAATTGGGGCTACGATTCAAAAATTCATCAAAAAAGCAGGCCGTTATTCTATTGTTAAAGAATACTGCGGTCATGGCATTGGATCTGAATTTCATGAAGAACCGCAAATTGTTCACTACAAAAATAACGACAAAACTAAAATACAGGAAGGTATGTGTTTCACTATTGAACCTATGATCAATTTAGGTCGTGCCAATACCATTTTAGACAAAGAAGATAATTGGACTGTTTACACCATTGATGGGAAAAAATCTGCTCAATGGGAACATACATTAGTAGTGACGAAAACAGGCTGTGAAATCCTGACTTTACGCAAAGATGACACTATTCCAAGAATATTACATAACTAATCGTTATAAATAAATTTTACCAATAACGTAAGGTATACATTCACCGAAATTTTACTTTGCCAGCTTTTGTAACCTTGGTAAGTGATATGTCAGGTAATATGTTGTCAAATAAAACACAAATATAAACTAAGCAACAGAAGATAAACAATTGGATTCACAAACAATAATACCCGAGCAGTTAATTGCAAAATTGGCTATTACAGCCGAACCATTAAATAGTTCAGAAATTTGCGAATTAACCCTATCATTTAACGAATGGCTTGAAGAGCAATTTTCTACAGCAGATTCAGCTGTGCTTGTAGCTGCCCGTGCGCATTTTATTGATCAAATTCTAATTAAATTATGGTGTCAACACAGGTTAGATGAATACCAAATTAGCTTGATTGCCGTTGGCGGTTATGGTCGGGCTGAACTTCATCCTCATTCTGATGTTGATATTTTATTACTTACCCAGGAGAAAATTGATACCCTAGTCGAAGATAAAATATCAGCATTTATCACTCAACTTTGGGATGTAAAACTTGATATTGGCCATAGTGTAAGAAGTATTATGGAATGCTTGAAACAAGCGGTTAAGGATGTCACTGTCGCAACTAATTTAATGGAAATGCGTCAAATTTGTGGAAATAACTCCCTTACCCAACACTTACAGCCGCTATTGAACGAAGATTTTTTTTGGACTTCTGAAAAATTTTTTATTGCCAAGCGAGATGAACAGGTAAGTCGTCATCAGGTATATCACGGTGCAGCTTACACTCTAGAGCCAAATTTAAAAGCAAACCCCGGTGGATTACGCGACATACAAACGATTGGCTGGGTCGCCAAACGACACTTTAAAGCAGACTCACTTGAAGAATTAGTTGAACATAATTATTTAACCCGAAATGAATTTTTTGAATTACTGGAGTGTCAGGATTACTTATGGCGAATGCGCTTTGCCTTACATATTATTTCTGGACGTAACGAAAACCGTTTACTTTTCGATTATCAAGGTGATGTAGCTAAACTAATGGGTTTCGGTAATGAAGGGAAACTAGCAATAGAACGGATGATGAAACGTTTCTTCCGTATTATTGCCCGGGTTGCCGAATTAAACACCATGTTATTGCAACATTTTGATCATGCTATTTTAAAAAAGGGCTCAGACAGAGAAGTCAATGTAATTAATGACGACTTTATCCTTGTTGATGGTTTGATAAAAACCACGAATAGTCGAATATTCATGCGTTCAACTAAAATAATGGAAATGTTTTTAATTATTGCTCAGCACAAGCTAATTAAAGGCTTACATCCAGATACCCTTAGATTGCTGAGAAATAGCCGTCGACGTCTAATTTCAGGTTTAAATGATTATGCAGAATCGCGCCGCATATTTATTAGCATAATCAAACACCCGCGAGGTTTAGGGCTACCGTTCACATTAATGCATCGACATAGTATTTTAGGTGCTTATTTACCTGAATGGCGTTCTATTGTCGGCCAAATGCAATTTGATTTGTTTCATGCTTATTCTGTTGATGAACATAGTTTCAGATTAATCAAAAATCTATACCGCTTCAGTCAAACTGAACATAACCATGAATACCCTCTGTGTAGTAAAATAGTACAACGCATAAGAAAACCAGAAATGCTCTTTCTGGCAGGTATATTTCATGATATTGCCAAAGGACGTGGTGGAGATCACGCAAAGTTGGGTGCAATTGATGCGTTAAACTTTAGTAAAGCTCATAAAATTAACAAACATGATGCACGCATGATATCCTGGTTGGTAGAGCAACATTTATTAATGTCGGTTACCGCACAGCGCCGGGATATATCCGATGATGAGGTTATCAAAAAATTTGCCGATATAGTTCGGGATGAAGCTCACCTTGATTTTTTATACTGCTTAACTGTTGCAGACATGCGGGCAACCAATGAAACATTGTGGAACAGCTGGAAAGCAAATTTACTTGAAGAATTATATTTCAACACTAAACGAGCTTTTCGTCGAGGATTAGAAAAACCTGTTGATTTACGTTCTAAAATCAGAGAAAACCAACAACAGGCAATCGAATTACTTAACCAATCTGATATTCATAAAACAGATTTAACCAGTTTATGGGCTGAGTTTAAAGCCGATTACTTTTTACGTTATTCACCTGAGCAAATTGCCTGGCATTGCAAAAATATACTCAACCACGACAGAAATATCCCCTTGGTTTTAATTAGCCCTAAACCCTATCGCGGTGGCACAGAAGTTTTTGTTTATACAAAAGAACGTTCCAGAATTTTGGCCTCTACGGTAAATTTATTAGGAAATAAGAAATTATCAATTCATGACGCAAAAATAATAACCAGTAAAACTGGGTATACCGTAAATACCTTTGTCGTATTAGATCAAAAAGGCAGACCCATAGAAGAAAACTCACGAGCATTAGACATAGCCCAGTCGCTGACAGCTGCTTTGTCTAAAGAAAATTTTAGAGAAATTAATATAAAGCCGATCACAAAAAAACTACAACAATTTAAAATACCCACTCAGGTTACTTTTATTAAAACCCAAACCAAGAGAAGTTCTTTATTGGAAATTGTAGCTTTAGATCACCCTGGTTTATTGGCTCATTTTGCTCAGGTATTTCAGGAATGCAAAATTACTATTCATTCAGCAAAAATTACTACTTTTGGCGAAAAAGTAGAGGACGTGTTTATCGTTTCAAATGTTGAGAACAAAGCATTAAATGAAAAGGAACAACAAATTTTAATTGAAAAATTATGCAATTAAAGTATTTAATACCAATTGGTATAACCATTTTACGATATTTTAAATTACACAAAATTAAATAGGAAGATTAATGACTGAGTTACAAAAAATCATAGAACAAGCATTTGAAGAGCGTATGAATATCACGCCATCAACTGTAACTGAATACGTTAAAAATGCTGTTTTAAACACTTTAGGTAAGTTAAACAATGGTTCAGCCAGGGTTGCAGAAAAAATTGCAGGTGAGTGGGTTGTTCATCAATGGATCAAAAAAGCTGTTCTACTTTCTTTTCGTATTTGGGACAACAAAGTTGTTGATGGCGCAGCAAGTAAATTTTACGACAAAGTACCACTAAAATATAGTGAATATACAGAAGAAATGTTTGCTGCTGATGGTGTTCGTATTGTTCCTCCTGCCACAGTAAGAACGGGTAGTTACATTGGTAAAAATGTCGTGGTAATGCCAAGCTATGTCAATATTGGTGCCTATGTTGATGATGGCTGTATGGTAGATACATGGGCAACAGTAGGTTCATGTGCTCAAATAGGTAAAAATGTACACTTGTCAGGCGGCGTTGGCATTGGTGGTGTTTTAGAACCATTACAAGCTAATCCAACTATTATTGAAGATAACTGCTTTATTGGCGCCCGTTCTGAAATTGTTGAAGGTGTTATTGTCGAAACAGGCGCAGTTATATCAATGGGCGTTTACATAAGCCAAAGTACACGTATTTATGACCGTGAAACCGGTGAAATCCATTATGGTCGTGTTCCTGCAGGCTCAGTTGTAGTATCAGGTAACTTACCTTCTAAATGTGGCACCCATAGTTTGTATGCCGCTATTATCGTCAAAAAAGTTGATGCTAAAACACGCGCTAAAGTTGGTATTAATGCTTTGTTGCGTTCTGTTGGTGAATAATAGTAATTAATAGAATTATTCAAACCTAAAAACCACAAAACCTAAGTTGGCTGATAATTCAACTTGGGTATATCCCTTTACTTTTCAATCAATTTTAAATTGTTAAGCCTGGTTATTAAGTTTTGATTTATTAAGATTTGATTTATCAACCTTCGGCTCATCTAATTCCACCTGCTCTATTTTTTCAAAACGATGACTAATTTTTTGTGCTGATGTATTAATTTGCTTAACATCATTAGCTGCCTGATCTATATGTTTTGCCAAGTTTTCAAACCTACCACGAAAACGATTGAAATCTACGGCTAAATCAGACAAATGCGCCTGTATAACATGAACTTGCTGCCTGGTTGCTTCGTCTTTCAATACTGAACGGGCTGTTGTTAATATTGCCATTAATGTAGTTGGTGATGCGATCCAGACACGTTTTTTATTGGCAAAATCAACTAGATCACTATGATGTGCATGAATTTCAGCAAATACAGCTTCGGCAGGAATAAACATAAGTGCGCCATCAGCGGTTTCCTGATCAATAAGGTATTTGTCGCTAATATCCTTGATATGTTTTTTAATATCGACTTTAAATTGGCGTTCAGCAACTTTACGATCCATATCCCCTAAATGGATATCAGTCATTTTACGGTAACTTTCTAAAGGAAATTTAGAATCTATAACTACATTACCGGTAGGCTTTGGTAAGAATAAAACACAATCGGCAATTTTACCGTTAGATAACGTATGCTGCAAAGCGAAGTGCTGTTCGGGTAATACATTACGGATCAATGCGTTTAACTGCACCTCTCCAAAAGCACCACGAGAACGTTTATCGGCCAGTACTTCCTGCAAACTCACCACATTGGTGGACAGCTCAGTTATTTTTTTCTGTGCATCATCAATCAATGCCAAACGTTTTAATATATCATTGAATGTTTTAGTGGTTTTATCAAAACCATCAGAAAGACGCTTCTCAACTTGCCCGCTGATATCTTTCAGCCTTTCATCTGTTGAAGTGGTTAAAGCATCAAAACGCTTACTCAATGTTTCACTGTTATCACTTAAAGCTTTACTTAATTCTTCACGACTCGCTTGCGTGCTTCTATTAAGGTGTTCAACTAATTGATCAACCGACTTTAACTGGTTTTGATTAAACTGTACTTTATGCTCATGTAAGAGTTGTGTTAATTTTTGAGAAAAACTATGGAATTTATCGTCTTGCTGGCTAGTTTGTTCTGAATTCTGGCGTAACGTTTTAATTTTCAAATCAGCTATTTGTTGCTCAAAATAAGTTTTCAACTCTCCTTGTTGAGCAATAACTTGTTGATGGTTAAGCGTTAGTGTTTGCTGTAACTGTTGTTGATATTTTTCATTCAATTCAGTAGCAATTGAGTACTTTTCGAATAACTTTTGGCTTTGTGCTGCTTGTTCCATATCTGCATTAAGCAAATTTTTAATTCGTAAAAAATTAATAAACAGCAAGATAAAAAGCAACAAAGAAATTGCCAAACTAATTTGCGATAACGTTATTGTTTCAAACGAAAAAGTCATTAATAACCACCAACACTGTAAATATTAACAGTTATTAAAACACGAATAGGTGCGCAGGTTAATAGTTAAAAGAAAAATTTTACTTAATTGCTACTTATTTAGACCAATCGAATAATAATAAATAGGCGGTTTGAATTCAATCTCGCAAGGCCTGTTTGATTTTTATCTCTAAAGATTCGTTGATAATCAACTAGAATTCTATTTAATAACAACTTTAACCTAAGCTGCCATTAAATAGGACTCTCGTCCTTTATGTTTGTCTTTTCTCTGATAAGCGCCTTTACCTTTCTTATCTTTTACCACCTGCATTTTATAAACACGGGAAGTAACTAACACTGCTAAAAAATTATCTTTAACAATACCTCTGCCCGTTTCAACAGGAGCAATATTATTCTTTTCATTTAATGAATTTAACTTTCTTTTGGATTTACTCATTTTTTTCACCTTTTTTAAGCTATCTTTTTTAACTATCTTTTGTAAACGACCTTTATTAAACAATTTTTATTAAATTTCTCTTATTGAAAAGTATGGTATCAATTATTTAAACCATACCTTTATGCCAATTATCTTAAATGCTTAATTGTTGAGCTACAATTCATTTTGTTCATAAGAGGATTGTTGAATAACCATGTCATGACATAAAACAATATCTTTGGAATGTGGTGAACTTACAACGAGGTTAGCTAAAACTTGCTATCTGAATATATCTAAACTACTTTTTAAATGGGACTTAAATAACAAAGAGATATATTGGTAATGGATGACACCACAAAATATTTTCCTAAAATTAAAATAAGTCATTTAATTCCTTTATCACTCCTGTTCCAAATATTGTTAGCCTTATATCTTCATCCTATATCGTCAACATTATTGTTAGTTATCATTTTATTTATCAGTTTATATTTAATACAGTCATCAACTTTATTCAAAGCTAATCAAATACTTTATTGTTCACTAATTTCACTCAGTTTGGGCGGCGCAGGAATGCTACTTGGAGCAATAGCTGATCAATGGATAGGAAATTCAGGTCACCTTCACCACCATGAATTTACTTTACTAAATTTTTCTACACTGCTCATGCTAGCTGCATGTATTCCTGCTTGTTGGGCTACGTGCAAACAAAAACATACACATCAAAATCAATTTGAACAAATTATGCTTCACAGCTGTGGTACTACTATGATGGTTATAGGTATGTATTTCAGCCACCACTATTTTTCTCATTCCCTAATGGGATCAGATTTACCGGCATTGTTGCAATCACATATTCTAATGTTGCCGGGTATGGTGCTGGGGGAATTTTTAGGATTAACGATCGCAGCGGTATTGCTTCATCCCATCAAAGTATGTCAAAAGTGGCAAAAAGTTTTATTGCAGTACAAACAATAATGCAACCAATGAGTTAAACACTCAAAAATTAAGGAAAATGTCCTATGTCAAAAATCAAAATACGCTATTCTGTTCGCGAATTACAAGAAAAATACGAAGTAGGTAACAAAAAACCGCTTGAAGATTTAATGAGAGCCTGGCAGGGTATCAAGGAACTTGATCCTAATGATCTTAACTCTTTTTTTGTTATTGGAGGTTACCATGGAGAACCCTTCGAAGGACCTGGAAAGGTTAAAAAAGATTATTGGGGAGGATATTGTAATCATGGCAATGTACTTTTTCCTACCTGGCATCGCGTTTACGTGCATAAAATAGAGCAGGCACTACAAAGTATTGATGGTTGTAGCGAGGTAACCTTGCCTTATTGGGACGAAACAACTGAAGAATCACTCAAGCTGGGGATTCCATGGGCACTAACCAATGAAACATTTATACTTGACGGCGTATTGATAAACAACCCCTTGCGCTCTTATGTATTACAACAAGCCGTTGGTGATTCTAAGAGAGGTGACAACCAGGCGTATACCAAACCTAAGGGATATGAAACTGTAAGGTACCCGCTTTCAGGACTTGTTAGCGCTGAATATGCAATAAAAACCCAAAATCATAATTTTGCATTCTCTGATTATGTAATGAACCAGATTTTGCTAAATAAAAATGTGAAAGCTTGGTTACATGGCTCAAAAGTCACCTCTGATGTTATAAATCCACAAAAAGACGGTATATTTTATCAGTATAAAACATGTCTCGATGCACCAAATTATACAGCTTTTTCAAATACTACCTCTGCTCAAGAATGGAACAAACAAGAAAATACCTCCATAGTGGTAGCGCTAGAGTCTCCTCATAATGATATACATCTAGCGGTAGGAGGTTTTGATGCTGATGGCAGTGAATATGGACAAATACCCGGTGCCAACGGGGATATGGGAGAAAATAATACTGCTGCACTAGATCCTATTTTCTTTTTCCACCACTGCAATGTAGATCGTATGTTTTGGTTGTGGCAAATTAAGCAAGATAAAACAGATAAATTTGAGATCATTCCTTTTTTCCCTGGTACTAGTACCAATTATTCAGACAATGGGCAAGGGCCAGCTGTGGGCCAACAGGAAAATGAGCATCTTAAAATGGATACACCATTATCCCCATTCCTGAAAGACCAAAACGATCCTGACAGTTACTACACATCAAATGATTGTATCAATATTGAAAAACAACTTGGCGTTACCTATAGCGCGGGTTCATTCACAGATATAGTGCTTGAAGAAAGTAATCCAAAGACTAGAAAATTAAAAGTTTACGGAATAAACCGTTCTTTGTTTGCTGGTTCATTTATAATAAGAGCCTTTATAACCATTGATGAAAAACCTCACTATCTGGGACGATATTCAGTGTTAAGTCGCTGGAACACTAATAATTGTGCTAATTGTCAAACCCATTTAGGTGTATCAGCATTTTTCGATTTAAGTGATTTTTCTGACGATGAAATTAAACGCGCTAAATTTTCGATCAAAATACATCATCGCGGCGAAACCTTACCTGATCAGCTAAAGTATGATTTTGAAGTTATTGAGTAATAGTGATTAAAGAAAAAGAACAGTTATTTCTTTACTGATTTGAATTATCGCTTTAAACACCTTAATTGAAGTTGTTTAAAGCGATTAAAGTGCTGTTGATACTCAACAAGAATTATATTTAATAACAACTTTAACCTAAGCAAAATTATTTTTTAGAGTGGGTGGCACTCTAATTTTCACCGATTTATCTCGGCGCACTGGGTGGCCTAGTTATTTATTAAGCTACGCAATTGATTCATATTGGTGTTAGCTTATTAACTCTTATTGACGGAAAAGGCTATGAACCTACTGAAAAGTATCCATGAATTACCAAACATTGAAAAAATTAAAGTGATGGAGTTTTTGTGGGATGAATTAACATCCGCAGAAAATGAGTACACTTCACCACAATGGCATAAAAATGTGCTGGAAGAAACAGAGCAACGATTGGCAGAAGGTAAAGAAGAAGTAATGGATTGGCATCAAGCCAAACAATTACTACGAAACGAATTTAAATGAAAATGAAGATATTAACTTCTGCATTCAATGATTTAAAAAAAGGCAGAAGGTTTTATGAAGATCAGGATGAACATTTAGGCGAGTACTTTTTCGATTCTTTGTTTTCTGATATAGAATCAATGGTCTTGTACGCAGGCATTCAACCCAAAGTTTTCGGCTATTATTGATTACTTTGTAAACGCTTCCCCTACGCTATCTATTACAAGTTAGACAAATATGAAACCATTGTTGTGTATCAAATACTTGACTGTCGACAGGAACCAAAGAAAACAAAGAAGCAATTGATACAAAACATTTTTTAAAGGTGGGTGGCACTGCAACAGCACTGCCTAGTTATTTCTATAAATTGAAACGCCGGCAAAATGCTGCTCATAGCAAAGAATTTCCGAACACTGGTTAATTCTTTTTAATCGGGTTAATAATTTTTATTTTTCTTTAATTCAGCACTCACTGAGATTTAATGCTGCGTGAAAATCAGCACATTCAGTTGATACTTAAAGTATTTTACTCCTTAGTGATTTTATTTCCTCCGTATTCACAACAATTTACGATATTTCTGGCAATAAAAAATAAGCTACCCTGTAACTTTTTAATTTCCTCATGCGATGTCCTCATGCGATGGGTGGCTCAGTTGTTATCGTTTTCTTTGCTTCCTTGTTAAATTCCTTTGAAAAACTCTGTCGTCAGTGGTTTTACTTGTTCAAGTTGACTTGCCTCAGTGTCTTTTTTATTATCATTTTTTTTAACAATGGGTGGCAGCTAAATTCTGCCTAAATTCTGGTGGCACCTAAATTCACAGTCAATAATGTTGAAGTGTAAGTAAATGTCTTATATTCTTAATAGTAATATTATTGCTTAAAAAGGGGGATTTTCCAATGGCACGTACAATGACAGTTGATACAGGGGAAGAACTAAAGGGTTTTGTTGAAAGCTTAGTTGAATCAGGTGGTTATAAAACGAATAGTGAAGTTATCAGGGAAGGTTTACGGTTGTTACAAGAAAAACAAGCTAGTTCAAAACTTGAAACGCTGCGTCAATTAATTGATGAAGGGGAAAATAGCGGAGAAGCTGCCAACTGGAACGTTAATGAATTTTTAAGAAAAATGAGAAATAACAAACATTAATATGAAAATAAATACTAATTTTCAGTTACAACCAAAAGCGATACAAGATTTAGAAAACATATATGAGTACAGTTATGAAGAGTTTGGTGTCATAAGAGCTGAGCAATATATCAGAGATATGGATATTTCATTTCACAAATTAGCTGAAGATCCGAGTTTAGGCCGTAACTACAACCATGTTCGCCTGGGACTTTTAGCCTATAAGGTTGTGTCACATATCATTTTCTTCAAGTTGGCTGTTAAAGGGATCCTCATTTTAAGAGTGTTACATGGCTCAATGGATTACGGGCGACATTTAAAGTGATGTTCTCTGACTATTAATATCTTTTAAATATTTATTAATCCGTACCCAGCCGTTCACCATATTTTTGGGTGTATTTTTTTGGGTGATTGGCACCTAAATAGCACCTATATACCCGTTACCTTTCAAAATGCGGGAATTTGAGGTGAATTAAAAAGCATAGTTACAAGACGCTGATTCGCCGGATAAGTTATTCTTATTTAAGATTCAGCAACGCAGTAAATATGTTTTTTAAACGAATCAAAACCTGCATTTTGAATGGTGATGGGTATATACCAAACGGTCAATTTAGTTGTTTATTTTCTATTTTTTGAGTTATCCGACCAATTCAGTGCGTTTATCAATAAATTGAGTGATACACGTGTATAAAACCCTTATGCTTTTTAGTTATAAGGAATTTCTTTTTTTGAGTGGATGGCACCAAATTCGGCACCTTAAGTTTTGGTGTTCCTGTAAATTGGTGTTTTTGCGTGAATCTCTTGGTTTATTACCGTTTTCTTTGCTTCCTTGTTAAATTCCTTTGAAAAACTCTGTCGTCAGTGGTTTTACTTGTTCAAGTTGACTTGCCTCAGTATTTTTTAATCAGTTTTTTTAACAATTGGTGGCACCTTAAGTTGCTTATGTGCGGGGTATAACGTTAATCATCATATTGCCTTCCCTATCACCCAACGAGGTCAGCGCTCTTAATCTCTATTTCACAGCTCAATACTCAGCCTATGGTTTCCCTTGTTAGCGCTTAACTCGACACCTTACGATGCAAAGCCCATGACTCGGGGTCTCGGCGGTTTGCTCAACCTTACCGAGCAGAGGACTTTCACCTCTTGCTCTTCTACCGATTTATCTCGGCGCACTGGATGGCACTTTAATATTCAATGGATATTGATCATTTGATATACTGGTAATTTAACCAGTATAGAAGTATTATTTAAGCACCAATAAACTCAAGGACGAGATATATCATGCCAAAACCAAGAAGCCAGCAAATTAGTCTTTCCTCTACCCCGTACTACCACTGTATAAGCCGTTGCGTACGCCGTGCATTTCTTTGCGGGGAAGACAAGCAATCAGGTCAATCGTTTGAGCATAGACGCGGTTGGGTTGAAGATCGACTTTTAACATTAGCAAAAGTGTTTGCAATTGATGTTTGTGCATTCACAATTATGCACAATCATAGTCACATTATTCTATATGTTGATGAAAACACAGCGAAATTATGGACAGTTGAAGAAGTACTTCATCATTGGCATCAACTGTTCAAAGGAACGCTATTCACACAGCAATTTATGAGAGGTGAAAACCTTTCAACAGCGATCCTAAATTGTGTTTATGAAACGGCTGAAATTTATCGGAAACGGTTAATGGATATTAGTTGGTTTATGCGTGCTTTGAATGAGCCTATCGCAAGACAAGCAAACTTCGAAGATAATTGTACTGGGCGCTTCTGGGAGGGGAGATTTAAAATACAGGCATTGCTTGATGAGACAGCACTAGGTGCGTGTTTAGCCTATGTTGATTTAAATCCAATAAGAGCAAACATTGCAGAAACGCCTGAAACATCGGCTCACACCAGTGTTTTACTACGTGCTGAATCAGCGAAAGAAGGCAAACAACCCTTTGAACTTTTACCGTTCGTTGGTAATCCACGAAAGCACATGCCTAAAGGTTTACCGTTTGTTCTGGAAGATTATTTGCAATTGGTTGATTTAACAGGTCGTTGTATTCGTCAGGACAAACGAGGTTTTATTGATGATGCATTACCGTGTATTTTGACTCGATTAAATATAACGCCTGATAACTGGTTGAAGCTTACTACGCAGTTTGAGCATTTTTTTAAAGGGGCTGTAGGTTCGCCCGATTCGATGAGTAAATTTTGTCAAAACCAGAAATTGAAACGACGGCAAAATGTTTGTCATAGTAAAGATTTACTAGATACTGGTTAATTCTTTTTCATCTGTTTAATAATTTACATTGTTCTTTAATTCAGCACTCGCTGAGGTTTAATGCTGTGTGAAAAGCAGTGGATTTCGTTGATATCTTATAATTTCATTCCTCAGTGCTTTTCTTCCCTCGGTATTCACAACAATTGACGTTACTTTCTGGCAATAAAAAATATGCACCCCTCAAATTCTTAATTTCTTCATGCAATGGGTAGCTTAGTTGTTTCTTACAATGCGATGGGTGGCTCAGTTGTTGCTGGTGGCTCAGTTGTTGCTCTCAGTTGTTGCTCCGATGGGTGGCTTAGTTGTTTGATGGGTGGCTCAGTTGTTCGCTCTTAGTGATTTTATTTCCTCCGTATTCACAACAATTTACGATATTTCTGGCAATAAAAGATATGCCACCCCTCAAATTTATAATTTCTTCATGCGATGGGTGGCTTAGTTGTTTGAGTTGTTTAGTTGTTTCTTTTAGTTGTTTCTTCCTGTCTTTATCTGCTAAAAAACAAGTTGATTTTAGTGCGTGGTTTCAGTTATTTATTCTTTTTAAGGATAGCAAGGTGAGCCAATAAAGCGGCGGCAGATTCATCTGGTGTACAGCCACTTAATACCAGTACATGTTTTGCACCTTCAGGATTTCCACTGAAACTTACACCGGATACTTTTTCATATCCCTTATCACCCTCAATCAAACCGAGTTTTTTTGCCCCTTCAGGATTGCCCGAGTAACTTACACCGGATACTATTTCATAAACATAATCATTTGTAAACAAACCGATTTTTTTTGCACCTTCAGGATTTCCCGAGTAACTTACACCGGGTACTTTTTCATAAAAATAATTATTTTTAAACAAACCGATTTTTTTGGCACCTTCAGGATTTCCTGTGTAGCTCACACCGGATACGTGTTCGTAAACATAATTATTTTGAAGCAAACCGATTTTTTTTGCACCTTCTGGATTTCCCGAGTAACTTACACCGGGTACTTTTTCATAAAAAGCAATGCGATGGGTGGCTCAGTTGTTGCTCTATATGAATAATTGGGGTCACCTATTAAGCAGCTTTGTCAAGTAGGCAATAAAAAATTATCACCTGTAATTACAGGGCGTTGTATTCGTCAGGACAAGCGTGGTTTTATTGATGATGCATTACCGTGTATTTTGACTCGATTAAATATAACGCCTGATAATTGGTTGAAGCTTACTACTCAGTTTGAGCATTTTTTTAAAGGGGCTGTCGGGTCGCCTGATGCTATGAGTGAATTTTGTCAAAATCAGAAATTGAAACGACGGCAAAATGTTTGTCATAGCAAAGAATTGCTGAATACTGGTTAATTCTTTTTCATCTGTTTAATAATTTATATTTTTCTTTAATTCAGCGTCCGCTGAGATTTAATGCTGTGTGAAAAGCAGTGGATTTCGTTGATATTTTTAGATTTTACTCCTCAGTGTATTTATTCCTTCGGTATTCACAACAATTGACGATATTTCTGGCAATAAAAAATAAGCCTCCCTGCAAATTTTTTGTTTCTTCATGCGATGGGTGGCTCAGTTAAATTTATGGGTGGCTCAGTTAAATTTTTGTGACTAAAGTTTTCCTACAAGGTTATGTTATCCGTTCAACTATAAGTAGTTTACTTATAGTTGAACGCCATTAATGCAAATAAAAAAGATATTTTTCATTTTAACAGATCCCTCTGTAGCTCAATCTCCATATAGACATAGGTTGTTTTTTTCATTTTTAGAATGGTTTAACTTTCGGTATCTGCAGCTTTTAGAACGAAGTGTTATTTCAATTACCTTAGCATGATATTTAGATTAGCTCAGCATTGAGTTATCTGTACGGAAAGAATAACAATAACTATATAGGACATATTAGAAATGGAAAAAATAAAAAACACACAAGCACCTAGATGGCGACGTGTTTTAGCACAAGCTGTTATTTCTGCAGCATTGTTTACTACCATGGCATCAGTTGAAGCGGTTGAACCACTTAGAAAAGTTGGTAATCAAATTAAAGCTGGCGGTAAAGTACAATCTTTTGGTGGAATGAGCCTTTTTTGGCATCAAGTTCCACAAGCTGCTGCCTTTTATAATGAAACTACTGTAGCTCGCTTAAAGAATGAGACCAACAGTAAAATTATTCGTGTAGCCATAGGAGTAGATGCTAATTTCAATACAGACAAAACACTCTTAGGTGATTGGACGGGGACAATGGCTGCAGTAGACCGTGTCGTTAATGCTGCCGTTAATAATGACATGTACGTTATTATTGATTTTCATTCACATCATGCTGATGAATTTGAAGATACCGCTCATGCCTTCTTTGCTGAAGTATCTGCTAAATATGGTCATTTAGATAATGTAATATATGAAATTTTTAATGAACCAATTTGGAATGATTGGGATGGTGCCTGGTCTGGGGTTATTAAGCCTTATGCAGAACGTGTAATTAGTACCATTCGTGAAAACGATCCGGACAACCTGGTTATTGTTGGTACTAGAACTTGGTCACAGCGCGTTGACGAAGCCTCCAGGGATCAAATTAATGATATTAATATAGCCTATGCTCTACATTTTTATGCTGGTTCACACTTCCAGGATTTGAGAGATAAAGCACAAGAAGCATTAAACAATGGTGCGGCTTTGTTTGTTACTGAATGGGGAACAGTAGACGCGAGTGGCAGTGGTGGCGTTAATAACGACAGTACCTGGGCGTGGATTGATTGGTTGAATGAACGTGGTATTAGCCATGCGAACTGGTCTGCATCTAGCCAACCAGAATCTTCAGCGATGTGGAATGGAGATGGTAGTTATACGGTATCAGGAAGTTTAGTAAAAGAGGTGATAGAAAAAACCAACGGCACCAATCCTGGTGGAGACGATGATATTATTACCGGCCCTTGTAACTTTGGTAATATGCCGGGTATCATGCAAGCTGAAGATTTCTGTCAGGCAGCCGGTATCCAAACTGAAGCTAGTACAGACACTGGTGGTGGCGATAATATTGGTTATATTGATGATGGTGATTGGTTAACTTACGATATTAATATGCCACAAGCGGGTACTGTTACAGTTAACTATCGTGTAGCTTCTAACGTCGACGGTGGTGTTATCAAAATAGAAGAAGGCGGTGGTGCAGTATCTTACGGCACAGTAACAGTAGGTAATACTGGTGGCTGGCAAAACTGGGTGACTGTTTCTCATCAGATAAATCTACCTGCGGGTAACCAAACCATTGGCCTAGCTGCTGAGCAAGGTGGTTGGAATTTAAATTGGTTTGAAATCACCACTGTCACAAATCCAACACAAGATAGTGATAATGATGGTGTGCTTAATAATATCGACCAGTGCCCGGACACTCCCGCAGGCACTGCAGTTAACAGTGTAGGTTGCTCTTTACCAACTGGTGACGATTGTGATGGTATTAATCCTTACCCTAACTGGACAACAGCTGATTATGCTGGTGGACCAAATACCCACAATGAAGCGGGTGAAATAATGCAGTATGGGGGCAATGCTTATAGTGCTAACTGGTATACCAATAGTATTCCAGGCAGTGACAATACATGGAGTTTTGTTAGAAGTTGCTCAATTAACTAAAACAAAACTCACTTAGTAACCTTGCAATTAGACCAAATGGATTAAATAAGTATTTACTTTATTTGTCCATTCATTTTATCAAGACACCCACCCTAAATGTTCCTTGTTTATATAAATAGCATTGTAACCAGCCTCACTTAATATCCTACTGATATGCTGCGGCTCAATTGACTGAATATCAACTAACAAAACATCATTTTCATTTTTTTTTATAATTTCCATATATTTCACCTACTTTTATTTTAAATGATGGTATAAAAATTAAAATAAATCAAAATAATGTAAAAAAAAGTGTTTTAGTTATTGAATTATTTTATTTATTATAAAGAAGACATAAATAGAATAATACCAATAGTACAAAATAATAGTACAAAATAAGTGATCATCTTCAAATGGTCTAAATCACCACTAACTGCGTTGCCGACATGGATGTCGGTACTTAGGTTTTGTCTGGAACTAAAAACCTGTGCCGACATGGATGTCGGTACT
>JABSOI010000047.1 GCA_013216015.1 Alteromonadaceae bacterium | reverse complement strand
GTGATCGGTACCCCGATGGCGAATCGAATGCAGAGTGAGCTTGAGCCCTTGATCGGTTTCTTTATCAATACCCTGGTGTTAAGAACCAACTCAGACTATGACAATTTCAGTGATTATATCAATCATGTGAAAGCTGTAAATCTGGATGCACAGGAGCACCAGGATGTGCCTTTTGATAGCCTAGTTGAACGTTGTCAACTGCCCCGTACTACTCAGCATTCGCCGTTGTTTCAAATTATGCTCAATATGAATACCAATACCAGCGTCAGTGCCAGCGCCAATACCAGTGATCAAGGCGATACAACCAACAGTCGTTCTACGGGCGTGCGCTTTGCAACGGATAATGTAGCGAAATTTGATTTGACAGTGGATGCTCAGTTATCCGAAACGGGTGGTTATTTGTCGTGGGGATACGATACAACGCTATTTTCCCGTGCCCATATTGAAACCTTCAATGCGCATTTACAGCGACTGCTTGCCAGTATCGTTGAAACGCCTGAATCACAGCTTAAAGATTTAATGATGTTGTCGGATAAAGAAATCCACCGTCTAACACATGAGTTGAATGATACATATGCCGATTATCCCGAAGACAAGCTCATTCATGAAATGTTCGAGGAACAGGTTGAGATTAATCCAGAAGCAATAGCGGTCATTTTTTCAGAGCAGCAACTGAGTTATCAGGCATTGAATGAGAAGTCGAACCAACTGGCGCATTATCTGATCAACGAAAAACAGGTTAAGCCCGATACTTTAGTCGGTATTTGTTTGGATCGTTCGATAGAAATGGTCGTCGGTTTGATGGGGATTTTGAAAGCAGGCGGTACCTACGTGCCACTTGATCCAGACTATCCTGAAGCACGATTAGTCTATCTCTTAGCTGACGCTAAGTTAGATACCGTAATAACTCAAAGTCAAATAAAGGCACAATTGCCACTAATTGAACAACAAGCCGTCTGTTTAGATGATGAAGCAGTCATTGAAAAACTCAGCAGGCAACGTAATACAAATATCCCTCCACAACAATTGGGTTTACATTCCGGCCACCTTGCATACATAATTTATACCTCTGGCAGCACAGGTAAACCCAAAGGCGTGATGGTTGAACACTCTGGCGTAGTTAATATGATCCAGGGACAACAAAAAATATTCAAAGTGTCCAGCACCAGTCGGATATTACATTTTGCGTCTTTAAGTTTTGATGCGAGTGTATCTGAATGTGCGATGGCTCTTTCCAATGGAGGGGTGTTAAATATTTGCAGTAAAGAAGATAAGTTATCGCCTGAAAAACTTCGGGAAAGCTTAATAACTCAAGCCATTTCCCATGTCACATTACCGCCGGCCTACTTACACCACTTGGAATTGAGTAATGAATATAAATTGGAATGTTTGATTGTCGCCGGTGAGTCTTGTGATGAAGATTTGGCTCAACGTTGGGCTGAGCGGTATAACATGTTTAATGCTTATGGGCCGACAGAAGCGAGCGTTTGCGCCAGTATAGCAGCGGTTAACCCTGCTGGTAAAATGACAATTGGTCAGCCGATAAATAATGTGAAATTGTATGTTTTGAATAATTTAAAAGAGCTGTTACCTGTAGGGGTTCTTGGTGAGCTTTATATTGGAGGTGCTGGTCTAGCCAGAGGCTATCTGAATCAATCACCATTAACCGAAGAAAGTTTTCTTCAAAGCCCGTTTAGTGATGATGCCAATGACAGGTTGTATAAAACGGGCGATTTGGTACGGAGACTAGAAGATGGTAATTTAGAATTTGTCGGTCGGATAGATGAACAAGTTAAAATCCGTGGCTTTCGGATAGAGCTAGCTGAGATCGAGTCAACATTATCTCAGTGCGATGGCATTAGCTCAACAGTAGTACTTGCCAGAGAAGACAAACCAGGAAAAATATGTCTGGTTGCTTATGTAGTGCCAGAACAAAAAAATGAAGCTAAATGGAATAAGGAGTCTATGGTTTCTATTTATAGAAATCATTTGAAGTTGCTCCTCCCTGTTCATATGGTGCCCTCAGTTTTTATCTTGTTGAATGAGATGCCTTTGACGCCAAACGGAAAAGCTAATCGCAACCAGTTGCCAATTCCCCAAGATAGTGATTATCAAACGACAAATTATAGTGCTCCCCGAAATGAAGTTGAATCGTCGTTATGTGAGATATGGCAAGATATTTTTGGATTGAAAAAAATCGGTATTAATGACAATTTCTTTGAATTGGGGGGGCATTCATTATTAACGGTGAAACTAGCCACAAGAGTTAATCAGAAATTTGAACTTAAAATATCAATATTTAGCTTTTTTCAAAACCAAACGATTCAGTCGTTCGCTGATTTTCTAGTTAACAAAAATGAAGAGCATAAAATTGCCTCTCTTATTAAAATGAATTCTAGCGGCGACAAGCGTCCTATTTTTATGATCCCGGGAATGGGGGGGAGCAGCCATGTTTTTTATGAATTGTCTGCATTCATATCAAAAGAGCATCCGTTATTTGGCATAGACGCCTTTGGCGTTAATGGCGACGTTGAGCCGCATGGTAGTATACTTGAGATAGCAAAATACAATATTGACTGTATATTACAATCGTCGCTAAAAGCTCCTTATATATTAATTGGTCATTCTTTAGGAGCGGCTGTTGCATTTGAAATGGCTAAGCTATTGTCTGAGAAAAATCATGTTACATCTTTAATAGTGATAGATGGCAGTCCATATCTGGAAGCGAGAGATAAGGTTGAAATTACCAGAGAAAAGGATATTTCAGAGATGGAACTCGGGTTTACGAGTATCGCAGAAAAACAATTCAATATAACTTATCAGCCAAATGACGCAAAAGTTGAAAGTATTATTGCTATTCAGGCCAAAGATAACAGCAGGCAGTTAAAAAATGAATGGCAAAGATATTCGAAAACTCCAGTAGAACATCATTGGGTTGAAGGTGATCACTTTAGTATGTTAAAAGGGCCTTTTGCGTTGGGTGTTGGAAAGCTAATTAATGAGTCAATTGAGGAGTAAATCTGCTTTTATGTGATACAGCAAGTATACAGGTACAGAAAAATGTTTTATGGTGAGGCTAAACGACTCGGGTACTTTTTGGTGACTGCTAATGCTGTGGCACCTTAACGTTTTGTTAATCAAAATTGAAACTTCTGTATCGATGTAACGGCTTGTAATGTAATTTTATAACAAATAAAGTCGATTGGTTCAGCTCTAAAACTCTGCTATCAGCGTTTGCAAAAAAATCTGGGCTAGAGACCTGCTGTTTAACTAGAAAGGTTTATTATTCAACAATGTTAAATTCGAATAACAACAATATAATTGTCAAAAATGTAAAGCATGTTTACAATGACGGAACGATTGCTCTTGAAGATATAAATCTAGAAATGGGAGGTGGGTTGTATGGCCTCTTAGGTTCTAACGGAGCGGGTAAGAGTACTTTAATGCGAATACTCTGTACACTACTTGAGCCAACATCTGGCGAAGTTACTGTTGGTGGTCATAATGTTATAAATGAACGGCATGAAGTACGTAAATTGTTGGGTTATCTGCCGCAAGAGTTTGGTGCATGGCGCTTACATCGCGTTGAAGAAGTGCTTGACACATTAGCATCTCTTTCCGGGATTAACGATAAAAAGGTACGCAAACAAAAAATTAAAGAAGTTTTGGCATTAGTCGGTCTTAGTGAGGTTTCGAGCAGAAAGGTCGGTAAACTTTCCGGTGGTATGCTCAGGCGATTAGGGGTAGCGCAAGCGCTGGTTCATGATCCTAAGGTATTAATATTGGACGAACCCACTATCGGTTTAGATCCCGAAGAACGACTGCGTTTTCGTCAATTGATAACCGACCTGAGCAGTGAACGCACTATTTTATTGTCAACTCACATTGTCTCTGATTTGGGCTCCAATTGTTCAAACTTGGTGCTAATGGATAATGGAATAATTGAGTTTACAGGATCACCTGCTGAATTAATCGCCCAAGCAGAAGGCAAAGTATTGGAATTGACGCTATATTCTTCACAAGGGGGGTCAAACGAGCCACCCGAAAGTTTCGAAATTGTTGCACGTCAAACTTACCAAGACAAGAATGTATTTCGAGGCGTTAGTCGGGATGAGAATGCTCCCGAAGGTGCGTGTATTGCAGACAATGTTACCTTAGAAGAGGCTTATTTAGCTTTTTCTATTGATAAAGGCCGGGATGTTACTTCGAGTGAAGATATTTAATCCAATGGGTATAACATAAACATCGAAAAGTTCAGTTCACAAAATACGCAGTATTTGTTTAACCTCAGAGGATATTGTAATCATTAATTTAGGAAATGTTTGGGCGTTTACCCAATCTGAAAAAAGAATCACTACGCGGCTCGCGAGATATTGGGTATTTCTTGTTATCTCTTTCATCGTTTTTGTTGGCTTGTATCTCTATTATTCTGTGGTACATGCGGTCGGATCTTCTTTTTCAGCTTCTATAGGTTTTGTAGGACCTCGTTACCTTATTCATCCTGTCGGTATGTTTTATCTGCTTATTTTTATAGTCGGTATTATTTTTTTAGCTTTTGATGTGCGAGCCAGGGATGAACGAGAAAGAATGCTGGAAGTGCTAGATTCAAGGCCTTATAGTAATTTTGAACTTGTTTTAGGCCGATTCACTGGGCTGTTTATCACTGTATGGGCTCCGTTAGTTATTTTTTCTTTGATTATTCAAGCATTAGGCTGGTTATTACCTCTGGTAGGTTCACCTATTGGTGAAACAATAGAACCTTTCTCACTATTATTTTTTCAGATATTTATTGCAGTACCTGCTATTGCGTTTGCTTGTTCTCTGGTCATGTTTATTACCTTGCTGGTAAGACATCAATTTATAGCGTTGGTGCTATCAGTGAGTATGATTGCTGGATTTTATTTTCTATCACTAAGAACGTTACCCTATGCTATTTCCTCGTCCTTAGATTTGTTGGGATTTTATCAAGTTAACTTCCCTTCTGACTGGGGACCCTCTATATCTGCAAGTTACTCGGGATTGTTACAGCGCGCAGGCGTTTTCGTTCTTTCGATAAGCTTCCTCTTTTTCGCTGCTTTGGTACACCCTCGTTTAGATGGACGAAATCGTCGCTTTCAAATGGTTAGTGCGATTGTTATTTCAGTTGTTGGTCTACTGCTATTGGCTAAAGTGTACGACATTCGCTTAAACGAAATCGAGAAGAGAGAAAGTTGGCGTATTGCCCATGATAAAATGAAAGGGCAGGCTTTTCCAGATATTACATCTATGCAAGGTATGGTGAATATTACGCCCGGTAGTACGCTTGAAGCAAAACTGGAATTGGCGTTTAAAGCACCGAAAGATAGGCAGCTTACTAAAGCGCTATTTTCATTAAATCCCGGTTATGAAATAACCCAGGTTAGTAATTCTCAAGGAACGCCTCTTACGATTAATTACCAGCAAGGGTTATTAGAAATAACGCTGGAATCACCATTATCCCCTGGAGAGCAGACGAGTATCAAGATTCATTTCAATGGCAAACCGGATAACGCATTCGCTTATCTTGATAGCGCGATTGATCATCGCAATCTAAAATTTAACGAAGCTGATGTCACTCTTTTAGGGATTGAAAATGCGATCTTTGATGATAATTATCTTGCATTAATGCCTGGTATTCACTGGTTACCTACTTCTGGTGTGGATGTTGGTAGAGATGACAATCCCGACCGTTCTCAAGATTTTTTCTCTCTACAACTAAAAGTACGGTTACCGAAAGGGTGGCTTGCAGCGGGCCCAGGTTTAAGAATTGAACACGAACCAATTAATGAATATGTTGATTACAGTTTTTCTCCCCAGTCGGCAATTTCAGAAGTGGCGTTACTCGCTTCCCATTTTAAACGTTATACGATGGAAGTTGAAAATATTACTTTTGAGATACTATTGCATCCAGATCACATCGATAATATTGAATATTTAGCGGAAGGTAAATCTCAGATCAGGCAATGGATTGCAGACAATATTAGTTCTTCCAAATTGATTGGATTGGAGTACCCCTTTAGAGCGTTTACCTTAATCGAAGTGCCTAATACGTTACGTGGTTACAAGGGCGGGTGGCGAATGGGGACTTCATTGACCCCACCCTCAATGCTTCTTATGAAGGAAACGGGGCTACCTACCGCACGGTTTGATTTTGACGTGGTGGAAACGTTTGGTGAAGGTCGGCCGCTTAAAGATGAGAGTCAAGGAGCGGGTAAAGTGATCCAGAGCCGCTTGCACGATTTTTTTGTCAATGATTTTACAGGAGGTAACTTGTATGCGGGGGTAGCAGAGTCTTACTTTTCCCACCAAACAGCCGCCATAGGAAGTGATGCAGTGGCTCTAGACTATGCACTGAATCAGTTGACAACATTAGTTTTGTCAAGACAACGTAGTTATTTTTCCGTTGCCAGAGTTGCTAATTTGGGTGAAACAATAGAATCTATTTTCGCGAACGACGACAAATCAGCCACTACTGTGTCTGAACGAGTGATCAATTCAATTAGCTCAGATCCTAAAGTCTGGGAAAGTGCTTTGATTGCACCGTTAAATGCTTTTGAACCTTGGCAGGATCCAGGTACGGCGGTAGACCGTCTCGCCCTTAAAGCAGGAGGGGCCGCCATGATGATATATGACATTCTAGGTCCGGAGAAGTCGGGTCAGTTGTTAGTTGCGATTCTCAATGAACACCGGGGAGATAATTATACTCGACAGGACGTAGTTGCCGCAGTTGATTCATTGTCCCCTGCTTTGGGGATGCTGATTGAAGATTTGTTTACGGGTACAGGTCTTGCTGGCTTTACCAGTGAAAAGGTTGAGCTCTATCAATTGCCAGAAAATAGTAACGGAGATTCCCAATTTCAACTCAAAACCAGGATAAGAAATGACGAAACGGTGACGGGTTATATTCGTGTATCCTGGACTCTTGAAGAAGGAAGTGTTAGGTTTTACAGTGCTCCCATACTAATTGCCGGACACTCTGCCGTTGAATTCGGATTGATTTTATCTCAACCTCCTGTTGAAATTTATATAGACCCGTATTTATCTTTAAATAGAAAAAACTTCTTAGTTCGACGTTTTGATGTAAATGATATTAAATCTAAAAATTTGGAGCCTTTTAAGGGCGTGCAAGAAATACCGTGGGCGCCGCCGAGTGATAATAATAGAATAATAGTTGATGATCTGGATCCTCAATTTAGTATTATAAAAAGTGCAAGTGATGAGCAAAGTGTAAATGAGATTGATCAAGGTCTAACTTTGGTTAAACACCGGGTATTTCCTAACGAATGGAGTCAGCTTTCTGAGAAAACATCATGGGGGAAATATCGTCACACTCTAGCGTTTATTCGAGCTGGAGAGGGTAATAAAAAAGCGATTTTTGGTACTGATCTACCCAATTCAGGACGCTGGAAGTTAGAGTTGCATTTACCTCAAAATTGGCTTCCGAGGGAGAAAGAATTAGGTAGTTGGGAGTTAAATATTGTATCTGACAACAAGCGTGAGTTAGTTCATTTTGATACCGCAGCAGGGCTTGAAGGATGGAATCTTGTAGGAGAGTATGAGCTTCCTGCTGGTGATGTTAAGGTAGAGTTTAGCAATAAAACCAATGGCCAGGGAGTGATTGCCGACGCTATCGCCTGGTCTCCTGTTCACTAGTCCTTTTTTGACTTGGTATTACTTTTGAATACAGATAGCTATGAATACACATATGAAAAAATAGATAAATAGATAAATAGATAAATAGATGAGAGAATTGATGTCAACAATTAGAGTTTGTTTCAGTAGTTTGGTACTCATGTTTTTGCTGATGAGTTGTCAGCCACAAAGTGGAACCAACCTGGTGGAGTTTAAAGTTCCGGTTACCGTTGCCGAAGTTGGTTTAGCGACCGTCGAAGATTTGATTATTACTACGGGAACGGTAAGGGCACCGGAGTTAATTAAACTTACAGTGATGACCAGCGGTCTCTTGCAAATAAATGAAAGAGAAGGAAGAAGACTAGCAGAAGGGGATAGTATCAAGTCAGGAGAACTGATCGCGACTATTACCGGAGAAGATGTGAGGTTGGCATCAAAAATGCGATTAGTAGCGCAAGATTTGGAACATGCGAAACAGGAACTTGAAGCTATAGCCAAACTTTTTAGTAAGAATTTAGTGAGTTCTTCTACTAATGAACGTGCTAAAACAACTTATGAAAAAGCTAAACTCGAATACGAAAAATCGTTACATAGTGAGAACCGTAATAAAATCACTTCACCGATTGACGGTATTATTTTAAAGTTAGCTCGAGATAAAGGCCAGCTGATGGCCAACGGTCAATTGGTTAATCCGGGGCAAGTCATCGCTGAAGTGGCATCATTAGATTCCGTCATTGCTGACGTAAACCTGGTTGGCAAAGATATCGCTAGAGTTAAGCCAGGCTTAGTTGCTCGGGCTAATTATTTCGCTTGGAAAGAACAGGAATTTTCAGGGCGTGTACTAAGGCTCTCTCCTACAATAGACGAACGCACAAGATCATTACGCGCACAGATAGAAATTGAAAATAAAAATTTGTTATTAAAACCCGGTATGTTTGTAGAGGTCTCTCTGGTAGTAGAAAGGCGGGAGAATGTTCTGGTGGTGCCGCGCAGGTCCTTGACCCAAAGGGGTGGCCGTAGGGTAGTGTTTGTTGTGAATGGCCAGCGTGTTGAGCAAAGAGAAATAGAATTAGGTTTGAGCGATGATTTGAATGTTGAGATCCTTAAAGGACTTAAGGTAGGCGAAAAAGTTGTCGTACTCGGTTTGGAAACCCTTAGTGATAGAATGTCAGTGCGAGTAACAGGTGGTTGAATATGTTTTTAGCCTCTAAACTAATAACCTCTCATCGGTGCATTTTATGATAGAAAGCCTTGCTGCGCTAGCGGGTCGACGCCCAATTGCGGTTACTGTTCTTGCCTTTGTTATTGCTATTCTGGGGATTATTTCCTGGAAAGACTTACCCTTAGATCTTTTTCCTGATATTCAAAGCCCTACTGTTTTAGTTTCTGTGAGTTCGGGAGACCGTCCGGCAGAACAAATGGAACAGTTATACGGAGAACGCATAGAGCAGTTATTATTCACGGTACCTGGAATAAGCTCGATTGAGCAGATTGTAAGAAGTGGGAGATTAATTTGCCGTGTTACTTTTAGTTGGAATACTGATGTTGATATAGCTTTAGTCGACGTAAATAGAGCCGTGGCCTTTATTGCATCAGACCCAGAAGTTGATGAAGTGAAGGTACAGCGTTTTGACACTAAACAGTTACCTATAGTGATACTTGGGTTAAGTGCTGAGTCAGATGGACCAAGTTTAGCTGAATTACGCAGATTGGCGAAGCGACAGATAGCACCTGGTTTAGAACAACTCGAAGGTGTGGCAGAAGTACGGGTAAGTGGTGGTAGAGTAAAGCAAGTTGAAGTTCAAGTTGATCCCATCAGGATAAAAGCGTACGGGATCACAATCAATGAAGTAATGAGCCGAATTAGTGCCAGTAATGTTGACTTTAACGCAGGTACTTTAGAAGACGAAGACAAAATCTTGTTAGTTCGTGGTAAATCGAGATTGATCTCGCCACAAGACGTAGAACGTGTAGTCGTCCGTTTTATCAGTACAGAAGGGGATGCTGTCACCGCTATTAGAGTGAAAGATATTGCTAAAGTAGCCGTGGTAGATGCTGAAATATCGAACTTGGTGCGAGTGGATGGACGAGAAGGCGTTGGCTTGTTTATTTATAAAGAAGCTGGTGCAAATACAGTTTCAGTGTCAAAAATACTTCGGGATTCATTACCATTTATCGAAAAAGGCCTGCCAGGAATATCGATAAAAACTATTTCTGATGAAGCCGCTTTGGTAGAAGACTCTATTTCAGATGTAGAAAGCACAATGTTGTTTGGCATTATACTGTCTATAACGCTATTAATGCTTTTTTTACGTAGTGTAGGTCTGATTGTCATTGTTATAATTGCCGTACCCGTTTCTTTGTTAACCACTATTTTTGCAATGGGACTTTCAGGATTGAGTCTAAATTTAATGACGTTGGGTGGACTTGCTCTTGGCGCTGGTATGCTCGTTGATAATTCGATTGTGGTAATTGAAAGCATATTTCGTCGTCGTGCTGCAGGGGATTCTCCCATCGATGCAGCAACCAAGGGTACTGGTATGGTTGGTGGTGCAATATTAGCGAGCACCTTAACTACTTGCATTGTATTTCTCCCGGTTCTGTTTATTCAAGGCATAGCCTCAAAACTGGTATCGGGAATATCCTTTACCGTGGTAGTTTCTTTAATTGCTTCATTATTTGTAGCAATATTTTTGATCCCTGCTTTATCTGTAAGTTTACTTTCAAAAGGGAAAATCCAACATATTGATCCAGGGAGCAAAAGATTAGAATCATTCGTCTTTAAACTGCTAGCTAAGCCAGGCAAAGTCATTTTGATTACCATTCTACTCGTTGCCATCGCAATCACTTCATTATCAGAGCTTGGCACTGAACTTCTGCCTCCCGAGGATCCCAGACAGTTTACGCTTAGGATCACTGCCCCTGCCGGGCAACAAATAGAGTCAACTGAGTTCAACGTTTCCAATGTAGAAGCAATATTGGCTAAAGCTGCAGGGCAGGATCTTGAAGCGATCCTATCTGAAGTTGGTCGCTTAGACGACAATGAAAGATTGGTACAAGAGCAGTATACTGCAGAAAATACAGCCTCATTGAGGGTTAGACTCGCTGATGGAGGAATATCAGCGAGTAAAGTTGTTGAAGCAGCAGCACCTGCAATCGAAAAATTGTATGGTACAGAGGTCGATTGGCAACTAGGTTCATCCGCACTCACCCTCGCTCTGGGTAAATCTGGTGCTGCAATTGAGATCCTAATTTCAGGTAATTCTCTAGAAGATCTGCGTTACGGTGCAGAAAAAATTCAAAATCAACTTCAGCAGACTGACGCGCTCTGGAACGTACAGACTTCTTTTGAAGGGGCACCGAAAGAATTACACATAAAACTTAACAGGAAACTAGCGGATGGATTGGGAGTGAGCCAGGAAATTATCCGTCCTGTTATTGCAGCGGCTCTTAATGGACTTAAGGTAACTACGTTGTCTTTGGGTGATGAAACAAGAGACGTTTTGATAACCTTACCTGAAGTCGATTCAGAGCAGATTTTAAATCTTTCTTTTCTAACGAGTAATGGTAAATTACTCACTATTGGAGATTTTGCCGAAATTGAATTAAAGCCTGGTGCTCACGAGATCCTACGCAAAAATCAGCGCCGCGTTGCTCGGGTAACGGCGTTAATTAGGCCAGGTTATACTAATCCAGAAGCACGGCAGATAGCACAAGATGCCGTGTTAAATACAAGCCTTATGACGGGGACTACGGCAATTTTGGCGGGAGAAGAAGCAGAAAGACTCTCAACGGTCAATGAGCTAAGTTGGGCTGCTGCTCTGGCTATGTTGTTAGTTTTAATGGTTTTGGCCGGTAGTTTCGAATCTTTCTTACTTCCTGTCGCGATATTAGCTTCCATCCCAATCGCGATCATCGGTGTGTCTATTGTCCTGGTTCCCCAAGGTGAACCTATCGGTGTAATGGCGATGCTTGGATTTGTTGTTCTAGTAGGTGTTGTTGTTAACGATGCGATATTGTTAACGCAAACTGCCAGAAACTTAATTCAAAATGGCACAGAACAACGAGCGGCACTCGCTCGTGCTGTTTCACTTAGACTGCGTCCAATTATTATGACCACTGCAACCACCGTACTTTCGTTGCTTCCTTTAGCACTTAGCTCTGGAGAAGCGGCACAGTTGAGAAGCCCGTTAGCCTGGACCGTTGTTGGAGGTATTATTGCTTCAACAATAGGCTGTCTATTTGTTATTCCTTGTATTTACCTAAGCCTGGATAAATTAAAATTTAGACTTAAAAAAACACTTTTTTCAAAATCAGCTCAAGACTCAATTTAAAATGAAGAGCACACTCCTCTCTATTCCAGTTCAAAGACCCGTGGCAATGAGTATGTTTTTTCTTGCCATGGCATTATTGGGTTTGTTTTCCTGGTTTAAACTACCAATTGAATTGATCCCGTCTTCGAGTGGCGAACAGCTCTACGTTAAATATTTCAGACCAGGTTCTGATCCCGCTGTTATTGAACGTGAGATTTTGATCCCCATGGAATCCCGAATAAAGCAGTTGCCAGGGGTAACAAAAACCTGGGGAGAAATAGCAGGAAATCAAGGGACGCTCAATATTGAATTTGAGCCTGGAAGTAATTATCGGATCCGAGAATTGGAGCTGCGAAGAATAGCGGCAGATTTAACCCGTCATCAGCCCACAGGCACAATAATCCGAGTTTCATCACAAGATACTTCTGTGATAAGTCGCTTTGTTATGAGTGTGCAGATATTGGGTGGAGACGATGGAAATGTATTACGAGATCTGGTTGAAGAACGAATGCAACCAACGTTGGAGGCGGTAGAGGGCGTTAGCCGAATCTTTGTTTTTGGCGGTGCAAGCAGGGAAGTTACGGTTTTGCTTGACGCTAGTCGATGCGCTGAGTTAGGTGTAAGGATGTCTGATGCTTCGGCTGCATTAAAAAGGTCGATCGGAGAATTGCATTATCTTGGGAGTACAGAAGAAGTGCACCAGCGAATTTCTGTAGTCATTGACGATCGACCGGGTGAGCTGGCTGCGCTAGGTGATATTCGCATTTCACCACATTTACCTGTGCTGCTAAGCCACGTGGCGGAAATAAAAATTGCGTCTGCCCCACAAAAAAGCGTTTCCAGGGTCAATGGCCAAACTTCAGTGTCACTGGTTGTTTTTCAAGACCAAGGGGCTAATTTAGTTCAACTAGGTCAGCGCTTGCACACGAAATTAGAGTCTTTAAGGAACCAGTTCAAACCCTACAATGTGGATTTAGTGGTCAGTTTTGACGCTTCTGAAAAAGTAGAAGAACAGCTCGGTAACTTGCAACGTCTCGCTGTGTCTGGTTTCTTAATTGCTTTATTGGTTTTATTTTTGTTTTTGAAAGCGCTTAAAGCTGTGGCGGTCGTTGCTATCGCAGTACCTATGAGTTTGCTTATCGCAGGGGCTTTTTTATATTTAGCTGGGTACACCCTGAATTTATTTACGCTATTTGGCCTTGTCATCGGTGTAGGTATGTTGGTCGATAACAGTATAGTGGTCCATGAAGCTGTTCAACGAAACATGGAAAAAGGACTAAAACCTGACGTAGCAGCGGTTCAGGGTATCCAAAGAACAATTCGTGCCATTATTACCGCCAGTGCGACAAATGCGATCGTTTTTCTCCCTATTATTTACTTACAAGAAATTCCTCTCACCGTAAGATTGGCATTAAATAATATTGTGCCTGCAATATTATTTCCTTTGGCAGCTTCTTTATTGGTTGCGATTGGTTTGGTTCCGATGTTAGCTCAAAGACTTGCTACTCAAACACCCATTTCCAGCCAACAAAATTTATCTGGTAGCCGACTTTCTTCAGGTAGTGCAGTTATACCGCAACCGGCTCGGGAATTATTTTCGGCTTTTCTGAAAGTAGCCTTGAGGCGTCCGACACTTTGGGTGATAGGGATCCTTGGAGCCATCTTGTTGACCGTGATTATTGCTCTGCCCTGGGTGCTGGTTCAATCTATCGCTCAACCTGCTACGGAGGCTGATCAAGTAAGAATTGAAGTGGAATTCGATGGCGGCGGTTCGTTAGAAGCCGCGGGCCTGGTTTTTGAACGATTAGAACAAGCGGCTATGGGCATCAATGGCGTACAACGCGTGGAAAGTAATTATCAAGAAGAGCAAGGTTCAGTGACCATTTTTCTTGAGTCAATGGATATTCGGCCCAAAGATGTGAACGCTGCACGAGTAAGACGGACGGTTAACGCTGCTGTTAACGGAATGAATAACATTCAGTTGCGTCCGATTAGCACAAGTGGAAATGGAGCTAGCAACGGATCTGATAGTTTTAATAGTCAATCATCTCAAGTTGCTATTTCTGGCCCAAACATGGCTCAATTGAATCGACTTGCCGAACAGATAAAAGAAAGGCTCAATTCAATTCCACAAATAAGTGGTGCCACTGTGTCTAGCCGTAAAAGCCCGGAAGAAATTTATGTTGAAACTAATTCTTCGAGCTTAGCACCTCACTTTCTGCATTCGGCTGATGCTCTGAAAGCTCTTGTATCAATCGGTCGGGAAGGGCAACGAATGCCGTTGGGATTCAACTTGGCTAATGGTAAAGACATTCCTATTATCATAAGACACGTGGAACAAAAAGAGGCTAAGGCCTTGAAGGTACTTCTTAATTTACCAATTTTGACCGAACACGCCGTTCTGTCTTTAAGTGAGTTAGCTACTATTAAACGTAGGGCCTCACCCCTTGCTATTGCTCATCAAAATGGCAGACGAGAGCTACGAGTCTCTTTTCAGTTAAATGAATACGCACCCAAATCCGGGCCTGAACGAATTGCTTTAGAATCAAAGATAGGCGACCTTATTCAAGATATTTACAGGCCGGAAGGTTATACAATAAACTTAATTGAAAGTAACGAGTCAACGGATTGGTTTAAACTCATCATAATACCAATTATTCTCCTCCTCTTTGCACTTTTGGCAGTGTCGTTCGAGTCACTGACTATGCCTTTATTAATATTATTGACGGTACCTTTAACCGTCATTGGTTCTATTTGGGCACTTTTAGTGGCAGGTCTGGGGATCGATATGATAGCCGTAATTGGCGTCGTGGTGTTACTGGGGCTAACAGTGAATCCAGCTATCTTACTTGTGGACCGAATGCAACAAATGTTGCGAACAAGCGGTTGCAGTGGGGGAAAAGCAGCAATGACAGCTGTACGTGAAAGGGTAAGACCTGTATTAATGACATCTTGTACAACCATTGCAGGCTTATGCCCATTGGCTTTCTCGCAAGGGCAAGAGTTAGCAGTGTGGCCTCCTTTTGCAACGGTAGTGATTGGAGGGTTAGTGACTTCAACTTTATTGACTTTGTTAGTCATTCCTATTGGTTTTGTTGTGTTATCTAAAGTCGATAAGATAATGGGAGTCCTCGGACCGTGGAAACTGTTGTTATGGGTTGCTGTAACTGCTTCAATAATATCGCCGTTAATTATCACTGGACAGCTAGAATCGTTTGTTTGGCAAGTGTTGATAACTTGCGCTATCGCAGGATTTTTGTTCTGGATATTATTACGAATATTTTATCGTCAACCAGAATGTCAAATTGATACGACAAAGATGGTGGTCGAAACGCGCTTTTTAAGTAAAACCTACGGCCAATCAGGCCTGATTGTAAAAACTTGGCGGCGCTGTGTTGAATTATCTCGAAAAAAAGAATTGAGCAACCCTGCACAATTGAAAGATTCTATTTTATTGATGATTCTTTTATTTATCGCTTCAATGTATTTGGTCAGTAATCTTCAAACACTATTATGGCAAATTTCTTTTGCTTATTTAGCTGGTGGTTTTTTGCGTCGTGCTCTTATAAAAATACGTTTGTTATACAGTTTATCCTTCAAATCGCAACAAAAGAGCGGAGATCATTCATTCTTTGATAAAACCATAACAATAGTGATGCCGTGGAGTGTTCTTGCTGTGCTCGTTGTGTACTACATATTGTTACCTGTTTTCAATGATCAGCCACAACAAATGCATTTAGAGTCGGTAGTTTTACTGTCGATAGTTACCTTTGTAATACAATTAGGTCGCCGTACTGCTACTCTTGTTATCGACGGGTCGGTGCCTATCAAGTCGCGATCAGGTCGCTTTCAATCTATACGATCGAACTGGCGAGCTTTTTGTTTACGATTCTTTGCTCTGGATTTACCCAAAAAAGAATTTACCGCTTTGTCGTCACTTAATTTTCGTGCAGAAGCAGGGTTGATTGGAATACTTGGTCCTAATGGCGCTGGCAAGACAACCCTGTTGAGATTATTAGCCAATGTACTGGATAGCAGCGTAGGTACTATTTATTATGCGAATGTTGAGAGACGTAAAATAGGCCGCAATCTCGCTCGTTTAATTGGTTATTTACCACAGGAGTTTGGACTACCTGACCATCTTACTTGTAAAGAATACTTAAATTATTTTGCCTTGTTGTATCAAATTGGCGACCGGGTTGAGCGAAATAATCGAGTTGATCAATTGATAATTGAAGTTGGATTAGAAAAGAAGCAAAACCAAAAGATTTCAACATATTCTGGGGGGATGCGGCAGAGAGTTGCCGTGGCGAGAACCTTACTTCAACGGCCTTCAGTTATTATTGTAGATGAACCCACGGCAGGATTGGACCCTAGAGAAAGAATTCGATTCAGGAACTTATTAGCAAAACTAGCAAAAGATCGTGTTATTTTATTTTCAACACATGTCATTGAAGATGTTGCAGTATCTTGTGATAGAGTCATTGTATTAAAATCAGGAAGCTTAGTCTTTGATGGCACGCCACAACATTTATCAGAGCTGGCGAAAGATAAAATTTGGCAGGTCATTCTTCCAAAGTTAGAAGCTCAGCATTTTGAAAAACAGAATAATGTTATCAGCCAATCTGTGGAACAACAGGGTAATGTCAATTTACGCGTGCTGGCCGAACATAAACCTCACCAGCAGGCAGAAGTTGTGGGATCTAATTTGGAAGACGGTTATTTTCAATTATTTAATCAAGCGGTGCCACAAGATGAATAAAGTAAAGGGACAAATACTTGATTGGGTTTTGCTATTGAAACTTTCCATATTGGTACAGTTGGGTCGGCGATATTGGATTGTAATGATTGCGGTGCTTGTATGGCCTTTAATCCAGGCGTTGATGATATTTTTGGGTTGGAGAGAAACAGGTTTAACAGCTGTAGACGCACAAAACTTTTTGATCGGAACCCCTCTTTATTGTGTTGCCATTGGGATAGGCGTAAAAATTATTGCGCATGAAATCGAACAAAGAACACTAGAAGTGAGCTATACAGTTCCTGGCGGTTCCCGACGCGTTTGGATATCCAAATTAATTGCGGTGACATTATTGCTTCTGTGTGTTGAAGTTCTTTTAGTACTGGCTACTTCACTATTTTTTAATGATTTTACTGTATCGGCAATTTACGGTGCATTTCAAGGAGCAGTTTTTTTCTTAGTGTTTGCCATGTGGGCTGGTGCACTGGTAAAAAATGAACTGGTAGCTGTGCTGCTCACGCTTTGTGTTGGCTATTTCAATATGACTAGTACAAGTAGCCGTTGGTCACCATTATTTAACCCCATTGAGGTTATAGATGTTGGCACCGGAGAACTGTTTGCCTGGTCAATTCAGAATCATGTTGGTTTTGCGATATTAATACTTGGAATAGCGTTTTTAGCTTTTTCCAGAGCGGATAGAAGCGAGGTCATGTTAGCTGATTGAATGCTATAGGGGGTCTGCGGAAGAACCCCAAATTATGACTAATCTGAGTTGATATTCATGAAGAGTTAGTTGTAGTCGACCAATTTCCTGCCGTACTTTTTCCCAAATTATCTATCATACAATTTGGCAATATTTAGGCTACATTCCCAATTTATCATCATACGATTTTGGAGGTTTACCAAAATAAAATAATGCAATAAACCAAATAACATCATAACTTTTCCCAAACTCCATCATACTTTTAGCCAAATTAACGTCGACTCCAATAAACCTGCCAATTTCATCATAGTGACTATTTTCGCTACGATAAACATGGGAATGCCCAAACAACTTGTTATTGATGTTCAGGCATTCGTTTTCATTGGCTTATGATAGTTTTAGCCCTTAAAAAATATCATCATGATCACCTCCTGACGAGTCGGTTATGTTCAGACTGGTACCCCATGCCGCCAAGCTTGACGTATTCATTAATACTGCTAAAAGACAAGGTTCCAAAATTATGGTAATAATTTTTTAACCCCTGATACATGGCTACATAGGGTAACGATTCGTGTACTTCATCGTTAAATTTTTGATACTGCCAATTGAGGTTTTTTACTATTTTTGCGCTGAGTTGCTGCGACAATTCATCACTGGATTGAATGGTATAGATGTCCTTTATTGAATTTGCAATATAGAGATATTTTTTACTCGCCATGTTTAGCTGGTTAAATCGGTTAATCAACTCATCGGAAGCCTCCCCACCGTTGGTAGAGATTGCCCCGTTAAATAGCTGTTTTTCATGTAAAATAGCAAAACTGGCGAAAAACGCCCCCATTTCCCAACCAAACAGCAACCGCTCTTGAGATGTTCTGAATTTTCCATCAATAAACGGCAGCACTTCATCAGCTAAGTATTGTTGAAACTTTTCATTTTGCTCGCCAAACAACGTCCTTCTTAAAGTTTTATTATTGACAATGCCGACAACAATCATTTCAGGCAATATGCTAGGCACTATCAATGACCGCTGAATAGCCACTGCATTAGTGAAATGCCACTGACCATCCAAAACATATAAAACCGGATATTGTTGTTTAGATTGAAGGTAACCAGGTGGCAGATAAACCTGAATACTGCGGTCTTGATTCAGCACTTTTGACGGCAAGGTAAACGTTTCACCGAGCGTACTTTGAGTGGTTTCATTAGTATTGGCGAGCGATGTATTAACATGGCTAACAAAACTTATACTTGTCAGTGCAAATACAACAAATAATCTTGTAAATGAATTCATTATTTTTCCTATAAGGTTTTCTTTAGAACTTTTAACAAAAAAAGAAGTTCTTTATTTCGAATGGCCAGTTTGAGTATTTATCTAGGTTAATACATGAATTTAACCTGAAAAATAACTGACTTTTAGCTGAAAGCATAAAAATCAACAAGTTAAATAGTTAAGTTGGGTTGAAAATAACCTCTGGTGGTCAGTTGCATTTCTAAAGATGTTTTGAATAATATCGACAATTTTGCGATCAAATGCTTAGTTATTTCGTCGTTCTTGTCTGATTTGGTGGGCCACACTCCTTCGTTAGTTTATGTGTTTCTACAACGATTACCTTGGCATTGTTAACTACAAGAGACTTATGTACTTAAGCAAATTGTGTATTGCATGATTGGGGTCAAGTTAAATAAAATTAAAGGCGCGACTCCAGCCGTGTTGCTAGTCCGACATCCACTATTAATAATATTTCTTTAACTTACATTAGCTTAAACCTAACCTAAAGGTGTTATTAAATACTTAATAAAAAAATGTTATCTTTGATAATTGAATAATAAACTGTACGGCGATGATGGAAGTGAATACGAAGTCAAAGCGGGCGACGTCCTATATCTGCGAAAAGTCTGGAAAGATACCAGTCATGTGATTGAACCGGTCTGCAAAATCTTTATGTCGGTAGCTTAAATCCTGGTAGTCATCACATAATTGAGGTCACATTAAAATTAAATCAGATTAAGTTAAATATTTATTTTTATTGGATGTTTACTAATAAGTTATGGTTGATTAATAGGCGCCCCCAGCTGTGCATTGGTTAAATTTTTAAATACCTCACTAATAGTTGTAGGGCTCTTCATAATTTCAAGCAAAGTCCAATATATACCATGAAAAAAAATGCCTTGAGTAAAATAATCGTTAAATTGATCATATAATCTATTGAAAACAAAGTTAAAATTTTCAATCTTATTTACTTTTAGTTTACAGTGTTGTTTAATTAATGCTCACTTGTTCTACAACTGCTGCTTTTTTGTCATATATTCGAAAATCAGGGAATGCATGGCTTGAATACGATGCAGAAATATGGGGCCGAACCGCTGGTGTCCTGACCATAATAAAATCAATAATAGGGAAATATTTATGTCGTTAGATCTATCAACCCAATTTGCCGAGCAGGTTAGTGTAAATCAGCTTGTGCAAAACATTGTTTACGCTTCCGGTGTGATAAGCGCGCTTTTTGTTGTTGTGGGACTGCTTCTTATAGACGTTGGCGCTAGTCGAAGACGCAGTGGTTTTAATTCCACCATTGAAAAACTGGTCGGCTTTTTCATTGGCTTTGCCACCTTCTTTCTAATTGGTTTTGCCATTTGGGCATCCCAATATTACATTATGGCTGGTGGCACCATGGCCGACTCCATCAGGGACTGGTGGGCCGGTGGTGTGCTGGCGAACTCGCTCGCACAAAACGTGGATCCAGCGGTGTTCCCGGGTATTAACAATTACCAGATTTTCATATTCTTTATTGCCACATTTGCTGGTATCACAAACATCCTGCTGCATTTTGCGGTCGCGGAACGCATGAAGCCATCCGCCTTCTACATCACCTGTTTTGTCACTACAATTGTATTCGGATTTGTAGCCTATTGGACCTGGGGCTCTGTGGGTCCACTGACCAATTTGGGATTCCATGACTTTTTCGGCGTCGGCTTTGTATACCTGCTACCTGCTGGCATGGCGTTGGTGTTTGTACCCATGCTGGGTCCGCGTCCCGGCGTGTTCTCGGCGCACCCAAAAGTGTCTCAATATCGCCCTGTTAGTCTGGGGCTTACGGTAGTTGGAGTTTTTGTAATCTTTGCATCACTGCCAATGGTGATCATGGCCTGCCTGTTTTTCTTCGACCCCGGTGCCTATGCGGTGAGCGTCACCATGGCAGACACGAGTGTGGGTATTACATTCAATAACTACGGGGCCGCCTGGGCTGGTGGCGCCATCACAGGTGCAATTATTGCCTATAAAAAAGGCAAGATGGAATACCTCACAATGGGTCCGTTCGCTGGCTATGTTTCAGGGGCCAGTGGTTTTGATGTTTACGTCCCGTGGCAAATGTTTTTGGTTGCGATGGGCGCACCTTTCATTGCCTATGCGGTTTATGAATATCTGCATAAGCTGAAAATAGATGAACATAAACTGATCCCGCTGTTTCTTGGTGTTGGCACTTATGGCCTGCTCATGGTTGGACTGCTCCACTCTGGAACGCCACGCGGCGGTTGGCTGGGCATCGAGGAGGGTCCTTACGCCTTTCAGCACGGAGAAATCAGTTTGATGATGCAGGCGGTCGGTGCTCTGGTTTGTATTGGCACGGGTGTTGTGACAGCCTTGGTATTGGCATTTATTTTCAAACACACAATCGGTATGAAGGTGTCAGAAGAAGACCAGGCCATAGGCCTTGACAAGCTCTACTGGGATATCGAGCCGGATGTCGAACCTTGCGCGGAAACGGCTTCATCCAAACCAGATTCCGTCTAGGAGCCTGTCCGAGGGGTAGGGTCTTGCCTTTGAGGGGCCAGATCTTGCCTTTTGTATATTTCAGAACAAAATAACGCTAATTCCAAGACATTCATAGTAAAATGGAATAGTAGATTGTCCAATCTGATCTGGTCTAAAACCTTAAACTAAAACCTTAAACTACAAGATCAGATTTGAACCGATACGGTGTGAATAAACTTAATTAAATATCACTAACTATATCGCTGGCACTTGATTGCGTTGCGCTAAATCAATAAATGGAATTTTACATATTTCACCCTTTATTGATTTTGTAGTTTCATTGCACACAACAAAAATATCTTTGATGCTTGCACAGTCGGATATTATTGAAGCAAAGCCCAGCCAGTAATTTTCGTTTTCATGCCAGACAATTGATGGCAACTTGCCTATTTTAAAGGTTACACCATCAATATTTGCAAATAGTTCCTGACCATCTTCAAGGGCACATGATTGTGATATTTTAATTCCCTTCATTTTAAAACGCGGCTCTTGGGTTTTAAGTTTTGTTAATGCTTTTTTGCCAACAAAGTCAGTGTCGTTAGCTAATTTTACGTTCCAACCTAAAGTTAACTCAAAAGGAGTACGTTCATCTTGTAGGTCTTCAAATGTTCCTGAAGTATCCCAACCCGGTACTATCATGCCTGCTTCTAATCGACATATGTTTACTACCGTTAAACCGTAGCCAAGTATTTTAATATCAAGTGCATTTTCTGCATCATCGACAGCTTGGGCAATAACTTGGATAGCCTCTGGGTTAAACCATAATTCATAGCCTAAATCACCAGTAAATCCAAGGCGGCCAACCAGAATTTGATGACCAGACAAGTTAAAATATTTCAACTCAAAAGGGGCTAATTGTTCGACACCCTCAAATCCGAACTGAAGCAAAACCTCACAAGATTTTGGTCCTTGAAATGCCAAACCCGCTGATAAAGCTGTTTCATCAACTATGGTTAAATCACCAAAATCATTGTATTTAGAAAAGTGCTCGTCCAGATCCTGCTCTGTAATTAAAAGCTGATAATCGTCATCGGCTAATTTGTTCACTATGCCATCATCCATAAGATAACCGTCTTCATCACAAATAAGTCCGTATGCGGCTTTCATTGCCGGAACTTGGCTGACGGGGGCGGTTAATATTCTGTCTAGAAATTTCCCTGCATCCTGCCCCTTGATACGATATTTCTTCATCGGAGATGCATCAAAAATTGCACAGCTACTACGCAGAGTTTTGTATTCTAGCCCAGCATCGCTATAGTGCATTGGTAAACAAAACCCGTTCCATACATCAAAATCTTCACGGGCCATGGTGGCCATATGTTCATCAAAATCAAAATTACTGTGGCGGGCTACTAAGTCACATAAAACACTTTTTTTAATAGAATTTGTCATAGTTTTCTCTATTGTTTTTGTTATTTAAGTAAATCCTGTATCTAGGATCAAGCTAGTTTTCGCCATTTAAAGTCTTTAATAATTTCTCTGGCAGCATTGTGACCGGGACATCCGGATACTCCACCTCCAGGGTGAGCGCCAGAGCCACACAAAAACAAATTACGTACCGGCATACGATAATCGGCATATCCAGAAGTAGGGCGCATGGAATACATTTGATCAAAAGCTAATACGCCATGAAAAATATCGCCGCCGATCAAGCCATATTCACGTTCTAAATCAAGAGGTGATTTAATTTGGCGTCCGACAATTGAGGCTTTAAAGTTCGGGGCGAAACTATTCAAGTGATCAATAATGTGATCCGCAACTTCTTCACGAATATCATCCCAGCTTAAACCATCAGGTAAGTTGGGATTAAAGTGCTGGCAGAACAAACTCATTACATGCTGACCTTTAGGTGCCAAAGTGTCATCCAATGTACTTGGTATGTAAATTTCTAATGAGGGTTCTTTCGACCAGCCAGTTCTGATAGCATCATTAAAGGCAATTTCATAGTGTTTCATGGTTGGACTTAAACTCACCATGCCTTTTAAAATGGAGGATTGTTCTTCTTGTGGCAAATGTGCAATACAAGTGAATTTCGGCATTTCTGTTATTGCAACATTCATACGGAAAGTACCGCTGATGCAACGGTAATTGTTCATTCGACGTAAAAATTCAGGATCTAAATGCTCAGGAGCCACCAGCTTGTTAAAAAGTAACTTAGGATTGGTATTTGAGGCGATTACTTTAGCGTATATTTTACGACCATCTTCAAGTTCAACACCACGAGCAACACCGTCTTCTATAATAACCTGTTTAACGGGGGCATTAACTTCAATTTCAGTACCAAACGCTTCGGCAGATTTTGCCATTGCCTGAGTAATTGAACCCATGCCTCCTTTAGCATGACCCCAAGCACCTTTTTCTCCGTTGATTTCACCAAAATAGTGGTGTAAAAGCACATAAGCAGTGCCAGAGGAGTAGGGGCTAGCCATTGTGCCGATAAATGAAGTAGAACTTAATGACGCTTTTAATGCGTCACTTTCTAACCATTCATCTAAAAATTCTTGCACTGACATTACCATCATTTTTGCAAAATAGTGTTGTACGTTTGCATCAAGTTTTCTGACACGATTGGCAACCTTGCCTAATTTGAGCAGATCTCCCAAACCACCGCCCATATTGGGAGGAGTTTCGAGAACAATATCACGCACGACTTCTGCACATTGTTCTAATATGTCATGTAATTTGTACCAGTTTTCGTGATCTTGTGGAGAAATGGCCTCTATTTGTTTATACATTTCTTCTTCATCACTCGTAACTAATAGATAGCCTTCTTTTTTATTAGGAATAAATACGCTGTCTTCTTCTGGTATCATAATTTCCAGGCCGTATTTATTCAGTTCAAGATCTTTGATAACTTTAGGATTCAACAGACCAACTACGTATGAACAAACTGAGTTTCGAAAACCGGGATGAAATTCTTCAGTAATAGCCGTACCACCGACAACACCACGTTGTTCAACTACTTTGACTTTATAACCTGCACGGCTTAAGTAACCAGCCGTAGTTAAACCATTGTGACCAGCACCAATAATAATGACATCGTATTCTGGCTTATTCTTTGTCATATTTGTCTCACATCTTGTTATGTATATTTTGAGTGTATGTGGTCAAACAAGATAAAACTTCCTTGCGTATCCGCAGGCGTGAATTATCGTTTGTATACTCAATACAAAGAACTCATACCAATCGCACTAAATAGGTGATCATCTTCAAATGGTTTAAAACCACTAGCTGCGTTGCCTTCAATCCCAATCAAGCCCTGAGCCAGCGATATTCGATAAGTTTGGTTATTCCCCTGAAAATGCAGGAGCTAGAGTTGTAACTGCTGCGGTAATTGGTGGAACAGCTTCTGTTATTTCAGGTGGAAAATTTGCTAATGGAGCTATCACTGGCGCTTTCTCTCAAATGTTCAATGGTGAAAGTTATGCTAAGAAGAAGTGGGGACAGATTCAGTCTTTTGCACAAAAAATAGCTGAGGCTGTTTCATGGCGGTATAATGCTGTTATTGACGGTTTAAGTTCAGACTTTTCAGACGGTTTTGTTGAAGGAATGATTAACTTTACAGGTGGCAGAACTGATATGTCTTTTGGTCAGCAAGTTATGGAGAATTATGGGCAATCTAGTTTAGTCTTTGGTCATTTAAGTGTTGATAAAACAGTTACTTCATTGTTGGTATCAGGTCAAGTTGCTAATAGGTGGGGAGGTATGACAATAGGGCAATGGGCTAGAACCGGCTTTGCTCCTGCTGCACACTTATCAACTAGGGCTGCAACAATGGGCTATGTGGGGTATACATCGGTTGTTAATAGTGTTGCAATAACTGCTGCTTATGAAACTGGAAACTTTACAGGAGCCTTACTTAGAACTACGGCTAACAGAACTTTTAGATATTTTGGTGATTAAAGTGAAAGAAACAAAGAAACTTGGGGTGTTAACAAGAGCAGGTGCATCTTTTATTATGGTTGTAACTATACTTGGGCTGATTGGAATTTGCTTTGTAGCAATTGCTGAAGGCATCGAACCAACGTTTTTTATGTTAAGCATTGCCTTTCAATTAGCAGTGCTATATATAACAGGATTTATTACGGTAAAAGGAGTGCCACCAAAATTTTTAGAATGGACTCGGTGATAAGTTGGGACCAAAGGGGTTAGAGTAATTGATAACGACTAAACAAAGATTAGAGTTGTTTAATCCATACTTTTGAGATAGTGAAATGCCAAGATTACCAAGGTTAAATCTCCCGAATGTCCCACAACACGTGGTACAACGAGGTAATAATCGACAAGTAACTTTCATTTCACATCAAGATTACATTGTTTACCTTGATAAGCTTAAAGAGTATGCGAAGAAATATAGGGTTGCCATTCACTCCTATGTTTTAATGACAAATCATGTTCATTTATTGATGACACCAGAAACGCAAACTGGCATAAGCCAACTGATGCAGTCTTTGGGGAGGTATTACGTTAGATATATCAATAAAACGTATAATCGCACAGGTACTCTTTGGGAGGGGCGTTATAAATCGACGTTAGTAGATAGCGAGTCTTATTTTTTATTGGTCAGTCGATATATTGAACTTAACCCAGTAAGGGCCGATATGGTAGCGCATCCAGCTGAATATCCATGGTCTAGTTATCAAAGTAATGCGTTATATAAAGAGATTAAATTGTTAACAGAGCATAGTTGCTATAAAGAACTTGGCAAAGATTCAGCAAGTAGAAGAGAGGCTTATCGCTTGCTATTTAATAGTCATATTCCAGACTTAAAATTAACAGAAATTCGAGATGCAACGAATAAAGCATGGGTTTTAGGAAATAACATTTTTAAAGAGCAGATAGAGCAACAAACAGGTAGAAGGTCATCACCTGAAAAAAGAGGTAGAGATAGGACGTCAGATAAATATAGAGAAGGGCTGATGAATCAATAGCTCAGACCTTTTTGATTAATGGAATAATTTCGACTTGAGTGTTCAACAACTTCGGCTTTTATGATGCAAAGAATCCACAAATTAGTATAAATATAGATAAAACAAATAGTTCCTTGATTTAACTATAATCAAAGAGTTTAAAAAAACACCCCCTTAAGGAATAAGGGCACATAGATGTAATTACAGGAGGTAATATCAAAAACTAATCAATTTAATCAAATCAATACTTCAGTGAAAAAAAACTACCGCAACAATGAGGCAGAATTTTTGTCCGCAAAATTTTAGTTTTGTGGCGGCTAATCAGTTTCACATGAAGGAATATTTTAATGAATAAACACAACATTTATTAAACGTAAAAGGAAGTACAACATCATGAAAAAATTAATCATCGCGTCACTATTAGGCGCAATGTCATTTACTGCATCAGCTCAGTGGGAAGGAGGATTGGGTTATGTACATATGTCAGAGGAGGTGCTTGGTCAAGATATGAACTTGGGGGCCATGGTATTGAACTTAAGGTATGATTTTACACCAGAAGAAAAATTACATTGGATTCCTGGCATACGCTTGGGAAAGGGAGTAAAAGGTGATGCATTTAACGTTGGGTATGGAGAAAAAGTTGATATTGAATTAGAACGGTTTATGTCAATTGATTTTCGACTTCAGAATGATTTTAATGAAAATTTATATGTTTATTTAGCCCCTTCATATGCAAATGCAAAGTTTACTGCTGAGGATGGAGATTATAAAGAGAGTCACAGTGAATGGGAACTAGGTGGTGGTGTGGGTATTGGTTTAAAATTTAATCAGAAAAATTCTATTGAAGCATCTTATGAAACATTTGATGGGACTGACCTTTTTAGCTTAAGTTGGATTGGCACATTTTAAGGTTGTCTGAAAATATTCACATTTAACACAATGTAAAACAAGCCTCATGGTGCGGGGCTTGATACTTTAATACCAAATCCATTAATAAAGTGATCTGATGAACTAAATCTGAAGTTTCATTTAATTTAAGCACTAATACATTTAAACAAGAAACATGTGGGGTCGGACTAATGCAACGTAATCTTTTTTTTGCACAGCAATTTCAATGTTCAACATTTATTTATAAGACCACCATTAAAAACCGTCGATAAACTATATTATCGACGGTTTTTGGTTTTTTAGGGAATAAAAACTAATTTAAACCTCAACATAATTAGTTTAGTGAATCACTCAACTAGCAATTAAATGATTATTGAATTAGAGGTAATGCCGAGTTATTGTAAAGCACTATATTTTATGGATAAAACAATAATGATTGAACAATTTTTCCTATTTTCTCCTTATATATCAATATTTCTCTTTTTCATACTTATTTTGTTATATACCCAAACTACTTGGAAATGCAGGATTCAGCAAGTCGATAAACGGCTATATTCAAGGCATTAAATTTTATAAATGGTTTTTCCCTTTTGAGATTTAATAACGCAGGAGATAGCCGTTTATCGCCTTGCCCGAAGGGAGCTAAGCTAGAACACCAGTGCTGCGTTGCAACACTTTACAAGGGAACAACCATTATATGCGTGTTGCGCCTTGCTCTGATGTCCTAGCTTAGCTCTGAACCTGCATTTCCAAGTAGCTTGGGTATATGCAATAAAAGCAAAAGCTCAAACTCGTTATTATCAAATGGATTTGAATTATAAAAATGAAATAAGTGAGCTAAAACAAGAATTGGAAGCAGCATCCAAAGAACTTAAGTTAATAAACAACAACTTAAAATTAAGGGTGTCTGAACTCAATAAAGCTAAAGAAGTCGATGTCGTATTGAAATTAAACAATGAAATATCCACATTAGCCATTGAAGTTGAAGAAAAAAACAACTTGTTAGAAGGTGTAAATAGCTTGCTTAACATATCTTTAGATAAATCATTAGATACGATGCTTGGTTTTTTTGAGCGAAAATTTCCTTTAGATTCAACAATAGAGTTAAGAAATAAAATAAAATCATCTCAATTAGCACAAAAGAACATTTATGAAGTAGGCAAAGATATTGAAATTTTTTACGGTCAATGGGATACAAGTAAGTCAGAATATTACCGTTGTAATAAACCCTATAAAGATTCATTAAAATTACCTATCCAACACAACTATAAAATATTAAGTCAATTAGAACAATGGACAAACGCACAACTTTTGTTAAATGCTTTTAATGTCAGTTCTGCTATCGTGTATGTTTCTGTGTTGCGTGTTTATCCGAACCTTGGTTTTGATTGTAAGATAAATTTTTGCGCACTTCTTTATCGTTCATTTTTCCTGCCTTATGGTTAATTGTATATTCTTTACGTTGTGATTTTTCCGATTGACCTCATGTAGGTGTATCGGTGACCCTCTTGAATGAGAGTCATTTTATATTTGAAATTATTTAAGTATCTTATAAAGGAGACAGGCACGGCTATCCTCTGCTAGAACAAGACAAACACTTAGCAAAAACAATAGCAGATTGGTTTGATAACAGTTTAGTCAAAAAATATCATAACAAGAATATTAAAAACGATGCACCAAAGTAAGGCTGCATTTTTTATTTAGACGTTACTGATACAAAAACTAAACCGCAGCATTGTTTGACATTAGTTACTTAATATTCGTAAAGTGGTAAAGGTGCTCTTAACTTGCAAGTCGGTTTGAGGCGCGAAACATCTTAGACTTTAATCGCAATTTTGTTCGCATTATAATCATTTCACTCTGAATAGTTCCATAATGAGTCTATTCAGATCATGTGATTATGGCTTAACTATAGTTGAGTCGGATTGGTAGAATATGATTTGCATTATTGGCGAAAAAAATAAAAAATTGATTAAAATAGCCAGATTTGTAAAAAACCTTTGCTTCAAGCATTAGCTTTCCCGTTAAATTGGCTAATTTAAACTTGGCTTTATAATTGTTTTTTGCAAAAGGTTAAATAATACTAACTCCCAAAATAAAAGGATAACCTAATGAGTTCCATTGTTTTTTGCCGCTATTGCGGAGAACATATTTTGAATACTGACGCCTCTTGCGAACATTGTGAATCTGAACAGCATCTTCCAAGTGCATACGCAGGTGTACCTAAAAAGAACGCACAAGGTGTATTTGCTTTTATTTACTGTTTATTACTTGGGGTATTTGGTGTCCATAGATTTGTTTACGGTAGAAAAAGAAGTGGTGCTTTAATGTTAGTTACTTTAGGGGGCTTTGGAATTTGGTGGTTAGCCGATTTGATTACTATTGTAGCTGGAAAATTTGAAGACGCTGATGGCAATATACTCAGCCCTATTTTTTAGTAATTATTCATAGGTCCCACATTAATATGGGTGCTGGGGTCAGGCTTTACCCTTTGCCTAGGTGGTGCTGAATCCCCTGTGGCAAAGGGCAAGGCCTGACCCTGCTCCTGACCTGCATTAGTGCTTCCATGCACGTCGATGTTGGTACTTAGGTTTTGTCTGGAACTAAAAACCTGTGCTCTTGAAAATTTATCCTCATCGATCCCAGACCACTAACTTAATACAATTTGTATAAAATCCTTATGATTTTCAGATACATACTTAGAACATTTTTTGTACTATCATTATGTTTACCAAATCAATTATTGGCTGGGATGCTATGAAAATTATTAAAGAACTCCGTAGACGCAATGTTTTCAAGGTGGCTATTTCCTATTTAGTTCTTGCATGGGTACTTATTCAAGTGACCGATATTGCAGTACCGGCATTACGCCTGCCAGAGTGGACCAATTCTCTTGTTTTTTATTTTGGATTACTAGGATTCCCCGTTGCCTTGTTTTTTGCGTGGGCATTTGAATTAACCCCTTCAGGAATCAAGCGAACTCAAGATGTTGAGCAACCTGAATCAAGTTCGCATATCATCGACCGAAAAACTGGTTTTTTTATTATTACTATGCTCGTTATTGCAGTGTCTTTATTGGTGTTCGATCGACACCGTTTAGAGGAGTTAGAGATTGTTAGCCTTAACAATGAATCGGTATTTACTATTCAGCCCTCTATTTCCAAGTCTATTCCCAAGTCTATTTCCCTCTGTTTCGGTTTTACCTTTTGTGAATATGTCATCAGATCCAGAGCAGGAGTATTTTAGTGATGGTATTTCTGAAGAATTGTTGAATTTGTTAGCTAAAATGCCTGAAATTCAAGTAGTAGGTCGTACATCAAGCTTTGCTTTTAAAGGTCTTAATCAAGATTTGCGAGAAATAGGTAAAAAACTAGGTGTAGACCATTTACTTGAAGGTAGTGTACGAAAACAAGGACTAACAATTCGTATTACGGCGCAGTTAATACGCACCAGTGACGGTATGCATCTTTGGTCTGAAAGCTATACCAGAGAGTTGAAGGATATTTTTGCGTTACAAGACGAGATCGCTGGTAAAATTACCGCGAAATTACGTATTAATTTATTGGGCGATAAACAAACCGTAGATAAAGCTTTGATAAGTATAGAGGCACATAATTTTTATCTTTTGGGATTAAACCGATTAAATAAAGCTGAATATAAACCCTTGTTTGAGGCGCGGGATTATTTTCGTAAAGCCTATCAAAATTCACCTTCTTACGTTGATGCTTATTTAGCATATGCTATGGCAAACTATCTATTAGAAGTCATCGGTGGGATAGATGTCAGTGAAGCAAGCAGAGAAATAGCATATACCTTAAAAATGCTAGCGACGTTAAATACTGGAGAACAATCAAAAATTAAAGCTTTTTCAGGTTTATTAGCCATGTATAACAAAGATATGGAGCAAGCCAAAAAACTTATGGAAAGCGCATTGCAACAATCGAATAAAGATTTAACGGTCCTCCAGCTTGTTGGTCAGTACTATATACATAGCTATAACATATACAAAAGTTTGCATATATTAGAGCTAATACAAAAGATCGATCCACTTAATTTAAACAACTTACATGGTTTAGCCCAAGGCTATATGGGAGTAAAACAGTATGATAAAGCAAGGATGATTGCCGATAAAATGATAGAAATCGATCCGGAATTTTCAGGTGCTTATGTAATTTTAGCTAGACTTAGTTCGCGGGAAGGAAATTTAGTCAATAATTATAAAAACTTAAAGTTAGCATATGAAAAAGACGATGATGATCCGGAAACAGCGTCTTCTGTTGCGTTTAGTTTAGCCCGATTAGGATTTTATAATGAGGCCCAATATTATATTTCTAAAGCTGACGAACTTGGGAAAGATAAGCCATTGACAATCTCAACCCGAATCTATTTATTGTGGGCGCAGGGCAAACTTAAAATAGCGGGTGAAATGGCGTACAACTTCTTAATGTCTAAGCCAGAGCATAGACATAATAGCTATGGGCTTAGTTATCATGTTTTGGTTGATTATCTGCTAAAAACACAGCAATATCAGCGCTTATATGAATATTTGCTTAAGGAATCCCCGAAGCTTAAACAATTATCATTTGAGCCAATTATGATAAACACTCTTGATTTTGTTTATATCATTCACTCAGTTACTTTAACCCAAATGCTTTATAAACAAGGTAAAACTAAACAGGCAAAAAAACTAGCAAATGCTATTGTACGCTATGCCAAACTTCATAAGGAGAAATATCCTCAAGTCAACTATGATAATTTTTGGGCAGGGAATTACGCTATTATTAGCATAGTGCCTGATGTAAAGGAAAAAGAGTTTGATTTAATGATGAAAAGTAATGAAAAAGTATCGCTAAGTTGGGGGTTTACCTGGAATAAAGGTTTTCTTCGATTAAATCATTTAATAGGTGATCCAGGTTTTGATTTGGTTGTTTCGAATTTAAATAAAGAAATAAACAGACAACACCATGAATTGAGCTTGTTACTTGAAAAAGAGGCACTATTACCCAAATAAATTTTATTGACTATACCCGTGGTCATTCAAGATGCGGGAATTTGAGGTGAATTTGAAAGTTTATCTAAAAGGCGCTTGATTGAGCAATAGCGGGCTATTGGGATTGAAAGCAACGTAGTAGATAATCTTTTAAAACGCTTCAAAACCTGCATTTTGAATGATTACGGGTATATATATGGGAAGCGCGCGTGGTATCAGGTGTTTTATTTTTCATGAAATAAAAAATATGCAATAAACAAAGCTTAATCGAGCGTGCAGGGTCAAGTTCTTCGTTTTGCCTAAAAGGGCAAAAGACAAGACTTGATACCCCACATTGACCCTAAAATTTATTTTAGAGAGATCTAAATGTTTGTACGATGATTATATCTTTTGACTTATACCAGACAAATAGAAACTGCATGTTAACTTAACGGGTAATCTCTTAATAATGCAACGGAAATTTGCAGATATAACCTGAATAATATTAAGATCTGTGTAGTTAAGTTTTTTCATAATCGTATCTATTTGTACTTCAGCTTACCCGGTGTTAATTCTAATTATTAGAAGCTTTACCGTGTTAAGTAACGAAAAGTACAGTTGTAGTATTATAATATTCACGTAAATAGTAAAATTTCCGAATTAAATTAGATTATTATTAAGTTTGATATGTCAAGACTTTAGTGTTATTTGTTATACCTCTCCCAAAAAAAATTGATATAGTGTGGGTCGCTGAGTACAAAGTGTTTACAAATTGCCAGGGTGGTTATGGTTACTGATTGAATAAATTGACGTTGTCCGCCATTAAATAAAAATGCGCGGCCAGTGAATTAATATTCATTTATATGTATGCATTTGGACAATTTTAGATGGCGATTTAAAGTGAGAAATGGTAATAATCTCAGTTTTAAGGTGATTAGAAGGAAGTTGAATTTAATTATCGCTGATAATTTTTAGTGTTCGAAAACCTCTAAACGAAGTGAAAAAAAAGTAATAATATTAAAATAGAATATCTCAATAGGAATTATGCATGTCAAATAGATTTAAATTAAATAGCTTAGTTATTGCAATGGGAATTGCTTGTACTGCAATGCCGGCCCTAGCTGAAGGAAACGACAAAAAAGTAGCGAAATCTGATGAAGTTATCGTTGTTGTAGGTTCTCGGGCTGCGCCTCGCTCCATTGCTGACTCACCAGTACCCGTTGATGTTATCGGCGGTGCTGAGTTGATGGCTAACGGTACGTCAGATATGGCCAGTCTATTAAGAACTGTAACACCGTCGTATAACGTAAATGCCCAGGCGATTTCTGATGGTGCGACTATTGTTAGACCTGCAAATTTACGAGGTTTATCTCCGGATTCAACCCTGATATTAGTGAACGGAAAACGCCGTCATAAAGGGTCAATTATTGCATTTTCTGGTGGTGGTATTGCCGATGGTGCGCAAAGCCCAGATGTATCAACCATTCCTGCAGTAGCCTTAAAGCAAGTAGAAGTTTTGCGTGATGGTGCTTCAGCACAATACGGCTCTGATGCTGTTGCTGGTGTTATTAACTTTGTATTAAAAGATAGTAACTCTGGTGGTGTATTAGAAGCGAAAATGGGTCAGTTTTCCGAAGGTGACGGTGATCAATTGACCATTTCTGGTAATGTTGGTATGCCATTAACAGAGGACGGTTTTGCCAATTTTAGTTTTGAATATAACCAACAAGATCCAACCAGCAGAAGTACACAACGAAGTGACGCTCAGGGTCTTATAGACGCAGGAAACAACGCCGTAAGAACTCCTGCAGCGCAAGTATGGGGTTCACCTGAACTTTCAGATGACGTTAAACTATTCTTGAATGCCGGTCTGGATTTGGGCAATGACAGTGAAGCATATTTGTTTGGTAACTGGTCAGAGAAAACCGTTGAAGGCGGATTTTACTTCCGTAACCCAAATACACGTGGCGGCATATTTAAAGGACCAGCATTGGAAGATGGTACTGCTACTATTCTTACCGCTGATTTAACACCAGGCGCGACAGACAACTCAGCTTGTCCTGTTGTTCCAATTGTCAATAATGCACCAGATGCCTCAGCACTAGCATCTTTAAGTGGTGCTAACTGTTATGCACATAACCTACGTTTCCCTGGTGGTTTTACACCTTTCTTCGGTGGTGATGTAGTTGATTTATCATTGGTTATTGGAACACGTGGTGAATTCAGCGATGGAACAATGTATGATTTGAGCGGTAGCGTTGGCGAACACTCAACTGAATTTCACATGAGTAATACCATCAATTCTTCATTAGGGCCAGATACACCAACAGTATTTACCCCTGGTGCATACGCTCAACTTGAAAAATCAATAAATGCTGATTTTTCAAAAGAATTTGACGGTGCAATGGGCTTTGAATCTGTATTCATGTCTTATGGTTTCGAGTTCAGACAGGAATCGTTTACCATTACCGCTGGCGATGAAGCGTCTTGGAAATTAGGACCATTGGTTGAGCAAGGTTTCAGTATCGGCTCAAATGGTTTTCCTGGTTTTAAACCAGCAGATGCAGGTACATCTTCGCGTACCAGTAAAGCCGCATACCTTGATACTGAAGCGAACATTACCGAAGATTTTATGATGGAAGTGGCCGTTAGATTTGAAGATTTCAGTGATTTTGGTTCTGCTTTCAATTGGAAAGTCGCAGGTTTGTACGTATTGAATGATGAATTCAAAGTTCGTGCATCGGTAAGTACTGGCTTCCGCGCTCCTACCATTGGACAAAGCAACGTTCGTAGTGTTCAGACTCAATTTGAAGATGGCGCTTTGGTTGATATTGCAACTTTACCACCAACAAATGCAGTCTCGGAAAAATTTGGTGGCGTTGCGCTGACACCTGAAGAATCAGTTAGTTTTGCTATGGGACTAGTATATGATGAAGGTGATTTTTTCTTCACAGCTGACTATTTCAATATTGAAGTTACTGACAGAATTACCCAAACTTCATCAATTGCGTTATCTGATACTGACCGAGCTGAATTAAAAGACCTTGGAATAACAGATGCGATTGGATTGTCTAAGGTTAAATTCTTTACCAATGATTTTGATACTACAACACAAGGTATCGATTTAGTCGCTAACTACTCAAACGAAGCATTCGGCGGCGAGATGAGATATTCAGTTGCTTATAACTGGACAGAAACATCAGTAGATAAATATGGTCAGAATGTGAGTGAAGTCAAACTTAACCGTTTGGAAAAATCATTGCCTGAACATAAAGGCTCGTTCACTGTTAATTACTCTGCTGATTCCTGGAGATTAATGGCGCGTGCTAATTATTATGGTGAGTGGTTTCAATATTCACCAAATATAGATGGGCCAGCAGCAGTTCTTCTTGATGCAGAACTTAACTATGATTTCAGTGATGATATCGTATTTACCCTTGGTGTGAGCAATTTAACTGACGATAATGGTCCAGTTGATGAGTCACATAGCAGTGGTCGTACGTATGCTTCAACTTCACCATATGGTTTTAATGGTCGATTCATGTATGCGAAAATATCATATACTTTCTAATAATAATTAGTTTTTGATAAAAAATAAAAAGCCAACACACTTGTGTTGGTTTTTTTTGTAATTACGATGAGATACAGTTAACTCCAGTCACATTGGCTATGTCCAAGTGCACCAGTTAACTGTGTCTACAATAGTTGTAGGATGGGTTAGCCAACGGCGTAACCCATCACATTTGGTAAACACTCATCCTTTAACTACCTGATAAATCTTTGTTTTGATGGGTTACGCCTGCGGCTAACCCATCCTACGTGGTGAAATTTTGACTTTATAAAAGTTAAGTTGGTTTTAGCTAAATAAATATTATAAAACAGTTTGTTATAGTTTCAGCCACAGTTATCTGGGACATAGACAGTTACATTAATATACAAAGCAAAAAACGATTAAAAGTTCAGGCTTTGTTATCGTAATTTCCTGTTGAAGAATTTCATCAGGATAAACATGGTAACGAACAGTACGGCAATTGAGAAAGGTAGAACGTAAACTGATTCATATGCACCAGCCAATCCGTACGCCAATAATGCCACCAGCCCCGTAACGCCGGCATAACCAGCTTGTGTTGTTACATGGCTTAAATGTTCGCATTCGGCTCCAACTGACGCCAGCACCGTAGTATCAGAAATAGGGGATACATGGTCGCCAAACAAGCCACCGCTTAGCACAGCAGCAATAGTTAAATACATTGAAGCGCCCAATTCAAAACCTACGGGCACAGCGATGGACATCAATATTGCGAAAGTACCATACGATGAACCTGTAGACAGCGATATAACAGCGCCCAGTATAAATACTATCATTGGAAAATACATCGGCTCCACCCGACCACTGATAATTGAAGCAAGGTAATCTGCGGTGTGCAGATCTTTAGTGATAGAACTTAGTGACCAGGCAAGGATCAGAACAATAGATATGTAAACCATTGATTCAGCGCCTTTAATAAAAATACCGAGGGATTCACTATACGATTTAGATTGATGGCGTCTCATCATTTCCATGCAGGTCAATGCTGCACTTAGATAAGCAATAGCCAGAGTTGATCTGATATGAATGGAGGAAAGGCCGCCATGGCTGGCATGCCAAGAAATAAGCCCCCCGATTAATAACAGCATTACACCCAGAGGATAAAGAAATATACTGATGTTGCCATGATTGCCGTGGTTGACGAGGTTGCTGTCTGTAGATTCAGCTTTACTCACTTTAGACACTTTGCTCTTTTGGTGCTTATTATCGTCTAATTTGGCAATGAATTGCGCTTGGGATTGTTTCATTGGTCCATATTCTTTGCCAATAATGATAAGAATAGGAACGGTCGCCAAGGCTAAAAATGCATAGAACTGGTAAGGTATCACGTTTATCAATACGCTATAGGAATTTTCATCCAGGCCAATTTCTGCGTATGATTTGTCAATAAGGGATGTAATATAAGCGCCCCAACCAATAAAGGGAATAAGAATACTAATCGGCGAAGAAGTAGTATCCAGAATGTAAGCAAGCTTCTGTCGACAAATTTTGAATTGGTCAAAAACAGAGCGGTACAAGGGGCCGACAATCAGACTATTGCCTGAATCAGTGAAAAATATCCCCAAGCCTGAAAGCCAAACCAATAATTGTGCTTTTGCACGACTGGTGACTATGGTGGTAAGTTTTTGCGCGAAGGCGTTTGCGCCACCTGATACTTCCAGTAGTTTAACAAAACCACCCACGATAAAGATTATCAGAATAACTTGGATCTGAGATCCGTTTGAAACTTCTTTCAATACCTGATTTTCCATAGCATTTAATATTGCATAGAATGGATTGAAATCAGCAATAATTAAAGAACCGCTTAAAATTCCACACGTTAGTGCCAGTAATACATTTTTACTGTACAGCGCGACAAAAATAGTAAGAAGCGGGGGGATAATTGATAAAATACCATAATCATTCATAAAAAATTAAGCCTGTTTGTACAAGTAGGGAATATAGAAATTTTGGGTATACGTAATTCATCACTACCAGTTTGCAATGATGAATAGAGTTCTGACTTTTTAATGGTCATATTAATAATTAACCTTTTTAAATTTATTTTTATCTGTTTCGTTTACTTTTAAGGTCATCTGCAATCTCTTTAACAGTCAAAATATCATTTTGCATCGTGATCTTTCTTGTGAAAGGGTCGCAACTATATATTTAAATGCATTCTTATGCATTAAATTAGATTTTTTTGAAGGTGTTTGTCTTTGTATTATTTAACCTGAAATTGGTTTAAGCAATAACGATTTTTTTACAGAGGGTGACTTTTGTAGTGGGTTATCTCACTGGTAGTTATTTTCACTCAGAGGGTTATGATAATGATCGCTTTATCGAAGTTAGTAATGAAATTGAAATGATTTTATTACCAGAGCAAAAAATAGAAAAGCAGGTAGAAAAAAAGACGTTTCTTTTAATGATAATGAAAGGACTGTTTATCAAAGCAAAAAGGTTGCAAGTATAATTTCTTTGCAAAAGGAAAAAGTTATTGGTGATCAACTAAAATCGGTACGGATTAGAGATCAAAGAGTCGATGTATATTCTGATGAACCCAGGAGTTATTGGCATAACAAACTTTATTTAGGTCATTCCATTGAGGATAAATTATCGGCAATTGATGAATTAGTAAAGTTGCAGGAAAGTGATTTATTAGCTTCAGGTTTGGGTAATCGTTCAGTTGAGGTCGCACCGCTACTATCAATGGATTAACGCTTATAGGCGATGTTAATTCAGTACAATTGTTAGGTCAGGCGATGTTTTCAGAAAAAAATGAAGACGTACATTTTATTATTATAAAGGCTTTAAATACATGAGAATATTATTGTAATGCACAAGTTTTTTTAAATTACGAGGCAAATACGGGCAGCGAATAATTCCAAGGGCTGTAGTATGAAAACACTTATTCCAGTATGAATGTCGAGTTTGGCTGTAAAATACGAATGTCGAGTATGAATGTAGAATATGAGTGTAGAGTGTGAATTTTGCTTTAGTTAGGTTTGATGAAATATAATAAAGTATTCTTTCTCGAAGTAGAAACAAAAGTGAAACTTTATCAAAGTAAAAGTTGGTGCTTTGCTAAATATTTGTTAAATTAAAGACCATGCATGTAAATCATTTGGCATCTGCCAATACAGCACTTCAAACAGTCAATTCTCAAGCGCAAGCTGGGAATGTATCTTCACGTGTACAGCAAGATCAAGTTTCTAAAGCTTTAAATTTAACTCAAAGTGAAACTCAAAATTCAAAATCATTAAATAATAAGCAACAGGCAGATGCCGTTGTTCGGTTTGATGTTGATGAAAGTGCAATTGCACTTATTGAGCAAGAGCTGAATGAACGTGCTAACTTATCAATAAATTCTAGTGCTGAAAATACCAGTGCTACTTCTGGTACAGCTTTAAAGGTCGATTCGGTACATGGACAATCATATAAAGCCGATTATGATCAACCTTCTCAGTATAATCAAAGTGCTGTGGCTATTTACCAGTCTGTAGGTAATTTAGCGCAGCGTGACAGTATTCAACAAATATTTGGGGTAGATTTATTTGTCTAATTTAAATTCCACACATTCATCCGGTTTAAGTTTTCATCAGAAGCATCGATTTTGGCTTTTGTTGATTGCTGCTGTGATTATCCATCAGTTGCCATTAATTTCAATTCCTTTTAAATGGTTGGAAAGTTATTTCCATGAAATAAGTCATGGACTTGCTGCAATATTAACTGGCGGGGGAATTGTGCAAATTCAGTTATTTCCCAATGGAGCTGGTTTATGTACAACCCGCGGAGGCTTATCATTTGTCATTAGTTTTATGGGGTATGCGGGTGCTACCGTTTGGGGCATGATGATTTATTCTATAGCTTCGGTTCATCATCGTATGGCACAAGCGTTTTCTGCACTATTAATATTATTGATTGTTTGTTCAGTTGTTTTTTGGGTGCGAGATATATTAACTTTTGTTATTGTTTCATTTTTATTTGTTTTATTTATCCTTCATTTTAAGTTGAAAAAATTGCACCATTTACAGCTGATATTACAACTGACGGGGATTTTAGTTTTGCTGAACAGCATATTTAGCCCTTTATATTTAATTGATGGGCGAGCTTTAGGTGATGGTCAAGCTTTAGCTAATGTAACCTTTATCCCTGAAATTGTTTGGGTTGTTATCTGGTTTATATTAGCCATAGGTGCTGCTTTTATCTTATCGAAAATGAAAAATAATTATTCGAATGTATAGTGATTCCAGCGATAAACCAGAACTAAAACAGAACTAAAATAGAACTAAAATAGAACTAAATTAAAATTAAATCAGAAGGAAGGAAAATGAAAAAAGTATTGTTTGTTATGTCTATGTTAGCAGTTTCTGCTTGCTCGATTATTCCTGAAAAACTACAAGTGTCTGAAAACACCTCGCTAATTCCCTTTTCTAATGTGAGGGCTATGCCAAACGAGAATGTAGGCCAAACAGCTCGATGGGGTGGGGTTATTGCTAAAGTTGAAAATAAGGCAAAGCAAACGATGATTGAAGTCGTTAATTTTGACTTGTCTTCATCAGCAAGACCTAAACAGAAACAAGAAACTCAAGGTCGATTTAGAATTTATCATGCTGGGTTGTTAGATCCTGTGATATACAAAGTAGGTAAAAGCATTACTGCAATTGGTTCTGTTGGTCATTTAGAAGATGGAAAAATTGGTGAACATGAGTACCAGTATCCGGTGTTAAATGCTACCAATGTGTATTTATGGAAGGATATTCAAAAGGTTGAAGTTCGTGTTTTACAGAATAGTTTTTGGCATTCACCTTCTTTTTGGCATTACCCGCCATTTTATCATCGTGGTCAACATCTGATCCGAACTCGTACAAATAATAAACCAACGTCCAAAGTGACGAAAAAGGAAAAATAATTCAATCAATTCAGCTTAGATTTAAGATTGTGGGTATAATACATAGGTTTTAAAATGTTAGTTTTGAAATGTTAGTTTTGAAATAAAAGGTTTAAGGCTAACAGCTTTGATATCAGTCGTGTTAATGAGCAGTGGGTTTTTCTATGGGTAAAATAAATCAGCAGATTGAATTGGAAGAAGTTTGCTTTGATATAGGTCAGTTGAGTTTGCATGGATTAGCTTGTGGTGATGTTCACAGTGACGTGGTTTTATGCTTACATGGCTGGTTAGATAATGCCGCGAGCTTTTTACCCATGATGCCTTTTTTAGCGGATAAACTAACAAATAAGCGTATCATTGCTATTGATTGGCCAGGTCACGGTTTTTCATCACATCGTAGCAGTGATGCTCATTATCATTTTATTGACTGGATATATGATCTATTACAGCTTTTTGAGATAAACCAATGGAAAAACGTTGATATTATTGGGCATTCCATGGGGGGAATGGTCGCAACGGCCTTCGCAGCTGCATTTCCGGAAAAAGTAAAATCATTAACGTTAATTGATTCTATTGGTTTTGTCAGTACAAAGTCTGAAAAGTCAACTGAGCAACTTCGTCAAGGTATGTTGAGTCGATTTAACGGGCAGAATAAGAATAAAAACAGAAATGTTCATGCTTCGGTTGATTCAGCGGTTAATGTCAGGGTTTTAGTGTCAGATTTATCTTATGAGCATGCCGAAATAATTGTAAAAAGGGGTTTGGCTAAATCTGGTGAAGGTTATGCTTGGCGGTCTGATAGCCGTTTAAGATTGACATCGCCTTATCGGCTGACATTAGCACAAGCCGAGCAATTTATTCGGGATGTTAAAGCACCCGTTCAATTGCTGCATGGTACAAAGGGTCTGGATATGGTGACTTCGGGTATAAAACATTTTGCTCCTTTATTCAGTAATTTTTCATGTGTCGAAGTTAAAGGCGGTCATCATTTTCATATGGAAGAGCCTGAAACTACGGCTGCGTTGATCCAATCTTTTTTACAGGTTTAGTAAGTAATATCACAAAAGCCTAGTTTTTTGTTGTTAAATGTGAAAGTATGCGGTCCCTAAATTTTAAAACATGTGTTTTAATTGTTAATTTAATTTAGTTTAGTTTATAGCTTAATCACCTGAATAATCATAATAGTATCCAATTTTCCGGGTATACATTTGTCGGGTATACATTTGTCGAGTATGCAATACAAAGTTATGAAGTCCCAATTTTTATAGAGGAGAGACTCCGTGGAAAAAATCTGGCTTGAAAAAAGTTACCCTTCTGACGTACCACATGAAATAGATCCTGATAAATATAGTTCCCTAGTTGAAATGTTTGATAAGTATGTCGGCATTTATTCTGATAGATCAGCTTTCATCAATATGGGCGCCGAGATCAGCTATCGCCAGTTAGATATTCAGGCGAAAGCCTTTGCTGCTTATCTTCAGCAAGATTTAGGATTGGTTAAAGGTGATAAGTTTGCCATTATGATCCCAAATACTCTGCAATATCCAATTGCATTATTCGGTGCTTTACTTGCAGGGCTTACCGTTGTTAATGTTAATCCGCTTTACACTTGCAGGGAATTAGAACATCAGCTGAAAGATTCGGGTGCTAAAGCAATTGTTATTATTGAAAATTTTGCTCATACATTAGAAACAATTATTGATAAAACGCCAGTTAAACAAGTTATTTTAACTTCGTTAGGAGACCGATTAGGTTTTGTTAAAGGTAATTTGGTTAATTTTGTTGTTAAACGTGTTAAAAAAATGGTGCCTGCCTTTAATTTATCTGATGCAGTTAGATTTAATACTGTTTTAAGTAAAGGTCAAAAAATGTCTTTTACGCCAGTTGATATATCTGGCGAAGATTTAGCTTTTTTGCAATACACAGGTGGAACAACGGGGCCATCAAAAGGCGCAATGCTTACCCATCGCAACATGGTTGCTAATTTAGAACAATCTAAAGCTATGATAAAGCCATTATTAACAGAAGGTGCAGAGCTTATAGTTACGGCTTTACCGCTTTATCATATATTTGCGTTAACAGCGAATTGTCTGACGTTTTTTACTTTAGGCGGTACAAATTTATTGATCACGAATCCTAGAGATATGCCTGCTTTTGTTAAAGAATTAGCAAAATACAAATTTACCTCTATTACGGGTGTTAATACATTATTTAATGGTTTGCTTAATGCTGAAGGTTTTAAAGATCTTGATTTCAGTCACCTGAAAATGGCATTGGGTGGTGGTATGGCAGTACAACGACCTGTTGCTGAACGTTGGGATCGAGTAACAGGTACTCGTTTATTAGAGGGATATGGTTTAACTGAATGTTCTCCAATGGTTTCAATGAGCCCGTATAATCAAGAATCTTTCAATGGAACTATTGGACTACCCGCACCTTGTACGGATATTCGAATTGTTGACGATAATGGTGTCGATCTGCCAATGGGAGAAGCAGGAGAAATGTGGGTTAAAGGCCCGCAGGTGATGAAAGGATATTATAACCGACCTGATGCCACGGAAGAAATTTTGAAAGATGGCTGGTTGGCTACTGGTGATATTGCCTTTATGGATGAAAATGGTTTCTTCAAAATTGTTGATCGTAAAAAGGATATGATCATAGTTTCTGGCTTTAATGTTTACCCGAATGAAATTGAAGAAGTTGTTGCTATGCTCGATGGCGTTCTTGAAACAGCTGCCATAGGAGTACCACATGAAGTTTCAGGTGAAATTGTAAAAGTATTTGTGGCGCTTAAAAAAGAAAAGGGTACTGAAAACTGTATTGATGAAAAAGCGATAATAGACCATTGCCGTAAAAATTTAACTAATTATAAAGTACCCAAAATAATTGAATTTAGAGATGAATTACCAAAAACCAATGTTGGTAAAATTTTAAGACGTGAATTACGTTAAAGTTAAAATATATTCTTATTCAATATAAAGTAAAAAGCTGACGTATGTCAGCTTTTTACTTTTATAATAGGATTTATAACTTATTCTTTATAAGAAGAATTTACAAAAAAACTATCTATTGAGCATTTAGTGTTTGCCCATTTACTTCTATACTATCATCAGACATCAAATACACATACAGCGGCATAATGTCTTCAGGTTTTGCCAGCGTGGTTTTATCTTCAGCAGGAAATGCACTTGAGCGCATTTTAGTCTGTGTTGCTCCCGGATTAATGGCATTAGTGCGTAAGCCTGAATTTTCATACTCATCAGCAATAACTTCCATCATGCCTGCAGTAGCAAATTTTGATACGCTGTAGGGACCCCAAAATGCTCGACCTTTTTTACCTACACTTGAAGAAGTAAATACTAAAGATGCACTGTCTGCCAGCTGTAATGTCGGGATAAGTGCCTGCGTTATAAGGTATTGTGCAGTTACATTAACTCGCATAACCTCTTGCCAGATTTGCTCATGTATTTGAGAGAAAGGTGTTAATTCACCTAACATGGAAGCATTTAATAATACACCATCAAGTTTACCAAACTGTTCGGCAATGGTGTTAGACATATCAATGTAGTTTTGTTTGGTAGCGCCTTTCATGTCTAGCGGAATAATGGCTGGTTCAGCCAAATCCAAATTAATTATTTCATCGTAAACCGCTTCAAGTTTTTTAACGGTTTTACCCAATAATATAACTGTTGCCCCAAGTTTGGAATAAGTTATTGCTGCTTGTCTACCTATACCATCACCGGCACCAGTAATTAAAAGGGTTTTATTTATCAGACAGTTTTCTTGTATTTGATAGTCAAACATGAATTTATTTTTCGTAGATAATGATAAGCGGATTCTACTATTTCTTAGCCGAAGTAACGAGATAAAAATGACTAAGATATAGTTAAATTCATAAAAGTTAGAATTAATTGAAAAAACGCTAGCGCAAAGTTGAATCTTGGGTTAAGTTTAACTGGTCTAACTTGTTGGCTTTGAAAAATTTTAGTTAGTTAGTTTTTCAACGTCAAAAAGTTTAATAAAAAATAAAAGTAGACTAGTCCTTGGGGAGAAATAATGAATAAGCTAGTTATCAGTCTTGCTGTTATCAGCGCGCTTGGTTTGAGTGCCTGCGACAGTGAAACGATTAAAGATGTACAAACTGAAGTACCGCAAGATGGCACCGTTCTAAGTGCTTCTGCCCGGGTTGTTTTTGACCCGTCAAATGGGGTTTTATCTGTTCCGAATGATTTACTTTTTCAAGGGTCTACCGATGGTACATTAAATATTCCTGTTGCTGATCCATCGGATTTTTCTGATCCAACAAATGCATTAAATATTCTTGATGGTTGGTCAACGCAAAATCCATTTGTACTATCTCTGGATTTTCCTGAAGGTACTTCTTTAGACGGAAACAGTGTTTTTAATCCTGCAGCCGTCAGAATATTTGAAGCTAAAATGGGCGGTGATTTAACTGACAGTGATTGTACTAGTGTTCCCAGAGGTTTAGCTTGTAAAATTGTTGGTGAATTAACTTTTGGTCTTGATTTTATTGCCCAGAAATCTGGTAATGATATTGCGGTAGTGCCTTTAAAACCACTTAAAAGTGCTACCAGTTATATTCTTGCACTGACTAATCATATTTCGGATGACACAGGTCGTTCTGTTGACGGTTCATCATCTTATGAATTAGTTCGCCAAGATCTCGCTACTCTTCCGCTGGGAAGTGAAGCTCAGCTTGGTTTACAAGCTATAGTCAACAGTTTTGAAACTGCGGTAGTTGGTGCTGGTGTCGATAAAGACTCCATAATTTACACTATGGCTATGACTACCCAGTCAATAGGTGTGGTGCTTGGTACTGCTAAAAAACTTCTTGCTACTGGTGTTGATCCAGATCCTGCAAAAGTTGTTATACCTCTACCTGTTATAGCCGTTAATGATACAGGCATGACAGTGTCACAAGCATTAATTGCCGGAGGAGTGCTTGATGAAACTAATCCTGCTCATGCTGAACTTATAGGTTTACATACTGCCGCAAAATTAAGTTCCGGTACTATTACATTACCTTACTATTTAAGTATGCCGACGGCTGAAAATCCAGCTGCACCAATAAATACCTGGTGGAAAGCCCGTTGTGACTCTGGTGCTACATTAGCTGGTTTGGCGGCTGTTAACCCCGCTGCGATACCTGCTGAGCCAATGAGTCCTAATGATGGTTTCTGTATGGCATTTGGTTTGCGTGATCTTGGTATTGATACTGAGAGACATCTTACAAAATATAATCCAATTCCAGCTGTAACTACTACAAACACTCTGGACGTTCAGATGACAGTGCCAGATTTGGCATTTGTTAACAGTATTAGAGCAAGTCAAGGCTTAGACGCAATTGAAAAACCTGAAAACGGTTGGCCAATTGTCATGTTAGCTCATGGTATTCCTTCTCAAAAAGAGCACATGCTGCTTGTTACGGGAAGTTTGGCGTTGCAGGGCTTAGCTACAATCGCAATAGATCATCCGCTGCATAATAGCCGTGGCTTTGGTCCTATGAATGCTGCGGTTAATCCTCTTACTTATATGAATTTGGCAAGCTTACCTACTTTACGCGATAATTTACGACAAAGTGTTGCTGATTTATTAGGACTTCGTTGGGGTATTAATTTCTTAATGGGAGCTGATGGGTCTGATACGGGTATTGATAAAACCAGAGTTCATTATCTGGGACAATCTTTAGGTTCTATTACCGGTACTGATTTTCTGGCATTAACCAATACACCAATTGCTGGTGCGCCAGAAATGATTAATGCAATGTTTAAAGTTCAAGCTTCTACTTTGGCAGTTCCTACAGAGGGATTAGCGCATGCTTTGTTAGCTTCTGATAGTTTTGGCACTTTATTAAAGTCTAACTTAACTATGGCAGGCTCAGACGATTTTGCAGCTTATGTAAACGGAAAAGCAGCAGCAGCGAATATCAATAATGCTCATGCTGATTGGAATGCATTAACGGTGCAATCTTTTATGGGTGTAGTTCTTTTAAATCGACGGATTTTATCAATTATCCATCCACCAATTTAAAGTTTGTATAAAGTCGCTTTT
>JABSOI010000046.1 GCA_013216015.1 Alteromonadaceae bacterium | reverse complement strand
CGTTACATGGAGGTAGAATATCAAGCATACGAGATGGCATTGCAATTGGCGACACTTAACAACAATCAGGGACAGATCAAACAATTCTCTGATTTCTTGTCATCGAACATAGCAACTGACAAATATAACAGAGGGGCTCTGAAGACCAGAAGATATGGCCCAAGCCCTTATGAAATTCCTTGCAGTTGCTTTGGTCGCTTGAAGGGTTGGCAGGAGACACGTGTTTGTTCATTGGCAAAAGTGGTCGAGCTTACGGTTAGCCATAATAAAATTGAAGTTATAAACTTTTTCATATAATTGCTCCGTTTGGTTAACACTATACCTATACACTTTCAGATCCCAGCCAAAAGACAGACAATCACTAACCGACTAATCAATATGCAAAAACAAATGAGTAAAATGTGGTCAAGAGTCAGGTTCTAGGGGGGGATAATTAAGTAACGCTCCTCCCTACCTCGGCTTCACCGCGGGGAAGATTAAATAGATAACCGCGACTATAATTTCCTGCTGAGCTGAATTCGAATTTAACGGTATGAACTTTGGTTTCAGGACTGGAAATAGTGATCTCAAAATAATTTTTAGTTTCATGAAGCATAATGATACAGGTTGATCAACTTTAACCCTAGTACTCGGTTTGATGTCAATTTGATCTGCCTGATGAAAGACGATACCCATGACAGAAAGTTCTTCATGGCCTACCGCTTGAATTTCAGGCGACCAAGGCGTACGACTTCAATCCAGATAATTAATATCGAACCAGCTGCTATCTTGACATTGATTCTGTAAATAACGCTCTACATTCTGATCATCCAGGCTGATGTAAAAACCCTTGAGCCGAGCATTAAGTGTGTTCAGATCACTCGCATAGTTAAGCGCTTCACGCCCGTGACTATTGAAAAAAAACCTGTGCCGATAATCACAGTGGATAAAATTAATACCGCACTACCCGTGTTCAAGAGACCCATTTTTAAACCAGCCAGCAGGTTGAAGTGAGATTGGTATTATTCATAACCCAATACTTTACGCAAACCTGGCACCGCAAAATCAACTAGCCGCTTTTGCGCTTCGGGTAATTGCTTAGGAAATTCCATTTTGTGACCCGTTAGGTTCTCCCGTGCAGTGCCACTTTGCTCTTTGTCTGAGCCAATACGTACGCGTTCTCGCCAATCGTCAGGAAAAATATCAAGACCACATTTATCAAATAAATTTCTGAAGAATACTTCTGCCTCTAACTTATCCAGATTTTTCACATGGTAAAGCAAATCTTCAAATTTCACTACATAAGCATTAGTGCCAAGCCATGAGACACCATTGTGAATATATATATCTGACATTGGTGGTGTTTTCACCGGTGTACCAAAAATCATTATATTAAGCAACTCTTCAACACTTACTTGCCCGTCTTTAAGGTGATCGAGAGAGCCTTCAAATTCAGCCGACATAAAAAATCGCGCACGGGCAAGCACCCAATCATAGGGATCTCTTACCAGTAAAATTTTGCGAGTATCTTTTAATAACATCGCTGACTCGTCAGTGAAAAGCAGGTGACCCCAACTCAAGGTTGGACGCATTTTATCCCAAGCGACGCTATCTCGTTGCAGCGTGGGTAATTGAATAAATTGGTTACGATAATGTTGTTCTACAGGAACAAACATCCGCATAATATTGCGCATTAGATGTGAACCACATTTGGGAATGCTATTCAGAAATAGCGGTTGTTTCAATATCGTTTGATAAAATTCACCATTTCGCAGATGTAGATTATCACCCTTTAGTTTTATTATTGGCACGCAAAATCCTCCTGCCGTTGGCCTGTAATATCAATGGATATGACTATACCCAAGCTACTTGGAAATGCAGGTTCAGAGCAAAGCTAGGACATCAGAGCAAGACGCAGCACGCATATAATGGCATTTCCCTTATAAAGGGTTGCAACGCAGCACTGATTTTCTAGCTTAGCTCCCTACGGGCAAGGCGATAAACGGCTATCTCCTGCGTTATTAAATCTAAAAATGGAATAACCATTTATAAAATTTAATGCCTTGCATATAGCCGTTTCTCGACTTGCTGAATCCTGCATTTCCAAGTAGCTTGGGTATATATATCGCATCGCTTTTTTAAACAATTTTTATTCAAGTAATATCAAGTGAAGTAATGACTATTCCAATAAAAAATACGCCGACTATAAAGCCGGCGTATTTTACTTTCTTAGCGGGTATTGCCTAAAAGTTTTTGGAAACAGACAAGGAGAAACGTCTACCTTTCCAGTCATACTGTGAATACCAAACGCCAGCACCCTGTAACTTGGTATCCGTACCATGAGATCCTTGAGGTGGTGCTTTGTCAAATACATTAGTCACACCAAACCGTGCACTCAATCCATCGCCAAACCTATAACCCAGGCTTAAGTTGTGATAAATAGTTTGCTCAAGCCCCAGCCTTCGATCATAAGTTCTTGTTACTCCATCAAGATCTAACCTTTCCCTAGTCTCGTCTTTAGTTTTATGATCTTGAAAGGTACTACCGATAAAACGTGTATGCCATGCTGCAGAAAAATCACCTTTATTCGCGATAAATGACAAGCTTCCAACCCAATCGGGGCTTCCAGCCCGGCCGTTTTTATCGGTGACATTACCGGTAAATTTTGCTTTTGATTTCTCGGTGGTAAATGTATGTGAGGTTCTCACCTTTAAGTTAATCCCATAAGGTAGCTGAGTCGCATAACTCGCCTCTATATCCCACCCATTAGTACGTTGCGACGCCACATTAATATAACTGTCTTTAACGGTTAAAATCCGATGGGTACCATTACCTTTAGGCGTATCACGGGTAAATAGATCACACAAGCCTTCTTCTGGAAAAAACTCTGAATTGTAACAACCTTTAACGATGTTTTCAGCGCCAAACACATCAACTTCATCATTAATTTCAACATCAAAATGGTCGATAGAGAGCCTGAAATTAGTACCTTCAGGGGTAAATATTATCCCGTATGAGTTTGATATTGACGTTTCAGCGACCAGTACCCCAGCACCACCCCCCGTAGTAATACTTGCAGACGACGGATCAGTTTGATCCATCGGAACGCCTTCAGAGGCACAGTTGTCAGCGATACGTTGAGAGAGATCACCATCTGCTAATTTATCACCCCACAAATAACAAGGATCAAGATTGCTCTGTAACTTCGAAGAATGCAAGTTTTCACGAAACAATTCATACAAGGCAGGTGAGCGGAATGAAGTACCACGACTCGCACGGATACGTACCGAGTCATCAATCACCCAATTCAACGAAAGTTTGTAGGTATCACCGGTAAAACTATCTGAATCATGGTCTCCTCCTGCATCAAAACTCATTTCTGTACGTCGTCCTGAAACGCCAAGCTCTAAATATTTAACCACTGGTAGATCATGTAACAGCGGCACTGCTAATTCTGCATACAGTGCTTTGGTTTCATTATCACCCTTAGTTTGATAAAATTGGGTGCCATTAAATGTGCCTGTATTACTAGTCAACGATTCTATACCTGGGGTATCATTAAGTGCATCAGACATATACTGACCACCAATAGCAATACCTATATTACCCGCTGGTAACTCAAATAACTCGTTATTAACTAAGCCTATATCCAAGGATTTGTTGGTATATGTGGTGTTTCCCACATCATCGCCAAACAAGTAGTCTCTTTCTTGCTGGTTAAATTCACCTGCCAAAATTCGGGGTGACGTCCACGGAATATCCATACATGGGATATTCGCTTGCCTCACGCTACCATCCAAGTTAAGACGGTCAAATGATTCACATTCGCTTGCAGTATTGCCGCCCCAAGCATACGCCCGGTTTGACGAGTGTCTCCAGGCATCATTTATAAGGTAACGATCCTGATATTCGCCATCTGATTTACTGTATTGACCTGAAACGTCATAACTCCAGTCAGAATCGCCAATAAACCCCTCAAGCCCTAAGACAAAACGCGTATAATCAACCGTATTATGGTCCGTTCCTGGCGAATAAGCGATAATTGGCATTAAAATCTGAGCCCCGGTAAAACCTTCAGTAAGGGGATCACCAAGCCCTGATGCTATTTCGCCATAAGTATAATAACTCCAGTTATTAGTATAAAAATATGCCCATGTTTGAGAAACGTATCTAGCCGATGATTTACGACGGTTAAACATCGCTTCGGCATACATGGTCATATTATCCGTTATGTCATATTCTCCGCTCGCCATGACAGTAAAACGATCCGATTTAGGGATAAGATTTTCATCATCTAATAACCTACCAGAATTCGGTTTAAGCGAGTCACCCCATGCACCTTCTGGCTCTAGATAATATCCCTCGGGCAAACGTAAGTGATAGGGATTGTTTGGATCAGCATTTGTTGATTGAGGTAAAAGACCCGCTGCCGCTAACTGTCCATTGAAGTCATAAAATATTTTATCACCCGTCGCAACATTACTGGTTCCATCACCAAAATCCGTCGCATAGTCATAGATCCAAATACTACCAGAGTCAAAACCAAGACATTTGTTTTCGCCAGTAAGGGGGTCAATTACATCAGCACGCACATTTGAATTATGTTCAAAAAGATACTCTTCTTTACAATTAAAATGACTTCTCTGGCCCTTGTACAAAGATTTTTGACGGTTATAATCAGCGGTAACACGCCAATAACCTCTATCTAAAGACTGACCATAGGAGGCACTAATTTGAAATTTATCACCACCTGATCCCTGAGGCTGGTTGGTAGATACTTTAACTTCACCCCCATCGCCTTTTTTGGTGATATAGTTAATAACACCACCGATAGCATCTGAACCATAAATAGAAGATGCACCGTCTTTTAAAATTTCTATCGTTTCGATACCCGAAAGTGGAATAACATTCATATCAAAAGAAGAAACGCCATCACGAATACCTGCAGGCCCGGCACGACGGCCATTTAACAGGGATAATGTTCTACTGGCACCAAGACCTCTTAGATTTGCTGTTGAAGAACCCTGACCACCATTTGCTCCGTCATCCGCGCTTGACATAGCAGAGGTAAGCTGTTCTGAAGACATCAAACTGGTACTGTTATTCAACATGGATTCAATGTCAGTGAAGCCAAATAAAGCCGCCTCAGAGACATTGATAACTTCAATTGGCGAAGGACTTGAAAATACATTTCGCATAAGACGTGAACCAGTAACCGTGACAACTTCTACATCATCTTCCTTTTTTTGTTTTCTTATTTCAGTCGCCTTATTTTTCTTAACTTCAATTTCCGCTAACTTTTCTTGTGCAAAAGCGTTACTCGATAGCATTAACGCTAATGCTGATGCACTGCTTATTGTTGATAGTGGGCTATTCATTACCCACTTCTTTAGTAGGAAGATGTTTTCTTTATTTCTTCGATTAGTGTTTTTATCTTGATATTTCACTTTGTTATTCCCCTATTTTTTTATTTTAATCCTTGCTGAGTGACTAGTCCTACGGCTTCTTCCCTGAATTCATCTGACTATTTTTTAATTTGATTTTTATAATTAATGATCCAGAGGCAGATACATCATCACTTCAACCAATACAACTGACTTTTTAATTATTTAGGTAACGTTACCATAGCCAACTCTTTTTTCACACTCTAAATAAATTTACAACGTAAATATTTAGGTGAATTTGTACATGTATACATAATGAGGCTATGACTTTCTACTGTATTTACTTTTTATTTATATAACAATTTGTTTTATAGTGATTTATATCTACGATTGGAAGTTGTAGTCTTAATGATACTAGCATGTGAAATTTTCAAAACCGTTGACTGTATTGGATGTTTTAGGTGTTGTATTTTATAGCACTAAGTTATTCTTGCTAGCGTTAAATTATATTGGTAGCGATACCTTTTCGTTTAGTGTTAACGCTATAAGTGTGGTAGTCAGCGCAGATGAACTTTATTGCTCTTTTACATGTAGAGTGATGTAATAGCAATTGGATTAAATAACTTGTCATGTTAAGCAGTTTAAATTTCCAATAGATGCGTTGCCGACGTCACAGCTCTTAGGCATCCATGCCTTCGCTGCATTAGTCCATCCATGCACGTCACAGCTCTTAGGCATCCATGCCTTCGCTGCATTAGTCCATCCATGCACGTCGATGTCGGTACTTAGGTTTTGTCTGGAACAAAAAACCTGTGCCTTCAATCACACACGCCAGCTATTGCTCGATAATTGCTCCTGCGTTACCATACTTACGTGCATCCATACTTACGTGATCCATGCACTAATCATTGAATATTGATCATTTATTTAATGCGAATGGTATTATACATTCGTAGGTTGATGGGACAATACTGCACCTACAATCACTTTATTGGTCACCAACTGGCGCGATTCTATCCCCTCTTTTGCGATGATCTGAGTCCAGGCATCCGCATTGAGTTGATAGGCGCTTATTATTTTTTGTTCTAATGACTCCGGCATTACATTATCCCTACATTTTTAGTTCATTCACGTGATATTTATCATAAAATTCATCATTCTCTTTCAAATGCATTTTCATACCATATTTCCTGGATTTTCATTTTTCATTTATTTTATTAGCCAAAGCAGGATCTGTTGCCAATTTTTTCCAGCCGTAGACATTCACTGGTCCCATTATTCGAATTAGCGTATTTCTGATAAAGCGGACAATAGAGTTATCCATTTTTTTAACGCTGGCTAAGGGTTTGTCAGAATAATTAATGATCCATTCTATTCGTGTTTTGCGTGCTTGCTTATATTTTTCCAGAGCCTTATCAATATTGCCGCCAGCTAATGCTTCTACCAAACATAAAGCGTCTTCAAAAGCAGCTGCGGCTCCTTGTTGCAGAAGCGGAGAGCATGCATTGGCAGCATCTCCCACAAAGACTACCCGGTTTTTATAAAAGAATGCTTCGGTTACCGACTTTAATTCACCCGTTATTACTTCCACATTATCAATTGATTGAATAATACTTTTGGCTGGTTCGGCATAAGATGAAAATATATTTTTCAGATCCTTTTTTGCATCTCCTGTAAGTGAATAACTGCTGTTTTCTTCATGAATATGAGCGTAACAATACAACTCGTCTTCACTAAGTGGATATGCCATAAACAAATCGGTGTTGCCCAACATATAAGTTGGTTGTAATTGATGTTTCTCTGACTTGATAATGAAACGCCAACCCGTTAGTTTATGACTATAAAGTGTGGCTCTATCACTGTATTGCTGTGTTCTTAAGGTAGAATTTATTCCTTCTGCTGCGATAACTAAATCATAATCACCACTCACTTCTGCATTCGTACTTTCTACACTGACACCAGTGGCCAGATTATTGATTGAAGTAAGTTCTGAAGCGTAATGAACTTTATCTTCCAAACCCTCTAATAATACACTTAGTAACTTATGTCTTTTTAAAGCAACAAATTTATCATCACTAAAAGGGGCTTGAGTTAAATCAGCCTGCCCCAGTAATTTTCCTTTAGAAGTGGTATAACGTATTTGTTTTACCTGATGAGCATGTCCCATAACAGCATCGTAAACACCAATTTCTTTGAGGGCTCTAAGCGCATTAAACGGCAAAGCAATACCTGCACCTGATGTACTGGCGGAAGGTTTTTTTTCAATGATTTTATAATCTACATCCTGTTTTTTCAGTAACCGCGCCATAGACAAACCCGCAATACCTGCGCCGACAATCAATACCTTCATAATTTATTTCCTTGTTATCTTTTTTAAAATTTTGGTTATAGCAAATAAATTTATACTATCAAAAAACACATGGCGATTATCATATTTAAAACAATAAGCGTTTAATTTAATTAATCTTTATCCATTTTTTTTGGTGGAATTCATATCTGTGAACTATAATAAAAAGTCTGGTTATTAAGTACATAGGATTTGAACTTATCCAGTCCCATTCTATGCACAATAATTACCGATTAATACTACTTACAAACACAATATTAATATTAAGGAATGATAATAATGAAAAAAGGTTTTACTGCAGTCGGCATCAGCATAGTGCTGAGCATTCCCATCGGATGTACAACTACGGGTTATAATTCCCCAAAAACACAAACCAGTGTTGAAAGTAAATCAGCTTCAGAACTCACAAAAAAACTAAATGAGGGTTTTTATGCTGAACATAATTTAGTGGAAGATGGTGTCGATTTTCAAAACGCACAGAGACATCTTGTAGAGAAAGTTGAGAGTTTACAGATACCCGCTGAAGGTGACAGTGGCGTATTAGCATGGGACATGGACAAGTATACAGAAATGCTTAATGCAAATACTGTCTCCCCTGAAACTGTTAACCCAAGTTTATGGCGTAATTTCCGCTTAAATATGGAATATGGTTTATATGAAGTGGTACCTGGTAATATATATCAGGTCAGAGGTTACGACCTCTCCAATGTCACCTTTGTCAGAACTCCGGGAACTGATGAAGCTAGTCCAGATGACGATGGCTGGCTGGTAATTGATCCTTTAATCTCTAAAGAAACTGCCGAAGCAGCATTAGACTTGCTCAATAAGAATGTTGGTGAACTTCCTGTTAAAGGGGTGATCTACAGTCACAGCCATATCGACCACTTTGCTGGCGTCAGAGGATTATTCGCAGATGGAACAGCAACAGATGATGTTGTCATCTTTGCACCTGAAGGATTCACTGAACATGCGGTATCTGAGAATGTTATTGCGGGTAATGCCATGGGACGCAGAGCAATTTATATGTATGGAGCGTTGACAGGTGTAGATATTGATGGGAAAAAAAGCGTCGGTGCTGGCCTTGGTATTACCAATTCAATTGGCACAAGTACAATGATAGTGCCTACCAATTCTATTATAGAGACAACACCCGTTAATAACTTTATAGAAATACGTAATGGAACTATTGTCTCTTCTCCTAACGGCAAGTGGGAAGGTTTACAAATGCAGTTTCAAATGACGCCGGGCTCAGAAGCACCAGCAGAAATGAATACTTATTTTAAAAACTGGAATGCTTTATGGATGGCGGAAAACAGCACTAATACCATGCATAATATTTTAACACTGCGAGGTGCCCCCGTTAGAGATCCATTAATTTGGGCTAAGTATTTAACCGAAACCATGCAACGCTGGGGTAATGTTGCCGATGTAAAATTTCAGTCACATCACTGGCCTATTTGGAAATATTGGAATAACCCGACAAACAAACTTGGAAGTGAAGACAAAATTCTAGACTATCTTGAAAAACAACGTGATATCTACAAATTCATTCACGATCAAACCGTACGTCACATGAACAAAGGTCTGCTCCCAGCAGAAATTTCAGAAATACTCGAACTACCTGACACTTTAGACTCAAATTGGTCTACACGAGGTTATTATGGAACCTTAAGTCATAACAGCCGTGCTGTGTATCAGCGCTATATGGGCTGGTATACTGGTAATCCGTCAGATCTGAATACCTTGCCACAAGAGAAAGTCGCGAAAAAATACGTCGAGTACATGGGGGGAGCGAGATACATTATTGATAAAGTTACTGTTGAAATTAGTCAAGCCGATCTCGATTTAGAGGGACTTAAATATTATCAATTGGAAGAACGTCAAGAAGTTTACCGCTGGGCAGCAGAAGTATTGAAACATGTCGTTTTTGCTGATGTTAGAGAACCAGAATACGAAGAAGCAAAACTTCTCCTAGCCGATGTATATGAGCAATTAGGTTATCAGGCAGAATCAGGCCCATGGCGCTCAGTCTATCATCAGGGAGCATTGGAACTTCGCGAAGGTAAAAGCGTTGGGGCATTAGAAACCGCTTCAGAAGACATCATCAAAAACATGACATTACCCCAAGTTTTTGATTATTGGGCCGTTCGTATTGATCTCGCCAAGTTAGTTCACTTTGGCGACATATTCATAAATATAAACGTGCACATGGGTGAAAGCAATCATCAAGAGGGTGTCGAGGATGACGAAGATGAGAGTTATACCCTAACGCTAAAAAATGGTGTGCTTAATTACTACTCTGAGCAAAAGAACCCACCAGGTTCTGGATATGAATTTGTAGAAATAACCCTCGAACTAGAAGAACTTTACGAGCTGGTTTTAGAGGACAAAGATTTCATTGACATAGATAGCGACCCTACTTGGGTTGCCTTCGGCGACATGTTAGAAACGCCTAAATTCTGGTTCGACATAGTAACGCCAAGGGAATTAATTCCCTTGAAATAAAGAAAACCATAACTTTGTGTACTACAACAAATCCACAAAAACTTGATCAAGCACTCACTGGAAACTCACCAGTGAGTGCTTATTAATTTGCAGCTAAATTTTAAGCTAATACCACAAACATCAGGTTAATCCTGCCCAAAAAAATGACCATAACAAACTATTGTGCTGTTGTTAGGCGTAACGCGTTAACTATAGTTGTAAACCAGCATTCAATTCATACTCAGCTAGCAGATACACCACCGTCAATTGCAATACATTGCCCTGTCATATAGGTATTTGCCGGAGACAAAATCATCAGCATCATAGCGACTATTTCTTCAGGCTCGCCAAGGCGTTTCATGGGGGCACCTTTACTCAAAAAAGCCAAAGACTCTTCATCAGCCATATCGGTTACCATATTGGTCAAAGTAAAAAATGGGCACACGGCATTAATACGAATATTATGACGACCATATTCAACTGCACCCGATTTGGTTAAACCGATAACGGCATGTTTTGCCGATGAATAAGCCGACACTTTTGGAGCGCCAGTCAAGCCCGCCATTGAGCTGACATTAAGAATACTTCCGCTGCTTTGCGTTAGCATTTGAGTAATTTGATGACGCATACCAAATTGTACGCCTTTAACATTGACACTGAACTGCCTGTCCATTAATGCTTCATCTGTTTCATGCAGCGGAGTCCAGTCATGTGCAACACCTGCATTGTTCACGGCAATATCAAGCTGACCAAAGTTTTTAACCGCGATATCAACCATCTCTTTGCAATCTGTATTTTTAGAAACATCACAATCCAATGCAATAACCTCAGCGCCTTGGGCAGATAACGCTTGTGCTACCTCTTTTACACCTTCATAGTTAATATCGCCAATCACTAATTTAGCGCCACGTACAGCCAGTTCTTGCGCAATTAATTTACCAAAACCTTGGGCTGCCCCGGTAATTAAAGCGACTTTCCCGGTGAAATCTAATAGAGGATCCATTGTATGTCCTTCCTTTTTATAAATTAAAATTAAACTAAATAGTTAAGCCGCCATCTACGACAATACATTCTCCAGTGGTGTAACTACTGGCATCCGACACAAGATACAACACAGTGCCAGCCATTTCAGCAGGTTCGGCATGACGTTTCATCGGAATGGTTTTGATAGCTTCTTCATAAGCAGCTTTATGGGTGAATAAAGCGCCAGCAAACTTTGTTTTCGTTAAACCGGGTAACAAGGCATTACATCGAATATTAAATTGTGCACATTCCTTGGCAAAGGCTTTAGTCATATTTACCACAGCGGCCTTTGTTACAGAATAAATACCCTGCATATCTCCAGGCTGTAACGCATTTACCGATGCGGTATTTACAATGGCTCCACCACCATTTTCACGCATTAACTTTCCACCTTCGACAGACATAAAAAAGTAACCACGAATATTTACATCAACCGTTTTCTGAAAAGCGCCGATATCCGTATCCAAAATATGACCAAAGTAGGGATTGGCTGCAGCATTATTTACCAAAATGTCTAATTTACCTTGATGATTTTGTTTAATGTATTCAAATACCGCTTTAATATCATCCATATTGCCAACGTTGCAGGCAAAAGCGTCTGCTGTACCTCCCCCAGCAATGATAGTGTCAGCCACCGCCTGGCAATCGGCTATTCTACGACTGGACACAATGACATGGGCACCGTTATCGGCCAGTGTTTTCGCAATTTCTTCACCAATACCACGACTGGCGCCACTTACTAAAGCAATTTTCCCGGTTAGATCAAATAGGTTTTTATTCATGCTGTACTCCTAAAAATATTCTCAACTATTTAGCAATTCTATACCAACACTACTTGGGTATATTAAGTTTCATTTTTAATTATTTCTAAAGCCATCATCGCCAGAGGTTCGACAAAAGCCCCCACTTTGCCAGCTTCTTTATTCGATGCATTACCCTCGGATGCTCTCTTGGCAACCCCCTGAGCAATTGCAGCTAACCTGAAAAAACTAAAAGCCAGACAAAAGGTCCAGTTATCAATTTTTTCTATGCCCATTCTCTGGCAATATTGAGCGACATATTCTTCTTCACAAGGAATACCTAAACTGGCACGGTCAACGCCTTTCAAGCCATCAAGGCTGCCAATACCCTGTGGCATGCGAAGTTGCATACATTGATAGGCTAAATCGGCAAACGGGTGACCCAAGGTAGAGAGTTCCCAGTCGAGTACCGCAATAATTTCAGCTGTTTGGGGATCAAACATCATGTTGTCCAGGCGGAAATCACCATGCACTAAAGTTACTCGTCCATCATCTTCAGGTTGATTGGCGACTAACCACAGATTCAACTGATCCATTGCATCGATTTTTTGTAATGCAGAAGCTCGGTACTGAGCTCCCCAACGCTCCAGCTGACGCTTGAAATAATTCCCTGGCTTACCATAATCACGTAAACCACAGGCATCCAGGTCTACACTGTGCAAGGCAACAAGGGTTTTATTCATGTTATCGTACATGACTGTACGTATGGCATTATCTGTAATTTCTCTCAGTGAGGCATTCCAGAAAACTCTGCCCTCACAAAACTCCATTAAATAAAACATTGTGCCAATAACTTCTGGGTCTTCACAAAGATGAAAAACCTTAGCCACGGGTACGTCACTATTCTTAAGTGCGTCTATTACTTTATATTCACGATCAACTGCATGAGCAGATTTTAATAATTTACCTGGTGGCTGACGGCGCAATACATAAACACCAGATTTCGCATTCACCTTAAAGGTTGGGTTAGATTGACCTCCGGTGAATTTCTCCATTGTCATCGGCCCCAGAAAACCTTCAACATGCTTTTCCAGGTACACCGTTAACTTTTCATTTTCATCAGTTTCAATTTTAGCTGTTTCAATTTGAAAATCGCCAACATTAGACATTATTGTTTTCCCTAAAGATTATAATTGTGTCAGTGACAGGTTCGCGGTAAAAATTATTCTCCTAATTAACATTAGCCAGCATAACGTTTAGCTAAGTCCCGGCCCAACTGCATCATATGTACTTGATCCGGACCATCTGCCAAACGTAACGTACGCTGCATCGCAAACATATGTCCCAGGCAAGTATCCTGACTCAAACCCACCGCACCATGACATTGAATAGCACGGTCAATCACGTCCAGAGCCATACTTGGTGCAACAATTTTAATCATGGAAATTAACTCTTTGGCAGCTTTATTACCTTCGGCATCCATTTTTTGTGCCGCTTTAAGCGTCATTAAACGCGCTTGTTCTATCTGGCAAGCTGACTTGGCAATATCTTCACGAATTGATTGCTGTTTAATTAATGGCTGACCAAATACTATACGTTCATTCACACGTTTACACATTAAGTCCAACGCACGTTGAGCCGCACCAACAGAGCGCATACAGTGATGAATTCGGCCGGGACCCAAACGACCTTGAGCAATCTCAAAGCCTTTGCCCTCACCCAGAATAATATTACCGACAGGCACTCTTACATTATCAAAAATAATTTCAGCATGTCCTTCTGGTGCATCGTTATAACCAAACACTTTCATTGGCCTAACCTTAATTACACCCGGTGTATTCATTGGCACTAAAATTTGTGATTGCTGAAGATAACGGTTGCTATTCTCTGGATCAGTTTTCCCCATCACAATCATTATTTCACATTGCTTGCGGCATGCTCCACTAATAAAGAATTTCCTGCCGTTGATCACATATTCATCGCCATCACGTTCAATACGAGTTTCAATGTTCGTCGCGTCACTCGAAGCTACTTCAGGCTCTGTCATCGCAAAAGCTGAACGTATCTTGCCTGCTAAAAGAGGTTCTAACCATTGTTTTTTTTGTGCTTCATTGCCATATTTAGCCAATACTTCCATATTACCGGTATCTGGCGCAGAACAGTTGAACACTTCCGATCCCCACAATACTTTGCCCATAGCCTCTGCCAGTGGGGCATATTCTAAATTGGTCAAACCGGCACTGTATTTACCATAACTTAATGGTAAGAAAAAATTCCACAACCCCTGCGCTTTAGCTTTAGCCTTCAATTCTTCCATTAAAGGGGGGGTTGACCAGGGATCTTCTGCTATTTGTTCATGTATTTTGTCTTCAACTGGAAATATATGTTCATCCATAAACGCCGTAACACGTTCTAAAAGTCCTTTGACTTTATCACTGTATTCAAAATCCATAGTAACTCCTGATGGCTCAAAGGCCTTTAACTATAAGTAATAGATGATTGACGTTCCGGATTTTCTAAATGGGGAACATGATTAAAACTTGATAATAAAATATGCTCAGATGAGCAACGAAAATGACTAACACTGGTGTTCTTGATTTGTAAATTCAATCGCATCACACCATCATCCTCCATGCCCAGAATATGTTTTATCGCCATCGCCTTGGCACCACCAGAACTGACCACCAGTAAACGCTGTTTTTTTTCCGAACTAAAGCGATGCTGATCAGAGCTTGTTTGATTAATGCTACTTTTATGAATAAAGGTCATCGCACTTTTTACACGTTGCTTGAATTCATCCCAGCTTTCAGTAAGAGGTTGGGATAATTGATCCTTTTGCCAGGCATGCATAGCTTTTTTCAACAACCGAAAATATACTTTAGCTTCTGTTTTACTTATCGTTTTAGTGAGCGTTTGACTTCCCGTTTGAGTTACCGTTTTACCCGCCACATTACTTTCCATGTGAGTTAAAGGTCCCAACTCGGGATAGTCTTTTAAATAGGCTTGAATCAAACCATAAAAGTCGAATTCATTTAATTCCGGCAACACTTCAAAATCTGCGATATCACGGCCAAGTCCTTTACATATCCCTTCTGCAGTTTCCTGATGCCGGACCATATCGCCTACTAAAACGCGGTCAAAACAGATGTTTCGCTCTTTGAAGTACTCCCCCAACCAAATAGCTTGTTGATGACCCAAAGCTGAAAGTTTATCGTAATTCTGTGCTCCCAAAGACGCTTGTCCGTGACGTACCAAATAAAATTCAGACATATAAGTTCCATTAAATCATTTTAAAATAGCGAATTAATTTCAATTTTTAACTTCCGTTTTTAGCGCGTCGGCGCTGGAAACCTTGTACCCCGTGGGCCATTAAGGTCTGTACAAAAGCTAACATACAACTTTTGTTCGGTTGTGGTTGCTTGCCTTTACCCAGAAGTGCTAACTGCTGCCCATACCAGTTAATTTCCAACACGGCAATTTTATCCAGCAATCGAAAACCTGTGGTCAGTGGTTTAACCTGACTATGAAATTGTTCACCCGCCAGAATACGGTTAGGTAAATCAGGCTCGACCGCCAGCGGTCTTGCTACACCAATCATATCGGTAGCACCACTGGCCAGAGCATCTTTCATTGCTTCGCAGGTACGAAAGCCTCCAGTAACGACCAAAGGTACATCAACCAATTTGCGAACCTTCTCTGCATAATCCAAAAAATAAGCTTCGCGTTGTTTAGTGCTTTCTTTCACTTTATCTTTTTTACGCTTACCCGTCATAGCAGGTGCTTCATAAGTTCCACCGGAAATTTCCAGCAGATCAATACCAGCATCAGCCAGAGCTTTAACCACCGCCATCGAATCTTCTTCTGTGAAACCTCCGCGTTGGAAATCTGCACTATTTAATTTAATACCTACCGGGAAGTCCGGTCCCACCGCCGCACGGATAGCTTTGTATACCTCAAGAGCAAAACGCATGCGGTTTTGTAACGAACCACCCCACTGGTCATCACGCTGATTGTGCCTTGGCGACAAAAACTGACTTAAAAGGTAACCGTGGGCACCGTGGATCTGCACTCCGCTAAAACCAGCTTTTTTAACTACCGCAGCTGAAGTGGCAAAGCGTTTGATGATAACTCTAATTTCTTCATCACCCAGAGCACGAGGGGTTTTAAAGATTTTTTCTAAACCACCTCCCAGAGGAATTGCCGAAGGTGCTACCGGTACCGCTTGAATATTGCCAGGTACCTGCTTGCCCGGATGGTTTAATTGCACCCAGCAATCATTACCATTTTGTGTAGCCGCCTGAGCCCAGCGCTTAAGCATTTCAAGATCTCGCTCGTCTTCGACCACCACCTGACGTGGCTCACCCAAAGCTTGTGGGTCAATCATCACATTACCAGTCACCAGTAAACCTGTACCGCCTTTGGACCAGACATCGTACAAACGCACTAAATTTTCTGTCGGGCAATTATCAACCGTGGATAAACCTTCACTCATGGCAGATTTAAAGAATCGGTTTTTTATCTGGTGACCATTAGGTAAAGCCAGAACTTGCCCTAACTCAGGGGATATTTTTTCTTGAACGGTCATTTTATTGACTCCATGAATATTGTGATCACTCACAAGCGTCGGTTAAAACTTTAAAAAACTTTACTATGGGTTACGGTATTAACATAATTTATTTTCTGAATGATATATTATTCATAGCAGTGATAGTGAAAATTAAAAAGAGGCTGATAAAGTGCGCTTAAACCAGGTAGATTTAAACTTATTTTTAGTATTTGAGGCAATTTACAGCCAAAGGAATCTAACTAAAGCTGCGACTGTGCTTTGTATTACCCAGCCTGCCGTCAGTAACGCCCTGAAACGGTTACGTAAAACTTTTGATGATCCTCTGTTCATCAGAACACCAGACGGAATGCTTCCTACGCCTTTTGCAAAAAATATCGTTGACGGTATTCGGGAAGCATTACAATTACTCACTATAAGTGTTCAAGAAGGTGACGAGTTCAATCCGATTCAATCCAACAGACAAATAAACTGTAGCATGAACGACTTTTGTGAATCATTGATCCTACCGTCAACCATACAATACCTGCAAGAAAATGCCCCCAGAATGACGCTGAACAGCTATTATGTTTCGCGTGATAAAGTGGCAAAAGAACTTATTGCAGGCACTTTGGATTTTGCTTTTGATGTTCCTTTGATAACAGACAAAAATCTTTGCAAACTGCCCCTTATCCACGACGAATATGTTTGCGTTGTTCGACACAATCACCCGAGCATAACGAATAATTTAAACCTGGAACAATATTTAGCAATGGGCCATCTTCATGTATCGAGCCGTCGCAGAGGGGGTGATTCTGTAGATCTCGCTCTTACAGAGCTAGGTCAGCAACGAAATATAAAAGTTAGGGTTAAACACCATACGGTAGCTATTCGGGTGATTGAACGCTCAAATTTACTCTGGACACTTCCCAGACGGCTGGCTGATCAACTTGATTTTACAATATATCCTTTGCCATTCGAACTTCCGCCGATAGAAGTGCATTTATTTTGGCATAAGAGTGCGGATAAAGACGCGGCTAATATCTGGCTTCGTAATTTATTTACTCAAATAATAGCAAATCACTAAAGAATTCATAAGAGTCCGAACAACTTTTTATAGATTTAACTATTTTTGGCCGCCATTATTGCTCCTCCAATAATTAAAATACCACCAATAATTATCTGATAAGTTAATGAGGTATCAGTCAACAATATTAATAATGACGTTGATATTAATGGTGTCAGATAAGATAAGGTGCCTAATAAGGGCAAATTGCCATGTTTAACGCCAATATCCCAAACCACAAAAGCAAGGCCAACAGGGCCTGCGCCAAGCAATACAACCCCTAACCATTGGGAATCAGTTAACGTCCATAAGGTTTGTTCTAAGAAAAAATGACAAATAGCAGCCAGCAAAGCTGTGATGCCGCAGGCCCAGCCAATAAAATCTGAAGAGGCTTGCTGCTCTTTTTCGGACTCATTTTCAGGCTCTGTTTTAGGCAAGAACGACGATAACACAGAATATAAAGACCAAATGAGTGCTGCAGCAAAAGCAAATATGTAACCCCAAAAATATTGTAAACTCAACGTTAGCCCTTTTTGCCAAATAAGCAACCAACAGCCAGTCAGAGATAAAATCACGCTAATATAAAAGACAGGCTTTAATTTTCGTTTTAACAAAACAGTGGTTAGAATAATAATAAACAGCGGCCATAAATAAGCCACTAAACTTGCTTGCAATACCGGCGCAAAACGTCAAGCCATAAAATAAAAAAAGTGATAGCCAAACAAACCAAACAGAGTCAGCGCCCACTTGCTCATAGGCTGCTTAAACAATACCAGGGCATTTACTCCCGTGCATTGCCATTTAATGGCTATCACTATAAAACCAACAAAAAAACTCATTGCCATTAACTGAAACGTTGGTATTTCACGGTTAAAATCCGATAATAATGCAAGGCTTCCCCATAATAAAATGGCGATACTGCCTATCGCGGTTGCTTTTTTTTCTGAGATCACGCCAATTCTTCACTCATTTTTCACTAATTCTTCACTAAAGGATGATGAATATATGATAATAAAATGTAAGCACAATGTTTTTGTCGATCTAGCGTTTGTTTTTGTCAATTAGGCGAAAATAACTTGGGGAGCGACCAAAGTGTTGGCGAAATCTATCACTGAATGCCGATAAACTTTGGTAACCGACTTCTTCAGCAATAATTTGAATAGAGTTGTCTGATTGGGTAAGCAGATTGACAGCTTTTTTCATTCTTTTTTCACGTAGATATTGCTGGGGTGACAAACCTAATTGTTGTTTGAACAGTTGAGATAATTGCCTGACACTTAAATGAGACGCACTGGCTACTTGCAAAAGAGATACTTTAGTCGATATATGGTCATCTAAATATGCTTTAGCCAAGTTAATACGTTTATCTATTTGAATACTTGATTGTATTTGTTCCGACATCAACTCCAGCAGTAACATCAGAATATGTTCTTGAGTTAAGGAGGACACGGTCTGTTGTTCAAGACTAACTGCAATGAAATTAATATAACTTCTCAGTGCAGCTGATAATTTTAAAAATGGAGGGAGGTTATTTACAATATTTGTCCAGACCAAGGGGACATTAGCGACAATAAATTGATTTTGTTGTTCGGCACAAAAGCGGGGCGATTATCTGCGGTAATAACCGCAGCATGTTCACTACTTACCTTTCCTTGTAATCCATCTATTTCAAGTTCTAATACACCACTGACAGGCAGAACTAATTGATGATAATCATGACGGTGAGTTTGGCTTTCTTCTCCATAATATCGAACATCAATTAATATTGAACTTTGTGATGGTTTATTTAACATACTGAATAATTACTTAACAGGTTTGTGATGCAGTAGTTTCTGATGCAGTAATAGTGATGTTTTAACGTCCTCTGGGATTTTCCGGGAACTTTGCTCTTTATAGCAATAATGAACCATTGCCGCTGTTCCACTTGAACATAGGCTACCGTTCTGCCAAAGCTCCTGATAAACATCAAATGAAGCTCCACCGATGCGACTAATAAAGGTTTTAATTTCTATTTCTTCGCCATAAAACATTTGAGCATGATACGAGACATCAATCTTTGCCAGAATCAATTGCCAATTTTTAATATCCAAATCAGCCATAAACAAACGAAATACAGGATCTCTGGCTCCTTCAAACCAAATAGGGATCATAGTATTATTTATATGTCCCAGTGCGTCAGTATCACTAAAACGTGGTGTTATTTTTTCACTAAACATTATTCATCTAATTTTTAATTTACTCGTTTAATTACTTGTTAAATAGCTTAGCTTTAAATAACTTCGCTTTAAATAGCTTCATTTGAAAATCTTATAAAAGCCACTTTAACAAACGATCAATTTGAGTGATCCTTAGTTTTTTTAATAGCTTTTTAGGTTTTTCCGGATAATCGTTAAAAGATTCTATCTGTTTAAAATGAGTGATAATTTGAGTATATTTATGTATTTCTGCCAATTCAAGATTTACCGATGACATCAGGGAGCCACTGATATCGTCAAGTAAAAGACCATTTTCTAAATCAAGTGACCAAGCTCTAGGATTCAGGTTACTCCCCGTGAGTAAATGAAAACGTTCATCAACCACCATACCTTTCAAATGAAAACTATTATCTTGATCTTTCCATAAACGTATATCTAACTGACCATTATCAATAAAGCGTTGCCAACGTTTAACAAACCGTACCAACAACATTTCATAAAGGTAAGGAATACCATTAATAGTACTGAATTTATTTTCATCTGGCTCATAAAAATCATTAGCAGTTTTATCACCAATAACAATTGAAACTTTCACACCGCGTTTAAGGGCTTTAACAACATCTCGGGTTAAAACTTTAGGCAAATTAAAGTAAGGAGTAAAAAGTAAGATACTTACCTCACTTTTTTGCACTAACTGTCGAATAGCACTATTGAGTTTATTTTTTCTTCGACCACAACCAACGAGTGGTTGAACAATAATATTATCCGGTGCGTCGACTATCTGACTATCTTTTTCCTTGTCATTTACCGTATACAATGCTCGGTTCAATAATGACTTTAAACGACTGATTTTCTTCTTCTGTTGAGCTTGACTCGGAATAAAATCAATATTTAACGAAGGGGCTAAATTTGATTGAATAAATACTCTTTCAAGATATTCACAAAAAGTGTCTGTTAGCTCTGATGATGTGATTTGATAATAACGATCTAAACGATAGCGCTGATCTTGATATAAATAAATATCGTTAATACTGGCGCCTGTATAAAATAAAGTATTGTCGAAGACAAAACCTTTCAAATGCAAAACACCAAAAACTTCTTTTTGTTTTACGGCCACACCATATATTTCAATATTATGCGTATATTCTCTGGCTAAAGCCAAATATAAAGCTCTATTTCCCAGTGAGGATTTTTCACCAATTAAACCTCGCTGGGCACGGTGAAAATCAACAAAGACTTTAACGTCTAATTGTGGATTATTCTGTTTTGCTTGATATAAGGCATGCAGGATCTCCCTACCAGCGGAATCATCCTGAAGATACAACACCGTAATATATATACGAAATTTCGCCAGCTTAATTAATGAGAGCAGCTGTTGCTTATAAGCTTTAGGAGAACAAAAAACTTTAATGTCATTTGATGTTATTACAATATTATTTGAACTACTAGCCAAACTATTCACCCTAAATTACTATCAATTTAGATAGTATAATATAAAAGATACTGATTAAATTGACGTCAGCATAAATTAATATACTTATTTTTCCAATCTAAACTGCGATAAATCCTTAGATAAATTTTCTGCCAATTCAGTTAAATTATGCCCCCGCCAACAGCATCTTTCGCCGACTGCATCACTTGGTCAACTTCTTCTGCAATGTAATGTGTAGTAGAATCAATACTATCCCAAGCACCCACAAATACCAGACGCCCAATTTTGATACTGTTGTAAACTATCGCTTAATAATTTGTCACCGCGCGCCAACAATGCAATTGCATTTAGATATTGTTGCTCACCAAGCTTATTAGCAGCAACTAAGGATAATGATATATCATCGGGATCGCTAATTTTATCTCTTAATGTTTTTTGATAATCATTCAAAGAACTGGACTTAAAACTTATATAGTGAAAAGTTGCTATATAAGTTTTAACATCAGTATATTAATTTTGCATCTGATTAAATTACCGCAGCTAACTCAGCAGCTTGGCGAATGGCTCGTTTAGCATCCAGCTCAGCCGCAACATATGCCCCACCAATTAAATGTACGCTTACGTTAGCATCAATCAATTTCTGATGTAATTGACGTTGAGGCTCTTGCCCTGCGCAAATTATTACGTGATCAACAGCTAACAATTGCTCTTCACCATTTATTTCAATCGTTAAACCTTCATCGGTAATTGATTTGTAAGTCACTCCCGGCATCATTTTCACACCAGCCTTGTGCAACGTTGCCCGGTGGATCCAACCGGTTGTTTTCCCTAAGCCAGATCCGACTTTAGTTGGTTTACGTTGTAACAAATAAATTTCACGGTCGTGAGTATGCTTATCCGCTTTTTCAATTTGTTCTTTTGAAAGCAACGCGCCATTGTTTTGATAGCTTTTATCAACCCCCCAATTAGCCATCCATTTATCAGGTTCAACAGTGAGTGATTTTTGTCCGGCGTCTCCCTTTTCAGTTAAGTAAACGGCAACATCGAAACCAATTCCACCAGCACCGATAATCGCTACTTTTTTCCCGATAAATTCTTTATCTCTGATCACCTGCAGGTAAGTCTTCACTTTTTCATGATCAAAACCTTTAATATCAAGCTTCCGGGGACTAATGCCAGTAGCTAGAACCACTTCATCAAAATTGGCCGCTATTAGTTCTTCCGTGCTTTGTTCATTGTTTAAATGGACAACAACATTTAATAAAGACAACTTTTTTTTGAAATAACGTAATGTTTCAAAAAATTCTTCTTTGCCGGGAATTTGTTTTGCGATATTAAATTGACCGCCAATTTCCTGTGCACGGTCAAATAACTCTACTTTATGACCACGTTCTGCGGCATAAACACTGAAAGCTAGCCCAGCAGGCCCAGCTCCTACTACTGCGATACGTTTACTTTTTTCTGCTTTACCAAAAACTAATTCAGTTTCATAACATGCAACGGGGTTAACCAGACAGGTAGCTCTTTTTTGTAAAAAAACATGATCCAAACAAGCTTGATTACAGCCTATGCAAGTATTAATTTCATCACTTTTATCTGCGGCTGCCTTATTAACCAAATCGGGATCGGCTAAAAACGGACGAGCCATGGAAATCATATCTGCTTGACCATCAGCTAATATTTTTTCAGCAATTTCTGGCGTGTTAATACGATTTGTCGTTACTAACGGGATCGAGACTTCCCGTTTCATTTTTTCGGTAACCCAAGTAAATGCTGCTCTGGGAACTGATGTTGCTATAGTTGGCACACGCGCTTCATGCCAACCAATACCAGTATTAATGAGTGTAGCGCCTGCGGCCTCAACAGCTTTTGCCATATAAACCACATCATCCCAACTATTACCTCCTTCAACTAAATCGAGCATTGACAGTCTAAAAATGATGATGAAATTCTCACCCAATTTTGCTCGTACAGCTTTAATTGTTTCAATGGAGAAACGCATCCGGTTATCAATACTTCCACCCCACTCATCACTGCGGTGATTAGTTTTAATACAAGTGAACTGGTTAAGTAAATAACCCTCAGAGCCCATAATTTCTATACCATCATAACCCGCTTTTTTTGCTAGATTAGCTGAGTGGGCAAAATCGTTGATGGTGCCTTTTATCTGACGAACAGACATAGCTTTAGGAGTGAAAGGATTTATAGGGGATTTTACTTTACTCGGAGCAACGCTAAAAGGATGATATGCATAACGGCCAGTATGTAGTAATTGTAAACAAATTTTAGTTGGATATTCATGGACAGCATCAGTAACTTGTCTATGTTTTTTAACATGCCAGAATTTACTGAGCTCACCACCAAAAGGCGCTACTCTGCCACGTAAATTAGGGCTTACTCCACCAGTAACAATTAAGCCAACACCTCCTTTGGCACGGGCCTTGTAAAAGGCAGCCAATTTGGCATATCCGCCTTTTTCTTCTTCAAGTCCGGTATGCATTGATCCCATTAGTACCCGGTTAGCTAACTTGGTGAAACCAAGATCCAGTGGGGCTAGTAAATGAGGAAAAGGTGATGTAGTTGTCATATATTGCTCTTGTGTTGGTCCAACCAGTGTTTTAAATTTACTTGTCTTTGAGTTAAAACTCAAGCTTATTTTGACGTGCGTCAGAATACGCATTAATTAACATACATAAAATAATTTATTCAATTTATATTTTTATGTCTGCCAAGTAGCTCAATTATCTATTTCCAGATAGTTTGGGTATAGTGTAGCCTACTGTTCACAATCGTACCGCCAAATGAATAAACAGCAGATCATTACCCAAATTACCAACTACTTGAGCAGTGAGCTTACTTTAGCAATCAATGCAGCCAGTACCGCACATTCAGATGCCACTGATGATCAATCTGTGGCTGAAACGCAATATGATACCTTAGCCATCGAAGCAAGTTATTTGGCCGAAGGACAATCTAAAAGAGTTCAGGAATATCAGGAAGCCTTAAAAGCATATCAACAATTGAATTTACCAAATTTTGATCAAAACACACCAATAGGGTTAGCTGCCTTAGTGCAATTATCGAAAGATCAAGCATGTAAAAGTTGGTTTTTCATTGGACCATTTGCTGGTGGTTTTCGTTGTAAGATAGATGACCAGCTGATTACAGTTATCACGCCGGCATCTCCAATGGGACAAGCTTTAAAGGATAAATATCAAGATGATGATATAGAAATACAGTTAGGCTATGAAAAGCTTGCTGACTATATTTGTTCTGTAAAATAACTTGTAGGTTATACACAAACTAGCCTAACTAGCCTAACTAGCCTAACTATTTGGGCTCTTTTGATTCCTGCACTCTTTCTTCTTGAACTCCTTATTCTTAAGCTCCTTCTTCTTGGGCTATTTATTCTTGAACTATTTATTCTTGAACTATTTATTCTTGAAGTATTTATTCTTGAAGTAATGCTTTAATTTTTTTTAAATCAGCTAATTTGTCATCAATTTTTACATAAGCTACGGCTTCAGCGTGTACCAATGTCGCTTCAATAACGCCTGGCATATTAATTAATTGTTCAGCAATTTCATCAGCACGTTCTTCACAAGTTATGCTAGTGGTTAAACTGTAACTTTTAGATTTTTTAAGTTCTTGCATACTGGCCGCGCCAATGAGCCATAACAAAGTAAATACCGCCATCACTAAAAAGATACTTTGTTCGCCAAGATAGCTGGCAATAGTGCCGCCCAATAGCCCTCCAGTGAACGCTCCTAAAAACTGGCTGCTGGAATAAATCCCCATTACGCTACCTTTCACACCAGCAGGAGCAAGACGAGACAAAATTGAAGGCATGGTTGCTTCTAAATAATTAAAAGCAGTAAAAAATAAAACTACAGATAAAACTAAATTCCAAAATCCACCAGGTAAAATCCACATCAAAAAAAGAGCACAGCTAAGCAGTGCTACAGCAGCCGTAAACATTTGTTTTTCCCGCTGTTTTTTTATTGCAAAAATCATGAATGGCACCATCAAAAAGAATGATCCAAGCAAAGTAGGCAGATATAGCTGCCAATGATTTTCCAGTGCTAAACCTGCAGCAACAAATTGTTTAGGTAAGGTAATAAAACATGCGGTCAGTGCCATATGTAAAATAAAAACGCCCCAATTCAATCGGGTTAACTGTGGATTGCGGATCAAGTTACTCAACTGTGCAGGTAAAGCAACATTATCACCTCGTGGTGCCTTATTTACCGAATATGGAACCATGAACTGGATCATGAACATGGCTAATACTGTTAACACTGCAGTAAACCAGAACAAACCACTTAATCCGAAAGCTTCTGCTACTATTGGCCCAAAAACCATTGCCAAGGTGAAAGAAAGCCCAATAAACATTCCTATTGTTGCCATTACTTTAGGTCGCTGTTCTTCCCGACTTAAATCAGCAGCTAAAGCAAGTACTGCACTTGCAATAGCTCCCATGCCTTGAATGGCACGTCCCAAAACTACCCCGTAAATCGTATCCGACATTGCAGCAACAATACTACCAATAAAAAACACAACTAAGCCTGCTAAGATAACAGGCTTACGGCCGAATTTATCTGACAGAATTCCCATGGGTATTTGCAACATAGCTTGAGTAAGGCCATAAGCGCCAATAGCTAAGCCCAACCAAACGGGACTATAACCGGATAATTGTTCGCCATAAATAGCAAACACCGGCAAGATCATAAATAGCCCAAGCATACGTAAACCAAATACCGCGGCAAGAGAAAATGCTGCTTTTTTTTCTATATTATTTAAACCAGTAGTGCTCATAATGGAAAAATTATACCTAGAATATTAAAAAATAAAATAACGCGCCATCTTAGCATGCTAATTCGATCAACAAAATCAGATATTGGGGATGAATTACGAACAACTATTGTGCGATAATATTCGCCTTCGGTATTAAGTAGAATTAATATTCGATATTAATGACACTTTTACTTAACTAAAAATTAACAATCACTTAAATTACAACTTCACCAGAAAATTAAACACCTAAACTAAAATAAATTTTAAAACTAATAAAAGACTGACAAGTTATTATGATGAATATAGAAGTTAGGGGCGCCAGAACCCATAACCTGAAAAATATAAGTTTAGATATACCTCGCGATAAGCTGATTGTTATTACTGGCCTTTCAGGCTCAGGAAAATCTTCACTAGCTTTTGACACTTTATATGCAGAAGGTCAACGACGATATGTTGAATCTCTTTCAGCATACGCCCGCCAGTTTTTATCTTTGATGGAAAAACCGGATGTCGATCATATTGAAGGCTTATCACCCGCTATTTCTATTGAGCAAAAATCAACTTCTCATAACCCTAGATCGACAGTAGGCACCATTACCGAGATTTACGACTATTTACGGTTATTATATGCTCGGGTCGGTGAGCCTCGGTGTCCAGATCATCATGAACCATTGGCTGCTCAAACTATTTCTCAAATGGTTGATAAAGTGCTCACTTTAGAAGAAGGCACTAAAGTGATGTTACTGGCGCCAATTGTGCAAAATCGTAAAGGTGAGCATATAAAGCTACTCGACAATTTAGCTGCTCAAGGTTTCATCCGTGCTCGTATCGACGGGGAAGTGTGTGACTTATCAGATCCACCACCACTTGAATTACATAAAAAACATACAATTGAAGTTGTTGTTGACCGCCTGAAAGTACGTGAAGATATTCAGTTGAGATTATCTGAATCATTTGAAACGACTCTTGGACTAACAACTGGTACAGCCAAAGTTGCTTTTATGGATGATCCTGACAGAGAAGAGTTAATTTTCTCTGCTAACTTTGCTTGTCCTAAATGTGGTTATAGCATGCAGGAATTAGAGCCTAGATTATTTTCTTTTAATAATCCAGCAGGTGCCTGTAAAACTTGTGATGGGTTAGGAAATCAACAGTTTTTCGATCCCGGGCGCGTTATATCTAATCCGGAACTCAGTTTATCTGGTGGAGCCATACGTGGTTGGGATAAACGTAATTTTTACTATTATCAAATGCTGCAGGCACTATCAGACCATTATAAATTCCCTCTGGATAAACCATTTAAGGAATTATCAGCAGAGTCACAAAACGTTGTGCTATACGGCAGTGAAAAACAAGAAATTCAATTTAAGTATATGAATGACCGTGGGGATATTGTTATTCGTAAACATCCCTTTGAAGGTATTATCAATAATATGGAACGCCGTTTCAAAGAAACAGAATCTAATGCTGTAAGAGACGAATTATCTAAATACCTGAATAGCCAAAATTGCCCTGATTGTAACGGAAGCCGATTACGTCTTGAAGCTCGCAACGTCTTTATTGGTGATACCCCTCTTCCTCATGTGGCTAATTTGGCTATTGCTGATGCATTGAATTTTTTCGAAAACTTACAATTAACAGGTCAAAAAGAAACAGTTGCTGATAAGATCCTCAAGGAAATAAAGGAACGTTTAGGGTTTTTGGTTAATGTCGGTTTGAACTATCTCACCATTTCTCGTACTGCAGGAACATTATCAGGCGGCGAGGCTCAGCGTATTCGTTTAGCAAGCCAAATTGGTGCAGGGCTTGTTGGTGTAATGTATGTATTGGACGAGCCATCTATTGGTTTGCATCAACGTGATAATGAACGCCTGCTAAAAACCCTGATCCATTTACGGGATCTTGGTAACACTGTCATTGTGGTTGAACACGATGAAGATGCAATTAGAGCCGCTGATCATGTTATCGATATTGGTCCGGGAGCTGGTGTTCATGGCGGCAACATAATTGCGGAAGGCACCATGGAAGATATTCTTAATTGCCCGGATTCTTTAACAGGAAAATATTTATCCGGTAAAGAACGAATTGAAATACCTAAAAAACGAGTCCCCTTCGATAAAGATAATATTCTTGAGCTTAAAGGCGCCAGCGGCAATAATTTACAAGATGTTGATTTAGTAATTCCCAACGGTTTACTGACTTGTGTTACCGGTGTTTCCGGTTCAGGAAAATCAACACTTATTAATGATACCTTATACAAGCTAGCGCATATCGAACTAAATGGTGCAACTACTCAGGAACCAGCACCATACAAGTCGATTAAAGGTTTAGAATTATTAGATAAAGTTATTGATATTGATCAAAGTCCAATAGGCCGTACACCTCGTTCTAACCCGGCAACTTATACAGGTATATTCACCGCCGTACGTGAAATATTTGCTGCTACGCAGGAAGCCAGATCCAGAGGTTATAAACCTGGTCGTTTTAGCTTTAATGTAAAAGGCGGTCGCTGTGAAGCTTGCCAAGGTGATGGCTTAATCAAAGTTGAAATGCACTTTTTACCCGATGTGTATGTCCCTTGTGATGTTTGTAAAAGTCAACGCTATAACCGAGAAACGCTGGAAGTGAGATACAAAGGTAAAAATATTCATGAAGTACTGGATATGACGATTGAAGACAGTTTAAATTTTTTTGCTGCTATACCAGCAGTAAACCGTAAACTGCAAACATTAATGGATGTAGGCTTAAGTTACATAAAATTAGGCCAATCTGCGACAACCTTATCCGGTGGAGAAGCTCAACGGGTCAAACTGTCTAAAGAACTTTCAAAGCGTGATACTGGAAAAACGCTTTATATTCTGGATGAACCAACTACAGGTTTGCATTTTCATGATATTAAGCAATTATTACAAGTTATACACCGCTTACGTAATCATGGTAATACCGTCGTCGTTATTGAACATAACCTTGATGTGGTAAAAACTGCCGATTGGATCATAGATTTAGGTCCGGAAGGAGGTTCTGGTGGCGGGAAGATATTAGTATCCGGCACACCTGAAGACGTAGCTGATCATAAAACTTCACATACGGCTCGTTTTTTAAAACCTTTACTAGCTAATCAACAATAATAATTTAAAAAGACAATTGATACCATTCGCATTAAATAAATGATCAATATTCAATGAGGATAAATTTCCTATAGAAAGGCGCCTGATTGAGCAATAGCTGGCGTGTGTGATTGAAGGCAACGCAGCTAGTGGTGATTTAGACCATTTGAAGATGATCACTTATTTAGTGCGATTGGTATGAATAAGAACAATAGTCGGAAGACAAAAAAACGTTAACAACAACAGTTCACACAATCACAATTTATATGTGAGCTGTTGTTGAGTATATTATACCAATCTGCATAATTAACTGGTCATTTTAAATGGTCTAAATGTTCAATAACTGCGTTGCCGACATGGATGTCGGTACTTAGGTTTTGTCTGGAACAAAAAACCTGTATTCTTGAAAATTTATCCTCATTAAAAATAGATCAGTTATTTATGCCGATTGGTATAACGAGTTAATTATGTTTATTTAAGAACTCCAGAAATTCATCACCAGGCATCGGCTTAGCATAATAAAACCCTTGCACTTCATCACAATTCAATGCTTTTAAACGCTCTTGCTGTTCAATTTCTTCAATGCCTTCAGCGATTACTTTAAGATGCATTTTCTTGCCCAAAGTAATAATTGTTTCAGCAATCAAAGAGCCGTCAGGCTTATGAATATTTGTGACAAATGCACGATCAACTTTTAAACGGTCTAAGGGTAGTTTTTGCAAATAACTCAATGACGAATAACCTGTGCCAAAATCATCTAAAGCAATGCTAATGCCCTCTGCCTTTAATTTAACCAGAGAATCAATAACAATTTGGGGATCATCCATTAGTATATTTTCAGTTATTTCAAGCTCAAGTCGCTCTGGTTTTATCTGATGAAATTGTATTGCTTGAATAATACTCTGAACAAAGGTATTTCGTCTAAATTGTGGAATAGAAACATTCACCGAAATAGTTATGTTTTCAAAAGCGGGTCCATCAAGTGTTTTGATCTTTTGGCAAGCCTGATTAATAACCCAATCACCTATTTCAATTATCAAGCCTGAATATTCCGCTAATGGAATAAATACAGCTGGAGAAATAAATTTACCATCAACGGTACGCCAACGTAATAAAGCCTCTGCACCAATGACTTTACCTGTAGATAAGTTTAATTGTGGTTGATACCAGAGTTCCAGTCGATTATCAGAAAAATCAGTACGTAGCTGGCGGATCATATCTAATCGCCACAGAGTCTCTTCTTCCATCTTATGATTAAAATACTCATAGTGTTCCAGACCATTTTTTTTGGCCAGATTCAGAGCAATATTAATTTGATTCAAGACATCGACACCACGCGAGCCTGCACCTCCTTTAGTACAAAAACCAAAACAAGCGTTAATAGGCAAATTATTCTCGCCCGCTGAAAAAGGTTGCTGAAATATCTGATTAAGTTCTTCTGGATTTACACTGTCACTAGGTCCGATAATACCAAATACATCCGCTCCAATTCGAGCAAATTGACATTCATCTCCCATACTCAACATTCGCTTGCTTATCGCAATCAATAATTGATTACCAATATCCTGACCTAAACCAGCATTAATATCACTGAAATGATTAATATCAACTAAAGCGGCAACTAAATCAGTATTTCTATTCTGGACAAATTCATCTAATAATTTTACAAATTCTAATCTGTTAGGTAGATCAGTTAACCAATCCTTATATGCAGCATTACGCAATTTATGAAACAAGTGCACATTTTCATAACCAATAGCAATGTTAGTTAGAAATACTTCAATTAATTGCTGTTCAAGTTCTGTTAATTCCCGTAACAGATTTAAATATATAACCGCCCGGTAACTACCACTCGCAAGATAAAGTGTTGCATTGCTACTTGAGTAAATATGTTGTTTTTGTTGAAAGCAACTCGCCACTTGTAAACTTGCAATATCATCCTGCAAAGTATCTAGTTTTTTATCAACTGAATTCGTTGATAAACCTGCTTGTCCTAAAACATAAAAACTTAAATCTTCAGCTCCTTGAACGATCCCATGACCACGAGCACAAAACAAACTATTACGGCTAGTACTTAATAATGATAATTGCTTTAAAACACCTGCAGCATAATCATGCACTGAATGTAATTCGAGTAACTCTGACGCAGCACCAATTATTTTCTCTAAACCGAGTCGATTTTGACTAACAGCAGCAATTTGTTGATAAGAACGAATTGCAGCGTAAACCGTGGTAACTAATTTGCGACGAGTGAGCTCCGTTTTAGTCTTATAATCATTAATATCATAATCTTTAATAACGCTTTCTTCTGGAGCATAACCAGGCTGGCCTGTTCTCAGGACAATTCTGATATCTTGTCGTTCTAATTTTTCTCGAATATGTTTAACAACATTCAAACCTGCGTCATCTGTTTCCATAACAACATCAAGTAAGACCAACACCATATCATCATGTTCAGCAATAATTTGACATGCGTCCTGCCCAGAGTATGCGTGCAGATATTCCAATCTACGACCTAACACCATCAAATCAGAAAGTGCCAGTTGTGTTACCGAATGAATTTCTGGATCATCATCAACAATTAAAACTTTCCATGGCTCACCGATAGGCTCTTCGATTATCTCATCTTCATCGCTATCATCAATAAACAAAAAGTCGTCATCAGTATTTTCTGGTTCTTGCATTATCACCCTCAATTAACTAGTAAACTTCACTAGCTAAATTTATCTTAAACCCATCCATTTTGAATTCTATACGCCATTTAATACATAGATAACAGCTAACCAGGCATTGTTTAACCCGACAATACAAATAAGTTTAAACTTAGTTAAATTATATACGTCCATTATTCGTCTAAAATTCATTCAATGAAATTTTTTTAAATTAAGTGTAAAGTATTGTTTGTTTCTATTTAATAACCTTATACTTAGAAAGTATAGTTAAAAAATCATTATTTGTCGTAATTTATAACAAAAACAATCACTTTATTTTATATGCGCAGATAAAATGCTCTAGACCCCTAAATCAGTTAATGATTCGATTCGATCGCCAAAGGACTTGGTTATAAGTTTTCATTATTGCCAAATAAAAATACAAACAAAAGGTCACTGAATGATAGTTAATAAATCTAACTCAGACATAAATACAAATACGACACTTACCTCAAGAGATGGTGATAATCACCCCATCAGTACTGAATCATCTGCACACTCTGCTTCTAACAGATCAACAAATGTTTCCCCGCAAACACAATTACAGACAATCGCAAAACAATTTGCTATCGATGGAGCTTTAATTCCTATAGGCAAACAACCACTATTAGAAGAAAGAGCTCACAGAAGAGAACGCTTAGAACAACTTAGAAACCAGAAAAACTTAGAGAGTATTATCAAACGGGCTAATGCTTACTGCTCAGGTACAGATATTGCGGAGCGTGTTGACCAAGATTGGTTTAATAATTACTTATCATTAGCCCAAGGGATCAGCAATAAAACCATGCAAGATCTCTGGTCTAAAATATTAGCGAAGGAAATAACACATGCTGGGTCTTTCTCTCACAAAACACTGAAAGTTTTTAGAACAATGAGCATTCACGAAGCAAAACTATTTGCCAAAGTATGTAGCATAGCGGTCAAAGACAACAGTAAAAAAAATATTCGCGTTATATCTGGTGCTTACTATAAACCAGGACTTTTAAATTTATTTAATAAGAAGCGCCGTCAGATTATTAACTTGAGTGAATTTAGCTTAAATTACACCGAACTGTTAACTTTGGCTGAAAACAATTTAATTTTCATACAAGAAACTGAATCAAGCCCTTTAGTTAAAAATGAGGAACTTAATTTTAACTATAATGGCTCTCCTTTAAATTTATCTGCTAAAAAAGCAAATTGTATATTAAGTTTTTATAAACTGAGCCCTGTGGGTACAGAGCTGGCAAATTTAATTAGTGATAATGTGGATGAAAAATATTTTCAAGCATTAAAAAAACAGCTTAGTTACCATTTTAACATTCATGATTAATACCAATCACATTATTTAGCTAGGTAACAAATTGCTGCTTAAACGCTTGGAAATATACACTTATACCCATCACCATTCAAAATGCAGGTTTTGATTCGTTTAAAAAACATATTTACTGCGTTGCTGAATCTTAAATTAGAATAACTTATCCGGCGAATCAGCGTCTTGTAACTATGCTTTTTAATTCACCTCAAATTCCCGCATTTTGAAAGGTAACGGGTATATACCAATTGCACAGGTTACAGTGCAAAATACAACAGGTGTCCGCACACCCGCGCATGCAACACAGTCAGAAATTAAATTCCGTCACCATCAGTATGCAAACCACATTCTCTTTGTATTCCAGAGAAACGAGTATCACTTTCATTCATTCCTAAAGTTAATGGTTTAGTACTGTGCACATCACCAACTGAAACATATCCATGATCCCATAACGGATGATAAGGTAACTTATACTTAGTCAAGTACTGATGAACATCCTTATTAGACCAATCAATTATTGGATGTACTTTAAACCGGCCCCGCAAAATAGTGACTACGGATAAACTTTTTCTATGTTCAGACTGTTGGCGACGAACTCCTGAAAACCAGGTAGAAGCTTTTAATTCAGAAAGCCCACGCTCTAAAGGTTCAACTTTATTTCGACGATTATATAATTTTAACTCATCATGCCCTTTCGCCCATTCTTCACCATACTTGGCCAGTTGCCAGGCTGCACTTTGCTCTGCACTATAAACATGCAAGTTAAGTTTCAACCGTTCACTGAGCTGCTCAATAAATTGATACGTTTCAGGAAAAAGGTGTCCTGTGTCAGTTAAAATAACTGGAATATTAGCATCTACTTGAGTTACCAGATGCAACATTACCGCTGATTGAATGCCAAAACTGGAAGATAACACAAAATGACTCGGTAATTTTTCCATGGCCAATTCAACACGAGAAACTGCTGTTTCTTTTTCCAATATGTCATTCCATTGATTGAGCCATGGCTCGGGAAGTGAAGCTGAAAATTCATTGTTGCTTTGTACCTTACGACCAGTAGTTTGTGGTATTTCCAAATTCTTGGTTATTACATTATTAATATTAGTCATGAAAGTCCCTTACGCTGATAATAACCTCATCTACAATGCCTGCTCGAATAGTGAAATCACCAAAAGCTTCATTAGCATTACGCTCTGTTGCCCAACGTGCAACCAAACTATCCATTTCACTCAGGATAGCTTGTTCGTTAAGGTTTTCTTTATACAATTTAGCAACACGAGTTCCACCTAAATTACTCCCCAGATGCATGTTGTATCTACCGGGACCTTTTCCTACAAGACCAATTTCTGCCAACATAGCTCTACCACAGCCATTAGGACAACCGGTAACACGCAATATTATACTTTCATCAGCTAAGTCATGTTTTGCTAAAATCCCTTCAACGTCAGTTACCAAACCCGGCAAATAACGTTCAGCTTCAGCCATAGCTAATGGGCAAGTCGGAAATGCTACACACGCCATCGAGCTTTTACGTTGATTAGAAACAGCTTCATTAATCAAACCACTTTCAACTGCAATCTTTTCAATGTTAGCTTTATCTTGTTCCGCTACTCCAGCAATAATAAGATTTTGATTGGCTGTTAAACGAAAATCACCTTTATGAATACTGGCAATTTGAACAAGACCCGTTTTAAGTGGTTTATTAGGTAAATCAAGAATACGACCATTTTCAATAAATACCGTTAAATGGTGTTTACCATCTATACCTTTCACCCAACCAATACGATCACCACGGTCAGTAAATTTATAAGGCCTACTTTCGCTAAAACTGATACCTGCTCGTTTTTCAACTTCAGCCTTAAATGTATCAATGCCAACACGATCCAGAGTGTATTTAGTTTTTGCATTTTTTCGGTTTACACGGTTACCCCAATCTCGTTGTACTGTTACCACAGCTTCGGCAACTTTAAGTGTTTTTTCCAGTGGAATAAAACCAAAATCATCAGCCTTGCGAGGATAAGTTGATTTATCCCCGTGAGTCATCGCCAAACCACCACCAACCAAGACATTGAAGCCTATTAATTGACCAGCGTCAGCAATTGCAACAAAGTTCAAGTCGTTTGCATGCACATCAATATCATTTTGTGGCGGTACAACAACAGTGGTTTTAAATTTACGTGGCAAATATGAGCTACCTAAAATCGGTTCTACATCCGTAGTTTCGACTTTTTCTTCATCTAACCAAAGTTCAGCATAAGCTCTCGTTTTAGGTAATAAGTGTTCACTTATTTTTTTCGCCCATTCATATGCTTGTTGGTGTAACTCTGATTCAACCGGGTTAGGTGTGCACAAAACATTTCGGTTTACATCACCGGCTGTAGCAATTGAATCAATACCAACACTGTTTAATGTTTGATGCATTAATTTAATATTAGGTTTTAATACCCCATGAAATTGAAAAGTCTGACGTGTTGTCAGGCGAATACTGCCATACAAGGTTTTTTCACCTGCAAACTTATCAATCGCTAACCATTGTTCAGGCTTGATCACGCCACCAGGTAAGCGTGCCCGTAACATAACATTATGCATAGGTTCTAGTTTTTGCCTGGTACGCTCGGCACGAAAATCTCGATCATCTTGTTGATACATGCCATGCAAACGGATCAAATGAAAATTATCGGCCGTAAATCCACCAGTGATACGATCTTGTATATCTTCAGTAATAGTACCGCGCAAAAAATTACTTTCGATTTTAAGTCGTTCGTTATCAGCAAACTTACCTTCTACAATTAAAGGTCCTTGTCCTACTAATTTTGTTTCTTTTTCTGAAATGCTCATTAATAAACATCCTTCTGAAAACGCTTAGCGCTTCGTAAATCTTTCAAATATTCTTGTGCTTTTTCATTGGTCAACTTGCCATGTTCAGCAACGATATCAAGTAAAGTGGCTTCAACATCTTTTGCCATTCGGCTCATGTCACCACAAATATAAAGGTGAGCCCCACGCTCTAACCATGCATAGACTTGGGCCGCATTCTCACGCAAACGATCTTGTACATAAATTTTCTCTGCTTGATCTCTTGAAAAAGCAACATCCATTCTGGTTAACAAACCAGATTTCAAATAAGCCTGCCATTCAACCTGATATAAAAAATCTTGAGTAAAAGTTTGATCACCAAAGAACATCCAGTTATCACCTGTAGCTCCACTCGCTTCACGCTCTTGCATAAAAGCTCTAAAGGGCGCGACACCAGTACCAGGACCAATCATAATAACAGGAACATTTCCATCAACAGGTAGACGGAAGTTATCGTTATGTTCGACATAGACTTTAACTTCGCCACCTTCAACTAACCGTTTCCCCAGAAAACTAGAAGCACCACCAGCGCGCGAATTCTCACCGGCATGATATTCAACAAGACCCACCGTTAAGTGTACTTCTTCTTCAACTTCAGCCTGACTTGAGGCAATAGAATACAAACGGGGAGTAATTTTACGAAGCGCATCTACAAATGACTGTGCTGACACTTTTACTGGTGCTGCTTTAATAATATCTACCACTTGATGATTAGCGGCAAATTCACGGACTTTATTTTTATCTTGAATTAAGACAAGTAAGGTTTCTTCTTGAGATAGCTCAGCCCAAAACTGAATGAAATTAACAGCTGTCTGGGTGATATCAAATTTCGAGGTCAATGCATCTGTAAGTGAAAATGAATCACCTGAAACGTCAACAACGTCTTCTGCAGATAAAGAAAGTTCAACGATAATTTCAGCGACTAATTCAATATCATTTTCAAACCATACTCCCAATGCATCGCCAACTTGATATGTGAGACCAGAATCAGCTAAATCAATTTCAATATGGCGAACGTCTTTAGCTGAATCTCGACCTGTGATCTTTTGACTGAGACTTAACTGAGCTAAATAAGGACTCTGCTTTGTGTACGAACTCATAACGCCAACTGTTGGCATACTAGCCGAAGATATATTAACAACATCGGCTAAAGTTTCGTTATTTCCCAACAATTCTTTTGCTTTGGCTACAATGTTAACTGACCAGATTTGTGATTCACTCTCGTAATCAACGTCACAGTCTACACGTTCAGTGATTTTTTTAGCGCCAAGTTTTGTCAGGTATTCATCAAAATCTTTACCTGTTTGACAATAAAATTCGTAGCTGGTGTCGCCTAGAGCTAACACACTGTAATGAAGATTTTCTAATTTAGGCGCTTTTTTCGATGATAAAAATTCATGCAGGGCAAGTGCGTCATCTGGTGGCTCACCCTCACCATTAGTACTGGCAATAATAAGCAAATGAGAAACATTTTTAATGCTTTTAGGTTTAAATTCACCCATGCTTTTCAAATCAACAGAAATTCCCTGCGCTTGAGCTTGTTCAGCCAAGGCTTGTGCAACACCTTTAGCATTACCTGTCTGCGAACCAAATAATATCGTTAAGGTAGACGAAACTTGTGGTGCACCAGCAGTAGGTAATACTGCAACTGGTGAATCTTCACTTTTAGCAGCTAAATAGCCACTAGCCCAAGCTAGTTGTAGTGGGGAATAACTTGCAACTGCTTCCCTTAATGAGGATAACTGGCTTACATCAAGCACTGTTTGATTTAAATTTTTCTTTCCTTGCAGCATAAATGTCACTTTGCCCATTTCTATTAATGAACAAATGATAAACCGTATTTATGCAAAGGAAAAAGAATAGATAACTATTTTTTATTCCAAAAAGGAATAAGGGATTTAACTTTTTTTCTTTTCTTAACGGCTCACACCGTTTTTTTGAGGGTAAAAATTTGGAGATTGGTATTAAAAAGGCCAAAATAAAGGCTCCACCAAATTAATGGGGGAGCCTTTTGTAATTATCTTCTGTTAAAAGGTATATCTATTTATTACTAAACAAATTATGCTTTTTCAATAATATCAACTAAAGTCCAAGATTTACTCTTAGAAATTGGACGACATTCAGAGATAGTTACAACATCACCTGTATTACACTGGTTAGTTTCATCGTGTGCTTTCAACTTAGTTGAACGCGTCATGAACTTACCATACATAGGATGCTTAACACGACGCTCAATCAGGACAGTGATAGACTTATCCATTTTGTCACTGATAACGCGACCTTGTAGTGTACGAATTTTAGCTTCGCTCATTACTTACCTGCCTTTTCAGTTATGATAGTCTTCACACGTGCAATATTGCGACGTACGATTCTTAGCAAATGTGTTTGTGCTAACTGACCTGTGCTTGCTTGCATGCGATAATTAAACTGTTCGCGCAATAAACTCAATAATTCAGTATTTAGCTCTTCAATGCTTTTTTCTTTAAGTTCGCTGGCTTTCATTACATTACCGTCCGAGTTACGAAAGTTGTTTTAAACGGTAGTTTTGCTGCAGCTAAAGCAAATGCTTCACGCGCCAGTTCTTCCGATACACCTTCCATTTCATAAAGAACACGACCAGGAAGTATTTGGCATACCCAATATTCTACTGAACCTTTACCTTTACCCATACGAACCTCAAGAGGTTTTTTAGTAATTGGTTTGTCAGGAAATACTCGGATCCAAATTTTACCTTGGCGTTTAACGTGACGAGTCATTGCTCGACGAGCGGCTTCAATTTGACGTGCGGTCATACGACCACGCTCAAGAGATTTTAAGCCGAAAGTACCGAAGCTGACTGAACTACCAGTGTGTGCAAGACCACGGTTGCGCAGTTTAAATTGCTTACGGAATTTAGTACGTTTTGGTTGTAACATTACTTATCCCCTACTTACCGCTCTTACGGTTGCTTTTTCTTTTAGGTTTTGCCGCTGGTTGTTCTGCCACTAGAGGCATTTTACCAATGATTTCACCTTTAAAGATCCAAACTTTAATACCAATCACACCATAAGTCGTGTTACCACGAGCAATAGCGTAGTCAATATCAGCACGTAGAGTATGTAGAGGTACACGACCTTCACGATACCATTCAGCACGAGCAATTTCAGCGCCGCCTAAACGACCGCTAACTTGAACTTTGATACCCTTAGCACCTAAACGCATAGCATTTTGTACTGCACGCTTCATAGCACGACGGAACATAACACGACGTTCTAATTGACTGGCAATACTGTCAGCAACAAGCTGCGCATCCATTTCTGGCTTACGAACTTCAGCAATGTTGATTTGAGCAGGAACACCAGCAATTTTTGATACTGCTAAACGTAATTTTTCAACATCTTCGCCTTTCTTACCGATAACAACACCCGGGCGAGCCGTGTGGATTGTTACGCGGATAGATTTAGCTGGACGTTCAATAACTACTCTCGATAATGAAGCACGCTTAAGCTTTTCTTTTAAATATTCGCGAACCTTGTGGTCCCCGTCTAAATTAGCAGCAAAGTCTTTGCTGTTTGCAAACCATGTAGACGCAAAAGGCTTACTGATCCCTAAGCGAATACCGGTAGGATGTACTTTTTGACCCATACTAATATCTCCTAGTTATCAGATACAATCACAGTGATGTGACTTGTACGCTTAATTATGCGATCCGCACGGCCTTTCGCACGAGGTCTAATACGTTTCATTGTCGGACCATCGTCAACCATAATAGTTTTAACGAATAGTTCATCAATGTCTGCACCTTCATTGTGCTCTGCATTAGCTATTGCTGAGTTAAGTACTTTTTTAACTAAAACAGCAGCTTGTTTGTTGCTGTAAGTTAAAAGTTCTAATGCTTTCTCAACATGCATGCCGCGGATTTGATCCACAACTAAGCGTGCTTTTTGCGCAGAGCCACGGGCAAATTTATGTATAGCTATAGCTTCCATTTAATTTCCCCTATTTCTTCTTCGCTTTCTTATCAACGACATGGCCGCGATAAGTACGAGTTGGTGCAAATTCTCCTAATTTGTGACCGATCATTTCTTCAGTTACAAATACAGGTACGTGTTGGCGGCCATTATGGACAGCGATGGTCAATCCGATCATTGTTGGAATGATCATTGAACGACGGGACCAAGTTTTAATTGGCTTTTTATTCCCGCTTTCCACCGCTTTCTCTACCTTCGTCAACAAGTGCAGGTCAATAAATGGACCTTTCTTGAGGGAACGTGGCATGGTGAATCCTCTATATTAATTAGTACTATTTAGTACGACGACGTACGATAAATTTATCGGTACGCTTGTTTGAACGAGTCTTGTAACCCTTAGTTGGTACACCCCAAGGTGATACCGGATGACGACCGCCAGATGTTTTACCTTCACCACCACCGTGTGGATGGTCAACCGGGTTCATGGCAACACCACGAACAGTTGGGCGAACACCGCGCCAGCGTGAAGCACCAGCTTTACCCAGAGAGCGAAGCATGTGTTCAGCATTGCCGATTTCACCTAAAGTAGCACGACAATCAGATTCAACTTTACGCATTTCACCAGAGCGAAGACGTAATGTGACATAAGCACCGTCTTTAGCAACTAATTGTGCATAAGTACCAGCAGCACGTGCGATTTGAGCACCTTTACCTGGTTTAAGTTCGATTGCGTGAACAACACTACCTAATGGAGTATTGCGAAGCGGTAAAGTATTACCTGATTTAATAGGAGCATCAACACCAGACTGGATAGTATCACCAGCAGTCAAGCCTTTAGGGGCCAGGATGTAACGACGTTCACCATCAGCATAAAGTACAAGTGCAATATTAGCACTACGGTTTGGATCATATTCCAAACGCTCTACTTTTGCAGGAATACCATCTTTGTTACGCTTAAAGTCGATAATACGATAATGTTGTTTATGTCCACCACCAATGTGACGAACAGTAATACGACCATTATTGTTACGACCACCAGACTTGCTTTTTGTATCAAGCAATGGTGCGTAAGGCTTACCTTTATGTAGTTCTTTGTTTACCACTTTAACTAGGTGACGACGACCCGGAGAAGTTGGTTTACATTTTACAATAGCCATTTTTTAATTCTCCTATTGTTCTGCGCCAACGAAGTCGATCTCGCTGCCTTCGCTAAGAGTAACGTACGCTTTTTTCCAATCGTTACGACGACCAGTACGAGCACCTGTACGTTTAACTTTACCCTTAACATTCAAGGTACGAACGCCGTCAACTGAAACTTCAAAAAGTTTCTCAACAGCAGCTTTGATTTCAGCTTTAGTAGCATCAGTAGTTACTTTGAAAACAACAGTGTTGTTTGCTTCAGCAGACATGGTGCTTTTCTCGGAAATGTTCGGTGCTACAAGCACTTTTAACAAACGTTCTTCGCTTATCATGCTAACATCTCCTCAATTTGCTTAACTGCATCAGCAGTCATCAAAACTTTTTCGAAACCAACTAAGCTTACCGGGTCAATACCAGCAACATCACGAACATCAACTTTATATAAGTTGCGTGCAGATAAGAACAAGTTCTCGTCTACTTCATTCGTTACGATTAAAACATCTTTCAGTTCTAAACCGTTTAATTTAGCCACTAAATCTTTCGTTTTAGGGGTTTCTACTGCAAAATCGTTAACTACTACCAAGCGCTCTTGACGAACTAACTCAGATAAGATGCTGGCAATAGCACCCCGATACATTTTACGATTTACTTTTTGGCTGTGATCCTGAGGTTTAGCAGCGAATGTTACGCCACCTGAACGCCAGATTGGACCACGAGTAGTACCAGCACGTGCACGGCCTGTACCTTTTTGACGCCATGGTTTCTTACCACCGCCGCTAACTTCTGAACGAGTTTTTTGAGCACGAGTACCTTGACGGGCGCCAGCTGCATATGCAACGACAACCTGGTGTACTAAAGCTTCATTAAACTCACGTCCAAAGGCTGCTTCGGAAACTTCAAGAGCGCCTGACGCGTCTTTTAATGCTAATTCCATCACAAATCTCCTGGACGTTAGGCTTTAACAGCTGGTTTGATGATTACGTTGCCGTTGATTGCACCCGGAACTGCACCTTTTATAAGGATTAAGTTACGTTCAGCATCAACACGAACCACTTCAAGGTTTTGCGTTGTTACACGCTTCGCACCCATGTGACCAGACATTTTTTTGCCTTTGAAAACGCGACCTGGTGTTTGACATTGACCCAATGAACCGTTAGAGCGATGCGCTAACGAGTTACCATGAGTTGCATCTTGCATGGTGAAGTTCCAGCGCTTGATACCGCCTTGGAAACCTTTACCTTTAGATGTACCAGTTACGTCTACTAATTTAGTGTCATTAAAAATTGAAACAGTGATGTCACCGCCCAATTCTAAACCTTCACCTTCATTTGCACCTAAGCGGAATTCCCACAGGCCACGACCTGCTTCGACGCCAGCTTTAGCGAAATGGCCAGCTGCTGGTTTTGTAACACGGCTTGCCTTACGGCTGCCAGTTGTAACTTGAAGCGCTGAGTAACCGTCAGTCTCTACAGTTTTCACTTGTGAGATGCGGTTGGCTTCAACTTCTAGAACGGTTACAGGAGTAGAAACGCCATCTTCAGAGAAGATACGAGTCATACCTACTTTACGTCCAACTAGACCTATAGTCATTGTTAAAACCCCTTAACCCAAGCTGATTTGAACGTCGACGCCGGCTGCAAGATCTAAACGCATTAATGCGTCTACAGTCTTTTCAGTTGGCTCAACAATATCAATCATGCGTTTGTGAGTACGAATTTCGTACTGATCACGCGCATCTTTGTTAACGTGTGGAGAAATCAGAATAGTAAAACGTTCCTTGCGTGTAGGAAGTGGTATAGGACCACGAACCTGTGCGCCAGTACGTTTAGCAGTATCAACGATTTCTGCTGTAGATTGATCAATCAAACGATGATCGAACGCTTTCAAACGAATGCGAATTCTTTGATTTGACATTTATCAAATCCCCAATTTTAAAGAACAACAAAACACAGCCCATCACCTTTTTGTATAAAAAAGGGGGGAGTGTCGCTATAACATTCAACCCCATATCGGGGTTGTTGTGTAACCAAGTAGTATTAAAATACTTGGTCTTTACGCCCAGACTCAACTAAACGCAGAGGCGCATTATACAGTTCCAGATAAAAGAAGCAAGCTTATTATTTAAACCAATAAAAAACTCACCCTGAACATTCTGTCCAGTAATGAGCTCTCTATTATCTACACAATTTAACGGTATGCATTGCTTTTTCCATGACTGTCTAAAATTTTTCCTGCGGCTATCCTTCTGGCGTTTTTGCTCTCCCGAGGATGTTCATACCCTGTCGATGTTCTCCCAAAGATATTAAACCTTTTAGACCTTTTAGACCTTTTCCATCTAACATTTGTCTGGTGCGCATCATTTAGCAACTCATGAGCTAAATTAACTGAACTTAAATCAATATCGAGTACAAAACTTGGTAAAATTTTCGGTCTATATATATCGTCCAGTGTAATTTCTTTGTCTTGTCGTTTTACTGTTAATGTATATTCTTTACCAGATTCCAATGTTGCAAATTGCATTTTTAAACTTTGAAAATTACTTGCCCGATAGTTGTGACTACCAGCAGAGACTATTATATCACCGTTAATCAAACCGATTAAATCTCCCGGGCTTCCTGATTCAATACTAGTGACCCGATACCCGAAAGTATTATTCGTTTTAACTATTTCTCCAACCAAACCAAATTTAATGTCTTCTTGCGCTTCCCTGACCAAACGAATAGAGCCACTGTTGATATTCTTATATTCTCGATAATAATCATTAATTTCTAACATTAATTGATTAAATGAAAAATTCAAATCATCAGGCAGTTGATTTGGATTAATTAATATAGGTTCCCAAGAAAGTATATTTTCTGTTGATGTTAATTCACCACTTACCCGATATTTAACTTCTGGAGAAATAACGGGTATATATTTACTTGAAAAAGCTATTTCTTTACTGTTTCGTACTACTTTAATTTTAATTGCACCGCCAATAAATATCTTATCAAAATATTCACTTAATACCTGCAAGGGTAGTTTTACACTATTAATGACTGGCTCATCTCCCAAGGCAATAATTTTATCTCCACTAGCCAAACCTAACTGGCTGGCAAATGAATAGGGAAAGACTGACAGCACCCTAATACCATCACTATGCGTAGAGTCGATATTGTCTGTTGTTATACCAAAAATATCGCTTGCGTTTAAAGGTACAAGACTACTGTGTATATTGTTCTTTTGAATATTATTATGGTAACTGTTAATCTCAGCCATAATTCGGTGCAAACGATAATCCAGAGATTTTGTCAAACTAAAAGTGTCTTGTAGTTCACTCGTTAATTCTTCTTTAGCATTTAATATTTCGGAGCTGTCTGCAACACAAGTTAATTTTGTTTCAGTTTCAACATGCACTTGCGCATCTAAATTATTACTTGATAAATTTAAAGAATACTTATGGCCAGCTTTTACATTTAATTGAATAACCTTTGTTTGAATAGCTGTTGCAAATCTATTACGTGTGAAATAGATATTAGGAATCTTTTTAGTATTATAAGCATCATAAGTATTATTGAGCGTACCTCTGTAGTCTTCAGAATACCATTGTTCAATAGTTAGTGTATGACTGCCTTCTGCTAAATAATACTGTTGAGGTTCTATAACTAAATTTTTAAAGTTTTTATATACTCTTTTCTCAAATCTACGATGACCATTGTCTGACAATAGGTTTAGAATATAAGTTTTACCGTTAATTTGAGTAGGCAATAAATTAACTGATGCACATTCATCAGCAGAAGATATTGAAGAAAAACAAATCAAAACTAATGGTAATATTCTCATTTTGTTAAATACTAAATTCATTTTGGGCTCCATTTTGACCTTTAATCATATTGGCTATTAAACGTTGACGCTTTTTCAAAAGAACTAATTTTTCAGCGGGTGTTATTGCTATTACTAACTCTTGTTCAATTTTCCTAACACTTAACAATAACTGTGCTTGGCGAAAAGTTGGCATCGTGTCTTGTACTAGCTGCAATTCTAGATTTTGATTAACTTGCAATACTTGTTCTAACTGTTGTTGTAATTGATAGTTATTAAACATTAACCAAGTTAATGCTAAAAATGTAGTAGATGCAGCAAAACCTACAACATAAGACCAAATATCTTTCTTTTTCTTTTGATTCATCATTGACGAATTTGCCAATTTGTTCCAAACAGCTTCTGGTGGCTGCATTAATTCCATATCATTTGCTTCTTGTTTTAATTCCATTAGCATTATATGTTGAGAGTTACATTCGTCACATTGCTGTAAATGTATTAATTCAAGTTCTATAAGTTTTGATCCCAAACGAGTATCACATATATGCACTTTCGTTCTCCTTAACATTATCTTTCAATTTTTGTAAACAACGAGAAACAATAGATTTTGAGTAACTCGGCGATTTGCTCACTAATAGAGCGATTTCCTCATGACTATATTGTTCCACCACAAACAGCCATAAAATAACTCTATGATTTGTGGGAACCGAAACCATAAGTTTACTCAGTAGGTCTGTATCATCATAAGCATCAGCTACAGATTTTTCGTGCAAAGTTTCAGTAGCCAAATTGTTAATTAATTGGAAAGTATTTTTTTGCTTTTTTAAATAATTAAAGGTGTTATTAAAGGCAATCCGCTTTAACCATGCTATAAAGCTGTTTGAACTATCATAACTGGCTATTTTGTCAAAAGCATCTAAAAATGAGTCATGCAGTAAATCATCCGCACTGTCTCTATTTCTACATATTTTTAAGATCGCAGTATAAATAGTTGGCGATAGTATTCGATAACATTGTTCAAAGGCATCTGCATCTCCATTTTTCATCCCTGCAATGAGTTGCTTATTCAAATCCATCAAATTGTTATCCTTTTTAAAATGAGTTGCTTATTCAAATCCATCAAATTGTTATCCTTTTTAAATAGTATCTTTGTATTCCTATCTTTACACTATATAACAATTCAGGAAGTCTTTTCGTCGCAACAAATTCTAGTTAATTTTATTATCCGTAACCATATTTTATTAAACACCTTTAAAAAAATGAAAAGTTTATTGTTTTTAAGCACTAAATAGTCATTAAGCTATTTTAATGAAAACTTTAAAATTAGATTTTTTTTCAGTTTTTATGTTTGTTTCCTCTTAGGAATGGTATACTCGCGCGCAAAATTTCAACAATTTAATTTTAATAATAGAGTAAAATAATGACAGCTTTATCCAAGTACAGAAATATTGGTATCTTCGCTCACGTTGATGCGGGTAAGACCACAACAACTGAACGTATTTTAAAACTTACCGGACAAATCCATAAAACAGGTGAAGTGCACGATGGTGAATCTACTACTGACTTCATGGAACAAGAAGCTGAGCGCGGTATTACTATCCAGTCTGCTGCGGTAAGTTGTTTTTGGAAAGATCATCGTTTAAACGTAATCGATACTCCTGGTCACGTTGATTTTACGGTGGAAGTTTACCGTTCACTTAAAGTACTTGATGGTGGTATTGGGGTATTCTGTGGCAGCGGTGGTGTTGAGCCACAATCAGAAACTAACTGGCGTTATGCAAACGAGTCAGAAGTTTCCCGTATTATCTTCGTGAATAAATTAGACCGTATCGGTGCTGATTATTACCGTGTTGTTGAACAAACCAAAAAAGTACTTGGTGCTAACCCACTGATCATGGTATTACCAATTGGTATCGAAGATGACTTCGCTGGTGTTGTTGATCTACTTACACGTAAAGCATGGATATGGGATGATACAGGTCTCCCAGAAAACTACGAAATCACTGATGTGCCTGCAGACATGGTTGATAAAGTAGAAGAATACCGTGAATTATTACTTGAAACTGCACTTGAGCAAGATGATGACCTTTTCGAAGCATATCTAGAAGATGGCGTAGAGCCATCTATGGAAGATATCAAACGTTGTATCCGTAAAGGAACACGTACAATGGAATTCTTCCCAACTTACTGTGGTTCTGCCTTTAAAAACAAAGGTGTTCAAAACATTCTTAACGCTGTAGTTGATTATTTACCATCACCAGATGAGGTTGATCCACAGCCGCTTACTAATGAAGAGGGTGAGCCTACAGGTGAGCACGCAATTGTTTCTGAAGATGAAACATTCAAAGCGTTAGCATTCAAAATCACTGATGACCGTTTTGGTGCCCTTACTTTTATTCGTATCTATTCAGGTACATTGAAGAAAGGTGATTCCATTCTTAATGCTGCAACAGGAAAAACTGAGCGTATTGGTCGTATGTGTGAGATGCAAGCCGATGATCGTAACGAACTATCGTCAGCGAAAGCGGGTGATATCATCGCGATTGTAGGTATGAAAAGTAACGTTCAAACAGGTCACACATTATGTGATCCTAAACACCCAATCATCCTAGAAGCCATGGTATTCCCTAAACCAGTAATCTCTATCTCTGTAGCACCTAAAGATAAAGGTTCAACGGAGAAAATGGGTCTTGCTATCGGTAAAATGGTTGCAGAAGATCCAACATTTAAAGTTGAAACTGACGATGATTCAGGTGAAACAATCTTGTCTGGTATGGGTGAGCTTCACTTAGACATTAAAGTAGATATCCTAAAACGTACTTACGGTGTTGACTTAGTTGTTGGTAAACCTCAAGTTGCTTACCGTGAAACTATCACACAAGAAATTGATGATAGCTACACGCATAAGAAACAATCTGGTGGTTCTGGACAATTCGGTAAAATTGATTATCGTATCAAGCCTGGTGAGCCTGGTTCAGGTTTCGTGTTCACATCATCAGTTGTTGGTGGTAACGTACCGAAAGAATTCTGGCCTGCAGTTCAGAAAGGTTTCAAGAGCATGATGAACCAAGGTACTTTAGCTGGCTTCCCGGTTTTAGATGTTGAAGTTGAATTATACGACGGTGGCTTCCATGCCGTCGATTCATCAGCTGTTGCTTTTGAAATAGCTGGTAAAGGCGCATTCCGTCAATCAATTCCTAAAGCAGCACCACAGTTGATTGAACCTATCATGAAAGTTGATGTATTCACTCCTGACGATCACGTTGGTGATGTTATTGGTGACTTAAACCGTCGTCGTGGCATGATCAAAGATCAACAAGCAGGTGTTACCGGTGTTCGCATTAAAGCTGACGTTCCACTGGCAGAAATGTTCGGTTATATCGGTTCTTTACGTACAATGACATCAGGTCGTGGTCAATTCTCTATGGAATTCAGCCATTATCTGCCTTGTCCGATGAACGTAGCAGAAACTGTTATCGCTGCAGAGAAAGAGAGAAACGCTAAGAAATAATTAAGCGCTTTTTCTTTAAACTTTCTAAAAAGGATGCTTCGGCATCCTTTTTTATTATTTATATTAGTAAATTTTATTACTTAAAGTGATATTACGACGCTGGGTCAATAACACCTGCAATAGAATTATTGGTACGAAACCAACCAGCTATAGAATAACGCACTGATGCTGCCGCTAACACCTCATGAGGAAATCGTTCACTTTCGAATACCACCAAAAGTGCTAGCTTTGCGAATAACCTTAGCAGCGACCTCTGTTGACTCCTGATGATATATTATTAGCTCGCCGCCTTGCGCAGGAGTATTTAAATAACTAACAGTACTAAGAACGCGATTTGAACGACCTTTAAAAGCATCAAGATGTTTTTTATAAAAATCACTATGCTCGTACTTGGCATAATGACATTCGTAATCAAATAAACCCAAATAAAATTGACGATTAACCATTAACCTTAATTCATTCATTAAATTCAGATACTCATGCTGTACCTCATTTGTACCATTAAACCAACAAATTTTATCTTGACGAATTTTGGTGTTTAGCTGTCAATTTTGTTCTCGACCAATACTGGCTTGCGTAAATTCCTTATGATTATTGAGACAATTTTGTAATAGTTTTTCGATCATAACTGAAGAAAATGCCTGTTCTATAATGGAGAACCCCTGATGCTCAATATCATCAGAAATTTGTTTGAGAGCTGATATAAAATTATTCATTACTGTAGATAAACTGTTTGATAAGGAATTAACAAATTAAGTGTGACAAGTTTTAAAGACAAAAGAACTCTGAGATTTAATTGTGTTTAAACCCAATTCGCCAAAATAACAGGTCAGTCTTCAGTGAGGATAAATTTTCAAGAAAATAGTTTTTTTGTTCAGACAAAAACTAAGTACCACATCGACGTGTATGGATGCACTAATGCAGCAAAGGCATAGATGTCTAACAGCTGCCATGTGGGAAAGGCGTTAGAGTAATTAGGGGATGAATCCTCGTAAGTAGAATAATGCAGGGGCAATTATTGAGCAATAACTGGCCTATTGAGATTAAAAACAGGGATTGAAAACAACGCAGTTGTTGGATATTTAGAGCATCTGAAAATGATCAGTTACTTATGCTAAGTTGGTATAATAATCTCAAACAATATCCTAACAAAAAAAGACGCCGAAGCGTCTTTTTTAAAGTGTGACCTAAAACTGGATATTAACCCATTATTTTAGATACAACACCAGCACCCACAGTACGACCACCTTCACGGATTGCGAAGCGTAAACCTTCGTCCATCGCTACTGGGTTGATAAGCTCAACAACAAATTTCAAGTTGTCGCCAGGCATTACCATTTCAACACCTTCAGGAAGCTCTACAGCACCTGTGATATCTGTTGTACGGAAGTAAAACTGTGGACGATAGCCTTTGAAGAATGGAGTATGACGACCACCTTCATCTTTACTTAACACGTATACTTCAGATTCGAATTTTGTGTGTGGGTTAATTGAACCAGGAGCAGCCAATACTTGACCACGTTCAACATCGTCACGCTTAAGACCACGTAATAAAATACCACAGTTCTCACCAGCACGACCTTCGTCAAGCAACTTGCGGAACATTTCAACACCAGTACAAATAGATTTTTGTGTATCACGGATACCAACAACTTTTTTTTTTTTAATTATTTTTAGAATACCGAGTTCTACACGACCTGTTACAACAGTACCACGACCAGAAATTGAGAATACATCTTCGATAGGCATGATGAATGCACCGTCAATTGCACGCTCTGGCTCTGGAATAT